>JBCLES010000013.1:0-69737 GCA_038913135.1 Anaerolineae bacterium
CCAGTCGAATCGACGCCGTCAGCGCAAGCGATGTCGGAGCGCGAATCGGCCGGCAGTTTTGTCGGCGAACTCGGTCCCACGACTTCGGGCGTCCACGTCTTCGCACGCGTTCCCGACCGCGGCGCCGCCATCTTGCGGGCTTGCGCGTTGGCCCGGCCCGGCGACCTCGTCATCGTTTGCGGAAAGGGCCACGAGCAGAGCATGTGTTTTGGGGAGGCTGAACACCCGTGGGATGATCGGGAAGCGCTGGCGGCCGCGGTGCGCGGGGAAGAGGTTTCGCGAAAGCTGCCGACGTCGCTCTGATCGGAAGGCAGCGTCCGAAAGCTACTCCTCCTCTTCGCCCTCCCAAGCCGCCACAGAGTACGACCCCCGTCCCAGTTCGAGCGCGAGTGCAGGATCGCATGCACCGATCCATGACTCCGCGGGCTGGAGTCGCGTCCCGAGGAACGTCGCGAGCGCGGCGACCTCGGCATCGGCGCCGGCGCTGGCGAAAGCCACGTGAAGCGTTCCGAACTCGCGAACGCCCGCGCTAATCCGCTCGTAGGCGATTCGAAGGGCGTCTGCCGCCGGGCGAACGGTACCGACAAGCCGAAGTTGGCCGTCGACAAGCTCGAACACGTGGGCTTCGTCGTCGCTCGCGCCCGCAGGCATGTCGTACCCGCGCTGCGCGAGGTAACCCGGCTGCGTCGAGACGAAGACTTGGCGCACGCGAGCGGCTACCGTGGAGGCGAGCGCGGCCACCGAATCGCGATCCACCGAGTCGCCGGCCACCGCCGCCGTAAAGGCGACCAGACCTAGCGACGGACCCACGCAACCGGTTTCTACAACGCTTATTGGCGCATCGGGGCCCGCTGAACGCGCCGCTTGTCGCGCGGCCTCCGCGCATCCGCCCATGCCCGTCGGCGGGTGGATCGAGACGATTTCCACGCCCCAATGAAGAAGCTCCTCGAAGACCTCTGCAAACGCGGCCGAATCGGGTCGCGCAGGTTGAATGTCGCCAGGGAGCACCGTCGAAAGCCACCCCAGGAGCGCGTCCAAAGTAAACGGTCCGTCGGGACCGTTCAGGCGATGCTCGACGACTCGGATCGCGTAGTTGACATCAGCTTCGTGCGGCAGGCAGGCAAGGCTTTCGGTGACCACATGCACGTTCGCCATCGCTCGACCTCCAGGGCCAGGGGCCTTAACACCGTAGCCGATGCGCACTCTGCGAGCGAACAATGAACGCGCTTGGTCGAGCCCGCTTCGTCAAACGCGCTTCGCCCGTGTCAAGCCCTCAGCGCGGAAGCGTATGCTGCTTGAAGACGAGGGGAAGGAAGATTCGCCCAGCGATTTCGCCGGGATCAATTGTCGGGCGCGGCGCGTTCGTCGCCGACGGTGGCGGGGAGTTTGTGGCCGGCGCCTCGGTTGGCGTGCCATCGCCCGGCGTCGCGGTCGGGCGGCGGAACGGCGGGATCGAGGTCACACTTGGCGCGGAGGAAGGGGTTGCGGACGGCGTCGCCGCACCGAGCCTGCCGGCCGCATTGCGGATCGGACCGCCGGCGTCGGGACCCCAAACTACGTGCGGATTGCCGTTCGTGTCGAGCGCAAGGGAGGATCGGACAGGCGCCGACCCGGCGGCTTCGACGTCGTCGATCTGCCAGCCTGCGCCTTCACGGCGCGCGTAACGTACTGCGCTCGCGCCGGCATCGTGGAAGACCACATGCTCTCTGCCTTCGGCATCGACCCGGATGCTGCCGACCGATTTAGCCCCTGCCCCTTCGGCGATGGTTTCGATGATCCAAGTACCGTCGACCCTGCGGGCATGTCTAAGCTGGGTGCCAGTGACGTAGGCGATGTGGGGCACGTTGGCTGAACTTACGTCGATCGAGGCTTGCCCCTCGATCTCGACGACCGCCACCGTCTCATTGACGCCTTCGCGGCCGCTGCTTTCGTACATCAAGCGCCGATTCGAAGTGTCCTGATATACAGCGTGATAGGCGCCCTCGGCGGCCGCTGCCACCGCGCCTTTCCGGCCCACGTCGCCCAAGGAGATACGCCTGACCTGACGGAAGCCGTCGTCAGGGCCGGCCATTACCTTGAAGTCCTGGTTGACCGAGATGTAGTAGCCGATGATCGCTTGCCCGACGATGTCGACGTCAAGAGAAACGTCTGTGCCGCGAGCGCCGGCGTTCTCTACCGCTTCCCGCTCCCACTCCGTCCCAACCGGCGCGGCGAACATTATTCGGCCCGACGCATCGCCGAAGGCGACGCGCGGATCACCGTCGGGACCGGTCCCGATCGAGGTTCCCGTATCAGCCGACCCGTTGCCGCCGATCGGCGACATCGTCCATACCCCGCCTGACGGCTTGGCGGCATGGGTGACCGCAAGCGCAGCACCTCGGTAGTAAGCGACATGAGCCGTGCCGTCGCCGGCCATGGCGATGGATGCCCAGCGCCCGGTGTCGAGCGGTTCTATAGTCCAAGTCACCGCGTCGGCTGCCTGGTCGGCCCGACCTTGTGCCGAAGGCGCTTGGAATTGCCACAACATGGAAGCGAGTGCGGGGACGACGATCGCCACCACGGAATTGATTCGGTTACGGCGCACGACGTTCTCCTTCATCAAATGAATATGTCGCCAATGAATCTACCTTCGAACGCTGACAGTGGCAGTGAGTTCAAGCTCTGACCATCATTCTAACCCGGCGTCGCCGATCGCAACTAGTACACCGTCACCATGAATCCCATAAGCTTTTCATGGTAGCGGTGCACTAGTGCGGTCGGACAGCCGCAAGCACCTCATCGGCCATCTCGAACAGAGAGCGCGCCTCGCCTTCAGCGAATGCGCGGTCGAAGGTCGTTTGTCCAAGACGCGAGCGAAGTCCCTCCAACGCGCTCTCGACGTCCGCTACCTCGGACCGAGGCAGCGGCGCCCCGATCTCGGCGCGCCCCGCGCTCGCCGCCCCGAGCACAGTCGCGGCAAGCTCCGGGCTGTCGACCGCGCGAGCCATTACCTCCAGCGTTTCGGCTATTCCGCGCCTGTTTCCGATCTGTTGGCGCAATTCGAGGCTTTCGGCCAGCTCTTTGTGCGCTGCGGCTAAGCGGCCGCAATCGAGCTCAAGCCGGCCCAGCGAACAAAGATAGCGCGAAGTCTCGAGGTGGTCGGGCATGGAGCGGGCAACGGACAGCGCTTCGTCGAGCGCGTGCCGCGCGGAATAAAGGTCGCCGCGGCGCCGTGCGACCTCGCTCAGGCCGTGGCGGGCGGACATGGTCAGGCGACGCTCGCCGGTTTCATGGCTCATCTCCCACGCGAGTTCGAAATCGACTTCGGCCTCGTCGGTCTCGCCGCAGTCAAGCGCGATCAAGCCTCGCTCGATCGACGAAAGTGCAATTCCGCTTGTGTCCCCGAATTCGCGTTGCTGCCTCAAGGCTTCGTCGCACAGATCGCGTGCGTCTTGGATCCGGCCCTGACGCAGAGCGATATGCGCAAGATTGTTGATGGCCATCGGCGTTCGGCGCCGGTCCTCGACCCGTTGGAGCACGGCGAGACACTCGGCTACCAGGGCGCGCGACGCTCTATAGTCGCCTTGGATCTCCACCACGCCGGCCAAATTGTTGAGAGATTCTGCGATTCCGCGCTGATTACCGACCTCGTGTGCGATATCTAGGCTCCGTTCCAATCGCTCGCGTGCCTGCGAATACTCGCCGAACCAGAGATCCGTGAGCGCCAAGTTGTTCTGGGCAGTGGCAATGCCAACCGGGTGATCCAGCTTTTCGAGGAGCGCAAGAGCGGCCTCGTAATGCTCGCGCGCGACTTCGACCTTCCCTCTTCGCCAGGCGATGCGCCCAAGTGCATTGTGCGCCTTTGCCGTCACCGACTCATCGCCCACGCGCCCAGCTCGTTCCAGAGCATCCCGAATGTGCTCTTCCGCCGCCTCGAAGTCGGAGAGGCGGGTTTCCAGCGAACCCAGGCAGAACAATGCAGCTGCGAGCGCGCCGTCGGATGCTTGTTCGCTGCCTTCCGTAGCGAGGAGGCGCGATACAACTCGGCGCCCTTCGCCGAAGAAACCCGACGTCGCCCAGAAGCGCCGAAGTGATGCCGCCATCCGCAATCCTGCTTCCAGTTCGCGCGTTTCGAGCAAGAACTCCAGCGCGGCTCTGATGTTACCGAGCTCCGATCGAAGATAGCGCAGGACCGCGAGCTGCTCCGGTCCGTTGAGCATCGGCGCCACTTCAGCGACCTCATGGGCAAAGTATTCCGCGTGCCGTTCGCGGTATTTTTCCCTGTTACCGATGCTCTCCAATAATCCGGCTGCATGTGCGCGCAGGGAAGCGAGCATGATCACCCGCTCGCCCACGTCGGTGTATTGCTTGGTGATCAGATGTTTGGCAACCAATTCATCAACGGTGCCCTGGATCGATTCCACTGGGAGATCGTCGTTTGCCGTTATGGCTCGCACGGCCTCCGTGGTGGCGCCGCCGCGGAAGACCGAGAAGCGGCGGAAGAGCGCCTGCCCCCGGGGGCTGAGTAAGTGGATGCTCCAGTCGATAGCCGCCTGGAGGGAACGCATGCGCGGGTGAGTAGGATCGGCAATCTCGCCGAGCGCCTCAAATCTCTCACGAACACGGGCATGTAGTTCTGGGATCTCCAACTCGGTGGCACGAGCGGCTGCGAGTTCGATAGCGAGAGGATTCCCCTCGAGAAGGTGGCAGAGGGCAGCAGCATGCTTGAGCGTTTCGGAGTCCAATCGGATCGGCGCTCCGCGCTCGAATGCCCGAATCGCGAATAGCGCCAGGGTATCCGGGACGTTGTCCGCTTCAAGCTCACTATCTATCGGGAGAGCGAGGGCCGGAAGTTCGTACAAGTGCTCATCGTCGACGTCCAGCGCTTGGATACTGGTCGCCATAATCCGCAGGTTGGGACACTCCAGGAGCAAACGCCTGACGATGCTCGCGCCGCGGCCTATCAGATGCTCGCAATTCTCGATCAAGATGAGCGCGTGCTTGTTCCTAACGGCGCCGATGACAGACTGGAGACGGTCTGCGCGACCCGTAGGCTTCAGCCCCATCGCTCCCGCGATCGCCTCTGGGATCAGATCCGGGTCGTCCAATTCCGCCAACTCGACCAGCCATACACCGGCCGGGTATTCAGGCGCGATTTCGGCGGCGGTCTGAAGGGCTAGCCGGGTCTTGCCAAGCCCGCTGGCCCCGACGATGGAGACCAATCGATGCGCCTTCAGTAGGAGCCGGACCTCGCGTCGCTCAATCGCCCGGCCGACGAACCGATTGCCGAACATCGGCAAATTGTTCGGGATCGAGTCCAAAGTGTGGAGCTCCGGCTGGTCCGCGCCGAGTGTATCCTGTGTCAGCCGATATACTTCAGTCCTTGGCATGAGGTCGCGCAAGCGCAGATTGCCGACCGACTCGATCCTCGTCCTTGCCGGCAGTGACCTGCGGATACCGTCGACCGCTCGATTGCTGATCAGAACCTTGCCGGCAGGCGCTGTCGCACACAGCTCCCTGACCAGACGCAGTGGATCGCGCCACGGTGCGTCACCGAGCTCGTCGTCGTTCCGATCGACAGCCACACGCAATCCGGGGGAGCGCCACTCTCCAGGCTCGAGAGGCACTACCTCAGGATATAGGTTGATGAGCTCGATCGCGGCCTTCAGCGCTTCCTTCATATTCTGGAATCGAGCGGCCTGAGTGAACGATCGCGCATCCATGATAGGGCGCGTTCTGGACGGATCCTCGAACATGATCCCATTGTTGGCGGCCACACACGCTTGAACGTTTTGACGGAATCGAGTCTCGTCCGATTCGAGCTCGGATAGGTCCGTGCGTCCGTTCCTAAGCCGGGACGCTACGAATTCAGAGTAGACAAGGGCATGCATTGCGAAAGTCTACCAGCGTTAGGGGCTGCGGGTTCGGTCCGTTCGCGCAGGCGAGACCGCATCGAGTCGACTAAGCGCCGTAAGCCGCTCAACGTGCTTGACGTTGAGCGGCTTGCGGATCCTCGGAATTCTGCTCGCTCAGTTGGACGAAGAAGCGTCGATCTCGTCGTCGCCGAAGCCCCAATCGATTTCATCGTCGCCGAAGCCCCAGTCGATCTCGGCACTGCTGGCGCCAACCTTGCGAATTGGTACGACAACCTCGTCGATCTCGGGATCGTCCCAGCCCCAGCCGTTAATCGTTCCGCCGATCACATCGATCTCGGGATCATCCCAGCCCCAACCATCGATCACAACCGCTGTGTTCTGGAGCGAGACGTTCTCCATCGCATAGGCGCCCAGAGAATCCAGACTGCCGGACGCGATTTGAGTATCACCCGCTGTGCCGAAGATGCCGTTGGAGTCGGCGTCGAGCCATAGCGTCGCGGTGCCTGCACTTGGGAAGGCGCCGTCGCCAAGGATCGTGCCGCCGACGGAATCGATTTCCGGATCGTCCCAACCCCAACCGTCAACGACGACGCCGCAATTCATGCACCCGTTGGAGTTGAGACTGAACACGCCGGACGGACCGACTTCGGCGCTGTCGATAACATGATCTCTCGCGGAGCCGAACACGCCGTCCCCGTTGGAATCGTGGTAAAGGGTGATGGAGGCAATGGCGCTAGGCGATTGCGCATCCGCGGTATGAGGCGTGAGTCCGGAGAGGATTGAGATGAAAAGGACGGAACTGAGGGCAATGCTGGCCAAAGAACGCATATGATTTTCTCCCTAGAATTGATTTCTCGGATGTTTCACGATAGAAACTGTAACCTGAAGTCTACCTCGAAAACCTCTAATGTGCGCTATTAGCTCCAAACTGCATCGCTGACATTTTGCAGCGATAATGCTGACGACCGTTGCAAACGTTGAAATCACGGCAATATCGGACCTCCCAGGTCTGCGTCTTCGCACCGGGCGCAGACGCTTTCTGGGGCGCAGCGCGTGATGGATGGGTCACCGCGGATCAGGGAGTTGATGGTTTCGACCAGCGGCTCGACCGGAAAGGCGACCGCTTGGCACCGGCCGATCGTGGTTCGCCGCATCAGGTGATCGACGTACGGAGCCAGCCGATCGAAGCCCTCACTGCAGCCGGGCTCGCGCACGGTGTGCACCGTACCATCCGCGTATCTGACCCAGCGCACGAACGCATGCCGCCCAGCCCGCTGTTCCGCGATGTGGATAGCGGTACAACGCTTAAGAGAGACGCCGAGCAAAAGCACAAAACCGGCCGCGTCGACCAGTCTTTCAAGCGGCGCTAGCGGTTGATGCGGCGGGTGGGGCGCAGCGAAGAATCGTGCGCGCTCACCGACGACCACCCATGAGCGCGAAGGGTGGTCGCTGCGAACAGCCGATTCATGCGACAGGAGAGCCCGCGGCACCGCGCCCATGGCGCGATCGATCTTCGATTCCCTGCCGAAGAGTTCAGGATCGAAGACATCCGGCGCAGGCGGTATAAGCCCCACTTGGAATTCGACGTCGATACCGTTCTGATCGGGCATCATCCACGGCGGAGCGTCCGCGGGCGGACCGCAGCGCCCGATGGAACAGAAGGTAGGTGCCATAACCGTCCGGCACACGTCGACTAACCCTTCCGTGACCGTTGCGGCTCCACCTCGCACACGTCCGAACGACGACAGTGCGGCGTGGACCGCGACCGTCGCTCCCCGCAGTCCTAACGCGTCGAGCCCCTCTTTGATCTCGTCGTGCGTGATCTCGCCAGTTCCGGCCACGCTCTGTGAACAGTGCGACCGTCAGCGGACGGCTGGCGCCGGATCGGATTCAGCGGGCTCTTCGATGTTCTGTCGGCGAAGGGCGTCGAGCAGCGCGCTCAGCGCTCGGTCAGCAGGCACTCCGGCGAGTTTGCGGCGAAGTGCATGTACCTGCTGAAGGGTCTCCGGATCGAGCAGGAGCTCCTCGCGGCGCGTGCCCGACTTATCGATGTTGATGGCCGGGAAGAGGCGAAGCTCCGACAACTTCCGGTCCAGGTGGACCTCCATGTTGCCCGTACCCTTGAACTCCTCGTACACCAGGTCGTCAAGCCGGCTGCCCGTGTCGACAAGGCATGTCGCGAGAATGGTCAAGCTGCCGGCTTCTTCGGTCAAACGTGCCGCACCGAAGAATTTGCGCACTGGCTGGAGCGCCTGAGCATCCATTCCTCCGGAAAGCGTTCTGCCGCCGCCGGGGGATTTCAGGTTGTACGCGCGTGCGAGGCGGGTCAGGCTGTCGATAAGGATTACGACGTGTCGGCCTTCTTCGACCAAACGGCGCGCGTGCTCCGAACCAAGCTCAGCGACCCGGATGTGATCCGTCGTCGGCATGTCGAGGTCTGAGGCGAGGATGGTCCCAGTGATGGACCGGCGTATCTCGGTGACTTCCTCCGGTCGTTCTCCCACGAGGATCGTGATGATTTCCACGTCCGGATCGTCCGCGAGGCCGATAGCAATATCGCGAAGTATGGTGGTTTTGCCGGCCTTCGGTGGGGCGACGATCAAGCCGCGCTGGCCTCGCCCAACAGGCGCGATCAGGTCGAGCAAGCGCCCGGTCATCAGCTCTGGGCGCGGTCCCAGTAGAAAGGCGCGATCCGGATGAAGCGCCGTCAATCGGTCGAATTCGGGGCGGGCGGCGAGGCCCTCGGGCGAATGACCGTTGACCGTCTTGACCTCGACGACCGTCATGCCCTTCGCGACACCTTCGACGAGATCGCCCGGTCTGAGACCGAGATCACGGACCAGCCGGACTGGTACGGTTGAGTCGTTCGCCCTTGCGAGAGCCCCCTCGCGCAAGTGCCCTGATCCGTTGCGCGTCAGCTCCAAGAACCCGACCACGGGGCGTTCCGGGCCACTCGGCGCTTCGTCTACTTGGCGGCGGCGATTGCTGCTGTTGTTGCTGTTGCTGTTGTTCCTCGCCACCGCTGGGGTTCTGTTTTGATTTTGGGTTTCCGGGGTCCGTTCTTGTGACCCACCGCCGCGCCGTCGACGGCTTCGCCGACGCCCTTGTCCCTTGCCCGGGCTCTGACCCTGCTGATTGGACGAACTTCCGCCAGCGCCATCGCCGGCGTTTTCACCACCGCCTTGTCCACCGTTCCCTTCAGACCCGGTCGCGGCGTTTAACGTCGACCGACGAGGCTCGCTCACACTTTCATCTGATGTCGTCATTACTCTTCCTTACGCACGTCGTGCGCGTCTTTCCGGATGCGGTGCGGCCATTTTCGGCGTGTTCCAACATCCTCTTATCGATTCCCCACACCTCGATCGAAATCTTGTCATGCCCTAATCGATCCGACCTCGCGCCCAGAAGTGTGCGATCGGAAGGAACATGCCGGTACGGCCTATCCATACCGTTAAGGCATCGAATGCCACACAGCCGGTGGAGATCACTCGCTCAGACCGGGGCCGGGAGCGTCACGCGCCGGCCGTGCGCATTCGGGTGTCCAGGGGGGCGGCCGGCTTCTCAGCCCGGCCAATGTAGCTCCCGGGAGGAACGCGACTTGATCGCCGTACCATCCGGGAGGCGATCACGATGATCTGTGACCGCCGACGAGCGCTCAGTGCGCCCATGCAGGCCGTAATGGTGCCAGAGAATGTGGGCGCAAGTCAATACCCGTGTATGTCTTCAACTTTCGGTGCCGAGCCAAGGCAGGAGGACGTTCGGTTTAGAGTCACTTTGCGGAACAGGAGCGGCGTACACGTCGGAGATAGTGTTGGTGTCCGACTCCTCCAACGGAAGGTCCGTCGAGAATACCAAGATGCCGTTCCCGAGCGCCCCTCGGGACACTACGACGGAGCCTGATGGGCCGCCTTCCGGATCTTCTTTCACCTCACCCACGCCGAGCCATTGAGCGCGGTCGCGATCCAGGATGAACACTACCGGTCTCGATTCGCTATCGCTTCTGAGGATCCTTCGGCTGGTCGAGCGAAAGGCCACGAAGCGCCCGTCAGGCGAGATCGCGGGCATTTCCGCCACATCGTCGGTGTGCAGACCCCACACGCTCCCATCGAATGGTGTGGTCACGAGCGTCGTCAAAACCCGCGATCGATCGTGGAGGTGGATCGCCGGAGCGCCGGCGGCGGCACTCGGCGACAACTCGCCCGCGTCGGAGCCGAAGACGACCAACCGCCCATCGGCCGAAACGGAGGCCGTGTGATTGTCGCGGGTCGTCTCACGCTCTCCCGGTCCGACGCTCAAGCGCGCCGTCGTCCCGGTCGCACGATCGAAGGCGAAAATGTCGCGAACACCGTTCGAATCGTCCGCGACGAGGTCCGAAGCGTCTGATTCGAAGACCACGACGCCGCCGTCGCCGGCCAGCCACGGGTTCAGGCTCGCGCCGTTCGCCGGACTTCGATAGGCTTCTGTACCCCACACATTTCGGCTGATCAGAAGCGTGGTCCGATCGACCAGATCGTGGACGAAGACATCCGGGTGGCCGTTGTCGTCGCCCGGCACCAGATTGTCCGCCCAGGAGTGGAAGGCGACGACCGATCCGTCGGCCGACAGGGACGGCGATGCCGACATGCCGTTCGGCGGATCTCCGGCAAACCCGCGATCCACGGCCGTCGTCGTGCCGCCGTCGGCATCATGAACGAAGAGCCCGAACGGCGACCCCGCACCATATCGCGCTCCCGTGCTCGAACGGAATGCGATCCGCCGCCCATCGGCCGAAGCAACGGGCGATACCGCGCTCGACAGCTCGGCGCCCGAATCGTCCCAAACGACGCCGACCGCCCGCGTCTCGCCGAGCGACGGCCCAGCGCCGCGGAGTGGTTCGATCGATCGTGCCAAGACGTTGACTAAGCTGAGATCTTCTCCTGGCGCGAGGTTCTCGGCTTCGGAGCGGAAGACCACCACCCGGCCGTCCGCCGAGACCGCGGCGAAAGAACTCGACCCGTCCGCCTGTTCCCCGTCGGGCGCGACGGAGATGCGGACCAGGCTCGCGCCCGCGCCGAGCGGAAGCCCTTGCAGAGACTCGAAGGCCGGGGAGGCGGTCGCCTGGAAGGCCATGATCGCCGCGATGCACGCGTTCGCCGCCGTGCACACGATTGCCGCCATGCATGCGATCGCAGCGATGAACGCGATTTTCCACTGGACCGAAGCGAACGCCACCACCCATGCGTCGGTCTCGAAGAACCCGAATAGTCCGCGCCGGCGGCCGGGCCGGTTAGATTCGACCTGGCCCGGCCGCCGAACAAGCAGTGGCGCGATGAGAGCGACCCGCTTCACTTCTGTCCGATCAGCGCGCGCTCGGCCAGAACGGATCGTCGCCGCAAGCGATCTCCTCCGTGACATCTTCGTAAATCGCCGAAAGATCGTCGCCGTCCGGCGCGCCGCGATACATCCCGGACTCGCTTGCCATCGCGCGCAGAGCCTCGACTTCTACCTCGTCTCCTAGACCGACCGTATAGATTCGCACGCCGGCGGCCTTGATCGCTTCGGCCCGCTCGGCCGCTACCTCGACCGGAATCGGATTGGCACGGCCGTCGGTCAATACGATCATGACCGCGGTGTTACGCATGTCGCGCGCCGGTCCGGCAAGGGCCACCGCGCCGCGCTCTATTCCGAGATCTAAGCGCGTGGTCATCGCCGTTTCGATTCCGGCCAGCCCGTTCTCCATGGCGGCACGATCTCGGCCCAGAGGGACGATCAACTCCGCGGTGCCGTTGAAGTAAACGATCGCGGCTTGATCGGCCTTGCCTCGCTCATCCACCTCGAGATCGAGCCCATCTATGAATGCGCCGACCGCTTCCTTGGCCGCTTCGAGCTTGGTGCGGCCGCTGCGAGTTGCCTCGAGCATGCTCGACGACGCGTCCAAGACAAGCACGACGTCAGCGTTGATCGCGTCCGGCCGGCAGCGTTCGCGCACCGCGATAGGCAAATAGATCGGGCTGGGAACAGCGGTCGCCGTCGGCGGAGGTGTATCGGTCGGCGCCGGCACGTCGGTGGGGGTGTTCGTCGGCGTGCTGGTTGGCAACGGTGGTGTAGCCGTCGGCGGATCGAGGCATGGTTCGGAGACTATGATCGAGCCTGCCGGAATCGGCGCGATGACCTCGCGATAGACGCTGTCCGTAAGCACAACACGGGATTCGCCATCTATGCCGACAGGGAAGGTCCCAAGAGAAAGCGGGCGTACTTGATAGGTCAGGGTGAAGGCGTCGTCGTACGGTTCAGCCAGCTCCCAGCGCATCACGCCGGTTGCTGCGTCGACTTCGGTCGGATCGTGATTGAAAGATCCGGGCACGACCTCGAGCTCCGGCGGCAGCTTTTCGAAGAGAGTAGCTTCGCGCAAGAAGGTCAGTTTCGATTCACGGACGACGTCTTCGAGAAGCGCCGCCAGCCGGCTGCCTTCACCAAACGCCAGATAGAGCCGAGGCTCGGAAGCCGCCCGCCTGAGTACGACATCGCAATGTGTCCACGCGAAGCATGTGGAGATCACGGTCGCGGGCCGGGCCTTGGATTGGCTGGCGCCGCGCGTCACGCCCGGCGCCGCTTCCGACGTATAGACGCCGAGCGGCGCCAGAAGAACGATTTCGTCGATCTCCTCGTCGGGGTATTCCTTGGCCACCCTATCGAGCATGCGATTCGCTTCGCGGAATCCGCACTCGAAGCACTGAGGGCGCGCGTCGAAGCGGGAGATGACCGGCGGGTCGAGCCGCGAGATGATCTGCGTGGTCTCGTTAGTGAAGTCGAGGCGCATATTGGCCGAACCGCTCTGCATCCACACCACTCCGACACTGATGTGTGGATTCTTGCGAAGCTCGAGCCGATCGACCGACGTGCGCAGCGCGGTAAATCGATCGCGCGGCTCGGAGTAGCCGACCTTGTACACCTCATCGATGATGTAGACGATGTGGATCCGCTTGCCCGGGCATGTTGGCTGCAAGGTGACCGTGACCTGGCCCGTTTCACACTCACGGATCGAGGCAGGACCAACATCGCGGTTCACCACGCAAGCACAGGTACTTGGTCGACCGGCTTGATCCGGCGAATCGCCGGTCGACTTATCCCCAATCGGCGCGGCCAGGCCGACGGGCACGGAAAGCGCCCCGACCGTGACGGCGAGAATGGCGGCGCAGATTAGGCTGGCCGAGCTCAATTGGCGCGGGTTCCACAAAGAGTGGCGCGAACTCATATTCAATTCCCCCGATGTCTACTTGCTTCATCCAGGGCGATCGCCCCGGCCACGCTTTTTTGCCGCGGCGGGACGGCGCCGACGCGCATCCGCGTGGGAGCGTATCACCAAATCGAGGAAATGAACAACGGTGCGTATGCGCTAAGAGCGTTGCTGCCGGATGCCGAAGAGTGAAGTCCATCGGTCACCAAACTATCGATCGCCCTGCATCGCTTCGGCGACAGTGTGCGGTAGCCACAAATGGAACGCGGGCGCAGCCACGAATCCGCCCACCTCAACCCGCGCTGGAACCGGCGACCCACCCGGCCCGGCGAGCTGAAATCCGATCACGCGCGGTCGACCGCCGACACCGGAATCGACCTCGAATCGGAGCCGCGCCAGCACGCGCTCGCCCGACGCTGCCGGATCAAGGCCCGAAACGGCGACATGCAATCGGCCGGACGTATGGTCGACGGCGTTGGCGGCTACGAGTGCAAGCTCCGGAAGCAGTCCGACGTCCGCCGCTTGATGCCCGGGAACGTCGGGCAGCGCGTCGACAACGCGAGTGCCGGAGGCGTCGAAGCGCATCGTGATCGAGAAGCCGACGATTCCCGACGACTCGGAAATGACGATCGGAACTTCAACGTGTTCGATGCCGAGCCGCGATTGGCCGGACTTCACGGGCGATGGCCTGTCCAATGTGGAACTCGCTATCGACCCTTCGACGCGGACCGTGCGCGATTCGTGAACTCGCGTCGATGCCGTTCCCGCGCTCGCCCACTCGGCCGGGCACGCCGACCCGATCCCGCTCGAGACGCTCGCAAGATCGAAGAGGTCGACCGAACCGTCGCCGTTGACGTCCGCGCACGGCAGCTCTTCCTTCGGCCCGAACCCATAACGTGATCCGACCGCGACGAGATCGCGGAGATCGATCGCACAATCGTCGTTTGCGTCGCCCGAGCGCAAGGTGACCGGCCGGACGTGCACTATGTCGCCGTCCGGGACGTTGACAACCATCTCTGCGACGAGCGCGCATCTTCCCGCGGTCCGGATACGGTGCGATCCGGCCGGCACGGCGTCGGCGAAGAAGCGGCCGTCGGATCCTACCGAGATGCGCCGGCCGGCGATCTCGACCTCCGAGCCCCCCGGCGAGGCGAGCGCGCTGACGAAAACGCGGCCGACGATCGCACCGGTGCCCGGCGGAGGCGGCGGCTCGACTCCGCCGCCGGCGCAGGCTGCCGGATCGACGTCGATAGCCATTACATGCGCTAATCGACAGATCTCAGCATCGCCGATCCCGGCGCGTGTGACGCCGGCGACGCGGACGATCCGCCCGAGCGCGGCATCGAGCTGCGCCTCCACCTTGGCGCCGGCCGCGACGAGCACATGTCGCTCGCCATCGCAGCCGACAAGCGTGAAGCCGTCGGCCGGACATCCGGGCGTGTCGCGTCCCGTTGAATAGATCAGACGACCCTCGGCTTCGAAACTCTCCGGCTCTTCGATCTCGGAGGTCGAATGAAAAATCTCCTTCTGTCGCAAGTCACCTTCGCCATACCAGGCGATATGAGCGCGACCGTCGGGGGCGATCACCGCCGCCGGATTGCGGCCGGCGCTCGATCCGCCCGAACCGTCGATGCGCTCAGGCGCAGACCAGCCGGTTCCAATGCCCGGCAAGCGCTCGCTTGCCATGATGACCCCGTCTATCCCGATGTGCTCGTACCAGGTGACGAGCGCCGTGCCGGCGCCGGCCGCCGCGGCAGGCCGTTCGGCGATCCGCCCGGTAGGACTCGAGACCCGGCGACTTTCCGACCAATCATCGCTGTAGGTTCGCTCGCCGCTCGCGCCGGTCGCGGCGGTTGCATCGCTTGCGCCGACGCTCGGATCAAGGGTCGCGGCATGGATCGTGGCCGAGTCATGCTCGTCGTACCAGGCCGCGATGACCACGCCGCCGGCATCGATGGCCAGAGTCGGCGAAGCCTGGCGGCCTTCCGGCAGCGCGTTCAGGCGGACGGCGCGGCTCCATTCGCCCGTCAAAGGATCCCGACGTGCGGCGGAAACATCGCCGAGATCGTCACGCATATCGTGCCATGCGACGAAGACTTCGCCCGTCGGCGCGATCGCGATTGCAGGCCGATCCTGTTGACCGGCCGGTGCATCGTCGACGCGCTCGTTCGGCGTCCAGCTTCCGTCGACGTCACGCCGGGAGGCGTAGATCGCACCGTCTCCATCCCGATAGTCCGACCAGGTGACCCATACGCCGCCTTCATGATCGGCGGCGATCGCGGGACTCCACTGAATCGTCTCGGTCGTATCGTCGTTGACCACGCGCGGCGCGCTCCAAGCTCCGGCGCCCGGCGCTTTAGTGCTGACGAAGATGTCCGGATGTACGTTCCGATAATCCGACCAGACGATGTGTACGGCGCCGGCCGAGTCGATCGCTACATCCGGATCATCACGACACACAGCACCGATCAAGTCCGACACCCTTTCGTTATGTTCCCACGCATCACCGGCGGCCGGGCGGCGAGCATGGTAGAGCCCGAAGACGCCAGCGCCGTCGCGGAAGTCGACCCAGGCGGCGTGAACGCTCCCGTCGGGCGCGGTCGAAAGCGCCGGATCGAATTGGACGACCCCGCGTCCGTCGTCGTTGATGACGCGAGGCGGACTCCAGGCGACCGATAGGTTTTCGGGCAGGCTCGGTGGCTCCGCTCGGCAGGCGCCCGCGATCAGGATCATTACGGCGGTCGCGCATGCACTGCTCGAAAGCGTGCGCGAGGCAAAATGCGGGGCAGAACGCGGTTTCGACTTTGTTCGACAGATGGCCCGGGAGTTTTTCATAGAGCAGCAGCGTAGTCCATAGCGCGCGATGTCTCAAGCGCGGCCCTTGACCCTAGTGCACCGCCACCATGAAAAGCATGGGTAGCGAGGGCGTCGATATAAAGGAGCATGTCAGACTTCGGGCCGCTACAATCCCGCCTCGATCGACCGGAGAAACGCGATGATCACAGCCGAATCCCTTCCCGTGGCCGCCTCCATGACAGCAGCCGAGCCCATCGTCGAGGTCAAAAACCTCGTCAAACGCTACGAGAAATCCGATCGACCTGCCGTGGACGGTGTGTCGTTCGACGTGGCGCCGGGCGAGTTCTTCGCGCTGCTCGGCCCGAACGGGGCCGGCAAGACTACAACGATCTCGATACTGACGACCACCCTTTCACCGACTTCGGGAAGCGTGCGCATTGCCGGCCACGACATCGTGGACGATGCGGCGGCGGTCCGCCGGAGCGCGGGGATCATTTTCCAGAGCCCGAGCCTCGACCTCAACCTGACGGCCGAGGAGAACGTGCGCTTTCACGCAATGCTCTACGGCCTCTACCCGTTCCGACCGGCCTATTCGCTGATGCCGGCCGAGTATCGGGCAAGGGTCAGAGAGCTGGCCGATGTGCTCGGGCTGGCTGACGAGATCTTTGATCCCGTGCGCACTTATTCGGGCGGCATGAAGCGCAAGCTGGAGATCGTGCGCAGCCTGATCCACAGCCCGCGGATCATGTTTTTGGACGAGCCGACGACGGGGCTCGACCCATCAAGCCGTCGCGCGCTTTGGGCATACCTTTCGGAAGTGCGCGAACGGAACGGCACGACGCTCCTCTTGACGACCCACTATTTGGACGAAGCGGAGCAGGCCGATCGGATCTGCATTCTCAGCCGCGGCCGAGTGGTAACGCTCGGCGCCCCGGAAGACGTGAAAGCCGATCTGGTCGAGCGCTACCTCTTGGTCGACGCGGACGATCGGATGGCGCTGCGGGCCGAACTCGACGCGCGCGGCGTAGTTCACTCCGAAACGGAACGCGGAAGAACCCGGATCGACGTGCCGCTGGCCGAGATCCATGGACTCCTGAAGGCTATCGAGACGCCGCTTAGTCTGGTGCAAACACATACGCCAACGCTCGAGGACGCATATCTGTCGATCGTCGAGCGGGACGAAGGCGTGTCCATCGACGCCGGAATGGACGAGGTCGGAATGGACGACGTCGGATTGGACGGCACGGACGGTACAGCCGGGAAAATCGCGGATGGGCCAGTCGAATGATGACCGAAATCAACGCCTTCGCGGCGATCGCCTATCGCGACCTCCTAAAGTTCCTTCGCGATCGCCCGCGCATCATCGGGACGCTCGTTTTCCCTCTGATCTTCATCGTCATCCTGGGCGGTGCGTTCAAAGAGATGGTGACGCTCGGGTATGACTTCCAGGTATACATTTTCACCGGCATTTTGGCCCAGACCGTGTGGCAGTCGTCGGCGATGGGCTTGGTGTCCCTGATCGAGGATCGTGAGAACGATTTCAGTCAGACAATCTTCGTCGCCCCTATCAGGCGAACGACGATCGCGCTTGGCAAGATCTTCGGCGAATCGCTTGTGTCGATGGCCCAGGGGATCGCAATTCTTTTGTTCGGCCTGCTTATCGGTTTTCCGATCTCCTTCGACCAAATTCTGCGAACGCTGCCCATGTTGGCCGTCGCTTGTCTCGCAGGCGGCGCAGTCGGACTCGTCTTCATGGCCAATTTGAAGTCGCAGCGTGCTGCTAACCAGATCTTCCCTTTCTTCATCCTTCCGCAATTCTTTCTGGCCGGCGTGCTCAATCCGATCGACGATCTTCCGCGCTACCTAGACATAGCCTCGCGTCTCATGCCGCTGCGCTACGTCATCGACGGCCTGCGCTCCGCCTTTTATGCCGGGATGCCGGAGCGCGATCTGATCGTCCAGGCGAGCGGTGCGACCAACCTCCTGGTCAATGCCGTCGTTTTCGGACTTTGCCTCGTGGTCGGCACGATGATGTTTGTGCGGAGGGAGCGGAATCGATGAGGGTCCTTCCAACGATGCTCGATGTTCCGATGCCGATCGGGGACCGGGCTCGCTCGTCGGAACTTGTCGGTCGCGAACGTTCCATTCACCGCCTTCGTGGCCGCGAGTCTGCATACGCCTCTCTATAACCCTCGGCCCACAAGGAGTCCACAGAATGACTAGCCCGCTCGTCCCCGGCGCCACAGCGCCCGACTTTGCGTTGACCAGCGACACGGGAGAAACCGTCCGCCTCTCCGAACTGCGGGGCAAGACTGTGGTGCTGTTCTTCTATCCCAAGGACAACACAAGCGGCTGCACAGCCCAGGCTTGCGGCTTCCGTGACGCGTGGCCCCAGATCGAGGACGCCAACGCCGTGGTGCTTGGCATCAGCCCGGATGGCCAGGCGTCCCACGCACGCTTTCGTGCCAAGTTCGATCTGCCGTTCCATCTGCTGGTCGACGCCGACCATGCGGTGGCCGAAGCGTACGGCGCGTGGGGCAAGAAGTCCCTGTACGGTCGCTTCTACGACGGCAACATCCGCAGTCATTTCGTGATCGACCCTGAGGGCCGGATCAAGGACGCGCAGGTCAAGGTGAGTCCGAAGAACAGTGTGGAACGGGCGATCGGTGCGCTCTCCGGGCCGAAAAGCTAGCGGCTCGCGAACGGCGGCAAATCGACGTGGAAGCGGATGGGATCAGACTCCGAGATCGGAGTTATGATGTAAATCAGGCGGTGTATCAGAGCCGCCACCGAAGCCATACTCCGATCGGTCTCTATGGAACGGTCTCGAGAACGGCGAATTTCCGGGGGATCGAGATGGGAAAGAAACGAGCGGCAGCCGCGCTCGCGGCGTTCATCGTTGCAACTCTCTTCACGTTTCGCGCCACGCTCCGCTCCATCGGAACGGACCCGGAGGACGTCGTCCCGGAGCGGGGAACGCTCGTCTCTATGCGGCCGCCGAACACCATACTCTCCGTCCAGAATCTCGATGCGGATAGAGCGATCGACATGATCGTCACGCTAACTAACTCCGACGGATCGGTGGCGCGCAGTCTCGAGGAAAATGGCGGCGCTCCGTATGCGCCTCGGCAATTTGACCTCGCCGCGCTCTCGGATCTGGATTCAGGGATCTACAGCGCCACGATCACGGGGACTGGAAGGATCGCGGCCGCCGCCCAGCACGTGTGGCCGCTGTCTCACGCTTCGGGAGGAGCGGACCTCGCGAGTTCAGCTTCTCGGCCGCCCGGTCGGGACGTCATCGTGCCATATCTTGCGTTCGACGCGGCGGAACGGAGTGAGATGATAACCGTCCTGAACACGGATTCGGAAGCGGCCGCCTCTGTGGACGTGATGCTATATCCGACGATGCTCGGTGATCCGATATGGACAGTCGCTCTGGTCATCCCGCCGGGAGGCAGCTCGCTGCTAGACCTGAAAGCTCCCGGTGCCAGCGATCGACCCGATACGTTCGAGGGTCACGCTCGTATCGTTTCCGATCGCCCGATATCTGTCACGACCTTTCTCGTCGCCGGCCGCCGGGGAGAGACCGCGGTCGCCGCGCTTTCCGGCATCCCGATCGAGGCGGCATCGCCACGCTTGATCACCGCCTTCGGCGGCGGATACGTAGTCTATCCCGATTCGCGGCTGGCGCTGGTCAATGTCGGTCGAGAGAATAGCGATGTGCTCGTGGAGTACCACCCCAACGTGGATCCGGTGTCCGACTGCACAGCGGTTCCACGCGAGGACGAAAGTATCGAGCTCGCCGCCGGAATGGGAGCGATTATCTCTCAGCCGATCACTCCCGACTCGGTTTCAGACGGCCTCTGTTTCGGGACGGTGACGGCCGATTCAGGCGCGGGCTCGCTCGTCGGAGCCTACATCGGGCTCGGGCGAGGCTCATCCGGCTACCTTCCGTCCGCGGTCGCCGCTGTAGCCTTTGCGGATGCAGCGAAAGTGCTCTCGCTCCCCGGTCTCACTTGGCGCCGCGACGAGAGCGAAGGCGGTCGTGGATCCGATTACACATTCGTAAGTTTCGCGAACGCCATGGCGTCACCCACCGCGGCCCGGTTCACGCTCTTCGGACACGATGGACTCGCGATCGACGTGCTTTCTGAAGTCATTGCGCCCTTGTCCTCCAAGGGCTTACCCGTGAGAACGATGGGCGAGGTACAGGTCGAAGGGGCTGGGCTCGTCACCTCAGACGTTCCGCTGAGCGCGGTCGGATCGAGTGGCGATTCAAGGGGAATTGCCGGGTATGGGGCAGTCCCCCTCGACGATGCGGGCAGTACGGCGCATATCGCCTTCGTGTCGCGCGCGCCCGCCTGGCCGACCGAGCCCGCGTGGCTCACGGCGACGCCCGCCGGAACCCCGGGACCGACGCCGATCATCCTGCCTACCTTACCACCTCCGATGAGCATGACGACCACGCCACCTCGCCTCCTAAGCCGTTTCGAGGTCCCTCCAATCTCATCCGATGCCGGTTCGTGCTGCCGGGCCCTCGTCGCAACCGCAGGCGGGGAAATCCTGGCGGTGGACACGGTCGACGGAGTCGGGAACGGCGTGCTTCGCATCTCACCCGACGGCCGGGTCCTCCAAACCTTTGAGGACTTCGTGCACCCCGATCGGATCGCCCTCGACGTCGACGGCGGCTTCTACGTGCTCGGCAGCGCATGGGCGGACCCCTCGATCACTCGCCATTCGATCGACGGCGAGCCGGCCGGCGGAGTCTACCTGCCAGTGGGACGCGAGCTTGACATACAGGATCTTGCCGTCGCAGGGGACGGGACGCTCTGGCTGGTCGACAATCGCGGGCACGAGGTCATCCACATCGACCCGAGCGGCGAAATCCTCGCGTCCTGGTCCTTCCGCGACGCGCTACGCTATTTCGGTGATGGCGGCTTCAGGATCGCGCTTTCACGGGACGACAGCGAAGTCTACGTTTTATCGTGGACGCGTGTGCTCCGGTTTTCCGCCGAAGGGCGTTTCGTCGGCGGCTGGGGCGCCGAAGACTTTGATGACCCGGCTCCTTTCGATGGCCCACAGGACATAAGGATCGATTCCCATGGGCGCGTGTACGACATCGACGGCACCGGACGGATACATGTGTTCACGTCGGATGGGCAGGTCGTGACGTCGTGGTCAGCATTCGAGACGGCAGACGGTGAACTGCACTTGAACGTCCCGCTCGCGATCGGGCTCGACGACACGATCGTGACTGCGGATCAGGGCACGGATCACATCTCCATCTTCGCTCCGCTCGAACCGCCGTCGGGTGCGGGACGCACTGCTACGCCCGGCGAAGCCAGCTGGACTCCCGGCCCGGATGACCCGCGGCTCTACCTTCCGGGCGCATGGCGGCTCTACGGCCCCACTACTCCCGCGACACCGGCGTCACCGTCATCTCGACCCTCTGTCCGTCGCGCATAACAGCCGCCGTCACCTCTTCGCCTACTTTCAGGGTATCGAGCACACGGGTGAAGTCGTAGATGTTCGCCAACTTCTGGCCCGCGAGCTCGACCAGCACGTCGCCGGCCTTGATGCCCGCCTCCGCTGCCGGGCTCTCGTTGGATACGCCGCTCAGCATCACGCCTTCGATATCTGTCTCCGCGTAGTCCGGGATTGTGCCGAGATACGCGCGGCCGACACGCCGATTGGCGCCTTGGCCTTGCGGCGCGATCTCGACGTACTCCGGCGGCTCTTCTGCTGTCGCTACGCCCTGAGCGACCAGGCCTATGAGGTGCGCGACGTCCGCGATGCCCTCGTACACGAGCGTATCCGCGGTATCGCGAGGCGAGTGGTATTCGGAATGCGCGCCCGTGAAGGCCGAAAGGATCGGCACGCCCGCCAAATAGAAGGAGGTCGCGTCCGTCGGCAAGTATGTGTCTTGGCTCAGCGAGATCGAAAGTCCGACCGGCACGTTGCGCTTCTCGATCTCGGCTGTCCAGAATGGGCTCGAACCGGTTCCCTGAATTATCAGCGAGTCATCGAGACGGCCGATCATGTCCATGTTGAGGTAGGCCGCCACGCCCGGATAGATCGACTCGGCATCGCCCATCTCGGTGCGCATCGCCTTCACGTAATGGTTCGAGCCGAGTAGGCCAAGCTCCTCGCCGGACCAAGCGGCGAACACGATGTCGCGTTGATCTTCGTCAAGTTCGCCCGCCGCGTCCTTGGCCGCCAGATCTTGAGCGATCTCGATCAAGGCCGCTACGCCGGAGGCGTTGTCGTCCGCGCCCGGGTGGATCTCGGTTTGCTCCTCGGGCTTGGCGAGCGATTCGCCGCCGCCGCCCCGCCCAAGGTGGTCCACATGCGCGCCGATCACGACGACCTCGTCGCTTGGCGTCTCGCCGACCACGAGACGGCCGAGCACGTTGCGCCCAGTAGACTGTTCGAACGTCATCGAGAAATGTGCGCCGATCGTGGCTCCCGGCAATTCGAAGCCGGGCACGACCTCGCCGCCGTCCAGCGCGGTCTGCGTCTGACCGAGATCCTGGCCTGAGCCTGCGAAGAGCTGCCCGGCGAGATCGTCGGAGATGCTGATGGCCGGGATTGCGGCGCCGCTGACCGAAGCGTCGAAGCGCAATGGGACGAGTTCTTCGCGCGCCTGACTGCTGGGACCGCTGACGATGATGATGCCCGCCGCGCCGCGATCTCGCGCTTCCATCGCCTTGAAGCGCAAGGATGCGTACCGGCTGAGGTGCTGGCGGCGTTCCGGCGTCACGTCGTCGGGCAGATAGCGCAGCGCGACCACCCACTTGCCTTCGACCGCTAGATCGCCGTAGCTGTCATATTCCCGCTCTTCGCCCTCCGACGGTGCATTGATGCCATACCCGACGAATACAACCTCCGAGAAGCCGACGGAGCCAGCCTTGGAGAAGGAAAGGGGGCGCCAATCGACGTCGAGCTCAGGGTCGAGCGACTCGCCGGAGCTTTCCTCGCCAGACCCGTCACCGAACTGGATCGACAGCACGTTCGGCCCCTCGAGCGATACACCGGACGTGAATTCGAACGGTTGGAAGTAGCCGTCATCGCCGGCCGTTTCGAGGCCGAGCGCCTCGAAGGCGTCGGCTACATAGGCTGTCGCGGCGGCCTCGCCCGGCGTGCCTGTCAAGCGGCCGTCCATCGAATCGGCGGTCAGGCGCTCAACGTGGAGCCGGGCGTCTTCCGGCCGAATCTCCGGTGTGGTCGCCGAGAGGTCTGCCGCCATCTCGAGCGCGTCGCCGACATCGTAGGTCGTCGTGCCGCGCCCGGGGCTGAGCGCCAAAAGTTCGCGCGCCCGAGCGTCGTTCCACTCCGCGACGTGGATCTGCGGCAGCCCGTCGGCGCCACGGCGGGTGGACCAGGCGATCTCGGTTCCGTCCGGGCTGAAGACCGGCAAGACGTCGGGGCCGTCCGTGAAGGTAACTTGCACCGGATCTTTCTCGCCGGCCGAGTCGACCATGTAGAACTCGAAGTTCTGGAAGCCGTGTACGCTCGTCGAGAAGATGATGTAGTCGCCGCTCGGGTGGTAGTAGGGCGCCCAGGACACCGCGCCAAGGTCGGTCAGGCGCATCTGATCCGATCCGTCAACGTTCATCGTGTAGATCTCAGCCTGGTCACCCTCGACATTGAAGCGGCGCCAAACGATCTTCTGACCGTCCGGGCTGAAGAAGGGACCACCGTCGTAGCCTGGGGCGTCGGTCAGACGCCTGACATCACTGCCGTCGGCGTTCATCAGGTAGACTTCGGCCATGTACCCATTGTCCAAATCGAAACGCTCTTGGTCTTCTGCGCTCATCGGCGCGTCGCCATAGGCGAGCCGGTTCGAAGAGAAAGCGATCAGGGAGCCGTCCGGCGAATACGAGCCCTCAGCGTCATAGCCGGCCGAGTTCGTCAGATTGACGAACTCTTCTGTCTCCAGGTCGAGTTCGAAGATTTCGAACTTGTCGTCGAAAGCCCACTCATACCGTCGCTGCTCGCCCTTTGCGCGCAGGTCGAGTTCCGTCTGCATCTTGTCACGTGCTTCAGGATCTAGGTGCGAAGAAGCGAACATGACCTTGTCGTTGGAAGGATGGATCCAACCGCAGGTCGTCTTTCCCTCGCCAGTCGAAAGGCGGCGGGTGTCGCCCGACTCGAGATCCAGCATGTACATCTGGTAGAAGGGATTGTCCGCCTCGCGCTCGGATTGGAAAATGAAGTAATTGCCGTCCGCGCTGTAGTAACCCTCGCCGGAGCGCTTGCCCTCGAAGATGAGTTGTCGGACGTTCGATAGTAGTTCGGACTCTGAATGCGGCTCGTCCTCTGCCACCTGTGGGTCCTCGGTGCCGGTTCCGACATCGGCAGCAGTTTCTTGCCCGGCCGGAGTGCCCACGTGCTCAGTATCGCTGATCGATTGAGATCGGCATGCGCCGCCGGCGAGCGCGAAGAGCGCGACGGTCGCGAAGATGACGCGTGAGCGATTTCGTATGAACCCGAACATGGCATCCCCCGAACAGATCATCACAACGATCGATCGATCCCTCTCAGTGGTTGATCGACCGGACAAGACTCCGCCTCGTCACGATTAGGCTAGCGCCGGGGCGCGACTCGCGCGAGCCGATCGAGCCCGCAAGCGGTTCGAATTACGTCCCTTTTGCGGGCGCCAACATCCGCGCAGCCTGACTTTGGGCGCCGGAATGTGATACCCTCGCTGCGACCGATCACGCCTCGAACTCGCAATTCTTCGGCACGTCGCGGTCACGTTTGGGGGGGCGACAACGATTCAATGGGGTCAGACGCTCCGCGCTGCCGCTCCACCTACCCGTTCACCGCTCGGATCATCGACTGGCCCCTGGCCATCGCTCAAGCAAGGAGATTTACGTGAACCAGCCTTTCCATTGGCGCCGAAGAGCGCTCATCGTCCCTGTGCTCAGCGTGATCTTCTCGGCTTCCGCGATGGTGGTCAATGGCTCCGACCCGGATCCGGTGGCGACCATTGGCGTGGTCGATGCCTACACAGTACAGGTCGATCGACAGGGGCTGTTCGAGCTACAAGCCCAGGGCCACGACGTCTTGAGCTTATCCGAGCTCGAAGATGGACGCTTCGAGGTTGCTCTCGCGCTAACGCGCGCGGGGCGCGCTCGGCTGATGGACAGGAATATTCCGGCCCAGCTCTACAGGCTGGACAACGGCCTTTCCGTCGTACAAGCCGCCGACAAGATCCTCCAGGAGGGCGGTTACACCGTTTATCGCCCGTATGATGGCGAAGGCGACATCGAGGCCGAGATCCGCCAGCTCGCCGCGGATAATCCGGGGCACGTCAAGCTCGTCGAGATCGGCCGCACGCGGCAGGATCGGCCGATACTCGCGCTCAAGGTTACCGCGGATGCCAACGAGACGCCGGACGGCGCTCGACCGGCGACCTTCTATAATTCGCTTCAGCACGCCAGAGAGTGGATCGCGATCGAGACGAACCGCCGGCTCGCCCGTCACTTCATCGAGAGCTTCGGCGAAGACGAAGACATCACGAGCCTCCTGAACGAAATCGAGCTCTGGTTCGTCATAGTCGCCAACCCGGACGGCTACCAGTACACCTTCTCGGAAGGCGGCCGGATGTGGCGTAAGAACATGGCCGATAACGACGGCGACGGCTTATTCAACCCGGATGTCGACGGCGTTGACCCCAATCGCAACTTCGACGGCCACTGGGGCTACGACAATCAGGGCTCATCGCCGAACATGGGCAGCGAGACTTATCGCGGCTCCGGCCCGAACTCGGAGCCGATGACCCAAGCGACGGTCAACCTGCTCCAGTCCGTCGAGTTCAGCTTCCTGATCAACTATCACTCGGCGGCCGAATTGCTCCTTTACCCTGAGGGCTGGCAGGACAAAACGAAGACGGCCGATCACACGATCTTCACGTCGCTCACAGGCGACCGGGCCAATCCGGCGGTCGAAGGCTTCGCCCCGATGCTCAGCTCCGGCCTCTACATAACCAACGGCGAGACGTGCGACTATGCACATGCAAAGCACGACGTCCTGTGCTACACGCCGGAACTCAGCACCCCGCCGGAAGGCGGCAATGCCTTCCTCTTCCCGGACGACGAGGCCTTGATCCAAGAGGAGTTCTTGCGCAACCTGCCATTCGCCATGGACATCGCGCTTTCGACGGCCAATCCGACGGAGCCCGATTCGCACCTAGGCAACGCGATCGAGCCGATGTACGTCGACGATTTCAGCGTCTCGTATGGAGATCCGCAGCCGGTGCAGGCAACCGTAATGCGCAAGCTTGGTGATGCCGAGATCGTCTGGCAGATCGACGGTGGGCCGGAGATGCGCGGCCCTACTGCAGAGTGGGATGGCGGCGAGCGCTACGGAGAGAGCGGCGACGTTTACTACCGTCGGGTTCGAGGCACGGTCGAAGGAGCCGAGCGTGGCGACGAGGTGACTGTCTGGTTCGAGGCCGGCGATGAGTCGACCGAGCCATTTACCTACACCCTGGAATCCGATAGCGGAGCGAATATCCTCGTCCTTGCCCAGGAGGACTACACGGGGATCTCGCCGGAATATGAGGCGAAGGACGGGCCAAAATACCTCGATTACTACACGGATCCTTTGAGAGTTGCCGAGTACGGCTACGACGTATACGACGTCGATGCTCACGATCGGATGGCGCCTTCATCCCTCGGCGTGCTCAGCCACTACGAATTCGTGATCTGGTATTCGGGCGATGACCAGCATCCAATGGCCGTTGAGCGCGCCGAAAACCAGGTGGACTCGCTGGCGCTCGATATGATGCTCGCTGTGCGCGATCACTTGAACGAAGGCGGGAAGTTGTGGTGGACCGGCAAGCATCTCGGTTTGCCATATTGGCTTGGCAGGCGTTACGACCCGGCGGGCGATGCTACTTGCGGCGATCCTGGGGTGTTCTGCGAGGGTCTGCAGAACGACTTCCTTCAATACTATCTTGGCGCGATCAATAGCAGCGCCGGGCCGGCACTGACCGAAGAAGTATCGGTTATCGGCACGGGAGCGCCCTTCGAAGGCATTGATCTCACCTTCGGTGCGCCTGGAGCGGAGAATCAGGATGCCAGCCGGCTGTTCGGGGTCACAAGCGATTCGATGCCGGTCGAAGCGTTCCCGCACTTTGCGAGCGCGGGTGTATCGGTGATCGACCATCCGGGTAAACACCCGCATACGGGCACGTCGTGGCTCTACTCAGGCGAGACGTTCTACGAATACCAGCGCGCGATGCGGACTGTAGACCTGAACGAAGTCGACGACGCGAATCTCACGTTCTGGGTCAATCGTCAGACGCGCTCGCCCTTCGACGCCTTCTTCGTCGAGGCTGCGCCGGTCGTATCCGATACGGCCGTGATCACGCCGACATGGACGACCCTGCCCGACATCAACGGCCACTCATCGCAGGAAGCCGCGTTGAGCTGCTGGAGCCCGCGGTGGTACGAGCTCTCCGAGCAATTCAAGCATTACATGACGCCGACCGTAGACGCAGAAGGCGATCCTGCATGCGATCCGGTCGGCACGACCGGCGAATGGCATGCCGCCACCGGCGGTTCCAACGGCTGGGAAGAGTGGTCGATCGACTTGAGCGCTTACGCCGGCCAAGAGATTCAGCTGTCGATGACGCACTTCTCTTCAGTCCAAGCCTTCCCCGGCGTATTCCTCGACGATGTGTCTCTTTCGACCGGCGAATCAACATCCTTCGAGGACGGTGATCTTGGTGGCTGGACGATGTCCGGACTCCCGGTCGACGGCGAACCGCACGAGAACGATTGGTTCATAGCGGGCGGCGAGGCTTATCCGGATAGCAACGGTCCGATCGTGACGACGGAAGACTCGATCATTTTCGGCTTCGGTTTCGAGGGGATCGCGGACGGAGACCAGCGCATGGACGTACTGATGCGCATTCTCGACTACTTCGGGATCGAGGCCGTCCCGCCCGTGATCGACGAGCCGATCATCTACCTGCCGATCGCCAGAACGGGCGAGTGAGCTGACGCTCCGGCCGCGACCCTCGGGTCGCGGCCGGAGCACGATAAGTCCCGGGTCGATCATCGCGGAGGGCTTACATGGACCAGAACATCGGCGGCATTGATTCAGGCTTCCTTCTGCGGCTAGCGGCGTTCGCGGTCTTCCTCTTGATCGCGACGCGCATCGTCTTCGCTAAGGGGACAGGGCGCGGAGTCGCCACGCTCTTCGCGGTGCGTTACTCGCTGCTCTTCGGCGCTTTCATACTTACCATGCCCTGGCTGTTCCTCAAGGCGGGCCGGTCGATGCTCGGCACCACTTTCGTGCTGCCCTTCTGGGCCGAAGTAGCGTTGGTGATGTTCTTCATCGTGACCGCGGCCTGGGTCGTCATGGCGACCTGGTACCTGACGCTTCAACATGCGGCCGAACGCCTGCCGGACCTTGCACCAGAGGCCGGCGGTCGACCGGCTTTCGCGGAGAGGCTCGTCGCTAGCCCCTTTCGCCGGCTCGTTTTCACAACCGTGGTCACGACTCCGTCGATGCTCGCGATAATCGCCTCATCGCATATCGGCCGGCCCGTCGATTCGATTTCCGAGCTCTTCACGGCGCTCTTCGCGCTCTCCGCCCTACCAAACTGGCTCGCGATAATCGCCGGCCTAGCAGGCGCGCTCGGCCTGCTCTATCTGAACTTCAGTGTCTTCCGCGTTTTCGACGGAAGGAAGCCGGAGTCGTTCGAGTTGTTCACGGACATCTTCGCCAATCCGATTCTGGCCAAAGCGTCGAACCGGAGCCTGGCGGGTCGCTTCCGCGCCGTTCTAGGCCAGCTCGACAGCATTTTGATGGCGGTTATCGAGCCTCTGGTCAGAGCCGCAGGGTTGATGCTGCGGATCGTCCTATGGCCTTTCGCGTTCTTGGCGCGCTGGTTGGCCCGTATCGCCGATTTCCATTTCGACGAGCTTGGACCGGGCTACTTCGATCCCTCCGGCCGGCTCTTGCCCGCGCATCGCTTCGCGCTTCTTCAGCTCGGTGTCCTAAGTGTGATCTACATCGCGGCCGGCTTCGCCTTCAGCCCCTTCATCGGACAGACGGACCACTACTCCCTGCCCGTGGTCGGCTACATCGCGATCCTCCTGATGATCCTCACGTACAGCTTGTCGGGCATCGCCTACTTTCTGGATCGGTGGCGCTTTCCTACAACGATCTTCGTCGCCGTGGCCATCGCGGTGCTCGGCCTCTTCCCTTCGATCGACCACTATTACTCCACTCCGCCGCGAACCGATTGCGTGGGCTGCGATTGGGCGCCCCTGACGCCGGACGACGCGATCGCCGAATGGTGGGAGGCCGAGGGGTGCGAAGCGGACCCGCCGATGATCGCAGTCGCCGCGAGCGGGGGCGGCATCCGGGCGGGCGCGTGGACCGTCGAGGTTCTGACGGCGCTCGAGGAGATGTACGGCGCCAGCTTCGTCCGCTCACTTAGCACGATCAGCTCCGTTTCGGGCGGGAGCGTCGGATCTGTCCAGTACCTGCTTGATTTCCCGACTTGCGCGCCCCGGACGTCGAAGCGGCTCAACGAGATCCGCGAAAGCACAGCGGCGAACAGCCTTAGTGCGACGGCTTGGGGCATTGTTTACCCTGACTTTCTGCGGGTGGTTCTGTCGCCGCTTATAGAGCTGTGGCCGAACGCCGAGGACTGGGATCGGGCAGCGGCGACGGAGGCCGCTTGGAGAACCAAGACTGAGGCCGTCAACAAAGACGTAGACGCCAAGGCCACGCTTGGCCGATGGCGAGCCGACATCAGGCGGGGTCAGCGGCCGGTCGCCTTGATCAACACGACGACGGTCGAAACCGGCGAGACGTTCATCATGTCGCCGGTCGATATCGATCCGAGCTTGGAAGGTCTGACCGGCGTGCCGAGCTTCTTCAACGAATATCCCGCGCACGACGTACGGGTGCTCACCGCGGCAAGGATGTCGGCGACGTTCCCGTGGGTGTCACCGGTTGCGCGACCGGATCTGGTGCTTGACGGCGACTCGGAGGTCGCCGAGAGTTCAGAGGCGGGCGACGCTATAGCCAAGAAGTCTCGTCCGTTCTACCTCGCCGACGGCGGCTACTTCGACAACTTCGGCGTGGCGACTCTGATCCGTTGGCTCAGCGCCATCGTGCCTACCTACGCCGATCTCGACAGTCGATCAGCCGATGATAGCGATAGGAAGCTCCTCATTCTCTTGATCCGCGATTCGACAAGGGTGCCGCCCGACAGTCAGGACTTCGGCCAGGCCAAAGGCCTGCGATACGAATTGACCGGACCGATCGAGACGGTTCTCAACGCCCGAGGCTCCACGCAGAATTCACGGAACGCAAACGAGCTTCTGCTCTTCAAACAACTGTGGGATCTAGAAGCCAAGGCGGCCGGCTCGAACGTGCGTGTGTCGGACGTCCATTTCGAACTCGAAAACGATGTCTCCGGCGAGGTTTCGTTGAGTTGGATGTTGACGGACCACGAAAGGGACCTTCTCAAGGGCGCTCTATGTGACATGGTCGCGGCGGCACGCACCGGCACCGCTGCCGCTGCCAACAACCCGTTCGCCGTGGTCGGGACGTATCTCGGCGTCGACGTTGCAGGGACGCCGCTTCCGCAGCGGTGCGAGGCATCGGGGGAGACCGACAGCGACGCGTGAGCCTTGGGACCTCTTCGGCATCGAGCGAGTGAATCCGTCGGGCGCGATGTGAATACTTGCCCAGGCTAAACTCTCGTCGGATCGCGGCAAGAGGCATGCCCGTTTCTGTCTGCTCCTCAGCGTCGTGCAAGCGGGAAGTAGATGGCGAATCGAGCCGTTTCGGTCGGCATCGGCGACGGTTCCGGTGTCGGTTCAGGTGACGGTTCCGGCGACTCATCGCTTGGCGACCACACTTCGACGAGCGTCGTGTAGTCCAGCCCTGCCACACGCCCACCACCGATCACTAAGAATCGATCACCGACCGCCGCGGACGCGATGCCGTGGCGCGCGGTCGGCATGTCCGCCGCGGTCAGCCAGCTGGACGTCGCCGGGTCGAAGACGAAGTGCTCGCGATAGGTTGTGCGCGCCTCGCCGAAGCTCTCGCCGCCCGTGACATGAATGCGCCCGTCAGAGGTGGTCGCGGCCGTGCAGCCGCCGCAAGAGCCCGGCATTTCCTCTAGGCGCGACCATTCGCCCTTCCCCGGATCGTAGGCCTCCAGGATGTTCGATCGATCCCCGAGGCCGAACCCCCGGCCCGCGATCGCGTACACGCGGTCGCCGCTCGCAGCGCCACCCAGATGCTCGCGCGGCGTGGGACCCGCCACTTCGCCCCACTCGTCAGCCGCGATGTCGTACACGAACATGCTCTCCGTCCGATCGCCCACGCCCCCGATCGCGTAGAGCCTGCCGTTCAGGTGCACAAGGAAGTGGGCGGCGCGCCTGCCTGGCAAGTCCGCCTTAGGCGACCAGGAGTCGGTGGAGGGGTCGTAGACGTCAAGGCGCCGCGTCGCGGACGCGAGCGCGAGGCTGCCCGTGTACCCGCCGGAAAGCCACACCCGACCGTCGGCCGCCGTCATGCCGGGGTGGTGGACGGCGACAGGCAGGTCGGCCAATGGCTCCCATGAGGGATCCGCAGCGGAGGTGTCCAGGCGCCCGAACCAAGTCGAGATGGACCCGGCCGGCGGCGTGAACCCTCCGCCGGTGTAGATGGCCGGACCGATCGCGGCGCCTGCCATCTCAGCGAGCTGAACGGGCAGCGGCGTGCCCTCCTCCCAGGTCCCGGGCCCGTCCGAGGCGGTGCGGGCGGCGGCCAAGAAGAAGCTCCCGACCAAGAAGATTATGCCGATGTTGGCGTTTCGCATGCTGTCCTCCTCTCCCGTGGTTCGCCGGTTCGAGGCCGCCCGCTTGGTGCCTTTCCGCTCCATGTCCGCCCGCGCCGTGCCTGCCCGCGCCCCGCTTGGCGACGACCGAACCTTGACCGGCCGTCGAGCGTGCTCCATCGAGCGCTTTGTATACTGTAACGGTAAACGTCGTGTCCCGCTCGAGGTTCGCCCCTTACTCGCTCGCCCACTTACTCGCTCGACCGCTCGCCCACTCTTCCCTTGGGTCTGTCTTCGAGGCAGACTCGCGCCGATCGAGCCAGGGCGCGCCAGCTCCGTGGCCCGTAGATCCCGCCGATTCACCCAAAGGGTCCTCTCGATGAACCGTCAGCCTGCGCGCGCGAGCGCGACCGATCCGACACTCCCCGCAATCTCGCGCCTATCGGAGCGACCGCCGATCGTCCGACGCTGGCTTCTTCTGCTCGCGACACTTATCGGCCTGATGGTCGTCGTCGGCGGCTACGTGCGACTTTCGCGCGCCGGGCTGTCGATCGTGGAGTGGGAGGTGATCACCGGGGTCGTGCCGCCGATCGGGGAGTCCACGTGGCAGGCGACCTTCGACGCCTACCTCCAGTCACCGGAAGGGATGAAGGTCAACGCAGGCATGCGCCTGGCCGAGTACAAGCGGATCTACCTGATCGAGTGGGGCCATCGCTTCATTGCGCGCTTCGTCGGCCTCGTGCTCGCCATCCCGCTCGCGGTATTCCTTTTGCGCGGGACGATCCCGTGGCGCCGATCGGCGCCGTATCTCCTCGTCGGCGCTGGCTTCGGCTTCCAGGGCTTCCTGGGCTGGTACATGGTGGCGAGCGGCCTGGTCGATCGGCCGAGCGTCAGCCATTTCCGGCTGACGGCCCATCTGCTCGCCGCGCTCGCGCTTCTGGCACTCTGCCTGTGGCTCGCTCTGCGGGGGGAGGCCGGGGAAGGCACTCGGGCAAAAGGCGCTCTCCCGACTTCGACCGCGCTCCGGTGGATCGCCCGCGCGCTCATGGCTGGGGTCGTCATCCAGGTGACCTACGGCGGGCTCGTCGCCGGGCTGAAGGCTGGTCACATTTCGAACACTTGGCCCTTCATGCTCGGCTTCCTCGTGCCGCCCGACATGCTCAGCGCCGTTGAGCCTGCATGGATGAGCTTGGTCAGCGCGCCGCTGACCGTCCACTTCGTCCACCGATGGTTCGCGATCGTCGTGCTGGTGCTTGCACTTTGGCTCGCGTTCGTCGCGCGGCGGGAACTCTCGGGTCCGCGGGTGGTCCGCGCTGCGTCCGCCCTAGCCGCGATCATCATCGCCCAGGTTGCGCTCGGCGTTGCCGTGGTCGTCTTCGGCGTGCCCGTTTCGCTCGCGCTGACGCACCAGGGGATGGGGGTCGCGGTTTTCGCGCTGGCGGTCTATCTGAACATCGTGATCGACTGAGCTTTAGATCGTTCAGAACCGCGCACGCGAATGTGACGGACCATAGAGGCGGAGTGAGTGGGAGCGGCCCGTATTGGGCAGCCAGAGACGCGACTGCGCCTCGCACTCCGAGCTTATGCGCGAAGGATGGTGCTCGCTATGTCAGGCCGAGGCTGAAACGGAGGGCCTGATCGACCTTGACCAGCGCCTCGACCCCTAGGCGGCCGATCGGGCGGAGTCGATCTTGGCCGATCGCTTCCGCGACGGCTGCGCTGCCGGATTCGGCGAACTCGGCGGCTTCCTCAGCATAGAACGCATAACCCTCGGCCGCCTGCTGATCCAAGGTTTCAGCCGCCATCCGAGCCAACGCTTCGGCAATCATCCGGCTGCGGCTGACATGCCGGCGCTCGGCCTCGCCGTCCGCGAAGGCGACGAGCTCTGTCGGCAGCGAAATGGTGATCTTGCGGGTCGATGCGGTAAGCACGGGTAGGCTCCTCGCTATGTACAATCGGTACGGCGAATGATACCACTACTGATTCGTACCGATGGTCCGCATGCTGGCCGCGCCCTCCTTCGGGTTGCGCAGACTGGCGCAAATGATGATACTCTGGTACCGTGAGCCGGCATCGGACGGCTCGAATTCGCGAGAACGTGGAGGTTAAGACATGGGCGGGATCAATGGCAAAAAGGTGCTGATTGCGGGCGTAGCGGCCGGCGTCGTGATGGTGGCTTTGGATATGTTGATCTCCGGCACTTTGTTCGCGGACCGGTGGAACGAAGCGATGGAGCGGCTTGGATTGCCGCCGTTCACCGAGGGTGGCTTCGGCGACCTGGTCATCTTCGCCGGAACCTACGTGATCTACGGCATCGCGATGGCGTTCACCTACGCCGCAATCCGACCGCGCTTCGGTGCCGGGGTGCGTACGGCACTCATCGCGGGTGCCGTGCTCTGGCTGGCAGCCGTGCCGATCATCGTCGGCATGGCCACTTTGGGTGTACTCGAATGGTCGCTTGTCATCGCGGCATCGGTTGCAAGCCTTGTCGTCGCCCTAGTCGGCGGCTACGTCGCCGGCTGGCTGTACACGGAGGGATAGCGACATCGGCCTGGGCCGTCTATGGTGTCTCTCACGACGGATTGGTTATTGTGAGATGATGCGCGGCGCCTCGGCGGCCGAACCTGACAGCGCAGAGAGTCGCTCCCGGCGGCATCGCTCAGGCTGCCGATGGTATCACCGCGCCAGACGCTCGCTAAAGTCCGGAGTCCGGGGCATCGAGATTCCCGGCCTGCGCGGCGCGCTTCTCCGCCAGCGTAACGTTCAGGTAGTTCAGCCTCTGCGACCCGTCAACATTCTTCCCGCGGCCGCGAGTTATCGGGAACTCGAGCGCAGAGGCTTACCCCTGTCAGTTTGGCTGGGCGTTTGAAGGCGTCTCCTGCCGGCTCGCCCGCCCACCCACCCTCCGCCGCACCCACTTCGCAATCTCCGCGGCCGTAGCCGGGAGCACGGCGAAGCCCAAGATCGGCAGCCAGTCCCGGACGAATTCGAGCGGCAGCGTGCTGAAGACGGAGCGTAGAGCAGGGACGTAGAGCACCCCAAGTTGAAGTACGAAGCTGCTCAAAGTAGCGATGACCATCCAACGATTCGAGAAGATACCGATCGTGAAGATCGAGAGGATGTCGGAGCGGGAGGTGTACGCTCGCAGCAGCTCGGCCGTGACAAGCGTCGTGAAGGCGACAGTTTGCGCGTAGCCAAGCGTCTCCGGCCCGCCGTAAGCCCATGCGAAGGCGCCGAGAGTCGCGATCGCGTCGACCAGGGCCTGCACGCCGATGAGCGGCCACAGTTCGCGCGAAAGAACGCTCTCTTCCGGGTTGCGGGGCGGGCGGGACATGACGTCGGGCTCCGCCTGTTCGACGCCTAGAGCAAGCGCCGGCAATCCGTCCGAGACTAGGTTGAGCCAGAGCAGATGGATCGGCAGGAGCGCCGGCTCCACGGGCAGGCCGAACCATCCGGCCGCGCCGAACAGCATGCCGCAGAAGATGATCAAGATCTCGCCGATGTTGCAGCTCAGAAGATAGATAACGAACTTGCGGATGTTGTTGAAGATGGTGCGCCCTTCCTCGACCGCCGCCACGATCGAAGCGAAGTTGTCGTCGGTCAGCACCATGTCCGCGGTCTCGCGGCTCACGTCGGTTCCCGCGATGCCCATCGCGATGCCGATATGGGCGCGCTTGAGTGCGGGCGCGTCGTTCACGCCGTCGCCGGTCATCGCGACGATAGCGCCGTTCGCTTTGAGCGCCTCGACGATCCGCACCTTGTGCTCCGGCGACACGCGAGCGAAGACGTTCGTAACCTTTACGGCGGCGCGCAAGGCGGTGTCGTCCATGTCGCGCAACTCGGCGCCGCTGATCGCGCTGTCGCCTTCGACCGCTACGCCTATCTCGCGCGCGATCGCCAGCGCCGTCAACGGATAGTCGCCGGTGATCATCACCGTGCGCACCCCGGCGTGTCGAGCTGTCTCGATCGCTTCGGCGACCTCGGGCCTAGGCGGATCGATCATCCCAAGAAGGCCGATGAAGATGAGTTCACGCTCGAAGTCCTCGGCGGTAGGCGCCTGGGCCTCCGATTCCGCAGCGAAGCGGCAGGCGACCCCGATCACCCGGAGAGCACGCGATGCCATGGTGCGATTCGCGTCGGCGATGCGCTGGCGCAGGTCTTCGGAGAGTGGTTCGGCGCGACCGCCAAGAAGCACCTTGTCGCAAAGGTCGAGCACGACGTCCGGCGCTCCCTTCGTGAAAGCGATCAATCCGCCGTCGGAGAGCCCCAGGATCGGCATAAGAGCTGCGTCAGGTACCCGATGGATTGTGGTCATCCGCTTGCGTTCGCTTTCGAAGGGGATCTCGGCGACGCGCGGCGCATCGCGCATAAGTACGTCATGGCTGCGCCCGGCGCGGGCGGCAAAGGCGACAAGGGCGCCCTCGGTCGGATCGCCGACGACTCGCCAGCCGCCGTTCTCCCCGGGTTCGATCGTCGCGTCCGACGCCAACGTGGCGCCGGCCGCCAAGAGCTGAAGGTCGGAGTCAGTCGACGGGTCGATGACCTCGCCCTCCAGACGCAGCGTTCCACTCGGGCTGTAGCCCTCGCCCCCGACGTCTATCGAGCGCGCTTCGAGTTCCGCCTGGACCACTAGCATCTCGTTCTGCGTGAGGGTGCCGGTCTTGTCAGAGCAGATGGTCGACACGCTGCCGAGTGTCTCGACGGCCGGCAGCCGGCGGATAAGAGCGTGGCGCTTGAGCATCCGCTGCATGCCTATCGCGAGAGCGATCGTGACGACCGCGGGCAGCCCCTCCGGCACGGCGGCGATGGCAAGCGAGACCGCGATCATGAACAGGTCGAGCAGCTCCCCGCCGAACTCAGCGAAGTAGGCGCCAGGCTCAGAAAACAGGATCCCGACCGTGGTGCGTTCGAAAATGCCGGCCACGAAGACGATCACGCAAATCACGAGGGTGATCGAGCCCAAGAATTTGCCGAGCTCATCGAGCCGCTTTTGGAGCGGCGTCGGCTCGCGATCGTAGGTCAGGATAAGGTTCGCGATCTCACCTATCCGCGTGCGCATCCCGGTCGCTGTCACCAGCCCTGAACCGCGGCCATAGGTCACCACGGTTCCCCTGAAGGCCATGTTTTCTCGATCGCCGAGGCCGGCATCGGCGGGGAGCACCGCCGCGGCGTCTTTACCGACCGCGACGCTCTCACCGGTGAGGGCCGCTTCGTCGACTCTGAGGTTGACGGTCTCGTGTAACCGTAGATCGGCCGGCACGAAGTTGCCGGTCTCGAGGAGAACGAGATCGCCAGGCACGAGTGCGTCGGCAGGTACGGTGATCCGCGTTCCGCCACGGAGCACCTCGGCATCGGGTGCCGACATCGCCTTGAGAACGGACAAGGCATTCTCTGCGCGACGTTCCTGCACGATGCCCATAATGGCGTTCAGGACGACTATGGCCACGATCGCGATCGAGTCCACATAGCCTTCGCCTTCTACGAACCCAACTATGGCCGCGATGATCGCCGCGCCGATAAGCATAAGTACAAGGAAGTCCCTGAATTGCTCGATCAACATCTGCAGCAGACCGGGCCTGGGCGCCTCGCGAAGGGCATTGGAACCCGCGATCTCAAGTCGACGTGCAGCTTCAGCTTCGGCCAATCCGCTTTCTGTGTCGACGCCGAGCGCGGAGGCTACTTGAGAGGTCGATAGGGTATGGGGTTGCGCGACGATGAATTCGGCCGGCCCGGTGGAACCTGGCCCTAGGTGCACAGTCGAGGACGCAACGCCGCCCTCTTGCGCCGATTCGGAATTCGGCTCAACTCGTTCGCTCATGGGTTTACTGTTCCTATTCGACGGCAGGTTGTGGCCAAATTCAGGCACACCGCTGATCTCGAAAGTTCGATCTAGAAGCCCGCAATGATACGTTGCCGCAATGATTCCGTTCGGCCGCTCGCGCGCGCCCCGATGCTCGGCGGATCGGCGAAGCAAGCCCCAATGTTGTCGGCGAGTGTCGCGATCGAGTCGGTTAGATCGACGTCGAGGATGCGGCCGGCCCCTGCGGCCGGGCTCTCCGGACCGATTGCAGCATCGGCGCCGAGCAGCGGATCGAGGCCGACGATCCCATCGGCCTCCGCTGCCGGCAACTCGGGCGCCGAGCGTGACGGGTCATCGATGGCGAACCACAGATTGTTCGAGAACGAGAAAGTCTCGGGCGCGGTACCACCGCCGATGTTGAGATATGTCCGAATCTGTGCTCGCCGGAAGACGAAGATGTTGTTGATCACCTGACCATCACGCGCCGGCTCGAATTCGTAGCCGTCGCCGGAGCTTGTCTCCTGCAGAATCCGCATCAGCCAGTTCGCCGGCTCGATAACGGTGTTGTTCGCGACAAGGCAGTCGACGCAGCCTACGAAGGCGAAGGGCGTATCGCCGCCCTCGATCAGGTTCGCGTAGACGCGGAGGCGCCGCGCTTCGGCGTTCGGAGAGGCGGGGTCGAGCGGAGGACGGAAGAAGTCCCTGCCGGTCGAGCCGCCCAGGTTGAATGCGCGCGCGCCGCCGTCTCGAACCGTGTTGCGGCGGATGACGACGTCGGCGCTCCCGCCTTTGATCTGGACTGCGTTGCCGGCCATCGACTCGAAAACGCTTCGGGCGACTACCGCACGATGGACGCCGACCATGTCTATTCCGCTGCCCGAGAACCCGCCGCCGCAACGCCGAAAGGCGCTCTGGTCAACGACGATGTCGCTTAGCCCTGAAAGCTTCAGGCAATCCTGATTCCCATCGCCGCCGATGTCCTCGATTTCGAGCCGCAGGAAGACAAGCTGGTGTGAGGCCGTAGGATCGTCGATGCTGCCGCTGTCGTCGGCGTTGATGCCGTTGCCGCTGCTGTTTCGAACTTGAAGATCGTGGACGATCACAAAGGCGGAGCGGCTGAGATGAAGTCCCTCACTGTCGCCGACTATCTCGGCAGCCGGCCCTTCGTCCGCCCCGCCGCCGACCGGATCGAGCGGATTCTCGCCGCCTATCCAGATCGGGGCGTCCGCGGTGCCGCGCAAGTTCTCGATGTAATGGCCGCCGTTGTGTTCTCCGGCGACGAGCCGGATCGCGGTGCCAGGAGTGGCGACGCGCGCCGCTCGGCCGATAGTGCGGAAGGGAGCACCCCGTGAACCGTCGCCCGCCGAATCATCGCCATCGGGCGCGACCCACAGTTCGCGCAAGGGCTCATGGCCATCGGCGAATGTTGGAACGGCTGAGCAATCCGGAGCGGGCGTGATTGCAGATGTCGGGACGGAGGTGCTCGAAGATGTCGGGGCCGGTGTCGCTGCCGTGGCGATAGATGTTGGAAGCGGCTCATCGGTGCCGACGGATGTTGGAGTCGGCGTTTCGATAGCGACGGCCGTCGCAGGCACCGGTATGCTGGCCCGATCCGCCCGTACCGCCGCGAACGGCAGCACGATGCGGATCGCTGGCGATTGAGCGACGGCAGAGTCAGCGCCGTGGTTCGATCCAGACTCGTTCAGCCGCGATCCGAGTGTGAAAGCGAACGCAAACAGCGCTGCCAAGACAAGGGCCGTCGATCGCCGATCGATTCGTTTCATGAGCCTAAGAAAACCGCCGCCGAAGGCGATAGTCAAGTACGGAACGGTGTCTCGGCGCCTTCGCTACCCGACATTTCCAGCGAGTCGGAGTACCGGGGCTCAAATTTCCTAATACTGCGATAAGTGCCGTCGAAGCGTTCTCTCATCCAGAGCGCGTACCATTGACAGCGCGTGATGCCGGTGGTTAGACTGATGCCGCTGGCGAGCCGAAGCGCACCAGTTCGCCTTGGGCGCGGAGCTTGGAACGCTGATCGCAGAGAACAGCCGGTGCTTGGATCCGTGTATAGTTCCGTGTTCCATTTACAGTGCCATGCAGCGACTTTTAAGATCGATCCGGCGCCCGATGCAATCGCTCGGGCGTCGCCTGACGAAGGGCTTCAGGAGTCCGAGAATGTCGAACGGCCGAATCGAACGGCGCGTGCTAATCGCCGCATTCCTTGCCACCGCCTCCGCGATCACGTCACTGTGGAGCGCGGCGCCAGGCTCTGCTCCGGCCGTTTTCGCCCAGCCGGGTGGCTTCGGCCCGCAAGTGGACGTGCGCGCAGTCGCTCAGAAGACGGTCGCCCGGCCCGGTGATCAGCTGGCGATCGCAATCGCGCTCGAGCACGGCGATGGTTTCCACACATGGCCGAACGACGCCCAGGTGACTGTGCCCGCGGAGTTCGGCACCGGTTTCGAGCCGATCCCGACGGCGATCGAGGTCGTCGCAGTGCCGGAAGGTGCGACGGTGCATCCGATAGTCTGGCCGGCGCCGATCGACGTGCCGGTCAATTATACCGGCATACCGGTCATGCTACCGAGCTTCGCGCATACGGCGGTGGCCTACTTGCCGGTCCAGATCTCCCCGGATGCTGCACCAGGGGCGATGGAGTTCGACCTAAGCGTAACTTTTCAGGCCTGTGACGAAACCACCTGCTTCGCGCCGGAAACCACGACATTCCGCGTGGCGATGAATGTCGACGCCGCCGCCAGCCCGGCTCAACCGCTTGACCCGACGCTCTTCGCGGGCTTCGATCCGGCGGCGGTGGCGTGGAATGCCGGAGGCGGAGGAGGCTCGAACGCCGCTCTGTCGGCGTGCCGCGCCGGCCAGGACCGAATCACTTTCAATGTATTCGGTTGGACGCCTTCGCTAAATCCATGCGGCACTGTCGGCTTCGCAATCCTGCTCCTCGTCGCGGCGTTCGGGGGTTTGTTGCTCAACTTCACGCCATGTGTCCTGCCGGTCATACCGCTGAAGATAATGGGCCTGAGCCGCGCGGCCGGAAATCCGGGGCGCCTTATAGGGCTCGGCTTCGCGATGGCTATCGGCGTCGTTGCCTTCTGGCTTGCTATCGGCGCCGCGATCGCCTTCATCGCAGGATTCGGCGCGATCAACGCGCTCTTCCAGACGGGCTGGTTCTCGATCGTCGTCGGCTTGATCGTCGGGGTGATGGCGCTTGGCATGCTCGGGCTCTTCACGTTTTCGGTGCCGCAGGCGGTCTACCGAATCAACCCAAGCCACGACACGCCGCAGGGCTCCTTCCTGTTCGGCGTTTTGACGGCGGTTCTTTCGACGCCATGCACGGCACCGTTCATGGGCGGCGCGGCGGCGTGGGCAGCCACCCAGAGTCCCGCCATTACGCTGACGACCTTCGCCGCGATCGGCGCAGGCATGGCGCTGCCCTACCTGGTCCTCACGATGCGACCGGCCCTCATCCAAAAAGTGCCGCGCAGCGGACCCGCCTCGGAGGTGGTAAAGCAGGTGATGGGCATCATGATGCTCGCGGTTGCGGCTTTTTTCCTCGGCATCCCGATAGCGTCGGCGCTGAACACGCCGCCGGATCCGGTGAGCAGAACCTATTGGTGGGCGGTCGCGTTCTTCATCGTCCTGGCGATGGGCTGGCTGACCTATCGGACGCTAGCCTTGACGGATTCGACGCGGAGGCGAGCCGCTTTCATCGTACCGGCCGCCGTTCTCGCTTTCGGCATCATCTTCGCAGTCCGCGACCTGTCGAGCCACGGACCGATCGATTGGGTCTACTACACTCCGGAGCGCTTCGCGAGTGCCCAGGCCGAAGGCAACGTCGTGGTGCTGGTCTTCACGGCGGAGTGGTGCCTCAACTGCAAAGCCCTCGAAAGCGGCGTGCTGAACCGCGACGAGATCGTCCAGCTCTTCGAGAGCCCTGGCGTAATCCCGATGCGCGTCGACATGACTAACGACAACGAATTCGGCCAGGCTAAGCTGGCCGAACTGAACTGGTACGGCATCCCGCTCCTCGCGGTCTTCGGCCCCGGCCTGAGCGCCGAGGCGCCCCTGATGTTCGACACGTACACGCAGCAGATGGTGAAGGACGCGGTGGCGGCGGCGAGACAATGAAGGACGGGGCGTCGGTGGTCGGCACGGAAGAGGCGTCGGTGGTCGGTACGGACGAGGCTTCGCTAGTCGGCATGGACGGGGAACGGTAGCCCAAGACGATCGCCTTCCTTCGCGCCATCAACGTCGGCGGCCACAACGTGAAGATGGAGCAGCTGCGGGAGTTATTCGAACAGCTCGGCTTCGGCGCCGTAGAGACGTTCATCGCCAGCGGCGACGCGAGGAAGCCGATGTTCAACGCGACGATAGATGCCATCGCGGCCTCGGGCTGCGGCTGCCGCGCCCCGCAGGACGTCCGCCGACTCTCACACTATTGGGCTGCCAAGCAATAACCCTCGCAAGTTGTTGAGTCTCATTGCTTGACGGCCCCTATGCTTGCCCGATGACGACTGAGCCGCCCATCGACCCGTACGTCGTCGGCTGGGACCGCACGCCGGGCATCGTTTCCGTGTGGGCCGATCGCGACGGACGGGCACTGGTATGGCGCCGTGTAGGCGGGCGGGTTATTTGCGAGCGCGATCGGTTTCGACCGTGGCTGTTCGCGACGTCGCTCGCCGATGTCGCCCACCTCGGGTCGGCGCTCGTGCAGGAGGGCGCGTCCGGTGGGTTGAGCGGAGGAGGGCAGGGCGATGGTGGGCAGGGCGATGGCGGACAGGGCGACGGCGGACAGGGCGACGGCGGGGTCGACCTTGGTGGCGGGTCGGCGGCCCAGGCGCAGATTGCCTATCGCGAGCTCGATTACGCAAAGGGCCGGCAGCAGATCACCTACCGCGAGCTCGAAGGCTCGGAGAGCGACTACCGTTATGTGCTCGCGGCGCCGACGATGCGGATTCTGGACCGTGCCATAGAGAACGGCGCGGCGCGGCGGCTGGGGAGCGATGTGGCCGCCTTGCGCCGGCGCGCTTCGTATTATCGGGTCGGTCCTATCGAGCAATACCTGATGCTCACCGGGCGAACGTACTTCAGGGACCTCGTTTACGACGACCTGCATCGCCTGCAATTCGACCTCGAGACCACGTCGCTCGATCCCCACCGCGGGCGCATATTTCTGGTCGCGGTGCGCGACAGTCGCGGATTTGCGGTGACAATTGAGGCGCCAAAACCGGACGACGAAAGGCGCCTGATTGCCGAACTTTGCACGATCGTTCGTGTGCGCGACCCGGACGGCGTCGAGAACCACAACCTGTTCGGCTTCGACCTGCCGTTTCTCGAAGCGCGGGCCTCAGAGCTCGGCGTTCCGCTTGCAATGGGCCGTTCGGGCTCTCCGCCTCTTCTCGACCGCAATCCCGAGCCGCCCGCCAGCGCGCGCCGCCGTCGCCGCACTGTTCGCTACACCGTCGCCGGTCGCGAGCTCATCGATACGCTGGACGCCGTGCGTCGGCATGACTTCGTCGCGCGGGACTTGCCCAGCCATGGGTTGAAGGATGTTGCCCGCCATTTCGGCGTCGCCGCGCCGGGACGGACGTATTTGGCCGGCTCCGAGGTGTATCGGACTTACCGAGAGAATCCCGAGTTGGTGCGGCGGTACGCCCAGGACGACGTTAGAGAAGTGGACGGCTGGGGGTGCTGTTGCACATCGTCGGACAGCTGACGACGCTGCGCCTAGTCCACAAGGATGCGCTGCGCACTGCAGCGCCCGGCTCGCTCGAGCGAGGTCACCACGATGCGATGCAGGCGGCGATGAAGCTGCTCATCAACTCGGCCTACGGCTACATGGCTGCTGGCACGATGGCGCTCTTCGCCGACCGCCGTGCCGCCGACGAGGTGACCCGTCGAGGGCGCGAGGTGCTCGGGCGAGTGGTCGAGGCGCTCCGCGCGCGCGGCATGGTGCTTCTCGAGGCCGATACGGACGGCGTCTTCTTCGCCGCGCCGTTGGGCTGGACAGAGGAGCGGGAGCGGGCACTGGTGGCCGAAGTGGCGGCCGAGCTGCCGGACGGCATCCGATTGGAGTACGAAGGCCGCTACCGGGCGATGCTCAGCCACGAGGTCAAGAACTACGCGTTGCTGACCCATAGTGGGGACCTGATCGTGCGCGGCGTTGCGCTACGCTCGAGCCGGTCCGAGCCGTACGGCGAGCGATTCCTGCGCAGGGCGCTCAGCGCGACGCTGGTGGGCGACATCCCGGCGCTGCAACAGGCGTTCCTCGAAACGGTGAACGCGCTGACCGAACGATCCCTGCCGGCCGCCGACGTCGCGACCCGCGTCCGACTCACGAAATCGTCGGAAGTCTATATGGCCACGCGCAGCGAGCATCGCGAGGCCGCCTACGAAGCGCTGCTGGCGGCCGGCCGCACCGATTGGTCGCCGGGAGAACGGGTGCGCTGTTATCGCACGCCCGGAAAGGGCTACGTCTGGTTGCCGGACGAGACGGAGGAGCCGCGCGGAGATGCGGACTCGGCGGGCGGTCGGGTTAGTCGACGCGACGACCGGCGCGACTACGATGTCGACCACTACGTGCGGGCGCTGGTCACTTCGTACGCAGGGCGCCTGAAGAAGGCGTTCGCGCCCGAGGACTTCGCGCAGCTGTTTCGCACCGATCGACAGGCGGGCCTGTTCGACCGGCCGGTGGAACAGATCGCGCCGCTGTGGGTGCGGTGCGAAGGAGATGTAGAGGGATCGAGCTGAGCCGTGAGCAACGGGCTATGTCATCCAACAATGATCGAGCGATTCCAGTGCAGCAGTTTCTCGATCTCATCGGGGGCAAGTCGGGGATTGACGTGTGTGCCATGATGACGTACGCTTTGACGTACGCAGACAGGAGTCCTTCGATGACCACGATCACCGCCACCGAAGCGCGCAAGCTTCTCTACAAGCTGCTCGCCGATGTATCCGAAAGCCATGAACCCATCCACATCACGGGCAAGCGCGGCAATGCCGTGCTGGTCGGCGAAGACGACTGGCGCGCTGTGCAGGAAACGTTGTACCTGGTTTCGATTCCCGGCATGCGAGAGTCCATTCTAGAGGGCATGGCGACACCGGTTGACGAATGCGACGACGAGCTGGAATGGTGAGCTGGCGGATCGTCTACACCAGCCAGGCGCGCAAGGATGCCAAACGCCTGGCCGCGGGAGGGCTGAAGGTGAAGGCCGTCCGTCTTCTCGACCTCCTTGCCGAAGACCCGTACCGCACTCCACCACCGTTCGAGAAACTCGTCGGCGATCTGCACGGAGCGTTCTCGCGGCGGATCAACATCCAGCACCGACTGGTTTACGAGGTTCTAGATGCCGAGCGCGTCGTGAAGATCTTGAGGATGTGGACGCACTACGAGTAGGCGGCGACCAGCTCGGCGGAGCTTCGCCCCATCCGTCGACCATGAATTCGAATCAGCGCGACCTTCGCGCCCTGCTCATGCGGAGTGATCGAGCACGAAGCGGACGTGGTCGGGTCCGCCCGTGGTCGCGATGAAGCGAGCGATGCGAGCCCGGACCAGACTTTCCGGGAGTTGATCCGACAACAATCGTTTCAGGTCGGCGGTGAGGTCGTCGGTCTGATCGATCGTCTGCGACGATACGTCGATCGTGTGCTCCGCGAGATGCCTGAGGGATTCGAGTGTCGAGTGGGTATCGAGGAGTCTCGACGTCGCGTATTCGCGGATCATGAGGAGCTCGCCCTCGATCTGCTTATCGACGAGTGCTTGGAATCGGCGATAGGGCCAACCGAAGTCAACCAAGATACCTTCGGCGCCGCCGTCGGCTCCATTCAATTCCGTTGAAGAGGCAAGGCGGCGGGCGATCACGAAGCGTGTACGGGTCATGATGGCGAACGCGAGCGCGATCCCGAAGGCGCGCAGGAGCGGATGGTCGTAGGTCGTCGCGTACGCGATGACGATTCCGTAGACGATCGCGGTGCCGATCGCGTTGAGCAGGACGAGGATCGTGCCCCATTTCGTACGCAGCGCCTCCCACGCGAAGGAGGGGAAGCTCGATGCGATCTCGGCCACGCCGATCATCGTGCCGAACGAGAACACGATCAAGTACGGCGACATGTCGTGTAGCGTCGATTGTGTTCCGGCGCCGACCCCGGGGATCCATTCGGGCAGCGCCAGCCCGCGCAGGAGAACGGTAAGGAAGAGTATCGGACCGAGCGCGACGGCGAAGATCAGGAGGGCCGGCCAAATCAAGCGCCCTATCGCAGTTGGCACGGAACGCTCAGCCCCGAGGTCACGGAAGCCGTCGTCCGTGACGGGCGGCCTGGGCTCCTCGCCCCCGTTCAGCCTGGCTGCGCGTTCTCGCGACTTGCCCCTGAAATAGTCGAAGCTGAATGCTGCCAGGGCGCCGGTCACTAGAACTCCGAGGAGAGCGAGAACCAGGCGCTGTACGCTCAGCGGTTCGCCCGCTTAATCGCTCGACTTCGATTTGGCTCGACGCATCGTTCTCGACCGCCCAGACTCCCAGGAACGGACTGATGTCCACTTGCGCGGCGCTCTCACCGAGCGGGCTCGATGGCGCTGCAACGCAACCAGCAGTGAGCAACGCGATGGTGATGAATCCCGCGGCGCGTCGAAACATGGCGGTGCTCCTCGATTGTCGGGACATCGGGCCTGCTCGATGATCACTGTGTCGGCCGCCTTCGCCATACCTAGTTCGGCTACGTGCAGCACATCATGCTGCCTGGCCCGCAAGTGTTCGACGGTCCGCGGCGAGATGCACATGTCGGCCGGAAGCCTCATGACACGGCGACTTCGAACGGGTGAATAGTCTCGTCCGCCAGCCACGCCGCATAAGTGAGGGACTGGTGGATGTCCTCCGCTTCAAGATATGGGTAGTCGGTCAGGATCTCGTTGACGCTGCTGCCGTTGGCGACGAGGTTGACAACGAGCGAGACGGGCACTCGCATCCCACGAATGCACGCACGACCGCCCATGACGGCTGGATCGACGGTGATGCGGTCGATCTTGGACATTTGCCCCCCCATTCGCCTGCAAGGTAATCGATTCGGTCTGGCGGCCCGCCGCTTCTACACGACCGAGTATGCGGGATGCTCGTCCCCATAGCCAAAGGCTCGCCGATCAAGCACCGCCGCCCCTTGAAACCGATCAGGCAGGGCGACGATGCCACCGGTGCGCTGGAATGCAACAGCGGGGGGTGTACTACGATCGACAACGGCCCCACTCGGCTCTGGACTATCTGAAGCCGGGCCGACTTCGGACGCGCCAATCTGGCGCAACCCCTTGTCCGATGAACCGGGACAGGGTCACTGATCCGCGATCTCCCCGACCGCGCTCCATGCGTCCACTTCATCCGACCGAGATAGAGCCCATGCGCCGACAATCAGCAATGTACAGCCTGACATTAGTCCTAGACGCATGGGCTTCTCCTCGATAGGTTTTTTGGGAGGTTTCTTGGGGCTCAGCCGGTCGGAACCTCTTCTTCTTCGACAGCTAGAAAGTCGAGACAGCGCATGAACTGCGTCTCGACCTCTTCTTCAGTCTCGTCATCGGCCTCCGCTTCGACAGCTGCATCGCCTTCGGCCTCGGCGTCCGCCTCCGGCTCCCCGCCTTCCGCTGCGCCCGCATCAGTACCTTCGCCTTCGGTGCCTTCAACCGCACCGGCATCGGGCTCTTCTGCCGCCGACATCTCCAGCTCTGCCGGAGTTGCGAAGCTTGGGCATGAGGCATGAACCAGATCGCGGACACGGTCGATCACACCCTGGTGCGCGCCCTCGGCGGTCTCGTTCCATTCGACGAGCGCGTCCTCGTACTGGCCGAGACGCAGAAGATTGCCCAGTGAGAAAGCGTCCTCGTTCTCCAGAAGCTCGCCCAGAATCTCGAAGGAATCGGATTCGATGCGGCCGGCGTCCTCTGGTGCCAGCTCCATCAACGTCTGGAGGTAGGACGCACCCCATCGGAAGCGGGTATAGTGGCCAGTGGACTTGTCGTAGGCCAAGCGATACCACTCGATGGCCTCGTCGGGCTCCCCAGCCTCCTTCTTCAAACTGCCGATCCAGCTCATGTAGTAGTACGGTGCGTGGGTATCGTCCATCGCTTCCGCCATCAGATCGGTCGCTTCCTCGTTCGCATCGATCTCCCCGAGCAGCCAGGCCAGCGTGCTGATAACGGTCTGCGTCTCGCCGTCCGCCATCGGTTGCTGACGAGCCCACGTGACTCGCTCGCGGACGTGCGCGACAAGCTCGGCGGGAAGTCCCGGCCCTTCGACGGTCTCTTCGACGGCCTCGTCGCCGGCGGCACTTTCTTCGCCTTCCGTGCCCTCGGTCGCGGTTCCCGCAGCGGTCGCTTCGCCCTCCACAGCCGTCTCTTCACCCTCGGCGCCTTCCTCGGCGGCGACTTCGCCCTCGACCGCAGCCCCTTCGCCTCCACCAGCCGCGGCGACTTCGGCCTCCATCGCAGCCTTTGCCTCGTCCACGGCGATGCGCGCCAGCTCGAGTCGCGGGTAGAGCGCCGTCATACGATCGTCGAGCGTCTGGCTTTCGTCGTTCTCGATGGCTTGGGCCGTCGCGTCCCACAGCGCGATTAGATGAGCGCGCTCCGGCGAAGGTTCGGGGTGGAGCAACTCGACCGTCTCACGGCTCCAGTAGACGACGAAGGAGTAGTTGGTGTCGCGGAGATCCGAATCCTGCAGGATGCGGGCGACTTCGCCGCTGTAGGTCGCAGCCTCTTCCTCCGTGAACACGACCTCGGGCTCGATAGGCTGGCTGTCCTCCGCGGACGCTTCCTCGGCCGCCGCTTCGTACTCATCGTCACGATCGATCGCGGCGTTCATGAATTCGGTGAAGAAGCGCGACTTGGTAGCGTTCTGCGTGTCCGGCGTTTCTTCGTAAAGCGTCTTGAAGAGGCCGTAGCGCTCCTCGTCGGGCAGGTCGACAAGCTCGTCCTGACTCCAAGAGTAATAGGCCAGGAGTTGCAGGTCTTCCGGCGATGCGTTGGCGGCGCCGCCTTCACGCACGTCGGCGAGGATGTCGGCGACCGGACGCATCATCGCGCGCGCCGAATCCAGGACCTCCGTGAAGCGTTCGACCGGAAGGTCGTTCGGCAGTCGCATGATCTCTTGACCTGCCGGATCGAAGACGATGACCGTCGGATAACCGGCAACGCCGAACTCCTCGCCCAAGATCTGAGCGCGCTCGGAATCGCCGTCGAGGTAGACGTTGACGAAATCCTGGCTCTTGGCGATAAACTCGGGTTTCACGAAGACCTTCGTCTTCAGGTAGTAGCACGGCGGGCACCATTCGGCACCCCAATACAGGAAGATGGGCTTGCCGATATCGGCGGCCAGGGCGAAGGCGCTGTCCATGTCGCCCTCGTGCCAGGCGATGCCGGCGCCAGGTCCGTGGGGATCGCCTTCGGCGACCTCGGCCGCCGCGCCCTCGTCTTCGGAAGCGGTATCCTCCGGCGCGGTGGCATCGGTGGGCTCGTCGCCCGCTGCGCCACCGTCCGGCGCAGGTGCGGTCTGACACGCTGCCGCGCCGATTACCAAGACGAAGCTGGCTGCGAGTATGGTCAGGAATCTAGATCGCATGCGCTCTCTCCTCTGGACGCATCCAACATAAGCGTGGGCGCGAGAGAATACCGTGAAGGATCGAGTTCCGCCAGAAAGTCGGCGGGAATCACGAGGGGTGCGTCACACCGGGGCCAGTCCAAGCACATGCAGTGTGATCCGCTGGCCGCTCCGGGCCTGCTCGGCTAACCTGTGCGACATGAGCGAATCGAACGAACTCTCTATCCCGGCTACCCCTGACTCCACTGCCAGCGACGCGACTGTCCCCGCCTCCACCCCGGCCCAGTCGTCAATCCTCACCGTCGCGGCGACTGCCTCCACTGGCGGCGCCGGCCTCGACGCCCGGCTCGCCGCCATCCGGATCACGACTAAGCCGCCCGACGCCCCGATGGTCGACATCATGGGCGGCGACGGTCGGCGCGAGGTGAAGGTCCACGACCACGGCCTTGTCGCCCTTGTCGACGTGATGCCGCGGATGGTGCCCGAGGGTCAGACCGCGGACTTCGCGATAGTGCAGGCGGCGCGCGTCAGCTACGGCGTCGGTACGAAGCAGGTCAGCCACGATCGGGGCTTGATCCGCTATCTGGCTCGCCATCGCCATTCGACCCCTTTCGAGATGGTCGAATTCAAGTTCCACTGTGTGATGCCGGTGTTCATCGCCCGCCAGTGGATCCGACACAGAACGGCCAACGTCAACGAGTATTCGGCCCGCTATTCGATCGTTCCTGATCGCTTCTATCGTCCGGAGATGGAGAACGTGCGCCGCCAATCGACCGCCAATCGACAAGGCGGCGGAGAGACGCTCGACGAGGCGACGGCCATCGAGTTCATGGCGTATCTTGATGCGGTCGAGTCGCAGTACGGCAAGTACACGGAACTCTTGGAGAAGGGCCTGACCCGTGAGCAGGCGCGGATGGGTTTGCCGGTCAATGTTTACACGGAGTGGTACTGGAAGTGCGATCTCCACAACATCATGCACTTCCTATCCTTGCGCATGGATCCTCACGCGCAGGCCGAGATCCGCGATTACGCGCTGGCGATGTTCGCCCTGATCCAGCCGATCGTGCCCATCGCGTCCGAGGCTTTCCTGGATTATCGGTACGGCGGGATGTTGCTCTCACGCCTCGAGATCGAGGCCCTGCGCACCGGCGGTGAGATCGCGACGGGGAACTCGCGCGAACGGGATGAGTGGGAAGAGAAACGCGTGCGACTCGGGCTCGATGAGGAGGATGATCGGGTTTGATCCCGCGCTTTTCGTTCGAGCACGCCCGCAGCACTTTCGCAGGACGGTCATCCGTGCTCTTCGCCGCCGATCCGGCGCCCGCATCGTTGGCGGTCGATCAGCCGCTGCGAACGCACACCTGAAGGGCAGGGCCTGGGCTTTGGTTAGCCCGCCATGACCGTACCGACCACCGCCAGCGCCAGGTGAAACGCCCCCATCGCCCCCGTCGCGATGGCCGCGGCGAACCCGAGCCGGGCGAACTCGACGCGCGGCGCGGCGCGGGTCAAGGTAATTATGAGGCCCAGCCCGATAGCCAAGTTCACGATTCCGGCAATTGAGCGCGGCCCGATGCCGGTCGGAGGCAGAGGCGCGCCGGCGACGACGAACGCGATGCCCGCCGCTATCAACCAACGTAAGGCCGTCGGCGGGACAATTTCCGTTGTGCTGCCGGTTGCGCGTAGGCCGATAACCACGGCCGCCAACAGCCCCGTGCCGGTAAGCAGGAGCAGCATGGATAGGGGGCTGACCGCAGGGACCAGAACGCGCGACGCCGGCCAGAGCACGATGAGCGACCACATCGCTAGATTCCAAGCCGAAGGCGTGGGCGTCGCCCGCAGAAACCGACGCATACCCCATGCGGCGATCAGGGTCCAGACAGCGGCGAACCAGGCGTCAAGAGATGCCGTGCCGGACAGCGCCGCCCGCCATGGCACCACACGCGCGAGCGCCGTGCCGAGCGCGGCTGCGGACAGGACTGCCAGCATCGGTACGAACGGCCGGATGCTGCGGCTGAGTCCAAGCATCCGCGCCGCCAAAGAGGCTTCCGCCGCCGCTCCGCCCAGCATCGCCGCCGCCATGATGTGCAGTCCCGCCAGGACAGCTGCGGATCCAAGCCATGCGACAAGAAGCAGCTGCTGTAATCGCAGCGTAAGCCCCCCACCTGGCGTCGGTCCCGGCGCGACCCGGACGGTGAAGCCCGCATCGGGGTAGATCGTACAGTCCATCGCGTAGTCCCCGACGACGGCGAACTGGCGGGCCCAGCTCTGTCCCGGGGCGAGGATGAACGGGCCAAAGGCATGATCCTCGACGTCATTGTTCACGACGGTGAGGCGGTTGCCGACCGACGTCGAGATCTCCTGTGGCATGACGTCCGCAACATCCTCCCCGCGTGCCACGCGCTCGGCTGTCCCTTGCGGGATCGTGTACAGATCGTCGCGGGTCATGCGGACCGGCGGATCGAGCCAAGCTGCGGCTGTGATGGCCAATGCGCCCAGGACGGCCAGGGCAAGTGCAGCCCAAACGGCGTGGGTGCCCAGTGCACCTGTCTTCGCGGAACGTTGGACTTTCAAGCGGTTCTCAGCGCGCCTTCGCATTGCGGCGATCGTCGTCGAGGAGAAGCGTGACGTCGGCTGCCAGCTCGACCGGATCGAACGGTGCAAGATAGGACGAACGCAGTAGGCCCTGCGGGTCGATGAGGAAGACGACGCCCGAGTGAGCCACGGTATAGGCCGGCGAACCACGCTCGAAATTGCCGGGCAGCTCGGCGCTGTGGCCTTGCGGTGCGACTTCGGCGCCGTCGTCGTGTTCGGAATCGCCCGCCTCGTCATGCGCAGCGATCGCGGCCGCCTGCGTCGCGATCTCTGGGGGTAAGTCGCGCGTGTACGTCGAGCCATATTCGGCGGCGATTGCCTGCAGGTTGTCGCCCGCCTCCAGGCCCATGAACGACTTGTCGAAGCCCGCCATGTATTGCGCGAGTACTTCCGACGTGTCGCGCTCGGGGTCGACGGTGATCATCGCCACCTCGAATGCGTCGGAACCGTACTCAAGGGCGGCCTTTGCGGATGCGAGGAGCGCCAACGTTTGCGGGCAAACGTCAGGGCAGCTTGTGTAGCCGAAGAAAAGCGCGACTACCTTGCCGCGATGGTCGCTAAGGCTCCATGCATTACCGGCGGCGTCTGATACGGCGATGTCGGGCGCCTCGCTTGCGGGCGACAAAACAAAACCGTGGAGCCCTTCCGCTTCGTCCGTGGCTGCGCCTCCAGCATCATCAGTTCCGTCGGAGGTGAGCGAATCCGTGGCTTCAGTGTGCTCATCGCCGGAATTTTGCACAGCCTTCTCAACCGGCAACTGTGGCTGTGAAGTTACGACCAATCGAACGATTAGTGCGACAGCGCCGAGCAGCATGACCGTAGCCAGAATGGCCGGCCAACGGGAGTTGGTGACGGATGGGCGATCAGCGGACATTGCCTAAGTGCTCTTCGCGCTGCCCGCCGGGCGCCGCGAACATGAGCATGTCGGCGCGTGAGCAGCTACCTCACCAGCGGAAGGATACACGTGCTTGTACATCGCGATGACCATCGGAACAAACACTATCGTGTTGTAGAAGAGGTGCAGCTCGACGCGGAACTGATGCGGCAGACCGCCTATTTGGAACAGCAGCCACTGGACAACGCTCGTCGGCACCGCGGAGCCCCACAGATTCTGGCCAATCAGGTACTGCCCTTGGAGAAGCAAGTGTTCGATGTGGTGCCAGAACTGGATCACTAGCGCCACAGTCCACCACGTGAGCGACGAGCCCTTGAATCCCGACCGTAGCAGGAACAGGCCGATCAGCATGACGATCGCGTACCCGTAGTGCAGCGCTTCGCTCTTGGCTAGAATCGGGAAGAATTGGCCGAGGAAGCCGCGCGACTCTGGCCGCGGCCAGCCTAGGATGAAGACTTGGACTGCTTGCAGAAGGTGCTCGGCCCAATGCGCCAGCACGATAAACATGTAGACCTGAAGGGCTCGCTCGTGCCACTGTGTGTTCAAACGGTTGACGAAGTTCGACCAGCCTGATGCTCGAGGTGCGGATAGCGTGCTAGTGGTCATGAGTGGAATTCTCCCGGTACGGGGGTTAGGGTCTCAAAAACGCACGGCAGCCCTCTCGGCACTATCGCGCGAGTTCTGCCATTGCGTTGCATGCTGCCCAGTGTACGTCCACAGGGCGGGCAATGCGTCGGCGCAATCCGCCAGGGGCTGATCGTGGATCCCGTCAATCGAAGTGGCGGGATCCCGCCATTTCGACGCAGGCTACTCGTCGACCGCCACCTCGCCGAGCTCGATGAGCCGCAACCTAACCGCCTCGCGCACGAGTTCGACCACATTGCCGACGCCAAGCTTGGTCATCAAGTGCGTGCGATGACGTTCGACCGTCCTTGTGCTGATCCCGAGTTCCCGGGCGACGGAGCGGCTGGTAAGGCCGTGTGCCACCAGAGCAAGGATCTCGTGTTCGCGCCCGGTCAGCGTAGTGACGGGCGCTCGGCCTGGCTCCACGCTGTTCGAGCGCACCGCTCTAGAGACGCTTGGGCTGAGGAAGGTCGCTCCGTGGCTCGCGGCGCGAATCGCTAGAAGCAGCTCGTCCGTGACGGCCTGTTTGGGCACGAAGCCGTTAGCTCCAGCGGCAAGAGCACGTTGGACGATGGCGTCGTCATGATGGATCGTCAGCATGACTACGGGGACTGTGATGCCTTCCTCCCGCAATCGCTCTATCGCTTGGATCCCGTTCAGTCGCGGCATCGTGACGTCCATTACCACGACGTCCGGACTTTCGGTCCGGGCAAGCGCGACGGCCTCTTCACCGTCCGCGGCTTGCGCAACTACTAGCATGTCGTCCGCGCGTTCGAGCAGGGCCACGATGCCCTCTCGCACAAGGTGGTGATCGTCGGCGACTAGAACGCGGATCATGCTGCTCCTCCAATCGGGCCGCCACGCGGCACCTCCCCGACTAGGCGCGTGCCGCCATCCGCCGAACTGACTACATGGAACGCGCCACCAAGAAGAGCGAAACGTTCTTGAAGTCCCCTCAGTCCGACGCCCGGTGAGAGCCGAGCTTGATCGATGTCGAAGCCGCGTCCGTCGTCTATCAGCAGAACCGTCGCGCTATCGCCCTCGCCGGCGAGCACCACGTTGACGATCTCTGCGTCCGCATGCTTGGCGACGTTGCTCAGGCCCTCCTGGATGAATCTGAAGATCGCGGTGGCCGCCGCACCCTCGATGCCGGTCGGGAGCTGCCCTGTGCAGGCGACACGCAGTCCTGCCCGGCGTCCGAACGAGTCACATTCAGCCCGAATCGCCTCTGTGATCTCCATGACATCGAGCAACGACGGCCGGAGGCCGAGAGCGAGCCGGCGGATTCTGTCGCGCGTATCGTCGACGATCTCGCGGATGCCGTCGAGCTCCCTGCGGAGTGCTTCGACATCGCTCGGAGGCTCGTCGGCCAACAGTCCGAGCGATATACGCAGCGCTGTCAGGGCCTGACCCGTGTCGTCGTGCAACTCGCGCGAGATGCGCCGCCGCTCATCCTCCTGAGCATCGAGAACGCGACGTGCGAGTTGTCCGATCGCCTCGTGCGCGCGGCGCAAGGCGGTCACGTCGTGGACGAAAACGCGCAGGCCCGGTCCCCTATGATCTTCGAGCGGGCATACTTTCTGCTCGAAAACCGCGTCGCCCATGTCCACTTCGCGCGAGATAAAAGCTCTGTTCTCTCGGCGCAGGATCTCCTCTGCTTCTTCAAGCCCGGCTAGAAGCGGATGAGTTCGGCCGAGCGCGATCAAGTCCGGAAATTGCGCCGCTCCGATCGGGTTGACGTACGCGATGTGGCCGTCCGCATCGAGCTCGATTACAGGATTCGGGTTTTGCTCGGGGAAGGATGCGAGGTCAAGCCGACCGTCCACTCTCGTTTCGGGCTGCGTACTCATGTCAAGTCCTCTAAACTCGAACCGATTAGGCGGATCGAACCCGCGAGCCGATCAGCGCTGCGTCGATCAGCGCTGCGTCGATCAGCGCTGTGTCTATCGGCGACGCGTTTATCGGCCGCGCGTCAATCGACAATGATACGCAAGCATGGTGCTTGCGGCCCCGGCTTGCCAATAGACGACGACGGCCGTTGCCACGCCGACGCGACCATTCTTCCTTTGTGACTATGTCGCGGCGGACTTATACTCCCCGTCGGCCGCCCCTGGCCGAGAAGGGATGCTCATGTCGAACGAACATCAAGCCGAGCGCGATGCTTCAGTACCCGACCGAAGGCCGAAGCCGGTGCCTAAAGCCATCGGCCGGCGTTCACAACTCTTCGCGGCGCTCTTGCTCGCCTCGCTATTGGGTACGACTTCGTACCTCAATCGAACTATTGGCGGCGAAGTCCAAGCTGGTCCTGAGGACGTTCAGAATGTGGCGGAGCGCTACGGCTTCCGCTTCGAAGAGGTGTCCGGGAGCGTCGGCATAGACTTTAAGCACACCGCACCCACGCTCGATGCGGTTCTCGATCCGATCATGCCATTGGTGGCCTCAATGGGCGCCGCTGTCTCCATAGCCGACTTTGACGACGATGGTTGGCAAGACATCTACGCCGTGACCAGCGAGCACGGCGGCAAGAACGCCCTCTACCGCAACCTCGGCGACGGAACTTTCGAGGATGTCGCTGAACAGATGGGCCTGGCGGACGTGAACGTGGAAGGCACCGGCGTCTCCATGGGCTCGGTCTGGGGTGATGCCGATGGGGATGGCTTCGAAGATCTCCTGCTATACAAGTGGGGGCGGCCTGAGCTGTTCATGAACCGCGGGGGCACGGGGTTCGAACGCGCGACCGAAGGCTCAGGTCTGCCGGCGTGGATCAACACGAATTCAGCGATATGGCTTGACTACGATCGAGACGGCTTTCTCGACATCTTCATCGGCGGCTACTACGACGAAGGGCTCAATCTCTGGGATATCGAGACGACCCGGATAATGCCGGAGAGTTATGAATACGCGGAGAACGGTGGCCGCAACTTTCTGCTCCGCAACATTGGGGACGGCCGATTCGAGGACGTGACTGAAGCCGTCGGTATGTCGGGCACACGCTGGACGCTCGCCTCTTCGGCGGTGGATATCCGCGGCACGGGCTACCCCGATCTATTGGTCGCCAACGATTACGGCGTCGCGGAGTACTGGCTGAACGAGGGTGGACAGCACTTCCGCGAAGTTGGTCGCGACTCGGGGATCGCTTTGCGGCCCAAGAGCGGTATGAACATGGCCTTGGGCGACGTATTCAACGACGGACGGCAAGCGCTCTTTGTGACTAACATCAGCGCCGCAGGGAATCTTGTGCAAGGCAATGACTTGTGGATGCAGTTGGACGGTTCAGAGGACGGACCGCCGCAATTCACGAATATGGCGGAGAGCTCGGGGGTGTCGCTTGGCGGTTGGGCGTTCGGCGCTCAATTCGGCGATCTGAACAACGACGGCGCTCTCGATCTCTTCCAGACGAATGGCTACGTATCCGCCGACGAGAACGACAGCTATTGGTACGATATGTCAAAGGTGTCGATCGGCAATGAGGCGGTCATCGGCGATGCGCTCAACTGGCCGCCCATCGGCACACGGAGCCTTTCGGGTTATGAACCGAAGCACGTCTGGATCAATGACGGCTTGGCGCGATTCGACGACGTCGCCCCATTGGTCGGCGTGACGGAGAAGTACGATGGCCGTTCCGTTGCGTTCGCCGATTTCTGGAATCGAGGCGTCTTGGACGTTGTGGTTGCGCACCAGGGCGGTCCGCTCCTGCTCTACAAGAACGAAGTTGCACCCGAGCGTGCATGGATCGGCTTCGATCTGCGTGGCGACGAGGGCAACACCCGCGCCATCGGGGCACGTGTCACCGTGCACTGGAACGGGCAGGAGCAGGTGCAGGAAGTCTCAGGCGGCACTGGCTTTTCGAGTCAGAACCAGCGAAGGCTTCATTTTGGGCTCGGCGAGGGCATGACCGCCGATTCGGTCGAAATCATATGGCCATCCGGGGCTGTCCAGACCGTTCAGGCACCCGATCCGAATCGCTACCACGTCATCCATGAAGGTGAATCCGGAGGCGATGGCTGATGGATATTCCTTTCAGAACGAGCTTCGATGAGTACAGAGCCGGCAAACCGCGGATGCAATTCGACAATCGATACCTCGTGCCAATGCTCGTCACGATTATCCTGCTCGGCGGGCACCTGTCGATGGGGATTCTGGAAAGCCCTTGGCAGACGGGGCTTGCCATCGGAACGGCAATCACGGCGGAGGCGGTGCTGTCGCGGCTCCTTCTTGGCCGATGGCCCAAGCTGGCAAGCTCGTACATCACGGGAATCAGCGTCGGCATCCTGATCCGATCCCCGTATTTCTGGCCATATGCGCTGACAAGCCTGACGTCGATCACGTCCAAGTTCGCGATCCGCTACCGGGGCCGGCACCTCTTCAATCCATCCAACTTCGGAGTGGCGACGACCCTGTTCCTCGCGCCGATGACCGTTGCGAGCCTTGGAGTGCAGTGGGGCAATACCTTCTGGATTATGCTTCCGATCTGGACGATCGGGCTCTTCGTCATGTCGCGTGTGAAGCGGCTGCATGTGTCGCTGACCTACATCTTCAGCTTCGTTTTCTACGCCTGGATCCGCAGCGTAATAACAGGCCACACCTTCGCGGCCGAATTGGCCCCTATCACGGGACCGATGTATCAGCTCTTCGTGCTTTTCATGATCACGGATCCCCCAACGACCACCAGCACCGTCAAGCGACGCATGACCGTAGCCTTCCTAATCGCGACGGTGGAGTGTGGCCTGCGTCTGGCGAGCCTGGTGCACGCACCGTACTACGCGCTCTTCCTGGTAGGACCGTTGGCCCGCTTCATCGAGTTGCGGAGCATGTCGAATCCGGAGCACTCGCCTGCGCCCGAGCCGGATCGCTCGGCGGTTCCCGTCACTTCCGTGAGCTGAGAGCCTGCCGCTGAATCAGGCAGTCCTGCCGCGTGTGCCTCTCCACGTCCGCCAAACCACTACGGCCGTCACGCCGACGACGATCGGCACGACCAGGCTGTTGTACCTCCCGACGAGCGACTCAAGTTCCTCGACGTTCTCGGCCGCGGTCAACCCAAGCCAGATCAACGCTCCATTCCAGATCGCGGAGCTGATCGTCGACCAGAACAGCACGACCCGCAGCGGCAAGTCGACCATCCCTGCCGCGACGAAGAAGAACGTCCGCACCCCGGGCATGAATCGGTTGAGCACGAGAAACCATGCCCCGTGTCGCTCGAATCCGGCGACAAGCTTGTACACGGCCAACCGCGCTCGCCCATCGAGGCCCTCTCCGGCCTTTGACCCCGCTTCGGGCGACCTTGTTACATTGCGGTCGCCTTCTACCTCCCGCGAAGCCTCGACTCTGCCCTCAAGCTCGCCCGGAACTCTACCCAAGCGCTTCTCCCGCCGCGCGACCGCGCGTCCCGCGGACCACGCGATGATCGACCCTGCGACGGACCCGGCCGTTACAGCCGCGAACACGGGCCACAGCGGCCAGCCGAAGGCGGCCACCAGCCCCGCGCCCGCGACCACGACCGTGTCGCCAGGGAACGGGGGGAAGACGTATTCGATCACCGAGGCGAGGAAGAGAGTGAAGAAGCCAAGCAGCGGCGGCATCGCCTCAAGCGTGCGTAGAACGGATTCGAGGATCGTCGAACCGGCTGAAGGCATGGAGATCTCCAGACTAGGATGAAGCAAGATTGTGCCCGATTTTCGGGGAAGAGCGATGACGGACCTGTCGAGCTTTTGGACGCTGGCGCAGGCGGCATGGTAGACTGCCGGCGCAATGATTGAAATTCTTGCTCCCCGCCGGATCCAGAGCACATGAGCAGCGTCCTAGGCAAGGTCCGCACACTGCTTTTCGAGGTGGGGGCGTTGCATCCGTTCCAGCGGGACGTCGCGGTCGATCAGCTCCGGGTCGAGAGCACGCACATCGGGCTCCAGGAAGGCTACGGCGGACAGCCGATCGAGCGGTTTCCACCTTGGGCGTACTTTCAACAGCACGTGCGTGGCGAGTCGGAGCCTGCACGCGTCGCGTTCGCGCTGTGGTACGCGGAGCAGTTTCGCAAGTACCGGAACGTCTCGAAGGACAAGGGCGGGATGCACCGCGGATCGCTGTATCGCGAGGTCCTAGCCGAGCACGCGAGGGCGGGCGTCGAGGTCGCGGCGAGGCAGCCGGTGTTTCGCGACGATCTGGTCGCGACCGCGATCGAGCGGCGCGTCGCGCAGCGGATCGCGTTCCTGGACGGCATCCGTTCGCGCGGTTATCGACCGGTTGCGAGCGATCCGATCTTCGCGCTCGAGCATGCGGACGGATCGGTTCACCTCCTGGGAGGACATCACCGTGCGGCCGCGCTCAGCGCGCTGGGCGAATCGATGCTCCCGCGCGTTACGCTGTTGACGCCGCGTATGCGCGACGTGTTTGCACGCCTGAGGATCATGCGATGACCGACGCCGAGTTTAGCGCATGGGTAGAGGCCGAGGAGTGGTACCAGACGATCGAGCTATCGAGCGGGATAACGACGCGAGGGAGCGTCGACTCGCGCGCGCGGATCGCGCTCCTGGAGGAGCATCTCGACGTGCGCGGCAGGCGCGTAATCGACATCGGCTGTAATTCCGGAGCGTATTGCCTGTGGGCCAAGCGGCGCGGTGCGCGCGAGGTCGTCGGAGTCGACATCTTCGAGAAGCGCATCCTCCAGGCGCGGACGATCGCAGCGCATGCGGGCGCGGACATCACGTATCACCACCGCGGTATCGAGGATATCGCGGAACTCGGTTCATTCGATGTGGTGATGTGCATCGCGGTGCTGACCGAGATTCCCGACCTCCTCGGCGCGCTGGCGGCGCTCCAGCACGCGATCGGGGGCGTGGGGCTCGTCGAGCTAAGCCTGGCCAAGCCACTCGGCTACCTGTCCAGCTCCAGGACCTTCTTGCGCGGCTACAAGTCACTTCCGCGGCGCAAGGCAGTGCTCGAATTGCGCGAAAACAAGCACGCTTGGATGATCGATCCAAGCCTTGAGGTCGTCGAGACGGTGTTCGGACCGGAATTTTCCGTCGAGGATCTCGGTCCAAGCGTCCGCTATCAGATGCTGAAGATCGAGCGACTAACCTACTCGCGAAATCGCTAGGCGCTTGTGCCGACGAGTGCGATGCGGCTGATTCCGACGAGCGGCGATGTCGGGCGTGCGGACGATGGCATCGCGACGAGCGGCGAGGTCGGGCGACCGGGCCTCGTCGGCCTCGCCGCGGCCATCCTCCTCGCACTCGGACTCAGTCTGTATGGCCAGAGCTGGGGCCTGCCCGACACCCGTTCGTGGTCCAACGACGATATCGCGCCCACGGCGCCAATCCGAGCCGTCGATGTTTGGCTCAACAACTGGTACAAGTATCCGTCGCTCCAGCCCCTGATCGATCGCGCGCTCTACCAACCGTGGCTTGTCGCGTGGCGACGCTCCGGCGCGATCGTGGACTCCGACGAGTGCCGAATTCCGACCAGATCGCGTTGCTTCGACGACCCGCATGAGCGCATGGGCTGGCTGCTTCGTCTGTCGCGGCTGCGTTCGGCATTCATGGCGGTGGGCACGGTGATAGCTGTCTGGATGATGACGCTCTACGCGGGCGGAGGGCGAGTAGCAGCCGTGTGGGCGGCGCTCTTTACCGCTTGTATCCAATCATTGATCTTCTTTGCACACGCCGGCAACGTCGACGTGCCCCAAGTTTTCTGGTTCGCGTGGTCGATCGTGGCATGGCTCGCAGCGATGCGCGGAGGCGGTATTCGCGCCTATGTCGCCTTCGGCGCCCTTGCGGCCGCATCGCTCGCGACCAAGGAAGCCATCGTCGGCGCCTACGTCCTGCCAGGGCTCGCCCTACTGTGGCGACTAGGACGTGATCAATTCGATTCCGCGGCTGAGACCGCGCTTCAGCCTTCCCAACCGATTTCCCAAAGCCTTTCACTCCCCGCCCGCACGTTCTCCGACCCGAGACTTATCGCTCTCGTCGCCGCCCTCTTGGGAGTCTACGGGCTGGTGAATAATGTGATCTTCAACTTCGCCGGCTTCCGGGAGCACGTCGCGTACTGGCTCATCGGATCCGGGATAGAGCCGTGGAACGACGCCTTCGAAGGTTACGCAGCGCTTGCCGTGCGCACTTGGCATCGGCTCGAAGATGCCGCTGGTCATCCGCTCCTTTGGTGGGGTGCCGCGGCCGCGCTATGGGCGACCTGGCGCCGGCCGCACTCGCGCTTGCTATGGCTGCCCTTCGTTTCCTATTCGATCTTCACGATCGGTCTAGTGCGCTACGTCTATACGCGATTCACCCTGCCGATGGTGATCATCCTCTGCGTCTTCGGCGGAATGTTGGCGGAAGCGGCGTGGCGGCAGAACGGCCTGCGGAGGGTCGCGGGTCTCGGCCTGGCCGGCCTGGTGCTCGCGCACTCCTTTCTCTACACGCTCCACATGGACCGGCTGCTTGTAAATGACGCGCGCTACGCTGCCGAAGAGTGGCTCCGGGAGAACGCGCCGGCGGAAACCGAACCCAGAATCGTCGCTCTCGGATCCAGCACCTATCTGCCGCGTCTGGACTGGCTTGGCTACGACACCGAAAGGCTGGACGAAGAGGAGTTTACGACGGAAGCTCTGATCGAAGTGCAACCGGAGTACATCGTGATCAGCGGCAAGACGATCGGCGGCTTCGAGGGCGGTCCGAGGGAGAAACTGTACGCGATTATCGCCGCAGCCGGAGACTACAAGGTCGCGTTCGATCACAAATCGACCTCGGGACTCGAGCGCCTACTGATCGCGCCTTACGTCGAGACGCGCGTGAACCCGCGGATCATCGTTTTCGAGCGCGCTGATGGCTAGTGCTCCGCCCAGACACAGATTGCGGATTGAAGCTGCCGAAGCGCCGGTTAGGCGCTGAGATGAGACGATGGCATAGCCGTGGCTATTCACGAGGAACAGCACGGCGCCTGGGCGGATGCAGCGGCGGTTTCAACCCATCGCCGGCTGGGTCAACCACTATCTCGTGAAGGTCCTCACCGCTGCGTAGAATGCGTTCGCCCTGGACTGGCTTCGCTTTGTGGCCGAAACCGAAAGAAATTGCCGGAGATCGTCGCGATGGCGATTGCGACAAGCGCGATGACCACGGCCGCGATGCCCAGGTGATGGAGTTCCGCGGTGAAAGCTCGGAGCGGAACAAGGCTTACCATCGAGAGGCCAACGCGTTTCCTGTCGGCGAACTGGTCGCCTGTTGCGAGGTGGAGAGCGAGCATCGCCCCGCTTATTCGCATGATCGACCGATGAACGCTGCGGAACTCGATGGTCGCTCCTATAGCCTCGTAGAATTTTATCGATCGTCCCATATCCGAGACGTGGATTTTCAACACGAGCGACACCTTTGTCGCTACGCCTGTGGTCGGACCAATGACGTGGTCTCCATGGTCGTCGATGTCGATGTGGCTGCCCACGCCTTCCCGGTCCAATCGGCTCAAGCCACCCCGTGAGCGCGCGCTCGACGAAGGCTGAGAGCGAGGCCTCATGAGACAGGGCCGCGAGCCTCACGCGACGGATCAGCGACGTGGACAAGTAGACGTTGAACTGCCTCTTTTCAGCCATACTAGCATGCTAGCTTGCTAGCACTGTGAATTGGGGACACCGGTAAACCGGCAGGGCGAGCACATGCTGCGGACTGCGAGTGCCAAGCCTGCGCACATGCGGGCTTTGTCATGAACGAGCCTGCCAGTTCAGCAGGCGTTGCTCCGCCAGCGCCAGACTCTGCCTCGACCACCGTCAATCCAGAATGCGTTCGCCCTGGCTTCAACCGCAAGACGTGGCTGGAAGCAGTACTGTGATCAGGGCGCCTCGGGCCGAAGCCAAAGCTCGTAGTCATCGTCGATGGTTGCCGCCAGCTCGTAATTCGCGCGCACCCAATCGGCAAACTCGGGGATCCGCGAAAGTCGGTCTCCGTCCCAGAAGATGACCGCGGCAGGCTGACCAGGCCCAGTGAGATTCATAATGACTTCGTCGGATCGTCCTATCAATGGGACGCGGGAACGCGTCGTCCGGACGATGCCTTCACGCGTCACTTCGATCAAACGCTCAGCCGTCAACCTGCCCACCGCAAGGCGCTTGCCGGAGATCACCGCCAGCTCGGTCGGCACACGTCGGCCGGCGCGGAATGCAAGGACGCCGTGGTCGGTCACGATGTAGTCGTCAGGCGCCGTTTGGCTCTTGACGAGCTCCACCGCGGCGTCCAACTTGGTCCAAGCATCGCTCTCTGGTAACTCCCCATTCTCCTTGAACGGCGCCGCTTCGAGACGCATGACATCGCCGCGATAGGCATCGGGAATGCCGTGGAGCATGGCCGATAGCGCGGCTATCGAGCAGAGGACGAAGAACGGGTGAGGGCCGTAATCGCGACCACCGCTCGCAGCACTTCTCACGCGCCACCGTCGAAACAAACCTACTACGGCTCGCCCGCCCCGATCAAGACCAACTCCCGCCAAGGGAGCCAACACCACGAGAAGCGCCAGGAAGTGATGCTTCGGCCAAAGCGGGGCTTGGTTGAGCAGCGCGACTAGGGTGAGCACGAGCCATGTCAATAGAACGGCCGCGGCATTCGATCGCTCGCGCAGCAAGGCGTAAACGCCGATAGCCGCGGGGCCGATGAGGTAGCGGTGCTCGCCGAAGAGCCAGAAGGCAAGCTTGTCTAGCGACCAGGCTCGATCCAGCGCGTACTCCGGCACGTCGCGCGCAGAGATGACGGTTCCGATCGCCTGATCGATCATCGCTCGGGTGTCATAAGCCAGCAAGGCGATGACGAGAACGGACGCCGCGCCTAAAGCCATCACGAGCCCGTCAACCACGAACGCTCTCGAGCGATCGAGGCCCGACGAGAATCGCTCCTCCGAGCCACTGTCCCCCGCGTACCGCCCCCAAACCGCGATCGCGATCGGGACCACCAGGTAGAGGCCGATCAGCTTCTCGAGCAGGCCGATGCCGAAGACCAGGCCACCGGCCAAGAGCAGACTCCGCCTGCCGTTGCGCGCGTATGCCATCGCCATTGCGATCGACAGGACCGCAAGGCTCAGGGCCGGCAGGCCGATCATCACCGCCCGCGAAGCCCAGAAGAAGTTGGGGGCGAAGGCCACAAGCGCGGCCGCGCCTATCGCCGCCGGCCACCCTCCTCCGGCCTCGCGGACGATCCACGCGACCGCGACCAGGAGAATCAGGGCATGGGCCAAGACGACGGCGCGCGCGACCTCCATCGTCGGCGCGAACAGGTCGAATGACCAAGCGAGAAGCTGCGTGAGGCCGGGCGGCTGATCGGCCCAGACCTCCGAATAGAGCTCGGCGCCGCCTTGGACCAGGTAAGCCTTGATAACGTTAAGGCCCTCGTCAGTGTCCCAAAAGGCGCCGCCGAGGTGGTTTGCCTGCCAGAGCCCATAGCTGACGATGAAAAGCGCGAGGGCCACCGGCCCCCACGCTCTGTGCTCGCGACGGTCGCGACGATCGCGATCCTTCATCGCGAGCGAAAGCAGTCTTGGCAACCCCCACGCTCCTTGGTCGCGAGTGAACCCTGTCTTGGCAGCCTCAACGCCCGTCCCAGACGGCGGTCGCCTGCACTCACCGGTCGGCACACGCTATCGATGGAGCGCGCTATCAACGCGGCCGCGCCGACAGCGCACACATCGCCGATACGCCAATCCCATCCGGCTCAGTTCCGGCTGATCGGCCGATCGCTTGTACCGCCTTCGACGCCCCGCCCGATCTCGACGATCTGATTGTCCTCGTCGACAAAGACGACGTTCGGCAGCCAGGCGCGAGCCTCCTCGTCCTCCATTTGTGCATAGGACATGATGATCACGCAATCCCCGACGGAGACAAGCCGGGCCGCAGCACCGTTCAACTGCACGGTCCCGGAGCCGGCCTCACCTGGAATCGCATAGGTCTCCAGCCGGGCCCCGTTCGACACGTCGACGACCTGGACGCGCTCGTGCGGCAGGATGCCCGCCGCCTCCAAGAGCCGAGCGTCGATCGTGACGCTGCCGACGTAATGGACGTCGGCCGCCGTGACGTACGCCCGGTGAATTTTTCCGTTGAGCATTGTTCGCAGCACTGCTGTCTCCAAAGTGTCGCCGGCACGCATCGGCCGGCAAGAATTTGTCGGTAGGTGAGCGCCTGCCGTTACGTGTATCGACACGTGAATCGACGACGTCGGGCGCTCCAGGTAATCGCGAGCTACATCGGGTCGCCCACTACCAGATTGTCTATCAAGCGCACAGCCCCGATCCGAAGCGCTGTCGATAGGAGTGTCGCCGAAGACTCACCGCTGGCTTCGTCGATCTCCTCCATGGTCATCGAATTGGCCACGCTGACGTACTCCACCCGTGCGAGCGGTTCCGCCGACACGACTTCGAGCATGATCGCGCGCAGGCGCTCCGCCTCCCTCTCACCAAGGTCGTATGCGTCGCGCGCCGCTTCGAGAGCGCGGTAGAGGACTGTCGCTGCCGCGCGCTCGTCGATCGAAAGACGCACGTTCCGGCTGCTCATCGCCAGCCCGTCCGCCTCGCGGACCGTTGGGCAGCCGATGATCCTGACCGGCACGTTGAGATCTTTCGCCATCCGTCGCACCACCGCTAGCTGCTGGGCATCCTTTCGGCCGAAGTACGCCTTGTCAGGCATGACCATGTTGAAGAGTTTCAGGACGACGGTCGCCACACCGTCGAAATGCCCGGGCCGACCTGCGCCTTCGAGCGGTGCGGCGACATTCGCCACCGATACCGTCGTCTGGAAGCCACTCGGGTACACCGTATCGGCCTCGGGCACGAAGAGGGCGTCGCAGCCCGCCTTGGTCAGGATCGCAGCATCCCGGTCGAAGTCGCGTGGATACGCCGCCAAGTCATTTACGTCGTCGAATTGCTTGGGATTGACGAAGATGCTGGTAACAGTGACATCGTTCTCGGCGGCCGAGCGCCTGACCAGCGATGCGTGGCCGTCGTGAAGATAGCCCATGGTCGGCACGAAGCCGAGCGAGCTGTTGGCGTTACGCTTGCGGAAGCCGCGCATCTCTTCGACCGTTTTCAGCAGGATCATTTGCCGGCCCGCCGATTGGAGTTCCGTCCCGATGCGATCGTTGGCCAGATCGCACGCCCTTCGATCTCCCTGACTTCGCGCCAAAGCCGCTCATTGACCGGCGTCGCGATACCGGCTTGTTCGCCGCGGAGTACTACTGCGCCGCAGAGAGCGTCGATCTCCGTGAACGCTCCTCGTTCGATGTCCTGCAGCATGGAGGAACGATTTGTAGCCGTTCGTCGCGCGACCGTTTCCGCTAAGTCCGCGAGTTCATCGGGCTCGCCCGGGTGGATGCCCAGCGCCGCGGCCAGGACAGCGACTTCGCCCGCCGCCGATCGCATGAGCGCACGCGTCTCAATGTCGTCCAGCAATTGCCCGTTGAGCGCACGATGTATCGCGCTCAGCGGGTTGATCGCGCAATTGACCGCAAGCTTGCGCCACACGATCACGTCGATATCCGGCTCAGTGCGCACATCGAGCCGTTCGGAGCGAAGACGGTCGGCGAAGTCTTCGAGGACGGCGCGCGCCGATGGCGCCATATCCGGCGGAGCGCCGAGCACGGTCTCGCCGGACCCGCCGGTGAGCGCTCTTCCTGGAGCGGTCGACATCGCTCCTAGCGAGGTGACCCCCACGCCGATCGTGACCGTGTTAGGCGGGGCTTTGGCAAGTGTGCGATTCTCGACAGCCTCCGCAGCTCCGGTCGTCGCGTCCTTGGCCCTGGCTGTCGCCTCCGCATCCCCGATCATCGCCTCCTCAGCCTTCGACTCCGCGATCTTGGCTTCGATTTCGAGCGTCTCCCGATTGCCAAGGCCATTTTGCAGCGTCAGAACGAGCCCTCCCGGCGCCGCGGCGCGCACCGCGTGTGCGGCGACCGCTGCGGTCCGGTGGCTCTTGACTACAACCAGCACCAGCGGCGCGGGGCCGACGCTGTCGCCCAGCCGCGCCGAATGGGCCGGCGCGTTTTCCAGCACCCCGTCCATATCGAGCGCGACGCCGTTCAAGGCGATCGCGTCGAGTGCGGCACCCCAAGTCCCGACCAAGGTCACTTCGACCTCTGCGCGGGCTAGATGCCAACCAAGGCGGGTGGCCAATGCGCCTGTACCGAAGATCACCGCCTCAAGCATCTGGCACTGCCACCGCAGTCGCATCCCCTAAACGCGTCAGCAGCTCTTCCCAAACCTCGTCGGTCATTGAATATGAGTGCTCTTCTCCGGGGAAGGCACGCGTTTCGACCTCGTCGACGTATGCGCGGATCGCGGTTCTAGCGTCTTCGCCCAGCTGTGCGTAGCGCTTGACGAATTTAGGTTGGAAGCGGTCGAATAGGCCCAGGAGGTCATGCATCACCAGAACTTGTCCGCTGGTTCCCAAACCGGCACCGATTCCGATCGTCGGAATTCTGAGCCGCTCCGTGACGAGCGTCGCTAGGCGGTCCGGCACGCTCTCCAGAACTATCGCGAAGCAGCCGGCGTCCTGGAGTGCCAGCGCGTCGGCCAGCATGCGCTCCGCACCTTCGACGTCGCGACCTTGCACCCGCCAGCCGCCCAGCGCGTTGATGCTCTGAGGCGTAAGGCCTACGTGGCCGATCACGGGGATGCCTGCGCCGACCATCAGACTGACTTGCCTGCAGACCTCAGCCCCGCCCTCGAGCTTGACGGCGTCCATGCCTCCCTCTTTCAAGAACCGGCCCGCGTTCTCCAGGGCGCGAAAAGGGTCGCCCTGAAAGCTCATGAAAGGCATGTCGCCGATCAGAAGCGGGAGGCTGGCGCCACGCCGCACCGCGCGGCAATGGTGGAGCATTTCGTCCATTGTGACGCTAAGCGTGTCTTGGTGGCCGAGTACGACCATCGCAAGCGAGTCGCCGACCAGGATCGAGTCGACGCCGCCCGCCTCGGCCAATTGGGCTGTCGGGAAGTCGTAGGCAGTGATCATCGTGATCGGTTCGCCGCTGTCACGCTTGGATTGAAACGTGCGGACCGTCACCGATTTGCGCGCGGCAGCCTTTTCATCCGCTGCGGCCGGCTCAGGAACCACCCCATACCCGTAGCTGCCGATCGATCTTGTGTTCATCTGAGCCTCCTCGGTCGCGGCCGATCCGATCGGTCCGCGCTGGGTCGCCAGAAGATGCAAAATGCCGTCCAGACTTGCCGGACGGCACGCGGAACACCCGGCCGATCAATCGCTATCGATCAGGCCTGGTAGGTCGAGCGAGGCTCGCGCGTTCCGGTGCCGTCCCGGCCCGCAGGGCGGGTCCAGGCGACGGTGGAGACGAACGCCCACCGTTGCGGGGCAGTCCCCGCACTCAGGTTTTCGTCGCGCTCGCCGCCTCGATTGATAAGAGGTCGACGGCGCTTCGTCATTGTAGCATGTGGCGATGGGCCGTTGCTGCGATTAGAATCCCCACGCCCCGAGTCATCATGGGCGCTCACGAGCACAGGAGGCCCGATGATCTCTCACCACCATGCGACCTTCAGTCCCACCGCCAAGCGAGCGATTGTCGTGACACTTGCGATCTCTGCGGTAGGGATGGCGATGTTCGTCGACCCTGCCCCCGCTTCAGCCGCGCCGACGGCTCAGATAGGCGGTTGGGAGAGCATTTCGCCGGAAGGCACCGCGTGCGGTCGTGGCGCGCCGTTCACCTTCTTCTTCAATCCGGCGCCGGACCCGGAAGCCGGCATCCTGATCTTCTTGAACGGCGGGGGAGTGTGCGTAAAGGAGGGCCCGGCGCCTGCCGGCGCTGAAGGCGTCGCTGAGCAGCTCTACTGCATGGACTTCTCCAACTTCGAAGACACCGCTCTCAACAGTACTACGATCGGCTTGATCGGCTTCATCGTACCGTTCTTCAATCGCGGCTTAGCATCCAATCCGTTCAAGGACATGAACTTCGTCGCCGTGCCGTATTGCACAGGCGACGTTCACGCCGGAGCGATGACGGTGGCCTTCGATTATGACCCCAATCCCGACGCCCGCTTCGACGTGACCCAGCGCGGCCACCTAAATCTGCTCGCCGTTCTGGACGAAATCGAGGCGCGGCTTCCCGGCAACTCGCGTGAGGTCGTGCTCACGGGCGCGTCGGCCGGCGGCTTTGGCGCGATCTACAACTTCACGTCCGTTATAGAGCGATGGCCCAAAACGACGCTCCTCCCGGACGCCGGGATCGGACCGGGTAACCCGAACTCTCTGCTGGTGCGCGAAGGCGCCGCGATCGGGGACCGCTGGGGCTCGCGCGTTGTACTGCCCGACTATTGCGCGACGGATGATTGCATGACCGATACGCTCGGACTCCTGGCCGAGCATGCGCGTCACTTCGACGGGACTTCCGCTCCATGGCGGCCTTTCGGCCTCCTTCAAGGTCAGCAGGACGGTACGCTGTCCGACTTTCTCGAAGTCTCGCGCTGCGAATACCAGCTCTCCCTCCGCGGCGGACTTGGCGACGTCGCGGACGTGCCCAATCTCAGGGCATGGGTGCCGGCAACGGCGGAACACGTTTTTTCGACCCGCGCCGCGTTTACGACCGCCGACGGCACAGGCTGGCT
>JBCLES010000014.1:0-69487 GCA_038913135.1 Anaerolineae bacterium
AATACACATGGGGCCGGCTTCCTCGATCTCAGAGATGCAGACCCGAGACCCATCCGTCGGCGAGACCAGATCCACCGCGCATATCGACAGTGCCAAGAGGATCAGCTGGGCGCGCAGGACTTCGTGGTCAACGCAGAACCGGTCCGCGACTCGAAGGCCCCGGCCCGGCCATTCACAATGAGGGGCGAAAGAGATCGGCCAAAACTATCGGTGTCCGCAAGACCGGGTCAGGGTCACTCAGTATCCGAAGCCGACGGTATCGGTGGGGCACCTCGGGTAAAGAAACGCACCAGGCGCGCCGTGGCGGCCCCGCAATAAATCAGGGAGTCGTATGCTCAGCCATTGTCGTGCGCCGCCAGCGCATACGCCACCGCCACCTCCTCGCTCATCGCCCGCCCCTCCGCGTACGCCACGTCCCACTCGGCGGGGGAGATGAGCGTGCGGGCGAGGGCGGTGAAGTGGTCCCAGTCGCGTTGGTCGACGGACTCGACGAGTATGCCTGATCTGGCTGCCATGGTCACAGTGGCACCCTGCAGACGGGCAGCGCGCGCGGGTTCGCTGCCAGGGCGGCTGCCCCGGCCAAGCTGCCCACGCAGAGGGTGGTCCACCGTCGGTCACCGCCTTCATCGCTCATGCGGAGAGCCTCGCGCAGGCGTTCCGACCCTGAGTCCGACAGTCCCAGGCGAAGTTCCACCAAACCAAGATTGTGGTAGCAGCTGTAGCAAACGACCCGATCGGCAATCTCCAGTGACAGCGCCTCATGGAGCGTCGCCCGAGCGTCGCTGAAGGACGATCGGGCTCGCAAGATCTCGGCAAGGTTGATGAGGCCACTCGCGATATCTGACACGGATGAAGACCGGCGCTTGAGGTCGAGGGCAATCCGGTAGCGGACCTCGGCGGTCGCCAAGTCGTCAAGCTGCGCGTAGGCATTGCCGATGTCGTTGTTTGCCCACGCCGCTTCGCACAACATATCGAGACTGATGAAGATGTCAAGGGCTTCGTTGAGTAGCGTAATGGCCGCGCGTGGATCGTGCGGCACAGTCACCAGCCATGGCCAGGCACCCATATATAGACAACGGGCCGTGAGCCGGATTTCACCGCACCTTCGTGACACCGCGGTAGACATGGGAGAGTACAGAGCCATTTCTCGCAAATGTGTGTGCATGCCCCAGAACCGCCACAGGGCTACGCACAGTCGCACGCCCATCAGCGCCCGCTCGTTCCTGCCGCCCTCGTCTGTCAACGCCCAGTCCAGCGCCGCGCGCAAGTCGTCATGCCGCCGCCCCAGCACGTCCAACCACACCCCCGCCTCCGCCGTCGTCAGGTGCGGCTCGGCTTCCTCTGCCAGCGCCAGGCACCACGCCAGGTGCCGATCGCGCGTCGCCGCGTCATCGCCGCTGGCGGCAAGGTGCTCGCGGGCGTAGGCGCGGATGGTTTCGAGCAAGCGGTACTCGGTGCCGTCGCCAACGGGCTCGGCGACCACCAGAGAGCGTGCCTCCAAGTTCACGACAGCGTCGACCACCTCGAAGTCGGTGATCGCGTCATCGGCACACACAACCTCCGCCGCGCTGAGCGGAAAGCGGCCGGCGAAGACGCTGAGTCGCTGCAGTACGCGCCGATCGGTGTCGCCGAGCAGGTCGTAGCTCCAGTCGAGGCAGGCGCGCAGCGTCTGATGCCGCGCCATGGCCACGCGGCTGCCGCCGGTGAGCAGGCGGAAACGCTCGTCCAGCCGCCGCGCGATCTCCTCGGGCGAGAAGGCGCGCACGCGGGCGGCGGCCAGCTCGAGGGCCAGCGGGATGCCGTCGAGACGCGTACACAGCTCGGCGACGGCGGCGGCGTTGGCGTTGGTGACGGCGAAGTCCGGCCTGGCGGCGACGGCGCGGTCGACGAAGAGGCGCACAGCCTCCACGTCGCGCAAGGCGTCGGCGGTGGCGTGGCGCGGGTCCGGCAGAGCCAGCGGCGGCACTGGCCAGGCGACCTCGCCGGGGATGCCCAGCGGCTCGCGCGACGTGGCCAACAGCCGCACGTCAGGAGCGGAGCGGACGATGGCGTCGGCGAGGCGGGCCGCGGCATCGAGGACGTGCTCGCAATTGTCGAGAACGAGCAGCAGCTTGCGCGTGCGCAGAGCATCGAGCAAGGTGTCGAGCAGCGGTCGACCAGGGTCCTCGCGCAGCCCGAGGGCGACTGCGGCGGCGTTCACCACGAGGTCGGGCTGCTGCAGCGGGGCGAGGTCGATGAAGAACGCGCCGTCGGGGAAGTGCGGCAGCTGGTCGGCCGCGAGCTGCAGCGCGAGGCGCGTCTTGCCGGTGCCGCCGGGGCCGGTGAGGGTGAGCAGGCGAACGCTGCCCAGCAGTGCGCCGAGGTCGGCGATCTCGCGCTGGCGGCCGACGAAGGAGGTGGCGGCGAGCGGCAGGTTGTTGGGCCGGGCGTCGAGCGAGGTCAGCGGCGGGAAGTCCGAGGTGAGGCCGGGGGCGAGGAGCTGGAAGACGCGTTCGGGGCGAGCGAGATCGCGGAGGCGGTGCTCGCCGAGGTCGCGCGGGGCCGCGCGCAGGAGGTCGTCGTGGCGGCGCAGCGCGGCGGACATAGCGGTGCGGTCGTGTTCCCAGGCGGCAGTGGAGCCCTGCACATCGGTGAACAGGAACGCGACGGTGCCGGTGGGGGTGTCAGGCATGTAGGTGTGCCAGCGATGAACGAAGCAGCGGACTGTCGGAGGGCGGTGGAAAGGCGGCTGTCTCGTGGGCTAATTGTGCTAACATGCTGTACGGAAGATCATGCCGTATACGGATGACGGAGGTTCTGTTGGAAGCGTTGACCGAGCGACTTGAGGTACGTGTGGACGGCAGCACCATGCGTCGCCTGCGTGCGGCGGCGGCACGCCGCGGCGTGTCCGTTGGGCAGGTGGTGCGTGAAGCTGTGGGCCAATCGTTGATCGATGACCGAGCGGGGCGGCGACTTGCGGCGGAGGCACTCTTCGCCGTCGGCGCGTCGGTGGCCGACTGGCCCGACATGGAGCGTGACATCGAGGAGGCGCATGGCGAATGGGACAGCTGACGGGGTCCGTACTGCTGGACACCAACATCGCCATGTATGCCGCTGGCCGAATGCACGCCCTCCAGGCACCGGCCCGGCGCGTGATTCAGGCGGTCGTCGATGGTGATTTGGATGCCTACACGGACACCGAGGTGTTGCAAGAGATCCTCTATCGCTACTTGCGGACCGGTGAGCGCAGCCAGGGCTATGCCGTTTTCGACAACTTCCACCAACTTATGGCCGGCCGGGTGCTGCCGGTCACGGTCGATGACATTGTGCGTGCGCGAACATTGGCCGAGGCGCAGCCACTGTTGAGCCCGCGCGACTACGTACACTGGGCCGTCATGGTCGGTCACGGCATCACGACTATCGTGACCGCGGACCGCCATTTCGATGGGGTCGAGGGCGTCACCCGCGTGGATCCGACCGACTTCCGGCCTTGATTGTAGGCCCGGAAGCGGCGGTGTGGCGAACAGCCAGCGGTTAGCAAGCTCAGCCATCGTCGTCGGCGGCCAGCGCGTACGCCACCGTCTCCGCCTCGCTCATCGCCAACCCCTCGGCGTACGCCGCATCCCACTCGGCGGGCGAGATGAGCGTGCGGGCAAGAGCGGTGAAGTGGTCCCAGTCGCGATGGTCGATACGGTCGGCGGACGAGGGTCTTTCCAGCGCTTTCAGGTAAACACTGGCTTTGGGTACACTGGCATTGGGTACACCAGCTACGATCCAACAAAACACAAAGCGGCCGCCGCGCTTGAGTTGCCCAGCGCGGTCTGAGAACCCCATTTTGGTTCCAAGGTTGACACTGGGTATCTGCTATGACCTCGCCGGCTCGAACCACCTGGCCGGCGCATCGGCGCCTTCTGTTGGTGAGTCTGATTGCTTGACGGCCCCTAAGGCGCCGGAGTCGGGCTGCCGATCGGCGTCGACCTGCCAATCGACGCTGGACTGACGATCGGCGTCGGAACGGTTGTCGAAGTCGGCGTGCTGGTCGCAGTCGATGTCGGGGTGCTCGTCGCCGTCGACGTCGGCGTTGGTGTCCTGACGTCCCAGACAGCACCCAGCACACTAAACACCTCATCGCCGACCACACGGGTGCCGTCCGAGCTCAGATGGATGCCGTCCTCGTCTCGCACTTGAATCGGCGCGCCGTCCGGACCCGGTAGGAACGGGGCGAAATCGCCGTCCGGGCCGGAGAACATGGCCCAGATGTCGACGAAGTGGACCCACGGACGCACCTCGGCTGCTTTCGAGACCGTTTGGTTCACGCGCAGCGCCGCGGCATTGAACGCCGGGTCGCGAATCACCGGCATGCCGATCCACACGACGCGCGAACCGCCACGACCGGCGATGTCCATGATCCGGGCGGCGCGCTCAGCATATGCTTCCGCCCACTCCGGAGTCCCGACCAAAAGGACTTCGCGGATACCGACCCGCATGTTTTGATTCTCGTTGCCGCCGACGAAGAAGACGATCACTTCGGGCTTGGGACCGTTGGGCTGTCCGAAACGCGGATCGAGCGTCATCGCGATGCGCTCGAGCCAGTCGAAGTAGTCCGGGCGGACTAGGCCGGTCGAGATCTTGAAGTCCAGCGTAACAGCGACTCGGGCGTCATCGACAACTAGACGTTGAAGCGCGTATCCTAGCGGCTGGGCCATCGAATCGCCGGCAACGTGGACTCGCAGAGGTACTCGGGAATCGAGTCGTCGCGGAGCAGGAACTTGCGCCGCGATGCTGGCGATCTCGCGGGCCGCGCGGATCGCAGCGGCGCGCCGGCCGGACGCGGACCCGTCGCTGATCGAGGGCATCCACTCCCCGTTGGCGCCGGCCTCTGCCTCCGCAAGCCTTCGCACACGCTCCGTGGCCGCCGAAACGCCGGCCGCGGGGTCAGAAGGTGATTCCATGCCTCTAGAACCTTCGTCCGCGCCTGGGGCTGGGGCTGGGGCCGGGGAATCGAGCCCGTCGGTCAAGGTCCGCGGCGGGTTGTCGAGGCCTAGCCCAGGGCTGGGGCCGGGGCTTGGATCTAGGTCGGGGCCAAGGCCGGGGACGGAGCCGAGGCCGGAGATGCGATCTTGACCCTGCGAGTCGCTCTCTGCCCCGGCCGGAGCGCTATCGGATGAACCGGCGTCGGCGTCTTGGGTTTCACCATTCCTGTCGACGTTCGAGCCAGCAGCTTCTCCTCCCGCGGAGCCGGATCCGGCGCCGCTCTCGTCAGAGGCTTCACTTCGTGCCGAGTCAGGCTCCAGATCGCCTGTATCGCCGAAGCTGGGACTCTCCACACCGGGCGTCCCAGCTTCGGCCGGGACTGGCAACGACATATCTTGGCTCGAACCATGGGTTTCGCGATCCGCCCTAATCGACCGGGCGATTAGGGCAGGCGCTCCTGTACCGGCCGAAGTCAGGTTCGTTCGAACCGCCAGCACCGATCGGTCGAATGCCTTGCTCGCCTGCGCGGCGATGATGGGCTCGGCCCGCTCGGCGGATGCACGCACAGCTTCGATCATCTCCGCCTTTCGGTCGAACCCAGCCCGCGACGCCGCGGCGTGGACCTCAATCGCGAGCGAAACAAAGCGCTCTCGCGCTGGCCCGAAGGGAAGGCGCTCAGCCGATTCGACCAGACGGCCCGTGCTCATAGCGCCGGCGATCGCGAGAGCTGTGAGTATCGCGACATATGTGGCCGGTACGGCATCTCGGGTTTGGATGGCAGCCTCAGGCTGAGCATCGGCAGAGACCTCGATGTCGGTCGCTCCATCTTTCGGTCCGTGAACGCTCATTTTCATCGCCTAGAACCTGAAGTAGATGAAGGGCGCGACGCCGCGAGGGCCGAGCGCCACAACGGCGAAGATGAACGCGCCGACCGCCGCGCCCTGAGCCGGTAACGGAAGTCGAGAGAATCCACGACCGAAGCGGAGCCCGAGGTCGCGCGGCATGAGCTGCGCACCGAGCATGAGCGCGATCAGGGCGAGGACGCCCGGCGTGACCAGCGGCGCGGGCCCAGGCGCGGTGACTAAGCGTTCGAACATAGTCGCCGCGGCGCCGAACGTTTCCGCTCGGAAGAAGATCCAGCCGGCGCAGACGATGTGGAACGTCACGACCCGGCGGATGAGGACCGACACGCCGCTCGATCGCGTCGCGTCCAGACCGAGCGCTCGCTCGACCGCAAGCGCGGCGCCGTGCAGAGCACCCCACGCGATGAACGTCGCCGCGGCACTGTGCCACAGACCGCCGAGCACCATTGTGAGCATCAGGTTCACTTAGATGCGAACCCGCCCCTTTCGGCTGCCCCCGAGCGGGATATAGAGGTAATCGCGCAGCCAGCGCGAGAGCGTCATGTGCCAGCGACGCCAGAAGTCGCGGATGGAAAGGGCGGCGTACGGGCGGTTGAAGTTGTCCGGGAATCGGAAGCCGAGAAGGATCGCGATGCCGATCGCGATGTCCGAGTAGGCGCTGAAGTCGGCGTAGATCTAGATAGCATAACCATAGACCGCAAAGAGGATCTCCAGAGAGCTGTGCTGACCGGGCACGGCGAAGACCGGGTCCACGTTCCAAACGCCGAGCGCGCTCGAAACGACGACTTTCTTGAACAGGCCGCCGCAGATCAGGACGGCGGCGCGGCTGGCGTCGTCCGCGCTCAGCGTCAGTCGGCGTTCAAGCTGTGGCAGGAATTCGGAGGCTCGGACGATCGGCCCGGCCACGAGCTGTGGGAAGAACGCGAGGTAGAGAGCGAAATCCAGCCGGCAGGCCGGCTCGATCTCACCGCGATAGACGTCAATCACGTAGCTCAGGGCCTGGAACGTGAAGAATGAAATCCCGACCGGGAGCACGATGTCGAGGAGCGGAAGGCCGGTCGTGAGTCCGAGACCGGCAAGCGCCTGTTCCACTGAAGTGACGAAGAATCCGTAGTACTTGAACCAGCCGAGCATGCCGAGGTTGAAGGCGACGGCAAGCCAGAGGAGCGCCTTACGCACGCCGCCCTCCCGCCTTGAGATCGCAAGCGCCGCCGCATGGTTGACCAAGCTCGAAAGGGCTATCAGCGAAACGAAGCGCCAATCCCACCAGCCGTAGAATATGTAGCTGGCGCCCAGCATCGCCCAACGCCACGCCCGCGGTCGATCACGAAGAGCAAGGGCCCACGCGACGCCGAAGACAATCGCAAAGAAGAGGGCGAATTCGACCGTGGGGAAGAGCTATCGACTACCTCGGGACGGGCCGACCGAAGATCGCGGCCGGACGACCACGAGAATACCTATCGGTCGCCCGCTTGCCCGACGTTCGGCCGTCGTGTACGCGCCGTTCGCCAGTCATCGGGGTGCCGACGCGATCGGAGCGGTCCGCGCGATCGATGCGGTCAGAGCGATCCACGTGGTCCGCGCGATCGGAGCGATCCACGCGATCGAGATGCTCGGCGGCGCCAATGTGAACCGGGGGGTCGACGCGATTGGTGGGGTCGATCCGATCGGAGCGATCCGTGCGATCACGGTGGTCGGCGGCATCGACGAGAGCAGGGCCGAGTCCGACATCATAGTTCGGGCGGCCCGTCGTCAAGTACAACCCGTGCGATCCTGGCGAGAACCTGGAGGGCGCCTAGGTTGCGGCCGTTATAGCCCCCCCAAGGCGGCTTCGCCTCTGAAGTCCGCCGGTCGGCCGGCGGCAACGCTTGGATGGATGCCGTCCGGCGCCATACTGCGCCCTACCGCCGCCGGTTCCGCCATGGCCCGCCACGAATTCCAGAGCGGAACACCCGCCGCTTGGGCAGCTTCTACAATCGCGCCGTTATACGCCCCGACCAGTCCGGCGGACCACTGGGCATCGGCGCGCGGCGGAATCGTGCCTAAGACGGGGATTACGCCGGCTGCGATCGAATCGGCCGCTATCCTCTCGAGCCGCTCGCGAAAAGCATTGGGCGGAATGCGCTGCTGCAGATCGTTCGTGCCGAACATGATCAGTGCGATGCTCGGCTTGATCGTCTCGAACTCGCAACGCAGCGGCGTGTCGACCGGCGGCGGACAGATCGAAACTTCGTTTCCAAGCGGGACTAATACACGCGCCGCCGTCCAACCGCTTGCGGCACCGAAGCCTCTGCGCGTGAACGAATTCTGTGGGCCGCAGGGACCGGCCACATCGCCGGTTCCAACGGGGGCCGCGCGGAAGCGCTCGACAATCCCAGCGAGCGCTACGTGCTCCGGCGTGTCATCGAATCGCGCGCCGCCGCAGCCGACGTCGACCAAGAAAAAGCGCGATGACGTAATGCTGTCGCCAATCTTGGCGAAAACGTCCGGCCGGGCGCCCCGCGAAAGACCGTCAACGTGGATCGCACGCAGGCGCGCTTTCATCGCTTCGTCGATGGAAGGGATGATCGGCAGATTCGACTCAGGACCTGGCGTCGGCGTATCGGTTGGGGGCGGGGTTAGGGTTGGAGTCGGCGTTATGGACGGTGTCGGCGAGATAGATGGAGTCGGCGTGGTCGATGGCGTTGGTGTTTCCGTTGGTACATCGATATCGGGCTCCGTTGAAGCGCCCGAATCGGAACCAACCGGCGGAGCGAGCGGCGCGAACGAAGCTTGCTCCCCCGCCGTTTGAACCAGCAGCGCGGCCTCCGCGACCGACCCGCCGGCCGACACCGATTCGTCATCGGTCGATCGCTCGTCAAGCCGCGTTCGCGCCACGAGCATCGCGAAGATTACCGGCGCGGCTAGCGCCAATGCGAGTATCGGTTCGCGCCAGCCACCGCCGCCGCGGCCTTCGAGGTCTCGCCTCGCGGTGATCCGGGGTTGGGACATCGAATGGGACTCCGTAGGCGATCATCTCGCGAACGCCAGAGCTGAGGCAGGGCATTGTAATAGCAGGGCGGATCAGGTAAGGGCTAGGCAGTGTCAGTGCAGGTCGAATTTTCGCATATCAGTGCTAATGAAACCAGCGCAGCGATCGCCTCAACCGAGTGTGAAGTATCTGCGACGATTTCCGACGGAAAGGTGTTTCTAAGGATGTCGAGTGGGGTCAGCCGCTTCGCCTGTTTCGTCTTCTTGAAGGCGGCCATCGTGACGACGCGCGGCGTCTTTAGGGTGCGCTAAAGTTCGGCTGCCGTCACGTCGATCAGGCCAGCGACGTATCTTAGCAGAGCAGGCGTCGGCGATCGCCCGTGATCAGCATCGTCCAAATCTCAACGTCGCCGACGCCAATTTCTCACTGCAGCAACCAAGAGGAGCCCCAGATGCGCCGCAATCACTTCCCGTCAGCAACCACGGCAATTCTCTCAATCGCGATGGCATCAAGCGCTTTCGCCCTTGCTGCGACACTTCTATCCTCGCCAGAAAGGGTGACGAGCGCCGCCTTCCTCGACAGTCCGGATCAGCCCGTCGCGCTCGACGTTGACACGAACGGCAGCCTTTGGCTAGCGCTGAGAACCGATTTCTTCGGCGGTGGTGCGCGCATGCTCGATGCCGACCTGAACGCTATCGGCGGTTTCGCGGCGCGTGCAGCTTCGATCGGCATCGCCGTCGACGCTGACGGCGATATCCTCCTTCTCGAATCTGGCCGCGTCGACGGCTCTCCTAGCGTCGGGTTCATCGAACGCTACTCGGCTTCAGGTAGCCACCAGGGTCGGATCGGATCCAGCACGGACATTCTCAACTTCGACGCCGCCGGTGGCCCGCGGAGCGCATGGGCTCTCATCCAGCCTACCGCCATTCCGGACAGGACAGCGGAGATCCCTCGCGCGGCGCGCTTCGATGACGGGAGCCTCGCGGTTCCCGGACTCCCTACGCTTGCTGACGCCCGCCGGATAGCCAGCGCCCCGGATGGCACTTTCTATGTCGCCACGGATTACGACGCGCCCATGCAGATGGTGATCCACTACTCCGCTGAAGGCACATCCATCGGCTCGTGGCCGATCGAGCATCCTATCGCGGCGATCGATGTCAACGCGGGGGACGGTTCGGTCTGGGTGGCCTCAGGCCCGCCGCCACTGCCCGATCTCTCGAAGACGCGGATCCAGGGCTTCCCTGCCGACGGTGGCACACCGCCAGGGACGGACTTCGCGGATTTCGAGATGGACCTCGACGCAATCGACATCGCGGCGTGGAGCACCAGCTCGGACACCCAATGCAGCATCTACGGCGTCGGAGTGTTCGGCATCGGGGCGTTGTGGACGATCGCGCGCCACGATTGCGATGGAACGCTGCTCGCCACGACGCGCGACATCCCACAGGTCGGCATCTGGACGCCGGTGCCGACCGCGACGGCTGGCGCCGGTTCGCCGACAGTCGTCCCCGGCGACACGCCAACCGGCACGACTTCGCCGACGGACGATACTCCGGATCCGACGCCATCCGCCACGTCCACAAGCTCGGATACGACGGCGACAGCCACGTCGACTAGCTCAGATCCGACGGCGACAGCCACATTTACCGCTCCGGGTCCGACGCCATCGGACGTCCCCCCAACGCCCGATTCGACATCGTCGCCAACTCCGACCTCGCCACCCGATCCGACGTGGGCCGCGTCGATTTATCTTCCGATCACCCTGGACTTCGCGTTCCGGATCGATCTGGGGGCAGCGACGGCCGACCCTGCGATCTCCCCGACGTCGCCATCCACCTCGACGGCAACGTCCAATCCGACACTCGTAACGTCACCGCCGCCGACCGCCACGCCCACGATCAGCGACGGCGCCGAGGTCGCGATCCAGATCGCTCATGGCGCGGGCTTCTCGTTGGAGCAGCTCATCGGAGGTCTTCCGTCGCAGGCGCCGTGGTTCATCCTCTATCGGGATGGGACAGTTCTGCGCAGGACGTCCGCGTACGGATGGCGCATCGCGAGGGCAAACGCCGAGGCGGTGGCCGATCTTCGCGATGGGTTGATCACGCGCCCTAACTTCTTCGAGCTACCGAACACGAACTACGCGTGCGGCATCGTCGATATCGGGACGACCTTCGTCCACGTGGCCGATGACATGCGAGCGCACACCGTACACGGAGACGGTCTCGAGCTCTACGCGGACGACGGCTGCGTCGCGGTACCGCCCGGAACGACGTTCGAACGGTGGCGCTCGTTGGCCGAGGGGATCGGGGACGCTCGCGAACGCGTCTTCGGTCCGGTGATCGGCTGGGTGCCGACCCACGGCACGCTCGCGGTGAAGCGCTCTGCCATCGGCGACACCCGCCCATGGCCCGTGCCGAGCATCGCGCTGAGCGACGTCGCTCCGGCCGACGATTTCGGCTACGGTACGCTCGCGCTCGATGGCAGCGCGCTCGTCGCGGTCTACGCGGAGCTCGGTGCGGGCAGCGACACCGTTCAATCCTTCTTCGACGGCGGGGTCGGCTACACCGTCGGGCTGCGGGTGGAGCCGCCGGGCTGGGATGAGTACATCGAAGCACCGTGAATCCGCCGCTATCGGCTGAGGGCGACGCCGTCGAGTCTATGGCGTCGCTCGATCTCGGCGATTCGCTGCGCCCTGTGGCGGTAGGCGCTGGGCGGATCGAGCAGGTCACGATCGGGCCGGTCACGATCGAACCGGACGCGATCGAGCGGCCGGGGATCGAGCGGCCGGGGATCGAGCGGCCGAGGATCGGGTCGCCAGGCAACGAGCGACTGGGGATCGAGCGACCGAAGATCGATCGGAGCCGGTCGCTTGTTCACGGGTTGCGCCTCGTCGTCGACGGCCCGGAAGCCGCCCGATACGCCGATGCGCAAGTCGATGACCTCGCCGGTCGCCGGCGGCAGGACTTCCTTTGGCGGCCGCCGCTCGCGCTGAGCGTTCGCGCCCGCTTTTCGCGTCCGCTCGACGAACTGCACGGGACGGCCGGTTTCGGGTTCTGGAATGATCCATGGGTTATAGGGCGAAGGCTGCCGGCGCCACCGCAAGCGCTCTGGTTCCTCCTCGCGACACCGCCGTCCGACATGCCGCTCGCTGCCGGCGTACCCGGCCATGGGTGGAAGGCTGCGATGATCGACGTGCGTTGGCCCGTCCTTGCGGCCCTCGCGTCCGCGGTGCCTTTTATCGTGCTCGGCGCGCGCTTCGACAGTGTGTTCAGGCGGCTGTGGCCGCGCGTACAGCGCTCAATGCGCGTGGAGGAGTCGATGATCGAACCCACGACACTCGACGAATGGCACGACTACAAGATCGAGTGGGGCGAAGAACGGGTATCGTGGTCGATCGACGGACAGGTCGTTTTCGAAAGCGAGAAAGCGCCGCGTGGCCCGCTCGGCTTGGTCATCTGGCTCGACAATCAATTCATGGTCGCCACGCCACGCGGCGGCCTCCGTCACGGCTTCGTCGGCTGGAGCGGTGAGCGGGCTTTGGAAATCGAGCGCGCGACGATTGTCTCCCTTGCTACTCGCTGAAGCGACTTCGGCCCTCGCCACCCGCCTTCACAGGCTAATACTCCGCCACGATGAATCTGTCGGGTTCGGCCGCCGTTGCATTCGCGCCTTTCTCCCAGCGCGAAAGTACCTCATAGAGAACCGCGCTCGCGCAAAGCGCCACGTTGAGGCTGTTCGTGATTCCGCGGACCGGAAGCTCGGCCACCTCGTCGGCCAGCGCGAGCAATTCGTCGCGCACACCCTCGCGCTCGTGGCCGAAGACGAGGACCAGCGGAGTGTCGAGTTCAGCGCGCCGCCAGTGGACGCTACCGCTGCCCTGCTCGACCACGATGACCCGCCAGCCCTCGGTCTTGAGCCGCGCAACTTCCGGCGTCGGATCATCGAGATAGCGCCATGGGACCACCTCCAGGCTCCCACCGACGCCAGTCTTGCCAAGATGGTTATCCGCATGGTTGCTCACGCCTGGGTAAGCGGTGATCCCACACAACCAGAGTGCTTCGATATTCACGCAATCGCATAACCGAAAGATCAGCCCGACGTTGAAGGCCGATCGCACATCGTCCAGGACGACGATCACGGGCATGCGAGAGGCCGTGCGCCGGGCGGCGTCCGGACGGCTCGCGACGAGTTCATCGGTTGTGTGACGGCGAAACGGTGGAGGCATCGGATCGACTCTCGGCTCGACCAAGGTGGCCTACAGCATGATACCATTCGCAAGTCAAAGTGAGCCGGAGGGCGATGCGAAATGCGTATTACGACAAAAGCGGCCCCCTTGTCGAGATCGGGCTGTGGTACGCGGTTCGAGTCCGTCCGAGCGGTCTTCCTCAGACCGAGGAGCGCGCCTGGTGGCGCACATCCCGGACAAGGGCCAGGTGATGCAGCGCTACTACGGCTCCTACGTCAACCGGACGCGGGGGTGAGCGAGGGTATACTGGCGGGCATGGGATTGAAATTCTTATCCCCCGCTCGGCTGACCGGAAATCGGCGTTGACGCTGCCTGCCGCGAGGGCTAGACTGACCTGGTATGCTGGCATAGAGTGCCCTGAACGGAGCGGAGCGGAGGCGTCTTGGCCACTTCCACACTGAGCGTGAGCCTGCCAGAGCAAGTTGTTCGGCGCTTGGAGGAAGCGGCGCGTGCGTCCCGGCAGTCGGTGGAGGACGTCGCGGCACGTAGCATCGAAGGCAACTTGCCGCCCTCGGTGACGAGCGCACCGGCAGTCCTGCGCGACGAACTGCTGGCCCTGCAGGCTCTTTCAGATGTGGACTTGCTGGCAATCGCGGAGTCGCAAGCGGATCCAGCCCAGCAGGCGCGGCACCTGATCCTACTGGAGAAAGTCGACGAAGAAGACCTGACCGCGGCCGAGCAGCTCGAGCTGGCGGATGCGCGGGAAAACGCTGACCGCCTCATGGTGCGTAAAGCCCACGCCTGGTCCGTCCTGCGCTGGCGCGGCTGCAATGTCCCGGATCTGGAGGACGTGCCCCTCGACGCGTCGTGACCAGGCTGTCCGACGCGGATCGCCGCCGAGTCTTCGAGCAGGGACGACATCGCTGCGAGTACTGCCGGACGTCCCGGCGGGTGATGGGCATGCCGCTTGTGATCGATCATATCGTCCCGCGTAGCCGTGGCGGCGGCGACTCTACCGACAATCTGTGTGCTTCGTGCTATCGGTGCAACGAGTTCAAGGCTGCGCGAACCTACATCGAGGATCCGGCGACAAGCACGCTCGTGCCGCTGTTCAACCCACGCGCCGAGGTCTGGCACACCCACTTCGCGTGGGCGAATGGCGGCACGCACATCGTCGGCCGAACTCCGACTGGCCGCGCCACTGTCATCGCGCTTCGCCTCAACAACGAGTACGTCGTTGAGGCACGGGTGCTCTGGATTGCGCGACGCTGGCACCCACCGGCGGATTGACCGCCGGTCGGGGCACGCTGAGCGCCGGCCCTGACGCGTGCTGGAGTGCGGCGTGCTAGAGGGCGGCCCTTGGACTTGCCGCGGTCCGCAGGCCGCGATGGGGTCCCTTCCGGCCCGATGGCACCTTCGAGGCTACAGAGTTCGTCGCCCGCCTCGGGTGTGGTTTACAGGCCGGTCTGTGACACGACCAGGGTGGCCGCCGGCATGATACCATTCACAGGCCGACGCGCGCCGGAGGGCGATGCATGCTTTGTGACAAAATCCAGTGGAAGACGAGCGATCGTCGCGGGCCGTTTTGCCGTTTCGGCCAATGGCTTTCCATGGTCGCGATGGCGACGATTCTAGGGCCGGGGCTCGCCGAGCCGGTCAGCGCCCAGGATGAGTCATGTACGGCCACTTTGGCTCGCACCTTCGACTCTCGAGGCGGTGCCCGATTCATGGCTGAGTGGGACGACGAAGTGGAAGTCCAGCTTCGGATAGTCGTCAACTGCCTCAGCTCGGGCTCTGACGTACAACGGATAGAAGTGGAAGAGCTGCTGCCTGACGGGCTCGTCTTCGCGGCAGGCGATCCGGCGCCTGGAAGGGTCGTTCTCGGACGGCCGCGCTGGGAGCTAACGCCGGACGAGGTCGGCCCGCTCGTCGAGATAGGACTGTGGTACACGGTGCGTGTCAGGCCTAGCGGTCTTCCTCAAACCGAGGACGGCGAAGTGCGCCTCACCTGGCCTTCGAAGCTTGCGATCGGAGTTGGGCGCCGAACAATCTCGCTTGAGACCGCGGAGCAGCCGGCGCTACGCGTGCGTTCCCGCCGCGTCGATGCCGGCTGCCATCTCGATGCGATCCGCCGCTGGGAGCCAGCGCGCGTGGAGCCCGGCGAGCCGATCACGACCTCGCTCGAGCTAGTCGCCCGTGACTGCAGGCCGTTTCGGGCGCGCCCTGAGGTTATAGTCGCACTTCAACCGCCTGAAGCCACCGATCAGATCACGCGCACAGTGACTATGGCCACCGCGTTCGCCGATGCCATAGAGCCAACGGGTGGACTGTTCGGAACGGTGCTCAACGCGATCGGCGGCCCCGTTACCAGCTTGCCGGGCCGTGACCAAGACCAACCGCTTGACGTATTGCGTGCAGCGACTGTCGGCGAGGGCGGCGACGCGGCTGCCGCCATTCGCGCCGCATTGGACGCCACTGTTGAACGCCCGTTACACCATTCCGCGGTGATCTACGCTGCCCGACCTGCGACACCACGCGCATCGCCAGCTGCCCTAACTGCTCTCCTCGACGAGGCTTCAAGGCGGGACATCGAACTCGTCAACATCTGCATCGGCGCGGGCGCCTGCGACCCGACGCTTGTTTGGGATAAGAGCTACACCAGCCTCAATGCCGCGCGCTTCAATGCGATAAGCGGAGCCTTCGACAAACACTTCGGTCCGACCCTCAATTTCGTGGGCCTCGAGGTGGCCGAGCGCATGCCCGCCAACATGCGCGCTGTCGCGGACTCCTCGATCCCTGCGGCGATACTCGGAGACGGCGGCTTGATCTGGCCGCTCGAACCGATGGTCGTAGCCACGGCGGCGACTTGGAGCCATTCGATGACGGCCGCCACGCCGCTTGGAGCGCTATTCGAAGGCCGCGGCACCGTCAAGATCGTTTACAGCGACGGTGCTCTACTGCACCGCTCGGAGCAAATGGTGCTGCCGCGTTCCGCGCTGCGCGTCGGGATCGGTGTCGAGCCCGAGCGCTGCGTACCGGTGACCGACAAAACCGTTTATCCGCCGACGATCTTGCTCGGCGAACGCGTCGAAGTCCGCCTCGACCTTACCACCACGTGTGCCGGGCTGCAAAGGCGGAGCGACGTAATATTGGCGCTCGACATCTCAGGCTCGATGACGGTCGACAAGATGGCGGATCTCAAATCCGCAAGCCGGAGGCTCACGGAGAGGCTCGACGGGACGGCCTCTCGCATGGGGATCATCACCTTCAACGAAAGTATCCGCTCACTGGTGCCGCTGTCCAGGGATTTCTCGCACATCTTCGGCGCGATCGACAGCGCAGGCGGGCCCGACGGCGCCGGCTACGGCTTCACCAACGTGGCGATCGGACTGAACGCGGCTCAGGCCGAGCTCGAGCATCGCCGAATCGGCGCCGACGCGAGCGTCGTCTTGATGAGCGACGGCGAGACTTCGGCGGACGGGATGCTCGCCGCGGCGGCTCGCTTGCGTGCCGAGCTGGTGGAGGTCTTCACGGTATGCTTCGGCGGGAAGTGTCCCGAGACTTTGCGGCAGACGGCTACATCAGCCGACCACTACTTCGAGATCTTCGACAGTGCTGCCCTTGAAGCGTTGCTCGAAACGCTCGGAGCGCGCTTAGGCGAAGTCGCGCTTGAGTCGGCGAGAATCGAGGACGTGCTGGGACCCGACGTTCGGCTTGTACCGGGCTCTGTCGACCCTGCGCCTTCGGGGAGTGAAGGCTCGGTCCTTACTTGGGATCTCGCGGGCGAGGCCCTCGATTACAGGACGCGCGTGCGCTACGAGGTCGAGCCACTACGCATCGGCTCCGTGCCGACCAACGAGCGCGCCCACGCCGACTTCGTCGACGCCCTTGGGCGCCCTGGCAGAGCGGATTTCCCCGTTCCGTCTGTCGATGTGCTCCAGCACGGTGACGACGGACCGTGCGAACCGAGCCTAGCTCAGAGCGGTCCCGAACTCGCAGTGCTCGGCGACACATTCATGAAGCGCCTCGACGTCTCGCTGGCGTGCCCGGGCCGGGACGTCCGCCTGGACATCGTGCTCGCGATCGACCACTCCGACTCCATGCGCTTCGAGTCACGCTTGGAGAACGCGGTAGCTGCGGCCCAGGCGTTCCTCGACGCCGTGGAATCCGAAGATGCACGCGTCGGCCTTATCGCCTTCGCGACGAACGTTAGCGTGAGCCTCCCGCTCGCGAGCGATCTCGGCCCGGTCCGCGGTGCGCTGAGTGCGCTCATGCCGGGCGGCACGACATCGATCAGCACCGCGCTCTCCGAATCCGGAAGGCTTTTCGATGCCGCGCGGCCCGACGCGCTCACTGCACTCGTCCTCCTGACCGATGGCCGTGAGGCGGCCGGTGGCACCGCCGCGATGCTCGCGCGCGCCGCAGAACTGAAGGATGCCGGGATCGGGATCGTGACGGTGTGCGCCGGGGAATGCGACCCGGAGCTGGTCGAGGTGGCGAGCCGACCGAGCCATGCGTTCGACGCTTCGGAGAGGGACGAACTGATCCGCCTTTTCCGAGAGCTGGCCGATGAATTCGCTCATCCGCGGCCGGAGAATGTGCTGATCCGTGATGCTTTTCCGCCTGCGTTGAAGCCGGTCGAGGGCGGATCGACCCCGATTCCGCATTCGATGTCGACACCCCAGGCGGAATGGCGGCTGCCCGAACTGCCTTTGGAGGGCGCCGGCTTCGACGTGGGCATGCTGTCCGTAGAGCCGGGCACCCATCCGCTGAGCCGGTTCGCGCGGATCGACTACGACTTCGGCCTCTCGCGGCGCGGTTGGGCATACTTTCCGCTGCCGGATATCGAAATCATAACGCCGACCCCGTCCGCGATCCCGAGCGCCCTCCCGACGCGAACGCCGACCGCGACAAGGACGCCGTGGCCGAGCGAGACACCTGATCCCGGCGACACGCCGGGCACGCCGGGAGCGACGGGATCGCCGGAGCCGACGGAGGACGGCGGGACGGGCGCCTCAGTCCTCTACTTGCCGTGGACGTTCTCTTCGTCGCCGCCGTCTCGGGCGGATGCGTCGTCCGGCTCAGACTCGGCGTCGGGGCGCGACGCGGATCGCTACTCGGAGTTCGAACCGGGGCGCGACTCGTAGAGTTCCACCAGGACGCCGCCCGTCGAACGCGGGTGGATGAAAATCAGGCGCGTGCCGGAGGCGTTGATATATGGCTGGTCGCTGGTCAGGCGAACGCCGCGTTCGCGCAAGTTAGCGATCGCGCCGTCGAGATCGTCCACTCCGAGGCAGACGTGGTGGATACCGGGACCTTTCGCTGCCAGAAAGCGGCCAATCCCTGATCCGTCGTCGATCGGCTGCACGAGCTCGATGACCGAGTCACCGACGGGCATGAATGCGACCTCGACGGCCTGTCCTTCCTCGTTCGCCGAGTGTGCGACCTCAAGCCCAAGCCCGTCACGCCAGAACTCGAGCGCCGCCTCGATATCTGGAACGACTATCGCGAGATGCTCGATTCGAGTGATTTTCACGGGGTGCTCCTGATCGGCGCTCGGCGAGCGTCAATGCCCCAACAGCTCCACCGACTTGTCGCGCGCATGCCACTTCAGACGCGCCTCGCCGAAGCGGCCGAGTTCGCGCGTCGCGGTCCGATAGAACGGGATGAGGTTGTGCGCCCGGATCCTCCAGCTCCCAGAGAGCTGCTCGATGACCAACTTGCTATCCCCGCGAATCTCGACGGTGATCGCCGACGGATCGCCGCAGCGCTTCGCCAGATCGCGCAGTCCCTCCGTTAGCGCCGTATACTCGGCCTCGTTGTTGGTCACGCCTTCGCCGTAAATGCGCTGGACGGCGTCGGACCATTCGCCCTCGGGTCCCCGGATGCGGTAGGAACCGTAACCAAGGCCGGGATTGCGCTTGCTCCCGCCGTCGAAGACGAGCCACCACGTCGGGCGGTTCATGGGCTCGCCTTCCCCGCCGACCCGTTCGGCGCCGTCGACGTCCCGCCGGCTTCCTGGGCTGATCCGTCGGCTGATCCTTCGACCGCGACGTCGCCCAATCCGTCGGTCGACGCGTCGATGATCACGAGCACGTCGCCTATGTTGACCGCCGATCCCGCGGTCGCCGACACCAGGCGGACCACACCGTCGCTCGGGCTTCGGATTTCGTTCTCCATCTTCATCGCCTCGAGGATGACAAGGCCGTCGCCCTCGCTTACCACTGCACCGGGCTCTACAAGGACTTTGACGACTAGGCCGGGCATCGGCGCGAAGACCGTAGCACCGCTCGTCTCGCCGGCCTTCTTCCGGCTCATCGCGATCAAGGCCTTCAGTCGGGCGTCGCCGACATCGACCGCCAAACGGTTGCCGGCAAGGTAGACGTAGTACATCCCCTCGCGCCGCTCGACGAGGAGTTCGTGGCTCTCGTTATCGATGATCAGGCTGAAGAGGCTCGTGCCGTCGATCGGGCGCAAATCCACGGCGTGGGCCACCCCATCGACGACTACCTCGCCGCTACGATCGATGTCCACTTCGAAATCCCGATCTTCGACGGTCGCGGTGTACTTCATGTTCGCATCCCCTGACGCTGTCCGAAGCGCTTCCACTCGCTCGGCCCCGATGGCGCGAGCCGGTTGATCACGTCTCCGCGGTGCTGGTGCGCGAGCATCGACGCGGCGATGGCCGCGATCCGGTGCAGGTCGTCGTCGGTCGAGCTGTCCATCGAGAAGTGCGTTTCGAGATAGCTCGTGTCGTAGGCGGCGCTTATGAATTGCGTGAGGTTCATCAGCCGCTGGTGAAGTGGGATCGTCGTCTTGATGCCCGCAATCCGATATTCGTCGAGCGCACGGCGCATGCGCAGAATCGCATCCGGCCTGCTTTCGCCGAGGACGCACAGCTTGGCGACCAGCGGATCGTAGTAGAGCGAGACCTCGTAGCCTTCATAGAGCGCGCTGTCGACACGTACGCCTGGGCCGGATGGCTCGAGCAGGCTCGTGACTCGGCCCGTGCTCGGCATGAAGTCGTTGAACGGATCCTCCGCATTGATCCTGCATTCGATCGCGTGCCCGTTCCACTCTATGTCGTCCTGCGTGATGCGGAGCTTGCGCCCGCCGGCGATGCGAAGCATCTGCTTGACCAAGTCGACGCCGGTGACCAGCTCCGTGACAGGATGTTCGACCTGGAGCCGGGTGTTCATCTCGAGGAAGTAGAAGTCAGTGCCGTTCGCATCGAGCAGAAACTCGACTGTGCCGGCGCTCACGTAGCCGACCGCGCGCGCCGCCTCCACCGCCGCGGCGCCCATCGTCGCGCGAAGCTCCGGCGTCACGGCCGGCGACGGGCACTCTTCGAGCACCTTCTGGTGCCGCCGTTGGAGCGAGCACTCGCGCTCTCCGAGGTGGATGACGTTGCCATGGGCGTCGGCGAGGACCTGGATCTCGACGTGCCGGGCGCCTTCGATCAAGCGCTCGATGTACAGCGTGTCATCCGAAAACGAGTTCATCGCCTCGCGCCGCGCAGCGGCGATGGCGCCCGGAAGTTCCTCGTATGAGTTGACGCGGCGCATCCCCTTGCCACCGCCGCCGGCCGAGGCCTTCACAAGCAGCGGGTATCCGACCTCGGCGGCGCTCGCGACGAGTTCCGGATCGCTCATGCGCGTCTCGGAATCGGTGCCGGGGACGACCGGCACGCCGGCGGCGATCATCGAGCGGCGGGCACGGATCTTGTCGCCCATGTCTCGGATGGCGTCAGCCGGCGGTCCGACGAAGATCAGCCCCGCGTCCGCCACCTCGCGCGCGAAGGCGGCGTTCTCCGCAAGAAAGCCGTAACCTGGATGGATGGCGTCAGCGCCGCTCGCCCGCGCGGCCTCGAGGATCCGATCGACGCGTAGGTAGCTTTCAGACGCGGGCGGAGGACCTATCCGATACGCTTCGTCGGCATGCCGTACGTGAAGTGCGGTGCGATCGACATCCGAATAGACAGCGACCGAATCGTGCCCGAGCTCGCGGCACGCGCGGATGATGCGGACGGCGATCTCGCCGCGATTGGCGATGAGGACTTTCATGAGATCCTCACAAGTCGATCAGAGCGGAATGTTCCCGTGCTTCTTCGGCGGGTTCGTATCGCGCTTGTTCTGGAGCATCTCGAGCGCGCTGATCACGCGCTGGCGCGTCTCGCTCGGCTCGATAACGTCCGCCACGTAGCCCCAACTGGCCGCCACGTACGGATTGGCGAAGCGTTCCCGATACTCCGCCACCAGCTCCGCCTTTCGGGCGACCGGATCCTCGGCCTCCGCGATCTCACGGCGGAAGATGATGCTGACAGCGCCGTCGGGTCCCATGACCGCGATCTCGGCTGTCGGCCAAGCGTAGTTTATGTCACCTCGGATGTGGGTGCTGCTCATCACGTCGTAGGCGCCGCCATACGCCTTGCGCGTGATGACCGTGATCTTTGGGACCGTCGCTTCGGCGTAGGCGTAGAGGAGCTTTGCACCGTTGCGAATGATCCCGCCATGTTCCTGGTTCAAGCCCGGCATAAAGCCCGGAACATCCTCGAGCGTGAGGAGCGGGATGTTGAAGCAATCGCAGAAGCGGACGAAGCGCGCACCCTTGATCGACGCGTCGTTGTCCAGAACACCTGCAAGGATCATCGGCTGCTGGGCGATGATGCCGACTGGGCGGCCGTTCATCCGCGCGAAGCCTACGATCAAGTTTTGAGCGAAGTGAGCATGGACGCTCAAGAATCGGCCGTCGTCGACGATATGGCGAATGATTTCGTGCATGTCGTACGGGCGATTCGGTTCGTCCGGAATGATCGTATCGAGAGCGGGCGCCGCGCGGAGCGGGTCGTCGGCCGGCGGCTCGAACGGCGGGTCCTCGAGGTTGTTCTGCGGCAAGTACGACAGGATCTCGCGAAGGATCGCGAGCGCCTCGCCCTCGCTGTCGGCCGCGAAGTGCGCGACCCCGCTCTTCGAATTGTGCACCTGCGCCCCGCCTAGCTCCTCGAAAGTAACATCCTCGTGCGTCACCGTCTTCACCACGTCCGGTCCCGTGACGAACATGTATGACGTGTCCTTCACCATCACGACGAAGTCCGTGATGGCCGGCGAGTAGACCGCGCCGCCGGCGCAAGGCCCCATGATCGCGGAGAGCTGCGGCACGACACCCGATGCCATCACGTTGCGCAGGAAGATGTCGGCGTAGCCGCCCAAGCTGACCACGCCTTCCTGGATCCTAGCGCCGCCCGAATCGTTCAGTCCGATCAGCGGGGCACCATTCCTGGTCGCCATGTCGAGCAGGTTGATGATCTTGTCCGCGTGCGCGCGCCCGAGCGAGCCCCCGAGGACCGTGAAATCCTGCGAGTAGGCGTAGACCAACCGGCCGTTGATAGTGCCGTAGCCCGTGACGACGCCGTCGCCCAGATAGCGCTTGTCCGCCATTCCGAAGTCTGTCGATCTGTGAGTGACGAACATTCCGATTTCATGAAACGAGTTTTCGTCCAACAAGAGGTCGAGCCGCTCGCGGGCGGTCAATTTGCCGGCCTCGTGCTGGCGATCGATCCTTTCCTCGCCGCCGCCCTCACGCGCTTGTTCCCGCAGCGACCGCAGCTTGCGAATGCCCTCGGGCACGCCGTCGGCCGTCAGATCGTCCGACACGCTCAGACCTCCCTACCGAATCGGTGAACTGGCGAAATGGTCAAGGCGCGGCTCCGTCGCTGCTCGATTTGCATCGATTATCGATCGTCGCGGAGGACATGGCGAGCGATGACCAGGCGCTGGATCTCGCTGGTGCCCTCGTAGATCTCCGTGATCCGGGCGTCACGGAAGTACCGTTCGATCGGCAACTCCTTGGAATAGCCCATACCGCCGTGGATCTGCACGGCCTTGTCGGTGACAAAGTTCGCGGCCTCCGAGGCGTAGAGCTTCGCCATCGAGGCCTCCTTTGTACAGCGCTCGCCACGATCCTTCATAACAGCGGCGCGTAGGGTGAGCATCCGGGCCGCTTCGATGCGCGTGTGCATGTCAGCGAGCATGAATTGAATCGCTTGGTGGCCCGCTATCGCCTTGCCGAATGCTGACCGCTCCTTGGAATAGCGGAGCGATGCCTCGTACGCGGCCGTAGCAATGCCTATCGCTTGCGATGCGATGCCGATGCGGCCCTTGTCAAGGATCGCCATCGCGATCTTGAATCCGGTCCCCTCGCCGCCGAGCGCGGCGCCTCCGGGGGCGCGATACTCATCGAAAACCAACTCGCAGGTTGCGCTTGCGCGGATGCCGAGCTTTGGCTCGGTCTTACCGCGCTCGAAGCCGGGCATCGTCGTGTCGATCAGGACGCACATCGTGTCGTTGTGATCTCCGTTCGGATCGGTCGTCACGAATACGAGCACCGTGTCGGCCACCGGGCCCGAAGTCACCCAGCTCTTGCGTCCGGAGATGATCCAATCGTTGCCGTCCTTTATCGCGAGCGTCTGCATATTCGCCGCATCCGAGCCCGACTGTGGCTCGGTCAGACTGTAGGCGCCGATCTTTTCGCCCGAGGCGAGCGGCACGAGCCACTCCAGACGCTGCTCATTCGTGCCGAACCGTTCGAGTCCGTAGTTCACGAGCGAGTTCTGCACCGACATGATCACGCCATGGCTGGCGCAGGCTTTGCTTATCTCGATCATCGCGAAGACGTATGACACTGTGTCCGCCCCGACGCCGCCGTAATCTTCGGACGTCGTCAGGCCCATCAGTCCCAGCTGACCCATCTGTCTGACGGTTTCGAGCGGGAACTCACCGGTCTCGTCGATGCGTGCCGCGATCGGAGCGATCTCGCCCTGAGCGAAGTCTCGGGCCAGGTCGCGGATCATGCGTTGCGAATCTGTGAGGTCTAGGTCCATCGATCCCTCGCGGACAGGGCCGAAATCCGACCGACGGCGGACGATCGGCTATCATATCCGGCGGCTTCGAGAGGGTCAACCGATCGGCCACGAAGGCCACGCTGAAATCGCACACATGTCTGCTTCGGCTTGGTCTGCATTGCTTGAAGCGCGAGCTCTCCGAACATGAGCGCGTTGTTTGGCCGGCAAAGTTCCGAGGAGTCTGTATGCAGCCCACCGTCGCCTCCCGCCCCCGAGCATTCAGACCGCCGCTTGTATATGCGCTCGTCATCGGTGCGGTGCTCGCGACGGCCGTTGTCGTGGACCTCGCCACCTACATGACCCGCCACCGCGACGAAGTATTCCCAGGGGTAGAGGCCGGCGGGGTCGAGCTGGGAGGATTGAGCGAATCCGAGTCGGTCGAAAAACTGCGCGCCGCGGCGGGGGTCGCGGACGGAGCACTCACCCTGCGTGATTCGGTGGACGGACGGGAATGGCGCTTTGCTCCTGCTGATCTCGGGCTTAGGCCGGCGCCGGAAACCGCAGCGCGCGCGGCGTTCGAATTCGGCCGAAGTGGCCGCCCGATCGCTGATTTCTTTCGGTCACAGCGCGCACGTTGGCGAGGTGTTTCGGTTGAGGCCGATCCGACCTTCGACGATGGCCAAGCGCGCCAGACATTGAGCACGCTCGCACCCGAAGTAGACGTTGCGCCCATCGATGCTCGAATCGAGGTAGACTCCGACGGCGTCCAAGCATTCGCGGCCGAGCCCGGTCGCCAACTCGACCTGCAGGCAACGCTCGATCTTTTGCGCGCACACGCGGGCAGTCTGGACTCCGGTTCGATTGACATCGCCATGCTGATCACGGCCTCGCGAGTGTTCGACTTGGCTAACGTCGAGGCGGCGTACGATCTTGCGACATCGGGTCCGATCACCCTGACATGGCGCCGATCAAGTTTCAGTGCCGAAGCCGAGCAGGTCGCGGCGTGGTTCAGCATCGAGGACATCGCGACGGACGATGGCGGGATCTTGCCCTCGATCGTGGTCGATCGGGAGGCGATCAGAGCCTGGCTGGAGCCCATCGCCGAGCAGATCCGGAGCGACCCCGTGCCTGCGCGCTTCGACGTCGACCTCACCTCGGTCAAGCTCGTCAGCCCGGCCTCGATCGGCGGCATGCTAGATATCGAAGGCTCGATCGAGCGGGCGATCGCCGTGGCCTACACCGACGTTAGGGTCGGTGAGCTGGCGGTTCAGGAGATCCGGCCGCGCGCGGGAACAGATGCATTGAGAAGCCTTCAGGAAGTGCTTCCGATCGCACAGGCGCACATCGGCTTCGAGGGCGCTCCGCCCGGCATGTTCGCCAACATTACGGCCGCAGCCGGACGGTTGAACGGCGCTGCTCTCGCGCCGGGCCAAACGTTCTCCTTCCTCCAAGAGATGGGCGATCCGCTATTGCTCGAAGGGGTTGAGCCTGCGATCATCGGCCTCCCAGCGGACGGCATCGGTCATGTTTCGACTGCCGCTTTTCGCGCCGCGTTGCTGGCCGGACTGCCTATCGACGAGCGCCATGCCCCGTTGACGCGCGTCGGGTGGTACGAGCCTCCGATCGGGCTTGACGCTGCCGTCACGCATGGAGAGCGGGATTTGCGATTCACCAACGACACCGGCGATTGGATGCTCTTCAAGGTTCTGGTCGATCAACAGCGGATAGCGCTTTCCTGGACGATTTACGCCAAGACCCAGCCGCGAGTCGTGCGGTTCATCGGTCCTACGGTGAGTTTGGTAACGCCACCGCCGGACGGTCTGGCCGAAATCCGAGAGACCGAGGGCATACCTGCCGATGCGGCCGTGCAAGCAGGCTGGGCGCGTGAAGGCGCGCTGGTGGTGACCGAACGCGTGGTCTCGGCTACGGGCGGCGAGCGAAGGGATAGAATCGTGAGCGAATATGCACCCGCGGGCGATCTTATCTTGATCGGCGGGGCGCCCTAGAAGTTCTCTTCGATCGGAAGGTCCCTTATTCGAATCTCCGCGTTGGCGCGATCAGGTCTTGATCGTGTCTCATACTAGTCGCCGAGTTGTTGCGGTCGGTTCGTCGACATGTTATAATCGACTAGAACATTTGTCCGCCCTCGAAATGCATGTTCCATCGTACGGACATTTGTCCGCCCTCGAAATGCATGTTCCATCGTACGGAACGATTGCGCACGTAAAGAAAGGAGTCATGGAGCATGGCGGAGCAAGAACGGGACAAGGCCCTCGACACAGCGCTGAACTTGATCAAGCGTCGCCATGGCGAGGGCGCGATCATGAAGCTGGGCGACAAAGTTGGTGTGCCGATAGACGCTATACCAAGCGGCTCACTGGCGCTCGATGTCGCCCTCGGCGTCGGCGGCATCCCGCGCGGGCGCGTTATCGAGATCTACGGCCCGGAATCGTCCGGCAAGACCACCATTTGCCAGCATGTGATAGCGGAAGCGCAGAAGTTGGGCGGGATCGCCGCCTTCATCGATGTCGAACACGCTCTCGACCCGTCGTATGCAGCTGTTTGCGGTGTCGACGTCGAGAACCTGCTCATTTCACAACCGGACACGGGCGAACAAGCGCTCGACATCGCGGAGGCGCTCGTCCGATCGGGCGCGATCGACGTCGTGGTTATCGACTCCGTGGCCGCTTTAGTGCCGCGCGCTGAAATCGAAGGCGACATGGGCGACTCACACGTCGGCCTCCAGGCGCGATTGATGAGCCAGGCGCTGAGAAAGTTGACGGGCGCAATCAGCAGCTCTGGCACTTCGGTGATCTTCACCAATCAGCTTCGTCAAAAGATCGGTGTTATGTTCGGCAGCCCCGAGACGACCTCCGGCGGCATGGCGCTGAAGTTCTACGCGAGCGTGCGCCTAGACGTGCGCCGCATCGAGGCGCTGAAGGTCGGTGGCGAGGTCGTAGGCAACAGGACGCGGGTGCGGGTGAAGAAGAACAAAGTTGCCCCGCCCTTCAGGGAAGCCGAGTTCGACATCATGTATAACGAAGGGATCTCGCGTACCGGGGATATCCTGGATATGGGAGTCGCGATGGACATCGTCGACAAGCGGGGCTCCTACTTCTTCTACGATGACAATCGCATCGGACAGGGCAGGGACAACGCGAAGAGTGCTCTTCGGGAGGATCCCAAGCTTTCGATGGAGATCGAGAACAAGATCAGGGGCAAGCTTGGGATGCCGCTGCACGATCGGCCTCCATTCGAGGTGCGCGCCGCCGCGGAAGAAGTTAAAGCCAGCGTTCCCAAAGCCACTCAGCGGCGTGCGGACATCGACGAAGATAGCATCGATGTCGCCGAGAATGCGGAGCTAGCCAGCGCTTGAGTGAGCGCATCACGTAATGCATGCCATAACGCTTCTGCAGCTCCAACGCCGCCGTACCGATCGCGTCAACGTCCACCTGGACGACGAATTCGCGTTCAGCCTTGCCCTTGACCTCGCAGCCGGATTGCGCCTAGGGCAAGTTCTTGACGATTCCGAGATCCGGGCCCTGAAAGAAGAGGATGGCTATCGGGTAGCGCTCGATCGGGGCGCCACTTATCTCCAGGCTCGGCCGCGGAGCATCGATGAAGTGCGTCGACGCCTGGTGGAAAAGGAGTGCGAACCCGACGCGATTGAACGGGCGCTCAGCCGCATGGTGGAGCTCGGCTACGTCGATGACAGCGCTTTCTCCAAGTGGTGGGTCGCGAACAGATTGCAGCACAAGCCGCGGGGGCGCTTCGCACTTCGGAGCGAACTTCGCCTATGCGGCGTCTCCGACGATGACATCGATGATGCGCTGCGTGACGTCGAAGACGAGACCGTAGCTGTCGGGCTCGCCGGGGAGCGTGCGCGTCGCTTTCAAGGTGATGATCGCGCTGCTTTCGATAGCTGGATCGGCTCATATTTGAAACGTCGAGGATTCGGCTATTCGACTATTCGAGGCGCTCTGGACGCAGCTTGGCGCGGAATCGGGGCCGAAGAGCGGTAGCTAGAGGAAGCTCGTCCTTCAGACCGGCTTCCGCATGTGGTAAACTCCGGTTAACCATAATCGAATTCACCAAGGATTCCCGAAAACCAATGGAAATCGCCCTGATGAGTGCTTTGGGCGGACTGGCCATCGGTCTGGGAATCGGATATCTGTTTTTCCGACGCCAAGAGGCGCGCCGTGTGGCGGCTGCCAAGAGCGCGGCGGCAAATATCATGGCCGAAGCTGAAACCGCGGCTCGCGAGAAGGTGATCGCGGCCAAGGACGAGGCCATCGAGATACGAAGCCGAGCGGAACAAGAGGTCGCTCAGCAGCGGCGTGAGCTGGCCGAAGAACAGGAGATGCTCGGACGCCGTCGGGAAAAGCTGGACAGCCGATTCGATCAGGCCGAGAACCGAGCCCGAAAGCTCGACGAACGAGAAAACTTCTTGAACGCGCGTGCCGAAGAACTCGACAGCGCGGAAGAGAACGCCAAGAACGAATTGATGAGGATTGCTGAACTGAACCGCGAAGATGCGCGCGTTCTCGTCCTAGACGAGGTGCGTGAAGAGGCGCGCGTCGACGCTTCACGGATCATACGCGAGATCGAAAGCGCGGCGCGCGAAGCCGGTGAAGATCGAGCTCGTGAGATTGTCGTGACCAGCATCCAGCGATGCGCGTCGGATGTTGTCAACGACATCGTCGCCAAGGCCGTCACTTTGCCTTCGGACGAGATGAAGGGCCGGATCATCGGCCGGCAAGGCAGAAACATCCGTGCCTTCGAGCAGATCACCGGCGTCGATGTCATTGTCGACGATACACCGGAATCTGTGACGCTCTCCTGCTTCGACCCTGTCAGGCGTGAGATCGGCCGGCTTTCACTCGAGGCACTTATCGCCGACGGGAGAATTCATCCGGCTCGGATTGAGCAGATCGTGAACAAGACTCGCGACGATATGGATCGCGTCATCCTCAAGGCAGGAGAGGAAGCAGCGTTCGAAGCCGGCGTTCCAGGGCTTCACAAGGAGTTGATGCTGCTCCTCGGACGGATGAAGTACCGCACGAGTTACGGACAGAACGTGCTGCAGCATTCGGTCGAGACGGCATACATCGCCGCCATGATCGCCGCGGAGGTTGGGGCCAACGTCGACCTGGCTCGGACGGGCGGCCTGCTCCACGACATCGGAAAGGCGGTTAGTCATGAGGTCGAGGGTCCGCACGCATTGATCGGCGCGGATCTAGCCAAGAAGTATGGTATGTCGGACAAGGTTGTGAACGCGATCGGCTCCCACCATCACGAAATGGAGCCATTGACGGTTGAGGCGGTCATCGTCGAAGCTGCGGATGCGATCAGTGGAGCGCGACCCGGTGCTCGGCGCGAGTCGCTGGAGCTTTACGTCAAGCGGATCAAGGATCTCGAGAACATCGGTCGGAGCTTCCCGGGCGTCGAAGAGACCTATGCCATCCAGGCAGGTCGCGAGATCCGCATCATTGTTCGACCGGACGAGATCGACGATCTCGCGGCGACTCGACTATCGCGTGATATCGCTCGCAAGGTGGAAGAGTCGCTCGAGTACCCCGGTCAAGTCAAAGTGACGGTGATCCGCGAAATGCGGGCCGTGGATATCGCGAAGTAGTCCTTCAGTCAAGTCAGGAGTCTCGGTCTGGGGCCGGCGCGCGGAAGCCGATCGCGCGCCGGCGGGCCACCCCAAGTGCGCAGATGCGACGTTCGTTTTGCAAAGGTTGCTATCTTCCGATAACCACTGAGGCACCGAACTTGCTGCCCGTCTCGATCGGTCTGCCCCACCGTGCGGCCCGCGTTGGCGAACTACGTCGTCCTAAGAAGCCGTAGCAAAACGTCAGTTCAGTCGTTCAACAACGAACGTCGACCGGTCCCCGTTCAGAGAACCCAGGTCCCCCTTGGCTTGTGGCCAATCGCGCCACGCCCCCCTGGAGTTGTGGAACCATGACCGACCTCATCAAAGTCTCGGCCAATTCATTGGCGACCGCAGTCGCCGGAGCAATCGCAGGCGTGATTCGCGATCACGGTCAAGCGAACGTGCAGGCGATCGGCGCAAGCGCGGTGAATCAGTCCGTCAAAGCGATCGCGATAGCGCGCGCGTATTTGGAAGAAGATCGGATCACGATCTCATGCGTGCCGCGCTTCGTCGACGTGGACATCGACGGGCAAGAGCGGACTGCGATCCGTTTCTCTATCGAAGGGCGATTGGAGACGTCGACGGCCGCTTGATTCAATCGGGCGTCGGCACCTCGTCCTCCCCAAAGGCGCGATTTCGTCGTTCGCGCAAGTCCTTAAACTCGTCAGCGTGGACTTCGACCCGGCTTCCGGTCTCCCACGCTATCGTGACTTTCTGAGTGAGTACATTGACGTCGACCACGCGCCCACGTCCGACCGCGCTCGTGAGCTTGGCGCCGATCTTGGGCATCCCTTTGCTCGCGCTCATGTACTGTTCGTCCTCAAAGGACAAGCAGCACAGGAGCTTGCCGCAAACGCCGCTTATCTCGCTTGGATTGAGCGGCAGGCGTTGGTTCTTTGCCATGCGGATCGAGATCGGTTGAAATTCAGGCATCCACGAAGTGCAGCACAGTTCGCGGCCACACCTGTCGATGCCGCCAAGCAATTTGGCTTCGTCCCTCGGTCCGATCTGACGGAGAAGAACGCGTTTGCGAAAGGCCTTTGCCATCTCGCGAACCAGAGCCCGGAAGTCAACCCGATTCTTTTCGGAGACGAAGTAGATCGTCAAGCGAGTACCGTCGAAATTGTGTTCAGCGACCACGGCCTTCATTGGCAGATTGTGACCGGCGATGAGTTCGCGCGACTTCACGAGCAGGTCGGCCTCGTCGAGCTTTAGTCTATCGCGCAGCGCTCGATCGTCCTCCGTCGCGCGCCTCAGAATCGGCTTCAGAGCGTTAGTCTCGGTCTGGACCAATTGCCCAGGCGCCATGACCACGTGTCCCATCTCCTGACCACGTGCCGTTTCGACCACAACCTGATCACCGGCCCCAAGATCGTCGAATCCGGTCGAGTCGAAGAAATAGATACGTCCAGCTCTCCGGAATCGAATGCCGACCACGGGCTCATCAAGGCCGTCTCCGACATGCGGAGCAGGATCAATTGGGTTTAGATCTTCGTTCGCGGCATGTGTCTCACTCATTTCGATCACCAATTGGCTGAGGGCCGAATAGAAAGGCCGGAATTGCTGGGGAACCCGAGTATGAGCACCTCGAGCACTGATGCGGGCGCGGCGTGAGCCCCCAGTTGATATAGAGCCTTCTCGACTGAGCGCACCGCCGAGGCAATTGCAGCTGGTTCGTTGCGCTCGGCCAGACTGCTCAAATCATCAAGCTTATCCACATTCAATACGCCGTCTGCAGCGCCGAGCCGGAGCAAAAGCGCATCGCGCCACCACCCAAGCCAGATGCGCAAGCCGTGTTCGAGCTGATCGCCTGTTTTGGCCAGCCGGTCCGCGAGATCGATCCGAGCCACACGGCTCGATTCGACGGCAGCCAAAGCGGCGTCAAGCCACATCGCGCGGTCTTGGAGCGACCGATCATCGATCCAACGAAGGCTCTCTCCTATGCGCCCACCGCCCAGCCGCGCCGCACGCTCCGCCGAAGCTTGATCGACACTGTGGTCCGCTACAAGCGACGCCGTGGCGTCAGAGACCGAAAGGGGGCGAACGGCTATACGGCGGCAACGTGAACGGATTGTCGCAAGAACGTCCGACTCCGAGGCCGTTGTAAGGAAGATCATGGCATGGGAAGGCGGTTCTTCCAACGTCTTGAGTAAACTGTTCGCCGCTCCGGGAGATGCCGCATCGACTTCGGGGATGATCGCGACTCGCGCCCTGCCCTCCAGCGGCGCCAACGCAAGCGAAGCGATGAGCGCCCGCGCCGCCTCGATCCGCAACGGCGGTTCCAAAACGGTAACGTCGGAATGTATGCCGGCACCCACAAGGCGACATGCTCGGCAGGCCCCACACGGTCGAACGCTCGCATCGGATTCGCAAACGACGCACTGCGCCGTGAGTCGTGCCAATGTCCGTTTGCCCGAACCAGGCGGTCCGGCGAACAGCAGCGGCGGTCCAATTCGGTCGAATCTGGCTGCGTCGATCAACGCGTCGACAAGCACGCGATGACCAGACATCGCAACGCGAGTTCCGCCACTCAAAGCGTCGGAATCACGGTGTCTATCGACCTCTCCGGCAAAGTCATCTTGGAACATGGCGGAAAGGCTACCATGAAGACGCAGATAGCAACAGGGTGATCAAGGAAGGTCCACCACCCACAAGCTCCGCTCCGCCCGATCCAGATACGCGATCGTTGCCCCATCTGGCGAGACGGACCAATCGTCCTCAGCCACGCGCAGCTGAGTCTCCGGCCCGAGGAGTCGCCGAGTCGATCCGTTGTTCGGATCGAATTCCCACACGGTCTGTGGCCCGCCGCTGAACTCCAACGGCATATAGACCAGCCGCCCTCCGCTGCGCCAGCGATACGATCCTTCGGCCTCCAATCGGCGCGCCACTTCCCGGCCGCCGTCCTCTATCGGCGCGACCCAAACGCCGTTGCGCTCAGGATGCTCACGGTCGAGGCTGACCATGTACGCCACCCAGCGACCGTCGGGCGATGGAGCAGCATCCGTGAGCCATTCTCCTCGGGCGAGCTCGAAAAGCGCGTTCGACTCGACGTCCACCGCCACGAGTACGCTGAGGGCGCTGTCCTTCAACGGCCGACCTAGGATGAGTACTCGCCGGTTGTCCGGAAGAAACGAGACTACAGTGGTCCCCCACAGCGCGATCAGCTCTTTGACCTCGCTGCCGTGTATGTCGGACGCATAGACCCGAATCAATGCGTCGACTCCAAGGCGGCCGCCGTGTGCCGCCCACCAGACGGCGCGGGAGCCATCAGACGACAGACGCACGGCGCCGCCGCCGGTGGGAAGCGGCCACTCATCCCCGGTGGTCAAGTCTTGGATAATGCTATGATCGCCGGCGGTGCGCACGGTCAGTCGCGTGGCACCGGCTGGATGGCCGGCGTTAGCGTCGACGACGCTCGGCTCAGAACCGGGCGGCCAAACAGGCACCTCGTACAGAGCGGTCGCCGGGCTCTCCGGCGGACGATCGATGTATCGTAGCGACTTGCTGTCTTCAGACCACCACGCTCTGGCGCAACACCCGGTGCCGAGAAGCAGCCTGGTCTGTCCGGGGTAGGTCGGACGATCTGCGCGGGAGGAAACAAGAGCGGTCGGCGCAGCGACCGGGAGGCTGTCGGCACGGCCTTCGTCGGGAACTACCGGGACGCCTGAACTTAGCCCCAGGTAGGATTCGCGTCCGATGGGCCAGGAACCGGAAGGCTCTGTTGATGATCCTTTGGCGGCAAGGGCGCTCTGCTCCGCGGCGCGTTCGACAATGCCGACGGTTCGTCCGAAAGCGTCACGGATAATCGACGCACCAAGTTCGACAACACCGGCTCCGACCAACTCGAGCGCGCCAAGCGTCGACGGTACACGTTCGCGAACGCCGAACGCGACGATTGCGAGAAGCGCAGCAGAAACGACGATGAGCGCCGCTGTCCTTGGCACTCAGCCACCCCCGCCGCCCGGCCAGGCCCGTGCGTAGTCGTTCAGTAGCGACCCACCGAGTTCGATGACCGGCTGATCGTCGAGCGCCTGCCATCGCCGAGGCGAGTCGAGGTCCCGCTGGTACGGCGGGCGCCCTGCACCGAGCAAGAGCAAGCCATGCCAATCAGCATCGATGAAGTCGACCGGGTTCAGAACCCGGCCAAGCGATACATCTCGAATCTCAACATGCAGATGCGGCGATGCCGTACATGATGAGTACATGTCGCCGGATAGCGCCACAACCTCTCCCCTAGACACGCGTTGCCCAACTTCTACCGAGGGCAGCTCGAGCAGATGACCGTAGAACGACACGTAGCCATTCTCATGGTCGATCATGAGGTTATGAGGCGGCGCTCCGCCGGGTCCATCGACGCTCCTCACCATGCCATCACCGATCGAGACGACCTGGGTGCCGCATGCGGCTGCGAGATCGAGTCCCATATGCAGGCCTTGGCCACTGCGGTAGATGTTGGCCCGTTCCGCATAAGCGTATGTCGTGTTCCCAAACGCCTGCGCGACATACCAGGTCCCGAGCCCTGGCGGCTCGGCGAACGGGAGGCCGAACGGTCGCGCTTGGGCCCCACTGGGCGAAGGTCCACCGAAGGTGATCGCCGCCAGAGTGACCGCGACCCAAGCCGCGGCCACGCGACCCGAAAATGGCGCGCGCGGGGACAATTCTGCACCGATCGGCCCGGGACCTGACCCGGGACTCGGCAAAGATCCGGGCAGGGATTCTCGCCAGTCGCCGAGCAGCCTAAACATCGCCGTCCAGCCCTCTATCTCCAGGAGCGGCCTCTTCGGAAAGTGGCGACGGTGCTCGATCGCCATCAACCGCAGCATCTTCTCTTGATAGCGTACCGTCGCGGCGGCCCACTACCTCTGCTTCCGCCACAACTTTGAAGCGATCCAGCGCTTCCCGTTGCTTTGCCTCTGCCTGAGAAAACAACGCTCTGGCGCCGAGGCGCGCGATCATCGTATGAAAGCGAGCCTCGACCGCCTGACGCACAAGCGTCCCGCCGTCCTTCGGTTCGGCGCGCCACTCGATGTCCAACGAAACGTCCACATCGTCGACGTCGGCTTGCAGCGCCAGATGCCTTGGCGGCACGAAGTGCGTGACCGTCGCAACCGTCGTGAGCCTCCGCTCTCCCCGTCCAAACGTCATCCGCACCTGTGATCCAACCTCAGGCGCATCATCGAGCGGCTCCGCCGTAAGCAAGAGAGGTACGAAGCGTGGCGCTCCCTTGAGATCGAGCATGACATCCCAAACGGTCTCCGGCGGAGCGTCCACCCACACGTCAGCATTCAATTTCATACCAAGTCCTCCATGAAAGACCCCTCTTCACCCGGCGCGGAAACCGTGCTAAGTCCTTCGAGCGCATGGATCTCGATTTCGCCGAAAAGATCGTCCTGCCGCACGGCCACGGCGAATCGACGAAGGAGCTCGAGTAGGGCGAGAAAGCTGACGATGACGAATTCCCTTGGCTCCGCGCCCTTTGGTCGACCACCGATGATCACCTCTCGAAACGTGATGCGTCGCCTGGCCAGCAACATCTCGCGGATGCGATTGAAACGGTCGATCAGCCTGACCCGTTGCGGCTTGAAGTCCGGTTGTTCGACGGCGTCTTCTCGCGCCTCGCGTTCTGCCTCTGCCAAGGCCTCTCGGAAAGCCGCGGCGAGCGCCGAGGGCTCGATCTCTCCACGCGTCGGCGCTAGCGCCTCCGCTGGAGCCACGCGAGCGAATGCGCGCAGGCCGCCCTTTTCGCGCTCGCCGAGCCTCTCCGCCGTGCGGCGATAGTGTTTGTAGGCCTTAAGCCGCTCGAGTAACTCGTGCGCGTCGTCTTCTTCATCGATTTCATCCTCCGGCGGCCGCGGCAGAATTGCTCTGCTCTTGATCAACATAAGCGTCGCTGCGGTCTCGCAAAATTCGGCGAGTGTGCCTGCTTCGATGAATTCGAGCGTCTCAAGATAGCGCAAGAAGCCGTCCGTAACCTTAGCAAGCGCCACTTCGGTGATCGGGAGCGACTCATTCCGGATCAACGTCAGCAGAAGATCGAGCGGGCCTTGGAACACCTCGAGCTCGACCTGATAGGGCGGTGCTTGGACGCTCACGGGCTTTTGATCAACCGCGCGAGGGCTGTTGCTCAACCAGCCCGATCTTATTCTTGACGGCGTCGATCAAGCGCGGCCGCCAGAGGCGCATGAATGCGTCGCCGGGGCAACGGGTTTCGACAAGTTCCCTGTGACCGCGAACCGTCGAGATGGGCAAGCCGAGTTGATCGAGGATTCCGGCCGTGAGCGCGGCCGTCCGTTCGAGCTGCACGGCAGGCGGGATGGAGTCGAGCAGATCGCCGGCGAGCGCTATTCCGACCGAAACCGCATTGAACTGCCGCGCGTGATGGCTGACGGTCGTCAGATCTTGAGTCTGCCAAACCGTCCCGTCGATGCCGACGACGAAGTGATAACCGATTCCAGGCCAGCCAAGACCCTGGACATGCTCCTTTGCGATCGCTTCGGGGCCGACATCGGCTGACGTCCCGGTATGATGGATAACGAGATAGCGGATATCGGCAAGCGGACGGTGACCATATGGGCCCACCCCCTCTCCGTGAGGCAACCGGTCAATGATGTCGATTACTCGGACATCGTCGTTGCTGTTCGGAACGGCAGTGTCTTCCAAGAGACCAGCGAGCCACTCGCCGCCGAGCGCTCGCGGTCGGACCCTACCTTCGGTCTGCTCCTCCAGCACGAGGTGTTCGAAGACCTGGAGCCTGCGCCCTTCGAAGAGAATCTCATCGGTGAGGGGCGTCCCGCAAATCGTCGGGCCGAAGTGCTCATAGAAGGCGAGAAACGGCCCGCTGACCGAGACACCCGCGGTTGGGAAGTGCCGCGCCGTTTCGCCGGCAGCTTCCGGGCGGCGAGGAGCAGGAGGCGGCCTGCGGGTCGCCTGGACCGGATCGACATCTGATGCTCGGTTGGCCGTGGACGCCGAAGCGTGCCATTCAGCATTGCCGCTCGGGATGTACTCGTCGAAAAGCATCGGGCCTCCTCAGGCGAGTACGCCCGGGGGATCAAGGTCGCCCAAGTTACATATCCGGCAACCTCGTCTTCCCCACGGACGTGCCGGCTCAGACGGCCCGATTATAGCGCACGCAGGAACGCCTCAGCCGAAGCCTAGCCCGCGCTCGCGCAAAGACACCCATGCGCCGTCCCCGATCACTACGTGGTCGATAACCTCGATGTCGAGCAAGCTTCCGACGTCGACAAGACGGCGTGTAACAGCGACGTCCTCAGAGCTCGGCGTCGGATCGCCGGAAGGGTGGTTGTGGGCGACCAGAATGGCGCGGCAGTTGCGCCGGATGGGTTCTCTGAAAATTTCGGCTGCTCGGACGCAGCTGGCGTTCAAGGAGCCTTTGTAGACCTCATGCACGCCGAGGACTCTGTGTCGTGTGTTGAGCAATATGATCCGAAGATGCTCCTGTTCTAACCCGCGCATCTCTGGCCCGAGCAGAGCCGCGGCGTCAGCTGGAGAGCGGATGTGCCGTGAATCGTGAAGCGGACCGGCCGCGGCGCGGCGCCCCAATTCCATCGCGGCCTTGACCGCAACGGCGCGAGCCGGCCCGCAGCCGGGAACCTGGCACAACTCTTCGATCGATGCTCGGCCGAGTCCATCCGTGCCGAAGCGCACGAGCAGCCGCCTTCCAATCTCGGCGGCGCTCGCCCCGCGGGTTCCTGATCCTATAACGATGGCCAGAAGCTCCGCAGTGGCGAGCGAAGCCGGGCCGTGAGCGGCAAGGCGCTCGCGCGGTCTTTCTGCGGCCGGCAACGCAACCATGGATGCGGTATCAATCGCATTTCGCGTCGCCAGGTGACGCTCAGACCACGAAACGTGAGCAACCTGCGCCACCGGTCCGCGGGGTACGTCGTCGGTCCGATACATCGGTGATCACCGCCTTCGCTCGATGAGGCCATCAATAATTACCGCGCCCACGTAAGCGGGCCGACCGGATCCGGGCACACATCGCCAATATAATCGACCGACATCGCGCCCAGAGCACCTGTGCGCCACTCTTGCGACAAGTCTGCGGCCATGCGGCGACAGAGGAGACGCAATCGGCAGGCACGACCCGATCGGCAACCAACCCGCGCGCAACGGGAAGCCGGTCAGACACACCGGTTGAAACCCCGTTGGACTACCGATTCGTCCATCCATCGGACTTAACTTCACCCGTTTCAGCTGTCTCCCACCGGGCAGTGTCGAACAGGCTACCGCATTCACGTCATGGACCTTATACTCGGCGCTCGCCATCCAAACCCAGGAGCTCCAGAGCGTCTATGTCGCCGCCCGTCCCGCGCCGCTCTCGGATCGAGGCGCTCCTCTTAGATGTCGAGGGCGTCATTGCGCATCCCGACAACGTAACGCTTGACGAGCGACTCAAGGCTTTCGCCCCCGGTATCGACGCCGAAATGCTCGATGCGGCCAGGAACACGCCGCGCACTTACGCTTTGTGGGAAGCTTATTCGTGCGGCCGGCTAAGCCGCGCCGAGTATTGGGGACCGATCCTCGACGAACTCGGTCTAACCTCGAGTTCGCTCACGATTCGCCTGATCAGCGCCGCGCAGCGCGACTCTTGGTGGGCGCAGTTGAGGACACCCGTTCTCGAAGTGGCGCGAACAGCGAGACGGAGCGTTCGCACCGGTTTGCTTTCGAACAGCGCTCCTGAGCACGAGGCCCACATCCCGCGCTTCGCGGGCGGGTTCGACGTCGCGTGCTTTTCGCATCGGATGGGACTTCGCAAGCCCGACCGGGAAGCTTACTTGGAAGCGGCGCGCAGGCTGGAGTGTGAGCCGGCAGCGATCGTCTTCGTAGACGATAAGCAGCGCAATGTCGATGCCGCCGGCGCACTTGGGATGATCGGCATCCGCTTCAAGGATCCAATCTCACTTGCCGACGAAGTCGTCGCTGCTGGAATCGACATTGCAGGAGTCGACATCGCAGGAGTCGACATCGCAGGAGTCGACGCTGCGGAAGACGAAAGTGCCGGTGTTACTGTTGTCGGTGTCGACGTGCCCCGATGATCGACCACGTCCTGATCGACTCCATGGCGAATTGGCTCGCCGCGGCCCGCAAGCTCCCAGGTGTGCGCGTGATCGGTGTCGACATGGAAGCCGATGGCTTCCATCGCTACCCGGAGCGCACGAGCTTAATTCAACTGATTGCGCCTGGCGAGTTGCCTTGGCTCATCGACCCGCTCGCGATCCCAGATCTGAGCGCGCTCGGCTCCGTACTCGCCGATCCTGCCGTGCGCGTGATCTTCCATGCATCCGGCTTCGACGTCCGAGCGCTCTATCGCGATTTCGGATTCCAGATCCGCGGCCTCCGCGACACCGCGGTGGCCGGTCAGCTCGCTGGGCTCAGACTGCTCGGTCTCGGCAACGTAATCGAAGAGGTGCTCGGCGTCGACTTAGCGAAGACGAAACGGCTTCAGCGCTTCGACTGGTCGATGCGACCGCTTCCGGCAGACGCCATGGCATACGCGGCGGGAGACGTCGCTTATCTCTTCGAACTCGACGCGGCACTCGAAGGCCGTCTCGAGGCGCTCGGGCGGCTATCTTGGCTTGAAGAGGAGTGTTGGAGACTCGAAGACGTTCGCTTCGATCCGCCGCTCTCGCTTGAACTGGCGAGCCTCAAGCTCAAGGGAGCGAGTGATCTCAGCGATCGCGAACGGGCCATTCTGGCGTCAATCTTCGCGTTCAGGGAGGCCGAGGCGATGCGTGCCGGCCGGCCGCCGCACTTCGTCTTGAGCAACAATGCACTCCTGGCTCTGGCGCGCGATCCGAAGCTGGATCCGGGCTCGCTGCCTGGAGCCGGCCGTAGGATTCAGGGCTCGGCGTTGCGACAACTGAGGGATGCTATTGCGGCGGGACAGCTCTCCGATCCGATCCCTTGGCCACGCGCCCGGGGGCGCAACCTCTGGACGCCCGCGGCTCGAGAGCGATTGGCGCGCCTAAAGCGTTGGCGGAGCGCTGAGGCGGCCGCTCTCGACATAGAGGCCGGATTCGTGTGGTCCGCCTCCCATCTCGATCAGATAGCACTCAGGCCCGGCGAAGCACGAGAGAATCCGCGCGCGCTCGATGAAGGCGATCCGTCCTGGGTGCGCGAATGGCAGTGGAAGGAGCTCGGGCCGTCACTCGCCGAGGTGGTCGAACAGCTTTAGCGCCCCTCACGCACTTCTTCACCTTCGTCTCGCGGAATGTCCGTCGTTGTTGTCGCCGCCTCGTCGTCCGCTGCCTCGTCGTCCGCAGCCTTCGAGATGAGCTCATCCTCGTCGAGCTGTGTCTTGAATTCGAGCGCATAGATATCGACCATCGCCAACAAGAGGGCGGCGATGATCGGCCCAACGATGAAGCCCATCACGCCGAACAACGCTATGCCTCCGAGCGTGGAAAAGAATACGACGAGGTCGTGGATGCGCGCTCCGCGGCCGATGAGGCGTGGCCTCAGAATGTTGTCGATTGTGGAGATCAAAAGGGCTGTCGTGAGCGCGATGAAGAGCGCCGAGATCGGGTGTCCCAAGAAGAATTGGATGAGCGCGATCGGATACATGACGATCCAAGTTCCGAGGAGAGGGATGACCGACAGGACGACCATCACCACGCCCCATAGCAACGGCGCTTGAGCCCCGGCGATCCAAAGAGTCACAGCTCCGATTCCACCTTGAATCACCCCTAGGATCAGGGAGCCGCGAAGCGTGGCGCGCGACACCGAGATCAACCGTTCGGCCAGAACCTCCTCGTAGCGTGGATCAAGCGGGCTCAGATACCTTATCCGTTCAATGATTCGATCTCCATCGCGGAAGAAGTAGTACATGGTGAAGATCACGATGAAGAAGTTGATCACGAGCGAGAGAGTGCCGCGTGAAGTCCAATTGATCAACGACGCCGCCAGGTTGCCGGTGGTGCCGGCGATTCCGCGCAACGATGGTGTAATGTCATCCTGCTGAAACGGAAGTGTCCCGAGCCACTCCAAGAGCGGCGAGCTTGGCCCGCCGACCCTTGGAACGCCGATACGCGCGGCGATGTCCCTGATAGTCTGATCGGCTGCCTCGAGCGCCGCCTCGACATGTGGCTGCGTGGACTCGTAAAGCGCCACGCCCTCGATCACCACCAAGTTCAGCGTGACATAGACGGGGATCAGTACGCCAAGGATTAGCATGAGGAGGGTGACAAGGGACGCAAGTCCGCGTCGCCCTCTGAGGATGTCGACAACGCGCATATAGATCGGCCAAGCCAGCCCGGCAAAGACGGCGGCGAGAATGACCGGTGTTAGAAAGTACCGCACCATGTAGAGGAAGATAACCAAGACCGCCATCAGCAAACCGAGCAGCCACGCTTGGTGAAAGCGGGCCGGGCGCGGCGGACTATCGCCTTCCGACTGCGGAGAGATCTTCATGCGGCCAGGATACGCGACGACAGTCAAGGGTACAATCAACTGATATCCGTTGCCGTCGCTGCCACTCAAGGTGGATCGACCATGCCGAGACACTTTAGCGTTCGAATTTTGGGGAACCGCTCGGGTTGCGAGCCGTCGAAGCTCAGCAAGCGTGCTAACTGGGGACTTTGCCACATGGCGCTGATCGCAAGCGCGATTGCCGTCGTTCCGCTCTTACCAAGCGCCGTTGGCGCCCCCGACGTATCGGCTTCCAACCCCGAGCAGGTGTTTCCGTCCAACCTTAGAATCCATCTCCCGATCGGTCTAGCCCTGTCCGCCCCGATCAACGCTACCGGCGCGCCTCTCATACAGACGTCGACCGCCGTTCCACCGCCTTCCGCCACGCTACTCCCGACGATCACCCCGACGATCACTCCAACATCCACAATGTCCGGCACGGCCACGGCGACCCCTACCCTGGACGCAACTGCCGTGCCGACAGCGACCGAGGCCATTCACGTTCTCCTTCCGGAAGAGACCTTCGAAGACTTTCCGTTCGATCCGATCGCGATTGTCGCGGCAGCCGTGGATGGTGATTCGATCGACATGCGCGTCAGGTACGGCGGCGGGTGCGAGACACACGACATACGCTTGCTCGCCGGGCGCGAGATCATGGAGTCATACCCGCCACAAGCCGACATCCGACTCAGCCACGATGCTCACGGAGACATGTGCCGCGCTCTGATCTACGAGGATCTTCGCTATGACCTTACGCCCTTGAAGAGCTACTACTAAGGGCGATACGGACACCCCGGGGCCGCTTCTGTTACGGATCCGCGGGTGGAGCGAGTTGCTCCGCTACGACTTTCCTTAGGGGCCGTCAAGTAATAAGACTCACCAACAGAGGGCTCCGATGCGCCGGCCCATTGCATCGGCATCGACCATCCACGCGACCCCACAGCGGGCGCGAACAAGAGAGGCGGGTAGACTCCCAGGTTGTTGCGCGGGGCTGTCGCCTATGACTTCTTGAAGCACATTCCGCTTGGACGAGCCGGTGACGATGAACAGGACTTCGCGCGACGCAGCGATCGCTTCCAGCGAGAGCGTCACACGTTCACGGGGCGGGCGGGACGAAGGAGCCTGAACGGCTCGAGCCCAAGGAGCAGCATTCGCGCCTGTCGTGGCCATCGTGGCCGTCGCAAACGTCGAGCGGCGACCCATGCTCCCGTACGGCGATCCACCGCTCTCCAGCGGCACTGCACCAAACGGATCACCCGGGAAGAGAGATGCCGTGTGCCCGTCTTCGCCAAGTCCGAGAAGCACGAGGTCGAGAGGGGAGCCGGAGGGGTCAGCTTGGGCCGCTTCCCGCAAAAGTGAGTCATAAGCCGTCGCCGCTTCGATGACTGACCTGGCTCGGTCTGGTCCCGCCACTGCGTGGATCGAGCCGGCGCCTATCGGAACATGGTCGAGTAATGCCCGCCGCGCGGACTCGGCATTGCTGGCCGGATTGCCCGGATAAACGTAGCGCTCGTCGCTCCAATAGATTTCGAAATTCGCCCACGGGACTGCCCTACTTGGGCTGTCGGCCGCCGCTAACCGCCTGAACATCCCTGCAGGCGTTGAACCGCCGGAGAGCGCGATCCTGAAGACGCCTCTCGCCGCCACGGCGTCCCTTGCGCGGGATGCGATCCGCTCCGCCGCAGCCTCAGCCACCGCCTCCGGATCAGGGAAAACGATCACATTGCGCCAATCCGGCGCCGATACAGGGAGGTACGCCAAACTGCTACGCGAACGCGATCCTCCGGGCTGCCCGGAGCCGGGTCTCATTTCGCGGCGTCTTCGTCGTCGGCCGGCGCGTCCAGCCAAGTCGCCAGGAGCGAGCGTGTCGCCTCAGGACCCCAGCTCCCCGACCAGTACGGGTGGACTGGGACCGGTGGCGGATCGGCCAAGAGCGGGGCGAACAGCGACCAGGACGCCTCAACCTCATCCGCATGGACGAAAAGCGTTTGATCGCCTGTGACGATATCGATCAGGAGTGTTTCGTATGCGTCCGGGAGCTGTCCGAAGGCGTCCGCGTAGCGGAAGCGGAGCCGCTGCGCGACCAGCTTGAATGACTCTGTCGGCGCCTTGACATCGAAGAGCAGATCGAATCCTTCGTCCGGCTGGAGCGTTATCACGAGCTCATTCGGGCTGGCGTCGACTCGGCCATCTTGGACAAGCGACTCGAAGAGTTGTACCGGTGCGCCTCTGAAACGGACTACGATGCGCGTGCATCGGGTGGCCATCCGTTTGCCCGTCCGCAGGAAAAACGGCACGCCCTGCCAGCGCCAATTGTCGATTGAAAGTCGAAGCGCTGCGAAGGTAGGGGTGTCGCTGTCCGAGGGCACGTCGGCCTCCGCGCGATAGCTCTGCACCGCTTCACCGCCTAGACGGCCGGCGGTGTACTGGCCTAGGACGACGCCTTCAACGTTCAGAGGCCGGACGCTATCGAGTACTTTGATCTTTTCACGCCGGATCGCGTCAGCGGTGAATGCGGGCGGAACCTCCATGGCGACGAGGGTCATGAGCTGTGCGAGATGATTCTGGATCATGTCGCGCACGACGCCGGCCCCGTCGTAGTAGTGTCCGCGATCCTCGATGCCTATCTTCTCCGCCACGGTGATCTCGACGCGCTCTATCCGCTCACGATTCCATACGCTCTCGAACAGAGCGTTCGAGAAACGGAACACCAACAGATTTTGGACGGTCTGCTTGCCTAGGTAATGGTCGATCCGGTAGACCTGCGACTCAGTGAAGTACTGGTGCACTTGCGCGTTCAAGCCGCGGGCGCTTTCGAGGTCGTCGCCGAAGGGCTTTTCGACGACAAGGCGCACCCAGCCGGGCGCGACATTTAGCCCGGCAGCGCCCAGGCCATAGATTGTCGACGCGAAAGCCTTCGGAGGAAGCGCGAGGTAAATCACGCGATCACCGCCGAGCCCGTGGTCTGCCTCTATCGACTCGATGCGCCTGCGAACGGCCTCGAATGCGGCCGCGTCACCCTCACCGATCCCTTGATAGTACATCGCCTCGGCGCACCAATCCTCGAGCGATTCGTCGTCGATGCCCGCCTTCTTCATCGCGTCGAGCGCAAGAGCGCGAAATTCTGCATCGCCGGTATCCGCACGCGCTACCCCGAGGATCACAGATCGCCCGCCGGAGCGCATGAGTCGGCATAATGCGGGCAGGAGCTTGCGCTCGACCAGATCGCCGGTCGCACCGAAGATCACGAAGATGTGGTCTGGAAAGCGCACTTCCTCCGGGGTGTCCGGCTTGAGAGCCTTCTCGTCGCTCATCGATCCTCCGCCTGCTCAACGGCGTGTCCCCCGAATTGGTGGCGCATCATCGACAGGAGCTTGTCGGCATACGAGTCGGTGGAACGGGAGCGCAGGCGTTGGATCAAGGCTAGCGTGATTACCGGCGCGGGTACGTCAAGGTCGATCGCCTCCTGCACCGTCCATCTGCCCTCACCGGAATCCGGGACGAACGGCGCGATACCGGTCAGTTCCTGATCTTCATCGAGTCCGCCCGCGATCAGATCCAGCAGCCAACTCCTTACCACGCTCCCATGCCGCCAGATTTCGGCGATATCGTGGAGGTCCAGATCCAAGTCGTTGCGGGCGTGCATGATCGCAAAGCCTTCCGCGAATGCTTGCATCATCCCATATTCGATTCCGTTGTGCACCATCTTCACGAAGTGCCCCGCGCCGCTCGAACCGACGCGTCCCCAACCACGGTCCGCGGCCGGCGCCAGCGTCTCCAATATCGGCCTGAGCCGCTCGACTGCAGCTTCATCACCGCCCACCATCATGCTGTAACCCTGCGCTAGCCCCCAAACGCCTCCGCTCGTCCCGACGTCGACAAGCGTCATCCCCGCGCCGGCCACCACCGCTGCCCGCTCGATTGTCTCCGAATAGCGGCTGTTACCGCCATCGACGATCATGTCGCCCGGCTCGAGCGCCGCGGTCAGGCCATGGATCACGGCCTGCGTCGGCGCGCCAGCCGGCACCATGATCCAAACAGCGCGCGGCGTGGCCAGCGCGGAGGCGAATCCAGCAATCGATCCCGCTGACTGCGCGCCCTCGGCGACCATCGCGCCTACGGCTTCGGAGTCTCGATCATGTACGACAACACGGTGTCCACCCGCGAGTAACCGCCGCGCCATGTTGCCGCCCATCTTGCCAAGGCCGACCATGCCGATGTCCATGCAAGCTCCCGTAAGTGGAGATTTGAAGACGAAGGGGAAAGCGCTGACATCCAAGTGTACCGGTGCTTGGGGATATCAATCCCAGGGTCGCCGGTCGACGCTGGACCACTCGGCGCTGATGCTCCTTGACTGGCGGAAATGCCGAAAGCGGCTATTCTTCCTCGCGGTAAAATCGCGGCTTACAGGAGGCGCTCCAATTGGATGCAAGTCGAAGTAGCGCGCGTGCAGGCCTCGCCGGTAGGATCACGGCGTCGGCCTTGGCCCTCGGCAGCTTGATTGCCATTCTGATCGCACTCCATCCAACAGATTCTGTTTCCGCCGAATCTGCCGCCTATTCGACCCCCGCCGAAGCGCGCGCGGCCTTCATCGACTCGATCAATCGCGCCCGGGTCGCGGCCGGAATGCATGCATACATATCGCATCCGCTCCTCGAAGAGCTGGCGCAGGCTCACGCCGATTACATGATCTCGAGCGGGCGCTTCTCCCACTACGGCCCGAACGGCCTTTCGGCGCGCAGCCGGATTCTCAATGCCGGCTTCCCCGGGCACCGCGCCGGCGAAAACTACGTATCGCGCAAGAATGCCGAGGAAGCAGTGCGCTGGCTGCTCAACGATCCGCCGCACCGCAACAACGTCCTGCACACACTCTACAACGCGCACGGAGTCGGAGTTGCCCGCACCCAGTGGGGTGATTGGCTCTTCGTCCAGGACTTGGTCTTCGATCCGTCGGCGGCGGCCCAGATGTTCGCCCCGACCAACACGCCGGAAACGTCGACCGCTGCTTCCGACAACCCTGAATCAAGTGAGGCGATGGCGCCGCTCGAAGCGGATCCAGGCGGGGAAGGGGATCCAGGCGGAGATCAAGCGGCCGAGACGATCGCGCCGCCGGCTGTGGACCCAGATGTGGAACCGGTCGTGGAGCTGGCCGGCGAGGCGGCCCTCCTTTCGGCGAGCGGACCCGCCATCCAGCAGGGCCCGGATCAGAGTGCCCAGGCTGAAGTCGTGGCGGAGGCGCAAGCGCCTAACGCACCCACGAACGGAGAAGAAATGGTGGTATTAGCCGCGGCGGTAGAGCCGGCCCCGATCGAATCCTCCGCCGCCGTCGAGCCGGTCGATGCCGGCCCCGCGAGCGCGTCGGTCGGCGACGTGGAGCCCGCGTCGCAGCCGATCGCCGCCGCGGCGGTTTTGCCGCCCTACGGTTTCCGAGTACCTCGCGGCGACGGATTTGGCATGGATGTCCCGTCGAAGGTGGTTTGGGCCGAAGTACCGATGGCAGCTTCACCGAGCGATTCCGTCGACTTGAGCGGGACTGCCGTCACTCCGTCAGCCGTCGGCTGGATCGTCCCGCTGATCTCTGCGTTAGTCGTCCTCCTGGTGATCATGCGCTTCAGCGGTCGTCCGTAGTCGCGGCGGAGTCTGTAAGGACCGGAAAGACGGGAGCGCAGCGAGCGCCTTGATCCGTGGCCGCTTCGGGCCATGACCATTTGATAGACCTCTTCCAGTCGATCGATTGCGGCCGGCAGAGCATGTGACCTCATCGCTGCGGCCGCCCCTGCGCCCAGTGCGTCCCGTTCCACTTCGTTTCGAGCGAGCTGAATCATTGCCTCGGCAAGGGCATCGGCGCTCTCGGGCTCGACGAGAAGTCCTGATCGACCATGCTCGACGAGTTCCGGGATGCCTCGGGCCCGGGGACCGACGATCGGCAAGCCGGCGCTCATGGCCTCCATGACGCTGAGAGGTTGGTTCTCGGTGGTGCTTGCGGTCACGAAGACATCGGCCAGCCCTAAGAGCTGGCTTTCGAGGAGTTCGTCGTGCGGAACCGGGCCCAAGGACACGACGCGCGCCCCTAGGCCTTCATCGGCGATCCTGCGTTCCAGTCCAGGTCGCTCGGCCCCGTCACCGACGATGAGCAGAGAGGCTTTCGGCTCGCGGCGGGTGACTATTACGAACGCGTCGAGCAGCACATCGAGTGACTTTTCCGCGGAGAGCCGGCCGACATGGATGAAGAGGGGTGAACTGAGTCGGCCAAGACCGTGAGCGCGTCGCGTCGCCAGTCGAACTTCTGCGTTGGGCTCCGGCGCCGACTCGATGCCGTTCGAGACGATTATCGGCTCCGGACGCAACCCGCGCGCCGAAAGCGCATCGCGCAGAGCGCTCGACGGGCAAGTCACGGCGTCGCAGCGGCTGTAGAAAGCTATCGAATAACGCCAAGTAAGCGAACGCGAGAGCCGCACGTCCGGGAGTCGGAGCGCCTTCTGATAGCCTTGATCAGCAAAGAAGGTATGTAACGTCCCCACGGTCGGCACGCCCAGCGAACGGGCGGCCATGAGCCCGGCCCAGCCGCAACCGAATTCCGTGTGCACATGCGCAACGTCGGCACCGAAACGACGAAGATGCCGTCTGGCGGCCGGCATGAGCGGCGCCGCGGCGTACAGGTCGGGCGTTCTCAAAATGGGAATCGTCAGCGGCAGACCGACTATGTCGACGCCTTCGGTGGACTCCGGCGCCGTGCCGGACCACGCGGAGGGCCGCACAATCAACACACGATGACCTCGGCGAGCTAGCTCGCGCGAGTGGTTTTCGACGACGGTCGTGACACCTGATCGATATGGTGTGAAGCTGTCAGTGAACAATGCGATGCGCAAGCGTTTTTCCTCTCCTCGGAACCAAGTCCCTCGGCTCCGCTGAGCAACACGAAGCCTAGGTACAACAGTCTACGGGTCCATTCCGGTTCGATGTGTAGTATTTTCTTAGCGATCCGCTCTGACTCGCTCCTCCCAAGCTCGGACGAAGTCTTCCTGTTCTACTCCAAGGGCGTCCGCCACTCGGTTGATGTAGTTGAAGTATCCGATCACCTGCACCGCGTCATGGATTGCCCGATCGTCGAAGCCGACAGGCCGAAGTGCCTCGACGTCCGCCTCCTGCATCGACCACGGCTCGCGCGTGAGCCTTTCCGCGAAGGCGCAGAGCGCAAAGTTGTCGAGCGTCAGCCCGGCTGAGCGCCAATCCGACGCTATCAGGTGGACCAACTTATCGGCTTCAGCTGGATCGTCGATCTCGAAATCCGTTTCGACCTCGTCACGGAGGTCGTGCGCGTGAGCCCGAATTCAGTAGACGCAATGGTTGACGGACGAGACGACAACCGCGAGCATCTCGCGCTGGCTGCGCGAAAGCGGCGACGAACCATACATGATGGCACGATACAACTCCATCGACGCCTGCATCACGCGCGGACTCTGGCTCATGATCGACGTGATGTTCCAGATTCGTCCTGCGCGCTCGAGCGCAGCTTCATACTGCGCCTTCAAGAGTCCGCGCGCCTCGTCGAGGCGAAATACCCTAATCCAGGGCATGAAAGGCTCCTAATTCTCGTCCCTGATGGCGTGGAAGTGGATGCGATCAACGAGAGTCCGAAGTCTTGGGCCAACGACCTGCCAGACCGATCCCGAAAGGCAAGTCATGATCGACCATTGCATAGGATATGCTACAAGACACATAGGCAAGACCGAGCATGACGGCGGGCGCTCGTCGACACATCATCGGATCAACCGAAGGACGGTGAGAAGATGACGCGATCGGTAATCACCTGTCTTTCCGCGGTCTTCGTGGCTATCGGCGTCGTTGCACCTTTCGTGCGCGTCGGCGCGGCCACGACTCGCGATGTCCACGTCACTTCCTCAGCCGAGCTGCGGACCGCTGTAAGAGATGCCCTGCCGGGGGATGTTATCATCGTCGCGTCGGGGACGTACGAACTCGGCGGCCGAATCAGTGTCGAGCGCCCGGGATCGTCCGATGCTCCGATCACTCTGCGCGCCGGCACTGAAGGCGACGCCCAGCTTCGATTCGACGGTGCGGGCGGCTATGCGGAAGGGCTTCAGGTGATGGCGCCGCATTGGATCATAGAAGGCTTCGATATCGTCGGGACTTGCCCGGACGACTCGTCGTGCGAGCACGCATTCCACATAGTCGGCGCCGCCGACGGCACGGTCGTTCGCGGCAATGTCATGCGCGAATTCAACGCCGCGATCAAAGGCAACGGCGACGGCTCCGGCCCGCCGGCCAACTTCCCCGACGACGTCCTTGTCGAAAGCAACGAGATATTCAACGCGCGAGCGCGGAACACCGGCAATCCGGTCACACCGATAGACGTCGTCGGTGGGAGGCGCTGGGTAGTGCGCGGCAACTTCATCCACGACTTCGAGAAGGGTGGCGGCAATCAGATCAGTTATGCCGCATTCCTGAAGGGGAATTCGAAGAACGGACTCTTCGAGCGCAATCTGATCGTCTGCGAGCACTTGCATCGCGGGGGGATCCGCTTGGGCCTGTCATTCGGCGGCGGCGGCTCACAGCCGGAGCGGATCTGCGAGGAGGGCACGTGCACGCCCGAGCATGAGGGCGGGATCATGCGCAACAATATCGTCGCCAATTGTCCGGCCGACGTGGGCATTTACTTGAACGCAGCCGCCGATACCAAGATCTACCACAACACGATCTTCAACACCGGCGGCATCGATGTGCGCTTCGGTTCGAGCACTGCCGACCTACGCTACAACATTCTCGACGGGCGGATCCGCGAGCGGGACGGCGGGACTAAGCTTGAAACAGGCAATGCGGCGGCTAGCACGGATGACCTGCGGCGATGGTTCGCCGACCCTGATGCGCTCGACTTCGGCCTGACGGACGGCGCCTCGATCGTCGGGGCGGCGACAACCGTCGATGAAGTTATCGACGACTTCTGTGGTGTCGAGCGAGTCGACGGTGCGCCCGATTCGGGTGCGATCGAGTACACGAGCGAGCGGCCGTGTGACACGAGCCCGACCCGGGAAGCGACGCCTTGGCCGCCCGTCCACCGAACTCATTTGCCGTGGCTTGGCCGGCGGTAGGCGCCGCCTCCCTAGTACTCGGATGATCAGTCGCGCGATTCGGCCATCGCGGGTATGTTGGACTCGGCGGCCGTGCCGCCGGCCTTGCGCGCCGTTATCCGGGCGGAATGAGGCGTGCCCGGATCCGACTGTGCGAGCGCTTCGTCTTCCGAGGATCGCGGTGACACCAGCACATCGACGAATCCGGCCTACGATTCCAGCTCGAGTGCGCCAGGCCCTTCGGTAGGATCGACGTCGCCGGCTCGAACGATATCCGAGATGGCAATCCGGCCGCCCGGCGCCAGCGCGCGGTACATTTCACGGAAGACCCGCGCCTTGTCCGGCGCCAAGTTGATCACGCAATTCGAGATGACGACGTCCGCCGTGCCGTCCTCGACGGGTTGGTCTGCACAACTTCCTCACGGTGCTTCATGGTTCTCTCCTGCCTTTGGGCGTGCCTCATGGGGATCCGCCTTGGAAGTCGCTTCATCTTCGATCACTAGATCGGGATCGACTCTGGCGCGCAGCACGGCTGCCGTCCTGGTTTCAGGCGCGAAGTCGACGATCATCTGGCCGCAGCAGAAGGCGACGCGCTCCTGGTCGAGCGTGTAGAGCATGCTCCTACCCTCGCGCCGCGATCGGACAAGGCCGGCATCTCGCAACACGGCTAGGTGGTGCGAGACAGTTGGCTGCCCTACGTCGCCGCCGAGGGCTTCGACGACCTCGCCGACGGAGCACCAGCCGCAGCAACACAGTTGCATGATCCGCTGTCGGGTAGGATCAGCGATCGCGCGCGCGAAGTCGAAGGGTGAGGTGGATCCAGACGTATCGATGTTCATCGATACGAAGGATATATCGATCTACGTCGATGTGTCAACAGGCAATTTCGGCCCGGAAATTCAACGCCTGGCCGCAGCCGAGGCTGAGCCGCTATCCTGCGTGCCCATTCGACGGAGCGAACGATGGATCTATCAGAGCCGATTCGAATCCCAAAAGGCGATGAACCTGGCTCACTGTCGCTGTTCGTGGCTCGCCTAGGACGTCACCGCCCTGCCGTCGAGACAGCGATGCACGGCCTCAAAGAGAACTCCATTCTTGAGCGGATCGGACGGCGCGACCACACCGTCTGGGGAGCCGAGCCGCAGGGCATTGCTGATCGCCTAGGGTGGATTGACATTGCCACACGCATGCGGCCTGAACTTCCGCGTCTTAACGCCCTTCGAGCGAGCGCCCGAGCGGACGGATTTCGACGGGCGCTTCTAGTCGGTATGGGCGGCTCGAGCCTCGCTCCGGAGGTCTTGGCTCAGACGTTCGGTACGGCGGATGGCGGTCTGAACCTCGAAGTGCTCGACACGACCCATCCGGATGTCGTCCGCTCGACGCTCGAGCGGCTTGATCCGGCGACGACCTTGATCATCGTGGCCACAAAGTCCGGCGGAACGGTCGAGACGCTCTCTTTATTCAAAGCCGCCTACTCACGAGCGTTGAGCACAATTGGAGCCGAGTCGGCTGGGCGGTGCTGCCTTGCGATCACCGATCCCGGCAGCAGCCTTGAAGACCTCGGGCGAAGTCTCGGCTTTCGCGAGATCCTTCTGAGCGACCCCGATATCGGTGGCCGATATTCGGCGCTTTCGCACTTCGGCATGGCGCCGGCGGCGCTGATCGGGGCCGACGTCGACACGCTTGTAGAACGCGGGATTGCTGCGAGTGACCGCGCCTTGCGCTATGACGACGTCGCGTCGTGGCTGGGCGCTTCTATCGCTACGCTCGCTGCCGAAGGTCGGGACAAGCTGACACTCGTTCTTCCTGACGAGATCGCGAGCTTCGGCTATTGGATCGAACAGCTCGTCGCGGAAAGCACCGGCAAGGATGGGATTGGTATTCTTCCCGTGGTCGGAGAACCCATGGGGGCGCCCGGAGAGTACAGGTCGGATCGCGTGTTTGTCCGCCTGCAGCTGGCCGCAGGGCAGGACGCCGACAGTCGTCCCGAGGCTATCGAGGACGCCGGACAGGACGTCGACAGTCATCTCGAAGCCATCGCGGACGCCGGACATCCGACCATCTCTCTAGGCATGGCGGATCGCCTCGACCTCGGGGCGCAATTCGTGATCTGGGAGGTGGCGACAGCCATCGCCGGCCACCTGCTCGGCGTTCAACCATTCGATCAGCCTGACGTCGAAGCGGCGAAGGTCCGGGCGCGCACCATCATCGAAAACTTCAAGTCGACCAGCCACCTTCCCGAGGATGGAAGCGTTAGCCCGGATTCGAGCGCCATCGCGCGTTTCTTCGAAGGCGCCGGCTCTAATGACGGCGCGTACGTCGCGATACAGGCCTTCTTGAACCCGACCGCGGAGGTCAAAGACGCGCTCGACAGGCTTCGCGAGGCCATCCGCGATGCCCATCGTCTTGCCGTAACAATCGGCTTCGGCCCGCGCTTCCTGCACTCCACGGGCCAGATCCACAAGGGCGACGGCGGACGCGGGCTGTTCTTACAGCTGACAGCCGATCCGACTCTCGACCTGGACATCCCGGACGAACCGGGCGGCACCATGTCAGCGCTGAGCTTCGGCACGCTCATCCGCGCTCAAGCGCTCGGGGACGCAGGCGCACTGCAGGCTGCCGGCCGCAGAGTGCTCCGGATCGCCCTTGGGAGCGAGATAGAGGCGGCGGCGGCCATAGCGCGGCTTGCTTCGCAGATCTGAACAAGTACTACGCCACGCTGAATCTGTCAGGTTCGACCACCGGCGCGGAGTACCGGCACGGGTTCGGAAACTTACATTGCGGGCGACACGTACGGTACGATCGGCAATCGACAGACGGGGCTCATCGTTCGATTCGGCCGATCCTTCCGACCGGGGATCAGGCACCTACTCGGAGCATCGCCTCGGCGTCGAAAGATCGCGCGATCATTGGATCTCTCGATCACTCGATCAACGGAAAAATGGAGGAGAATCGCAATGCTGAAGAGCAAGCGGCATGGACGGCTGGGGCGAACAATCGGATTGGTCGCATTGATGACGATCGTAGCGGTGCCGGTGGTCGGCGCAACCGAGTTCGCCGGCGATGATTTCTACGAACTTGCTGAGGGCGACACAACCGACGGCAACCTTTATGTTGGCGGCCAGACAGTAACGATCAACGGCACGGTCGACGGGGACTTGATAGCCGCCGGGACGTCGGTAATCATCGGTCCGACCGGCGTGGTCCGCGGCGACATGATGGCAGCTGGCCAAGATGTGCGAATCCGGGGCACCGTCGAGGGTGACGTTCGGGCCGCCGGTTTCTTGGTGCAGGCGGAAGGCGAGGCAAGTATCGGCGGTGAGTTCGTCGTCGCCGGCTACAGTGTCGGCGCGCTTGAAACTTCGAGTGTAGGCGGCGACGTCATGGCCGCTGGCTATCAGGGATTGATCGACGGTACGCTCGGTGGAAATCTGCACTTCGCCGGCAGCGCGCTCGAGATCAGGGGGCGCGTGGACGGCGATGTCGACGCGGAAGTCGATGCAAGCGGCGAAGCGGGCCCGCCGGCATTCATGTTCCCCGGCCAGCCGGCGATGCCGCGCACCGCATCGCCAGGCTTCGACATGGAGGGCGGCGAGATCGGTGGCGATCTGACGCTTCAAGCGCCCAGCTTCGATTCCGCGATCGACGAGGATCAGGTCGGCGGAAGTGTTGAAACGAACGAGGTCGCGACGCCCGCAGAAGGGGCTGAGGCGGAACCTCAGAGATCGGCCGCTGCAGAATGGTTTTACGACTGGCTCCGCACCAGCGCAGCACTGTTGATCTTTGGCGCTGCGGTCGTTTGGTTGGCGCCGCGCCTGCTTACCAGCAGCGGGGATCTAATTTCGAAAAGAGCTCTGCCAAGCACGGCGACAGGCTGCGGCACCATGCTGATCGCTCCGGTGCTTCTGGTCATGATCGTGATCGCGTCTATCGCCGTGATGCTGCTCTTCGGCAGCTTGAGCCTGGGCGGGTTGAACTCAGTTGTGATCTCAGGCGCCGGCCTGGCCTTGGCGCTGCTCACGGCGGGACTGAACCTACTCGCGTGGTTTGCCCGCGCCGCTCTGGCGGTGTGGGTGGGGCGCTGGCTCCTCGGCCTGGCAAGCCCTGAACTGGCCGGCAATCGATGGGTCGCGCTTCTGATAGGCGTGCTGATCTATGCTGCGCTGCGACACCTGCCTTACGTCGGATTCTGGATTCATGTCGTGTGGACCGGACTTGGTCTGGGCGCGTTGATCCTCCTGATGTGGCCGCAGCTGCGCGCAGGTTGGACGCCGCTCGTCAGGGCGGAAGCGCAAGGCATAGCCTGATCATACTTCGGTGCGGGCCCGTGCCGTAGCAGCACGGGCCCACATCACAACGGGACCAGGGAGATTCCGCTTGGGCGATGGTCACGTTCCGACGTCGAGATCTCGAAAATTGTTGCGTGGAGTCGGACTCCTATTGGCCGAACCAGCGCGCGCGGCGGCTTTGGCCGAAGTGCTGCTTCTCCGCTCGGAGCGCAAGCGACGGCTCGTTGAAGACGCCCGTCGGTTTCGGACCTGAGAATGCGTCCACGTCGACGCGCGCAACCCTGCCGGCGCCGAATTCGATGTAGCATGATCCCACTCCGGGATTGGAGGCTGTCGGCTCCTCTCCACGCAGCTGCGCTATCACGTTTGTCGCGACGGTGCGCGCCGTGCCTTCGGCAAAAACACCTGCCTTCGGAGTGCCGGTGTTGGCAAGATCGCCGATTGCATAGACGCCTGGAAAGCGCGTCTCGAGCGTCCTCGGATTGACGGATACCCACCCGTCCTCGGTCAGCCCGGCCCCGACGACGACATCCGGCGCTCGATGCTTCGGCACGCCGAGGAACAAGTCGCAGGGAAGCTCATTGCCGTCGTCGAGGACCACGATCTTTCGGCCGGCGTCCAAGGAGGCGACGCGGCGGCTTGGGATGAATTCGATGCCCCGCTCGACGAACGCCGCCTCCAGCGCGCGCGATGTATCTGGAGAAGGTGGCACCGGGCTCGGCAGTGGGAGCACGAATGTGATGTGGCAGTCCTCGCGGACGCCTCGCTCGACCAAAGAATCGTGCAGCAACAACGCGCACTCGCTAGGTGCGGGCGGGCACTTGTAAGGCGCTCCACACACGCCGACGATAGCGTGTCCCTTCGAGAAGCGGGGCAGCTCGTCACGTAATCGCTCGGCGCCTGCAACCGAGTAGAACTCGTTCTCGCCCAGCAGGATCCCCGGCGTCGCCCCGGCGTCGTAGTCTGCTCCCAGCGCGATAACCATGATGTCGGCTTCGTATGTGCCGCCATCAGTGATCACACGGCGCGCGGCGGGATCGATCGCGGAGACGGTCTCCCGCAAAAACCGTACACCCGGCTTCAGGATGTCCTGGTACGGCAGGCGCACGGAGGCGGAAGTCTCCCTGCCAAACAGGATGTCCAGCTTCGAGAAGCCGAAAACGAATGCGTCGGACTTGTCAATGAGAGTGATGTCCACGCTGTCGCCGAACACCTCTGACAAGGAAGTTGTCAGCTCGAGCCCTCCGAAACCAGCTCCCAGGACGACGATTCGCGTTTTCATATAATCTCCGCGGACGCATAGTCAGTTCGAAGCACGTAGGCGGCTACGGCCAGCCATAAACGCACGGTATCTCCTCCACGATAGCATCGTAGATCGCGGCTAGGTCGGAAGTCTCCGGAGCGATGAAGGCCCACTCAGGCCGGCTTGCCACATCGCGCAGCAGATCGATATCGAGCGAGTCGCCGAGGCCGATCGTGAAGACCAGGATGCCCGCCGCTTTCGTCGCATCCGCCGCCGCGCGGACTTCGTCCGGCGTCGTGCCGGTCGGCTCGCCGTCGGTGAGGACGATCAGTACCGGATTGTTTTCCGGGCGCCGCGCTTCGCCGGTCAGCTCGGTCAGGCCCGCTTCCAATGCCAAGTCGATGCGGGTGCCGGCCGCCTGCGTTAGCCGGTCCAGTCCGTCGGCCACCTCCACCGGGTCGTCCGAAAGCGGTACTACGACGGCCACTTCGCCATTGAACTGCAGCAGTGCCGCCTGATCACGCCCCGACACCAGCTGGAGCAGGAATGCGCGCGCGGCGTCCTTGGCCGCCTCGAATTTGGTCGGACCACCCGCACCGGTAGTCTCGCTCATGCTGCCAGAAGTGTCGATTGCCAGCACGACGTCCGCGTTCCGGTCGCGCGGCGTGCATGATTGCTTGACAGTGACGGGCAGGAAGATCGGAACAGGTACCCCGGTCGGAATCGGCTCGGGCGTTGCGGTCGGCGTCGATGTTGGCGTCGGCAGTTCGCCGTAAACGCGGATCCTTGGCACCGGATAGTCGACCCGGAACTCGTCGTCCCAGCCGTGGTCCCCTTCCGCATACGCCTCGACGTTGGTGGGCCATTCGCCCTCTTCAGACGGACGTGTGCGGAAGGTGAAGCTCGATGTCGCATAGCCGATGTCGGCGAGGTCCCAGGTCAACGTGCGCGCGGAACTGCTCCATGTCGCCGGTGGAACCGCGCTGTCGGGAACATAGTCGATGTTAGTTGGCAGCTTGTCGACCACTTTGCCGGTTGTAATCAACGCATCCGGCCGCGTGCGCGTTATCGATCGCCGATGCGCCGGCTTGCCTGCGCCCATGGCGCGCGGATCGACTTGGACGTTGTCGAAGAGGTCGCCCGACGCGATCACGCTTTGACCGTTGACCACGACGATGAGAGTGCCGTTCGCCTTCAGCTCTTCGGCGAATGCGATGCCGGCATTGTCGTCGTTCCCTGGAGTGACGACGATGATGACGCGCCGTCGGCCCGCGCTTTCGGCGTCGAAACGATCGCTGGCTGCCTTGAGAGCCGTGTAATTGCGTTGTGGATCGCCACGGCCGGCGTTGGCACTGGTGAGCGCCCTTGCCATCTGATAGCTGTCGGACGTGAGTTCCGTCCTCACGTCTTCGGTCGTAGCAAAGGCGATCACGGCGATCCTGTGCCGGTCGAGATCGGTGAGCGCGGCGATCTGTCGCGCGCTGCGCAGGTTGTTCGCAAGCGCTCGCCCCGGATCGTCGCCTAGGGTGTCGCCGAAGGTATTCACTGCAAGGACGATATCGGCATCCTGCTCGACGTATCCACATGAGCCGAACAACGAGAGGAAGATCGCCGCCGTCTCGCCGAGGAGGATATCACTCGGGCTCACCCACTTGTCACCGTCCAGGTCGCATGTGTCCCCGACGAGCACATCCGTTTCCGTGCCGGCAGGCGCGAAGACGGTGACCTGATTGGCCAGTTCGTCGATCGTATAGACCCAGCCAGACGCATCGACCGCAAGGTCGACCAGCGAAATCGGGGGCACGCCCTCGTGCGGTCGAGCCACGAAGCGCGAAAGCACGGTTCCGTCAGACGCCATTCGGACGACGTGGCCGTAAACGGTCAGGACGTACATTTCGCCGCCCGGTCCACCAGCTACTCGCCAGGCGTCCTTCGGTGTTGGGACGAGACCCAGGTCCGTGCCGTCCGGCGCGAATACCTGAATCCGATCGTTGAGTGTGTCCAGCACTAGTATCCGCCCATCCGGACCGGCGTCGACGTCGGCCCAAATCGCCTCACGATCGTCGCCGGGCAGCGCCAACTCGGTCTTCCGTCCGCCAAGGCCAAGATCGAACAAGAAGAGTCGAGCCGATATGTCCTCGATACCGCGGGTGGCAGGCGCCGTGTGATAGCGGCTCAGCACCACGAATTGATTGCGCGTCGGTTCGTGGGCGACGGCCGCGACGCCCTCGGTGAGGTTCGGCATCGTGGTCTCCCAGATGGTGACCAGATACGGGTTCACCTGGCAGCGTCCGGCTCGGCAATAACGCCGGAGCTCAGTCTCTCCGTAGAACGCGATCGGCTGGGCGAAGCGGCCGCCGCCACGGGTTCCGATGCCCATTACGCGCCCGCCGCTGCCCTCGCCTATCGCGAATTCCGGTTCGAGGAACATCGGATTGCGCCGACTTGGGAACGGGACTAGCGGCAGGTCCTCGAGCACGGTGCCATCCGGCGCCCGGCGCCTGAGGCCGTAGCCATCGGTGACCATCAAGTTGCCGTTGGGATCAGTGCTCAAGCGGACCGGCGCCGCGATTGTGCCGTCGGCCGCGGCCGAAGCGGCATCTAGCCGCGTGCCCCGCACCGAGCGCGCCACGATGTCGAAGCCGTCGGTGGCGTAGCGGACGAGGACCGGCCAGGTGTCGTTGTCCGGGTCAAGGCGATCGGCATCGTACGTGGCGAGCGCAACATAGAGATCGGCTACTAGGTTCAACGTGCGGGTGCCGACGCCGTAGAGATCCGAGCCCGTATGGTTCGCCGGCAAGAAGTCCTCCGGCTGCGTCCCATCGACGATGCAATTGTTGAGTAGTAGCCGCTCGGGGCCGATCGCCGTCACGCGCACGCCCGGTCCGATGCCGCAGCCGCGCATGAAGCGTGGACCCGTGAGATCGAGCGTCCTGAAGCGCCGGAATACGCCGCCGCCCTCCGGCCGGAAGCCGCGCAGGCGGTTGCCTTCAAGATCAAGGACGAACAGGTTGCCGTCCGGGTCCTCGGTCATGTCGCGCAAGCCGACGAATTGATCGTCTTCGCGATTGCCGTAGCTCCCGAATCGCGCGAGTTCGACGCCGTCCATCGCCAGATGCCGAACGGCGCCCGGCACTCGATCGGCGATCCAGAGCGTTCCGTCCGCGCGAACCTCGATCCCGACCGCATATGTCTGGGGCCACGCCACGATGAACTCCCCTTCGAGCGTGTACACCACCAGCCGCTCGGACGCGTGATCGGCAACGTAAACCCGATCGCGCGTCGAGTCGACAGCCAGCGCCCCAGCTTGACCGATCCGCTCGGCGCCGAAGCCGGTGTTGCCGAAGGCGGTCATCCAACGATCGTCGGCACCGAGGCGCATGATCCGCTGATTCGAAGTGTCGAGCATGTAGACCGTGCCGTCGTCGCCGATCGCCATTTCGGGGATCGCGCCGATCACATCCGGCGGAATCACCCTGCCGGCCGGCCATTGGTCGGCCCGCTCGTACTTGGCTCGGCCCGTCGGTGGATCGGTCCGTGGGCGCGGCGTCGGGGTCGGTGCGCTGCCTCCGCCGGGCGTCGGGATCGCATCCGGACGCCCGCCGGCCGTCACCCAAAGCTCTCCGCCATGGGCCGCGTTCCGCGTCCCGACGAACAACCGCCCATCGTGCAGTGCCATCGCGGCGCCGGCCAGGTCCGCATTGTTGTCGTCGCCGAAGCCACCGTACGCGGACTGCTCCCAACGTTCGCCATCTGACGTGCGCCACACCTCGGCACCTTCGCCATTGCCGACGGCAAGATAGAGGAAGTCGAACGGCGCCACGCGCATCGTGCCCAGCGCCGCTCGGCCCCGATTGCCCGGCGCGCCCATGCCTGCCGTCGTCGCAAGCTCCCAATCCGTGCTGTCGCAGCGCCGGCAGCGCCATACCTCGACCGCCCGGCCGGGCAGGCCGAGCACAGAATCGCCACCGCTAGAGACGGCGTAGAGGGCGTCACCGTAGACCGCCATCGCCGAGATACATGCCCCGTTTCCGCTCCCAAGTGCCGCGACACCTGCCGGTCCGCCCGGCGCCCACACTTCGCCCCGATTCGAACGCCACATCTCCGCCTGCCCGGACTTGTTGCACGTCCCAGCCCAGAGCGTCCCGGTGAAACTCGCCATCGCCGAGACGGCCGCGTTGGCCATGTCGCCGTCGAGGCCGACTGCGCTCATCCGCGTCCACGCCGCTCCTTCCCGTCGCCACACCGCGGCGCCGAGCGCCGGGTCAAGACTTATCGTTCCGGCATAGAGTGCACCGTCGTGCAGGCCGAACGACGCGGCACCCGCTATCCCGGCGCCGCCCAGACTGGTGGTCTCGACGGCCCAACCATCGCCGTCCCCAGTCGACCAGATCGCGCCGCCGCTCGGCTCGCGCTCGACGACGTCCTCCGGAGTGCGCGTATCGCGCCAGCTCTGAACGGCCGCGTACAGCCGACCGTCGAACACTTCGAGGTCGGCAACGAGCGCGGTCGAATCGTCGCCTAGACCATCGTCGACTATTTCGCTCCACCCACCACCGTCCGCCCGCCAGATCCCCGCCGGTTCGTCGGACAACTCGGCGGTTACAGCGGAACCGGCAAAGAGATCGCCATCGAACTCGGCCAGGCTCGCGATCCCGACCGTATGCCTACGCGCATAGCCGTTCACGGCAACAGCATCCCACGGCGCTGCCGGCGCGTCGTATGCCTGCAGTCTGTGATTTGCGCTGTCCGCGACCCATACCCGCCCTTCGTCGCTCACGGCGACACCTAGCGGCTCGCGCAAGCCCCCGCTGCCGGCGCCTTCGCGCCCGCCGACGGTAGTCAAGTACTCGCCGTCCGCATCGAACACCTGCACTCGATTGTTCCCGGTGTCAGAAACATACAAGCGCCCTTCCGAATCGAATGTGAGGCGCCGCGGCCTTCGCAAGCGATCGAAGCCGTCACCAGGCTCGCCAGCTCGCCCTATAGTCCGCACATGCGTCGACGCGGCGTCGAACACTTCGACCCGATCGTTGTAAGTGTCCGCGACGTACACGAACCCACTGTCGGCAACGGCCACGTCCCCGGGTCTATCAAATCTCCCTTCGCCGGCCCCAGCAGTACCGCCCGCGCCGATCTCCCCTAAAAAGTCCCCGGCCGCACTGAGAATCTGCACTCGATGATTCCCGGTATCAGCCACCAAGATCCGCCCATCCGGCGCCACGCCAATGCCTTCAGGTGCCGAGAACTCGACGTCGCCGGTTCCCGGTCCTCCTATCGCTCCGACCGGCGCCCCGTCCGCCCCCAAAATGCGGATCCGCTCAGCCCCGCGCTCCAAAACGAGCAGACGCCCTGACGAATCGACCGCGATATCGACGGGTCCGTCCAGTCCATCCGGCGCATCACCGGCGACTCCGGCCTGCCCGACCACCCACTCGGCGTCACCGTCCGCCCCATATTTCAGCACCCGGTGCCCATCGGCCTCGGCCGCGAACACGGTGCCGCCTGGCCCGGCCGCGACACCACTAGGCGTGTTCAGATGCCACTCGTCGGTCAGATAAGGCGTGTCAGTCGTACCGAACACGCGCAAGACACTTCTATCAGGGTGAAATTGATGGACGAGCAGCCGTCCGGGATCGGCGACGTAGAGATGCCCACGCACGTCCAGCGCCACATCGCTTGGCAGGCCGAGAACATCCGAACCGTCCCCCACGCACCCACCGCCGGCTCCGAGCGTGTCCCACACATCGCCGCCCGTCTTGCGAACTACCTGAACGCGGCAGTTGGCGCTGTCAGCCACATACAAGAACGTGGCATCGACATCGACGCCCAGTGGCGTATCGAAACGGGTATCACCACCGCCCGCCACACCGGCCTCGCCGTAGTCACGGACGAAGGTGGGCGTTGCGGGGGCGCTAACATCGAAGACCGCCACCCGATGATTCCCGGCATCGGCGACGTAGAGCATTCCGTCGCGAAGCGCGAGCCGTGCCGGCTGCTCGACCCTCCCCTCGCCCACCGATCCTGCGGCTCCGAATTCGGAAACGCGGGCCGGCTCGACCGTCGGATCGAAGACCACGATGCGCCCATTTCCGGTGTCCGAGATGAACACCCGCCCTGCGCCGTCCACCGCGATCCCGGTCGGTCCGTCCAGCCGATCCAGCCCGTCCCCCGGCGAATCAGCCTCGCCGACCACAGAAAGTTCGCCCGTACCGCGGTCCCACCCGACCGCGACGTGCGCGCCCGAGTCGACCCACCAAACAACCTGAATCCCGGGATCGGCTGCCGGATCCGGCGCCACCGGATCGCCTTCGCCCCGCGCCCGAAAGTAAATCGCGACATCCTCTATCCGACGCACCGGCACTTCGCCGAGCGCATACGTCAGCCCTGCCCGCCCAACCTCTTCCAGATACCGCCCGTTGCTCCCGAAGTGCAAGAGCCTCCGACCACCCGCATCCGCCACCCAGATGCTGTCCCCATCGCCGCCAACACCCCACGGCCCATTGATTTGCGCCGCGCTGCGGAACCAGGGCACCCCTACATCACCCATGGAGGTCACATGACTGAGCGCAAACGTAACATCGGGCGCAGCGGCGGTAGCAGTCGCCTCATTCCACCGCTGCCCCCCGACTGGAATTAGCCCCATTACACTGACACCGATCACGGCGACGAACGCCCGTATCACGGACCAGACGCTGTCCGCCTTGCCCTCGGCACTTGCCCCCCCACTCCTTTCGTCGAGGTAAGAACTCATGATCGGACTCTCCTTCGCAATCGTGATCTTTGGTCGACGACCCAGGGAATATAACCCCTCTGACACAACTCGGCACCCGAGGGATCGCCTAACTAGTGCCCAAGCAACACTCTTAACGCAACGCCGGCAACGCATTCTGGAAAGACGCTCGACAACAAGTGTCAGAGCACGCTGGCCGAACTTGAAAGACTTAGGGTGGCGGTGTACTGGTGCGGCGGCTCTTGAGATACTCCACGATGATCGGCAAAATCGAAATGAAAATTATCGCCAGCACGACGGCTTCAAAGTGCTCTTTGACCCACTCGATGTTGCCGAAGAAATACCCCGCCATCGTCATCGACACGACCCAAAGAATGCCGCCGATGACGTTGTAGGCGGCGAACGCCGAGTAACGCATGCTGCCGACTCCGGCCATGAACGGCGCAAAAGTCCTCACGATTGGCACGAAGCGTGCAAGAATAATCGTCATCTTGCCGTACTTTTCGTAGAAGGCGTGTGTCTTGTCCAAGTACTTTTTCTTGATGAATCGACCGTCCTTCTCTCGGTTGAGCGAAGGGCCGATCCAGAATCCGATCGCGTAATTGACCGCGTCGCCGAGGATCGCCGCGGTGCTGAGCAGCAACAACAACCCCGGCAGGTTGAGTGACCCCCTCGCCGCGAACGTCCCGGCGACGAAGAGCAGAGAATCGCCTGGGAGGAAAGGAACGACGACGAGGCCGGTCTCACAGAAGATGATCACGAAGAGGATCGCGTGAGTCCAGCCGCCGTAGTTGCGGATGACCTCTTCGATGTGATCGTCCAAGTGCAAGAATAGATCGATGAACTGAGTGATCAGGTCCATTGAGCAGCCCACAAGCGCGCATGGTACGCCATAAGGCGCTACCAAAGTGGTCGAAGGGCAAGGGCGCCCCGATCAACGGGGACGGCCCACACGCCAATCATGCGATCGTGGTCGGTCACTGCTCCACAACCGGTCGGAGTCTAGCTCCTTTCCGACCCAGTTCAACACTCAACAGCGCTCTTCCACACATCGACCTCTGTGGGTTGCCCCCGGTGGGCAAGGGGGCTGCGCTGCGGGGCTTTAACTCGCGGGACGTTGGTCGCGCTTTGAGAGGAACCCGCGCTCAAACAGACCGCTCCTCGCTCCGCCCCCTTGCCCACCTCGACCGGTTCGACACCAGCTCGACGAGGTGCCTGTCTATTTTTGGGCGAGTCTCGACTCTACCCGGATCGCTCCAGTGTCGGTGCACCCCCTCGAATCGGCTCGCACGAGATCGAGACGGGAGGATCGGAATCGAGAGTCGCGGCTAGGGATCGAGAGGCGAGACCGGAGATCGAGAGTCGTGGCCGGGCGTCACTCAGCCGATCGCCGCCCCCAGAATCCGGCCGGCGGACCGCAGTCGATCCAGCGTCCGACCGTGCGGAAGGCGGCGATAAGCGCTGCGCGGCCGTCCGCGGCGCGATAAGCGTCCGGTCCGTCGGCGATAGCGATCAGGGCTGGCCCGTCGATTTCGGGGCCAAGCCCGACAACGAAGAACACGATCCCGTCCGACCGCGCCCGCTCCGCCGCCTCGACGGCGGCGCTGGCCGGGCCCGGGAGCGGCCTGCCGTCGGTCAGCAGGACCATGATCGAGACGCCGCGCTCCGGATCGGCGCCCGACGCACCGTCGAGAAGCATCCGGCGGGCCTCATCGATACCGGCGTCGATCACCGTGTTCGGCCCGAGCGTGATCTCGTCAAGGGCACGGGCGATGCCACCGAGATCGGCGGCCAGAGGGTGTAGAACGCGCGCCCCTTCGTCGAATGCAACGAGCCCAACCCGATCCCTACCTGTGACAAGGCCGTCGATCAGCGCCTGGACGGCCGAGCGCGCGCCGTCGATCTTGGCGACGCCGTCCGGGCTGATTTCGCCCATGCTCGTCGATGTGTCGAGCACGATCGCGATGTCCGCCGGGTGCCATGAGATACAAGATTCCCTGAGACTGATCGGCAGGAAGATCGTCGAGCCGGGAACCTCGGTCTTCCCGGAGGGTGGAACCCGGGTCGGTGTCCCCGGGGTCGTCGGCGGGGAGGAGGAAGGCGAGACCGGAACGGTCGGCCGGGGCGTGGCGGTTGACGGACCGGCGGCGCCGACGACGATCGATGGGCCGTCAGCGGGTTCCGTTCGCTGTGTGCCGTTCTCGAAGTCGATCCGCACCGACGCGCTAGGTGCGCCGGACCCTTCGCTCAGCGCCTCGACGACGAATCGGATATCGATGGTGGGGTCCCTCAGGCGGCGGATGTCCCAGATCGCTCTCTGCTCGGAGATCTCGTCGGGCGGGGGCGCGAAGGCCGCGGGGTCGAATGAGAGATGCGCAGGCAAGTCGAGACGCAGGAACGCGCGCTCGACCGGGCGAAGCGACAGAAGTTCCGCCGAAACGTCAGCGTAGGCGGTCGCGAGATCCGCAGGCAGCGGGACGACATGGTGGTGCGCCGGGCTAGTCGCGGCGCTTTCCATGCATGCCCGATCGCAAGCCGGCCCGAGGCAGACAGTGTGGATCGTGGCGCCGTCAGCCTTTATCGCGTCGGCATGGGAGAGCACGGGCTCGCACCCGGTGGAATTCGCGCCGTCGCTCATCAACACGATGGCTTCCTTTCCAGGTGACGGCCGGCCGGCCACTAGCGCATCGGAGGCGAGCGCGAGCCCCAGGGAGAGAGAGGTCCCCCCTGCGGCCTCCATCACGTCGACGCAAGCGCGCAGCGCATCGAAATCGCTGCTCAGTGGGCACAGCAGTTCGGCGACCGTATTGAACGTCACTAGCCCAGCGCGAAACGCAGGGTTCGCCTCGATCTCGAGCCTGTCGAGTAGGGCGTGCACGCTCGCTTTCTGGACGGCGAGCGCCTCACCCAACATCGAGCCCGAGGCATCGAGGACGAGCATCAGGTGCGTTCGGCCCGGAACATCGGGCAGGTCGATGTCAACGGCGAGCGAGCCGGCACTCCGCTCGCCGACAGCGAGCTCGTGCTTGTCGATCTCGAGCGCGGCGCCGATGCCAGGCGCCTCCGGTCCTGGCGGGCCGTCGCTGACGTCGACCTCGTCCACCGGGAAATCGACGCGCCCAGTGTCGCCCTCGGCATCGACGAAGTCGGCGGTCGCTCCGGCGCTCGTGGGATGACGGCCGGCCTCGATCGCCTCGAGCTGGAACGTGACCGTGACGCCTTCTGGAGGCACGCTACCCGTCTCCCATGTCAGATTACCGGACGCGGGGTCGATAACGGCTTTTGGTTAGGCGCTGCCCGGTACGAAGCGCAGCGCTGGGGGCGGCTGGTCCGCGATATCGAGCATCCTGATCACCGCGCGGATGTCCGTTCGGATTCGATCGAAGACGTCGAGTAGAGCAGACGAATCGGCGACCTCGAAGAAGTACCGCCGGCTCGACGCGGCCCGGCGAAGGCAGTCGAGGTCGCTCGCACCGCCGAGCGCGACGGACACGAAGAGGATGCTCTCCCCCTTCACGATTCCCGCCTGGTGCAGGACTGGATCGCAACCAGTGGAGTTCCCCCCATCCGACAGAAGGATCATGACCTCCCGCGTTTCGTCGTCGACACCGAGCCCACTCCTCCCCTCACGCAAGAGCCGGAGGCCCTCGACGATGCCAAGATCGATCGCGGACCCACCGCTCGCCACGACCCGATCTAGGCATGCGACGAGTGCATCTCGGTCGCCGGTGAGCGGACACGAGACCTTGATCGAGTCATTGAATGCGACAAGTCCCGCCTGCGACCGCGCGTCGCTGCCGACCCCGATCGCGTCGAAGAGCGCGAGGATGGCGACCTTGGCGTCTTCGAGCGTATCGCCGGCCGTCGAGCCGGACGCGTCGAGCAGGACGACCGCGTGGAGCGAAGCGTCGCCGGCTGGGCAGTTGAATCGGATGCTAGTCGTCACATCGATCGTCTCCCCGACCACCAGCGAAGTCGGCGCGACCACCCGGCTCAGCTCGGTCACGCAAGCGCTGTCATCGAGGAGACGGTTCGAGGACGAGGCGCTTACGCGCGCCTCTGAAGATTTGTTCGAATCGGTTGCACTATCGGATGCGGATCGGACGGTGAACGGCACGACGAGCGACATCGAGACCGCCGCCACGGCGATTGCTATAACCGTCGCCGCTAGACCGATTCGTCCGCTACCCCCGCTCGCACCGGATCGATTCTCGATAGCTCGATCCGATCTAATGAATCTTTGAGATTCTAGGGACACGTTAGCCTCCTACTAGCCTGGTCTGATCGAATGGCGAGCGCATACTGCTGCGCGCCCGCATAACGTGAGTTCTTTGGACGCTCTTGAGTACCGAGCCGAGGCCTTACGGTTCACCTCGATCAACCTCAATTTTCTCTAACTGCGGAGTCACTGAACGCGATCGACCGCAATGAACTCGCTGGCGTTCACAATCCGATGGTCCCGATCTCAACGGCCGCTCGAGGTTCAAGGCTCAATGAAGTTTTCAATGGTCAAGGGTCAAGACGAAGTTCGAGCGCCGGGCCGGTCTCGTCCGCACGCACTACCAGTCGCTCGGCCGCGGCCGGTGATCCGCCGCCCCACCAGGTTAGCCGCTCGCCGCGAGTGTCCGGGGACGCGCCGACGAGCCAGACGCCGGGTGCGATCGGGATCTCGAATCGACCGCCGGCGCCTGAGAAGGCGGCCACCGCCGGACGAGGTGCATCGCCCATGGCGGCGGGCGGGAACGCAGCGACCACCAGGGCACGCTCGACCGGTGACCCACCCGCATCCATTACCGTGCCCGATATCGTCTCGCGCAGTCGTGTCTCGAGGTGAAACGCGATGTCGACAGCGGCGCCTGCATCGACTCGCAGCACGGATGCGCCGATTGGACTCGGCCGCCCTGGGTGCCACATCGGCGGGTGCGATGCTGACTCCGCGTGGACGATCCACTCTCCGGGATCGAGTTCGAGCCGGTACCGTCCTTCAACAGTCAGTAAACGCCCGTACTTCCTCCGCGGGGCCGACCGCCTGTTCGGCGACGACCCAAATCTCCGCCCTGGCGCGCCCGTCCGGCCCGACGATCCGCCCGGCGACTATGCCGGTAGCAATCGCGGTATGGGTGGGCTCCGGCTTCGGGGCCGTAGCCGACGGTTCGCTTGGAGGCACCGAAGGAGCGGTAGCGGCGGGCACGCTTGTCTCTGGAGGTTCTGTCGGAGCCCGCCGGGTCGGCGCCGACATCGGGGTCGCCGTTGCGGACGGTTCGCGTGAGGGCTCCGAGGGAGCGGTGGCCTGACCGCGCGACGCCCGCACGATCTCCATGACGGCCGACCGCCGCGCCAAAGGTGACTCGGGCAAGCCACTGCCTGCGGGCGCCGCTCGGCGCTCCGGCTCGAGAGAACGCGGTTGCGCGAGGGAAAGGGGTGGCTCGGGGGAACGTGGTGGCGCGAGGTAACGCGGTGGCACGATAGTGCGCGTCGCGACGGAGCTCTCGAGCGTAGTGCGGAGGAGCATCCATTCGGCATGCGCCTCCCTGCAATCCGCGCACGTTTCGAGGTGCGCCGCGACCGCCCCGCTGGCACGTTCCTCCACCGAACCGCCGACATACTCGGGCAGCTGTTCTTGACATCGCTTACATGTCATTTCTCGACCTCCCGCTCCAACTGGCGGCGCATTTCGCGCTTTGCCCTGAACACCCGACTCTTGACTGTTCCCGGTGCCACGCCCAACACCGATGCCGATGCCTCGACGGAAAGCCCGTGAAGTAGAACGAGTTCGAGCGCGGCGCGTTGACCGTCCGGCAATGACGACAGCGCGGCGTCAAGGTCGATCCTGGCGTCGATGGCGGCCGCTCCGCCGCGACCGTTCGTCTCCTTCGCACGGTACTCGGTCGGATCCGGGTTAGAAATTGACGGTCTACCTTCGCCTCGATCTAAGCGTGTTGCATGCGCGATGGTGTGCGATCCCGAGGAGCCAGGCTAAAGCCGAACTCTCCGCTCGAAAGCCGGAGGCGCCGCGCCAGGCCTCCAACATTACGTCGTGCAAGACCTCTTCGGCCAAACCACGATCGCCGCCCAGCCGGGCGACCAGATACGCGAGGACCCGCCCGGCATGTCGCGTGTAGATCAACCGGTGTGCATCAAAGTCTCCATCTGCCATTCGACGCACAAGCTCGGCATCGCGCGGCAACGAACGCGGTGCCGCAGCGCGGCCCAGTGCCCGATCGCCGATCATATGCAGGTCCGAACCCCCTACGGGACATTTCTCGGAGCGACGGTACAAAGTATCCGAACGTGAGGTAGTACCCTAGCGCAACCCGTTTGTTCCAAGAGCGCCCCCGATTCGCGCTCAATCCGTCCAAAAACAGTTTCGCCGACCGCGGTGTCAGCGAGGTCGCGACCGACGACATCGAGTCTGGAGGCGTCGCGACCCTTGCCGCTGAGCCCCATGTCCAAGCGATCATCGTCCTCCAAATCTCGAATGTCGAGGGCAAACAAGTTTCCGCTCTGCTCGAACTACCTTATCCTCGGTGGGCAGACGAGTTTCCGCCCTTCGCGCCCTGCCCCAGGTGGGCAAGGGGGCGGAGCGAGGAGCGTTCTGTTTGAGCGCGGGTTCCTAGCAATGCGCGACCAACGTCCCGCGAGTTAAAGCCCCGCAGCGCAGCCCCCTTGCCCACCACGGCCCTCGCAAAGCCCGAGCGCCTACGCCACAAATCCGGTCCCGGTCTCGGGCCCAAACGAACGAACAGCGGGACGGTCTGTCGACCGTCCCGCTGAAACTCCACTCAACTTCGACTTCCAACCCGCGCGCCCGCGGCGCGGGCTACTCCGCAACCTTACTTCACGATCGGCCCCGGAACCCCAGGACACCCGACCACCCGCTGCGGGAAGAACGTGAAGATAGGAATACCCTCGAACGCCTTGCTCTCATCGCCAGGAACATCAGGCCCCGTACTATCCCGGCCGACCCGCTCGACCGCCACGGCCGTCAAGCCGACCAGGTTCCGCAGGTGCGTCCCACGATCATCGAACACGTGATGCTCCCAGAACGACGCGCTGATGACCGCCGAACCGTTGAATCTTGGCGGCAGGAAGCCCCACGTCGCCAGATCGATGTACTCCACCTGCCGTTCGTTCAACTTCTCGCAGATGACGTAAATCAGGCTGTTCTGGTCATAGATGTAGACTGCGAAGTCCGTAAAGCCCGGCTTCGGCACCACGTTCGTGATCGCGATCTCCG
>JBCLES010000015.1:0-61963 GCA_038913135.1 Anaerolineae bacterium
GCCGCCAGTTTGGATTCACGATGGATATTGTCCGCGTATGGCTCGAACAGAACGACGAATACGCCCGACTCCTGGAGGAGCAGCGCCATGAGTGAGCGCGCCAATCTCTTCGTTCTCGGCAAACCGATCAAAGAGCCCAAGGACTTCTACGGTCGGGCCAGCGAGTTGAACGAGCTCTTCGAGTCGGTCGTCAACATGCAACCTGTGGCGCTCGTCGGTGAGCATCGCTGCGGCAACACTTCGCTCCTATATCAGATGCGTCATCCGGACGTTCAGGCGAAGTATCTGAGCGAGGAGGAACAGCAGGCGATGCTGTTCGCATTCGTCAACGCGCAACTCGCGGCCGAATCGCAGGATGCGCTCTTTCGCCGCATCGCGCGCGCTCTCAGAAGAGCCGACCCGGACTCCGGTGCCGACTTTGACGCAGAGATTGACGCATTCTGGCTCGAAGACTACCTCGAGGGTCTAGCCGATCGAAAGCGGCGTTTGGTCCTCTTGCTCGACGAATTCGAAGTGCTGGCGGGCTTTCACGAGAGATTTTGGGAGTGGTTCCGCGGCCTGATCACCGAATACGATCTCTCTATCGTGGTCGCGACTCGAGTCGAGCTCGGCGAGTTTCGGGATGAATGGGGATCGGGCTCGCCGTTCTTCAACATGTTCAGGAGCATCTATGTCGGCAGTTTTCGAGAGAAAGAAGTCGAAGAGTATTTGACGGCGGTGAGCGCGGCCGCCGGCATGGACTTCAACTCGATCGCACCGATTATCGGCGATCTTGCAGGCCGGTTCCCTTACTACATTCAAGTCGCGACAGCACTCTTTTACGAGCACGGGCAGATGGACAGCTCGATCGGCGGCGAAGAGCAGGTCGAAGAGGTCGAGCGGGAGATGGCCGATCGTGTGTCCGCGCACTTCGAAGACATCTGGACCAAGCTACCGCCGGAAGAACGAGATGCGCTCAGTTGGCTTGCGGTCGGAGCTCGGCCGGACCCTATGGATGCTATTTCGTTCGATCAGGCGCTGCCAAGCCTTGAGCGCCGCGGGTATGTCGTCGATGGGCGGATCTTCTCGCGCGTGTTCGCCGAAGACGTTCAACAGCGTCTGCGTCGAGTTGAACTGAACTCCGACACGGGCGATGTCCGAATCGAGAAGCGGTCCGTAGACTTGCCGCCGAAGGAATTCTCACTTCTTCGCTTCTTGCTCGACAAAGAGGGCGACGTCGTCACGAAGGATGAGATAGCGATGGCGGTGTGGCCCGAGTACAGTCAGGACACGCTCGGCGTCACGGATGCGATGATCCAGAAGACGATCAGCCGTCTGCGAAAGGAGGTCGATGCCGCAGACGGTGGGTTCCAACACATCGAGAGCATTCGCGGACAAGGATACCGATTCCAGAACACAAGCGTATTCGAGTACTATCACCATCGCGCGGAGCGCAACGGAGTCCCTGAGGAGGCGGGTGCACCATGACAACCGATGGGCCGCTCGGCGGCGCGTCGACCGTCCTCGATGACGCTCCCTCCGTCGCGCTCACGATAGGCCACGGGCCGCGACACCCCAATCCTTACATTTTGACGCCGCTCACCGACGGTGCCGGCTTCTTCGGGCGTGACGCCGCGCTGCAATTCGTGCGCAACACGCTCATGTCGCCCTATCAAAACGTAATCGTGCTCTTCGGCCAGCGACGGATCGGCAAGACCAGCCTGCTGCATCAGCTTATGCGGCCCGAGCAGACGCCGCCCGGCTTCCGGGCAGTGTACTTCGATCTGCAGGGCAGGGCTGAGCACGGCCTTCCGCGAGTCCTGCTACGGACTCGCGCGCGAGATCGCAAGATCACTTCGAATAGAGATTCCGCCTCGAGAGGCGTTCGCTGAGGAGTCTTTCTTCCAGTACGGATTCTTGCCCCGCGTTGCTGAGTGCCTCGGAGACGAACGGATCCTGGTGCTCGTCGACGAATTCGATGTCCTGGGTGGAGAGGATGTCTCAAGCGATTCGGCCTATAATGTATTATTCAGTTACTTGCAGAACTTGCTCATCGACGAGCAGAAGCACCTGACTTTCGTCTTCGTCGTGGGCCGTCGTATCGACGAGTTGCCCAGCCGAATCAAGGCGACTTTCAAGAGCGCACAATGCAAGCGGGCTTGGGTGCTCGATCGAGGCGCGGCGCGTTCGTTGATCGTGGAGCCGGCGGCGGATCGACTCGAATACGAACCAGAGGCGGTCGAGGCGCTTCTCGACCTCACATCAGGCCATCCATATTTCCTGCAGCTCCTCTGCTACGAACTCTTTGATCGCGCTATGCGCGAAGGGCGTTCGTTCGTCAGTTTCGAAGACCTCTCCGACGACGTCCTCGAGGCGGCGATGGAGCGCGGTATGGGCGGACTCGCCTGGTTTTGGGATGAGTTTCCGCCTGCCGAGCGCTTCATCCTGTCCTCTATCGCGCATCTCGCGGCTCCGGGAGAGGCAGCTACTTTGCGCGAGATCGGTCATGCGCTCCATGAGCACGGTGTGCGGCTGCAAGGTATGGAGCTCTCGACCGCACCGATGGTCCTTGCGGAATGGGGCATTATCGAGTCAGTAGGGCGGGATGCGTTTCACTTCCGTGTTGAATTCTTGCGCCGTTGGATCCTTCGAAAGCACTCGCTCGACGAAGCCAAGCGGGAGTTGGAGCGCGTGAGCGCTCGTGCGGTCCGTTACTACGATCTCGCGCGCGATCTGCACGGTGCCGGCAGACTCGACGAAGCTCTCGACCGTTATCGGAGCGCGCTCGCCGCAAACCCCAACCATGCCCGCGCACAGCTCGGACTGGCGCAGTCTCTGTACGAACGCGGGATGCTCGAGCAATCGGTCGACGCATTCGAAAAGGCCTATCGACTATATCCGGAAAGCGCGCGTGACGGCTTGTCCGCTGCCCACCGCGACCTCGGCGAAGCGTTCGACTCCGAGGCGCGACCCGATCGCGCCAGACCCCACTTCCTGCGCGTGCTCGACATCATGCCCGAAGACATGTCCGCGAGAGAGCGCATTCGAGACAGTTGGCGCGCCACCGCGGGCGCACACCTCGCGGCCGGAAGGTGGGAGCAAACTGCCGAAGCATATCGCGAAGCCCTGCGTTACATGCCGGGCGACGAAGCGATTCGCCAAGCCGTGATCGAGCTCGAAGAACGCCACGTGGAAGCGGAGGCGGTCAGGTGGAAGCGCCAGCAGGTGGAGCGGGCCGTACTCGAGTCGCGTTTGCTCGAGGAAATCGCGCGGCGCGAAGGACTTGAGTCTCGCTTGGAGCAAGCGCTGCCCACCTTACTTTCCACGAGCGCTGTGGTCACGCTTGTAGGGATGCTCGCTGCATGGCTCGTGGTTAGCACTTATGGCTATCGTGCGCTGCCGATCGCTATCGGGAGCGTATTGTGCATCATCTACGCCGCCTTCGCGCTGACGCCGCATCGGCTGCGGGCCGATGATGCAACAATTCGACAGGATCGGCGCCAGGCAGCGCGCCGAGACGCCCCGACGAACCTGCTCATCGAGGTCGACGACACTGAGCCTCTGGCTGCGCAGGCTACTTCGCTTCATCCTGAATCGCCTGCAGCGGAAGTCGACCTCAGCAAAGTGGGCCAAGAACGAGTGATACTTTTGAGATGACCGGCGTTCGCGCAGTACGCGAGAATCCATACACTCCGAATTCTGCGGTTGCCCCCGGCCTGTTCGTCGGGCGAACGAGGGAGATCGACATCCTGGTCGGGCACATAACCTCGCTCCAGCGCGGGAATGTCGCGATAAGCGGATCGCTTGGCTCCGGCAAGACGAGCATGCTGCGCTACGTCGCTTCGCCGGGAGTGATGGCCAGCCGCGGAGCGGGTCCGGCGCAACCGGCGATGATCTATCTCGACGCTCAATCCGTGGCACCGTTCTCCATTACACGGTTCTGGCGGCGGGTAGCGCACCTCGCATCGCGATCAGGCATCGAGGCGTTGGCAGTCCCAGCGGCGCGACTTCTCGAAACCGAGGAGATCGATGTTTTCGATGTCGAGGAATTTCTTGATGAAATAGCAGATCGTTCCGCCGCCATCGTCCTTCTTCTCGACGAGTTCGAGTGGGTGCTTCAAGGCTCGGAAGGCGCTGGGGCACACGTTGGTCGCAACTTTCTCGCGCAGCTTGCATCGGTAGCCCGCCGTGCACCGCGTGTGCTCTCGCTGGTGGTAGCGACACAGACGCCGCTCATCGAAGTCTTCCGATCTGTCGAGGCGTGGCGCGGATCGCCTTTCCCAACCGTGTTCACGTCGCTGACGCTCGGAGCTCTCGACGATCAGGCGTGCCAGAGGCTACTTTCAGTCGCGACTTCCTTTGGTGTCGAGTTCACGCCCGAAGAGCGCGCGCTCGCGATCAGCGTTTCGGCTGGTCATCCGGCCTTGCTTCAGGCCGCGGCGTTCACCTTGTACTCCTCTCGAACCGCCGGTGTTGCCGCCGATCAAAAGGAAAGAATGGTGCAGGAGGCGCTCCAGGCATTCGAAGACTCGCGGCGCCTGGCCGAACTTCAGCCGTATCGACACAGCGCTGATCTTCCAAGCCGTGACAGCGCAGATCACAGGGATAAGCAACCCGCGAGCGGCTTGTGGATCGACTCCGATAGTGGCGAGGTCCGTATAGACGGGCGGCTCATAAGCGCATTGACGACGCTCGAGTTCGACCTGCTGAAGTTACTTTACGACAACCCCGGTCGCTTATGCAGCAAGGCCAGCATAATCGAGCATGTCTGGGGGGCTGACGCGAAGGATGAAATCGATGCCTCGCGCGTCGAAAAGCTTTTCAGCCGCCTGCGGAGGAAGATAGAGCCGATCTCCGGCAGACCCATCTACTTGCGCACAGTGAGGGGACGCGGTTATCGGTACATTCCGAGCGGATAGGTCAGAGGTTAAATCTCTTCAAGCTAATCGTCCGAATCGACTGTTTCAGGCTCGAATTCGCGCCCGAATATCCGGGCGTGCGGGAACGCTGACCGGCTAGCATATCGGCTGCACTACCGAAGACCTGCTAGTTGGCGTACAATTCCCGGAGTCGGCGAGCATGCGCGGATACCGGCGCACCGTCATGTTCGTCGACAACGGCGGGAGGTCCGAAAGACCTCCCGCCGCTTTGCTTCCTAAGGGGCCGTCAAGCAATAATCCTCGCAATTCGGGCATCGCTGCATCCGACCAGGTGGGCCGGCACTGACAGGCTACATTCTATCGATGACCGCTGTCGCGAACTCACTGCAGCGAACTTCAGACGCGCCATCGGTCTGACGGGCGAGATCGTATGTGACGACCTTATCCACGATAGCGGTTTCTACGCCTCGTCGTACGTTGGACGCGGCGGTGTCCCAACCAAGGTGATCCAGCATCATCACACCAGATAGCGTCAGTGCCGTCGGATTGACAACATCCTGGTCGGCATACTTGGGTGCTGTGCCGTGAACAGCCTCGAAGACCGCAACCTCGTCTCCCATGTTCGCACCGTGAGCGACACCCAGACCTCCGACCTGTGCTGCCGCGGCGTCGGAGATGTAATCACCGTTGAGATTGGGGAGCGCGAGGACATCGTAATCTGCCGTGCGGGTCAAGATCTGCTGTAGCATGTTGTCCGCGATCCGGTCCATGATGACCAGCTTCCCTTCTGGGACCTTGCCATCGTGGTTCGACCAGAGTTCTTCTTCGCTTAGGCTTCGATCAGCGAACTCATCCGCAGCCAGCTCATAGCCCCAATCCCGGAACGCGCCCTCCGTATACTTCATGATGTTGCCCTTGTGGACGAGGGTCACGCTACCACGGCCGCGATCGAGAGCATAGAGAATAGCCTTGCGCATCAAACGTTTGGTGCGGAATTCGCTGATCGGCTTGATGCCGACACCCGTCGCTGTCAGATCCTGAGCTTCGAGGGCCGAGGCGCCCATCTCGTCTCTCAGGAATCTGAGCACCTTTTCCGCCTCCGGTGTCCCCGCCTCCCACTCTATGCCGGCATAGACATCCTCGGTTGCCTCTCGGAAGAGTACTAAGTTCATCCGTTCCGGGTGTTTCACAGGGCTCGGAATACCCTCGATGTAGTAAACCGGGCGCACATTCGCATACAGGTCAAGGGTCTGTCTGATCGACACGTTCAGGCTGCGGATGCCTCCGCCGATCGGCGTGGTCAGCGGCCCCTTGATCCCCACACGAAAGTACTGGAAGGCGTCGAGCGTCTCCCTCGGCAGCCATTCACCGCACTTCGATCGAGCGCGCTCACCAGCGAAGACCTCGAGCCATGCGATGGAGCGAGAACCGCCATAAGCCTTCTCGACTGCGGCATCGACCATTCTCCGCATCGCAGGCGTCACATCTGTGCCAATCCCATCGCCGATTATGTAAGGGATGATCGGGCGATTTGGCGTTACGATACGGTCGTTCTCGAAACCGATCCGCTCGCCATCCTGCGGGATGTCGAGATCGGGAAAGTTCATACGTTGTTACCCTCAGGGGAGTCCTACCGCGGGCGCCTCAAGCGGCCACCGCCGGCCAAGTTTGGGATCGATCGGCGCGCTAACCGGCCAACGGTGCGACGGCACGAACCGCATCCGGAACGTCGGCCTCGAACGGCTCGAAGTTCTTACGGAACAGCGCGGCCAGCGCTCTTGCCTGCTTATCATACTCATCGCTGTCCGTCCATGTCGATCGCGGATCGAGCACGGCATCCGGTACACCTTCGACCGCGCAGGGCACCTCGACGCCGAAGACCGGATGCCGGACAGTCGGCGCGTCGCCAAGAGATCCGTCGATCGCGGAGCCAATCATCGCGCGCGTGTGCTTCAGCGCGATCCTGTGGCCGACGCCAAATGGTCCGCCCGTCCAACCAGTGTTGACCAGCCACACTGAGACACCGTGCTTTCTCATCCGGTCGCCGAGCATGTCTGCGTACTCGGCGGGCCGGCGTGGGAGAAAGGGCTCTCCGAAGCATGCGCTGAAGGTGGCGACCGGCTCTTTGACTCCCCGTTCCGTGCCGGCGACCTTGGCGGTATAGCCGGCAAGAAAGTGGTACATCGCCTGTTCCGGGCTCAGACGGCTGATCGGTGGCAGCACTCCGAAAGCGTCGGCGGTCAAGAAGACGATCGTCTTCGGATGTCCCGCCACACCGCTCGCTTCGATGTTCTCGAGGTGATCGAGGGGATATGAGGCCCGAGTGTTCTCGGTCAGAGAGTTATCGGAATAGTCAGGGACGTGTGAGACCGGATCGATGACAACGTTCTCGAGAATCGTCCCAAAGCGCGACGAAGCTCGATAGATCTCCGGTTCGCTTTCCTCGGTGATTCCGATGGCCTTGGCGTAACTTCCGCCTTCGAAGTTGAACACGCCGTCGGGTCCCCACCCGTGCTCGTCATCCCCGATCAAGGGCCGGTCCGGATCGGCTGAAAGCGTCGTCTTGCCCGTACCGGAAAGGCCGAAGAACAATGCTACATCGCCTCCCGTGCCGACGTTGGCCGAACAGTGCATGGGAAGAACATCGCGTGCTGGGAGAAGGAAGTTCATCACGGAGAAGATCGCCTTCTTCAACTCACCGGCGTACTCCGTGCCCCCGATGATCACCGTGCGCTTTCCGAAATTGAGAACGACATAGGTGCCGCTCGATGTCGAATGTGTTGCGGGATCCGCCATCGCCGAAGGCGCATGAAGTACGGTCCAATCTGGCTCGAAGGATTCGAGCTCGGAATCCGTCGGGGGGATGAACATATTCGCGGCAAACAGATTGTGCCATGCGGTCGCGGTGATGATGCGCACACCCAGGCGAAATCTGCGATCCGCACCGCACCAGGCGTCGCGCACGAACACGTCGCTCAACTCCAACTCTTCACGCGTCAGCTCGGCGAGGGCATCGAATGAAGATTCCGGAAGTGCTACGTTCACCTTGCCCCACCCAATCGACGCATCCGATGTCGGCTCCCGGACAATGAAGCGATCCTTAGGAGATCGTCCGGTAAACGCCCCCGTGGTTGCGACGAATGCCCCACTCTCCGCCAGCTGTCCTTCGCCGCGGGCGATCGCTTGCTCGATCAGCTGAGCGCGGCCGAGATTCCAATACACGTCGCCCCGCGGTGAAAGGGAGTGCCCGGCAAGCCCGAAGCGTTCGATCCGCTCTGCGAGCCCGATCATTGCGTTACGCTCTTCATGAACGCGGGCTCATCGAGACACGTGGCCCTTCATGTCGAACCTCCTCATCGCGCCGTGTGCGGCGGGCAACGATAGCCGCCCGTCTGAATTCGATCAAGCATCAACGGCCCAACGTGCGTTGCAGTGCAGTGATCGAACGGCTACGCTGCCGTAACGAGTCGTCCGGGATGAAACTCGCATCGTAGTTGACAAGCGCCGGCAACACGAGGAGACGAACCGATGCGCTATCGATTCCCGCTCCGATCGCGGGAGGCAGCACGCGGAACGAGCATCGAAAGTCTGGTCGAGCGAGTGGCCGTCGTACTCGAATCGAGCGGATTGACGCTTGCCACCGCCGAATCGTGTACAGGCGGATTGATAAGCGCCGCGTTGACTTCGCGCCCAGGAAGCTCTGATTGGTACATCGGAGGCGTGGTGACCTATTCGAACGAATCGAAGCGCGAGCTGCTCGGTGTCGATGCGGATTCGCTCAGGCGCTTCGGGGCCGTCAGTCGCACCGTTGCGACGGAAATGGCCCGAGGGGCGAGAGAGAGAGTAGGCGCGGACTTGGCCGTCAGCGTAACTGGAATCGCCGGACCGAGCGGCGCGGTTCCAGGCAAACCGGTCGGTACGGTGTGGATCGGCATTGCGGCGCCGGCCGGATCGGGAGCGACTCAACTTACTTTCTCCGGCGATCGAGCGGCCATTCGCTCCGCAGCCGTCAGGGCGGCGCTCTTGGCCGTTATCGCTTGGGCGGGCGCAGCGCCGGCCCTGGGAGCGCAACGATCTCAGGGTCAACCCTGAACGGGAATCGCACTCTCCAGTAAGGCTTCGAAGTCGCTCCGATCCAAGGTTTCCACCTCAAGCAGCTTTCGGGCGACAAGGTGCAGCCGATCGACATTCTCGGTAAGGACGCGCCGTGTCACTTCGTAGGCCTCCGTTACAAGCCGCCTGACTTCCTGATCGATCAAGCGCGCGATTGCTTCGGAGTAATTGCGCTGATCGCTCAACTCCCGCCCCAGGAACACAAGCTCTTGCTTCTGGCCGAAGGTGATGGGTCCGAGCAACTCGCTCATCCCATAACGTGTGACCATCTCGCGTGCCGTCCGTGTGACTTGTTCGAGATCGTTCGTCGCGCTGTTCGACACGTCGCCGAAGATGATCTCCTCCGCGGCGCGTCCACCGAGAGCTACGGACATGAACGCACCGAAGCGGGTCTCGCTCTGCAAGTAACGATCGTCTTCGGGAATTTGAGTCACCATACCCGAAGACATGCCACGCGGGATTATCGTCACCTTGTGGACCGGGTCGGTTTCCGGCAAGAGGTGGCTGACGACGGCATGGCCGGCCTCGTGATATGCGATCATCTCCAATTCGTCAGCTTTGAGGAGGCGGCTGCGCCGTTCCGGGCCATAACGCACCTTGTCGGCCGCTTCCTGTAAATCGATCGGTTCGATCTGTCGTGCATCCCGCCGCGCGGCCATGATCGCCGCCTCGTTGAACAGGTTCTCAAGATCGGCGCCGGAGAAGCCTGGCGTCTGCTTCGCGACGACATCTAATTCGACATCCGCCGCCACCGGCTTGCCGCGGGCATGGATCTCAAGAATCTCCCTGCGCCCGCGGCGATCGGGACGGTCGATCACCACGCGCCGATCGAAACGCCCGGGCCTCAGAAGCGCGGGATCGAGGATGTCCGGCCTGTTGGTCGCCGCGACGACAATGACATTGGTGTCCGTGTCGAATCCGTCCAACTCGACGAGAATCTGATTGAGGGTTTGCTCACGCTCATCGTGGCTCCCACCGAGGCCGGCACCGCGCTGACGGCCGACGGCGTCGATCTCGTCGATGAAGACGATGCACGGACTGTGCTTTCGCGCCTGGTCGAACAAGTCTCTCACCCGGCTCGCCCCGACCCCTACGAACATCTCGACAAACTCCGAACCAGATATCGAGAAGAACGGGACGCCGGCCTCGCCCGCGATCGCCCGTGCCATCAGAGTCTTCCCGCACCCGGGTGGACCCATCATCAACACTCCGGCTGGTATCTTGGCTCCGAGAGCGATGAACTTCTCCGGTTCGCGGAGGAATTCAACTATTTCTGCTAACTCATGCTTGGCCTCTTCGATCCCGGCGACATCCTCGAAAGTGACTGTTGGAGTATCGCCGGTAAGTAGACGCGCGCGGCTCCGGCCGAATGAAAGCGCCTGATTGTTGCCTGCCTGAGCCTGGCGCATCATGAACATGAGCAAGCCGATCATCAATACGAAAGGGACGAGGGTAGTCAAGAGCGGCGTCAGACCGCTGAATCCACTCGGCTTTGCGACCGTGTAGCCGTCTACGTCGTCTGCCCGCAGGCGCTCGAAGTCCAAACCGAGCTGGTCCACCAGCCATTCGTCCCCCCGCTCGAGGAGAACAATGCGCCGCTGCGATCCGCTTTCCCGGAGTTGGACGAACGCCCGCGTCTCATCGCCGCTGATCTCGATAGTTTCGACATTGCCGCTATCGATCTCTTGGACGAGTTCGCTCTGCGACATCCGAAGGCGGGCGCCGCGGTCCGCCTGATAGGCGACGAAGAGACCTGTCGTCGAGATTAGAAAGACGCCCCAGATCAGCCAGTTACGTCTCGTTCCCCGCATTCGCTGTCGATCTCCGGCAGGTGCATGCCGCGGCAGAACGATGCGCCGCGAGCGATCGAGAATAGTAGCATATGCACAGGGGTGTATCGGCGTTGATCTATCGACCGACGGGCCTTCAGATCGGACTGCGCTCAGATCGAACGGCCGACGGATCGAATGAGACGCCGGAACGGCCTTCCCGCATCACTCTGCGGATCAGCCGGAGTCGGCGGCTAAAATCTGGATCTGTTGGATGAGCAGCCGCGTGCCGTTGAAGGTTTTATCGCCGGGCCCTGTGATAGCCATCGGGACATCCGGCGCGTCCAACGCGAACAGCTCGAGCCACAGCCCATATGCGCCCGGCGTGGCACCGGCATCGATCGGCACTTCGAACGCGGCACCGATCTCTCGTTCGCCTTTCGCCCACTCATTGCTCGGACGCTCCGCGGCAATACCGTGCTCGGCTCGACCGAGCTCCAGATTGAAACCGGTTAGGTCTGCGACGATTACACGCGCACCCAGATCTCGATCGAGGTCCTCCATCGCCTGCCAAACCGGCCTAACTACAACGGCCGAACCGGCGGCATAAGCGGACGCGGCCAGATCGACGCCGCTGAGATAGACGTTGCCCTCGAAGTTGACGTTGATCGGCAGCCAGGCGCCGCTGGCGACCGTCACGAGTATCGTCATACCTATCGGAACTTCGGATCCGGGCACCGGGAAGAGCGAAGCGATCGAACCCGCTGGGCCGGCGCTTCCAGTCCAGACATCTCGACGTTGTGTAGACAACCCGAGGCTATCGAGCGCAAGCTGCGTCGAAGCGAAGTCCGGGCCAGGGTTCGGGACAATCACTCGACCGGCGGCGCTGACGCTCAGCCTGATCACGGAGTCGACCTCAACTTCGTCCCCGGCAGGCGAACTCTGCTGGACAACCCGGCCCAGAGCTTCGCCGGTTCCTGAGACAAGGTCGATGGAAGAAGCAAGACCTGCTGCCTCCAGCGCCTCGATCGCGTCCGCCTGTTCCTTCCCGATCACATCGGGGACGCGCGAAAATGCGACCGTAGGCAGCGGCGTCGGCGCTTCCGTCGCCACTTCCTCGACTTTCACGGGCCACCAACCTTGGCCGGCTTCACCGGATTCAGGAGTTTGCGCTCGAGCGATTACAGCCATCCAGAGAGGGATCAACCCGGCTAGCGCAAGGGCGGCGAGAACAGCGAGACCTAGTCCCGGCAAGTCAAGGATCGGTTCATGCCCGCGCGCGGTGCGCCCGGAATTCGCGGCCCGGTTCGGCGGTTTCTCGTCTTCGTCGAAGGGTCGCGCCGAGCCCGCTCCGCCGTTGTCTGACCCTACAAGCGTCGGTATCGCATCGATCGGGCCGGTCGATTGCTCGCTCCAACGGCGGAAGCCCTCTAGGGCGTCCGCGAGATCCCCCGCGCTCGGGTAGCGGCGCTCGGGTTGCTTCGCCATCGCCCGAGCCACGATCTGTGCGAGCACTGCAGGCACAGTCGGATTGATCTGATCGACCGGCTCGGCAGTTTCGTTCATGATCCGCATCGCGACGCCGAGCGTGGAGTCCGCATCGAGCGGCACACGCCCGGTCAGCATCTCGTACATTACGACGCCGAGACTATAGACATCCGATGCCGTGCTGGCCGAGCCGCCGGCCGCCTGCTCCGGCGCGATGTAATGTACCGTTCCCATCACGATGCCGGGCTCCGTCAGGCCCAAAGATGCTGCTGCCCTCGCGATGCCGAAGTCGGCGACTTTCATCCGTCCGTCCGGTGCAACAAGGACATTTTGGGGCTTGATGTCCCGGTGCACGAGCCCGCCGCGGTGCGCGGCGGCGACCGCGCGCGCCAGCCGAACGCCTATAGCGACGGCCTTTTCGACCGCCAGCGGCGCTTCATCACGGATTACCGCCTTTAGATCTCGGCCGGGGACGTATTCCAAGACCAGGAAGTATCGTCCGTCGTCCACACCGACATCGTAGACGCCGACGACCCCGGGATCGTTCAACGTTGCGGCAGCTCGGGCTTCGCTTCTGAATCGCGCGAGGAATTCCGGGTCGGAGGCGTACTGTCCGCGCAAGATCTTGACCGCAACCGTTCGGCCGAGCTCCGTATCCTCTGCGCGCCATACGATCGCCATTCCGCCTTCGCCGATGATCTCGAGCAGGCGGTAACGGTTCTTAAGCAGATCAAACGTGTCCGGCTGGGGGTCTACCGCGCCGTTGTCGTTGGCCGTGGTCTCGTCGGGCATGGCGGCATTGTAGCCGATGGTGTTCAAGCTGGTGAAGGATCTCCTGCATCGGCGGCCGAAACTGATAGATTCAGCGTGGCGGAGTAATCGGCTACCTAGCTCAAATCGAGTCGCCGCCTATAATCGCCGAGATGAGCATGACCGACGGGCGGATCTACGCGCAATTGATCTCGAATCCCGCCTCCGGGGGCGCCAGCGGCGCAAGCCGCGAGCGACGCGACGCCATGCGCGCTGCGTGCGGCCGCCTGATCGAATTGGGTTGGACGATCAGCTGGCGTCAAACGGAAGGCGCGGGCCATGCAAGCGAATTAGCGCGCCGCGCCGCCGAAGAAGGCGTCGAAGTGGTGGTCGCCGCGGGCGGGGATGGCACTGTCAACGAGATCGTCAACGGCCTGATAGGGACGGAGACCGCGCTGGCGGTGCTTCCGGCCGGAACTGCGAACGTGCTCGCAGCGCAACTCGGCCTTGTCGCCCTGCCGTCGACGATGCACCGCCCGAAGCTTGTCAAGGCGGCCGAGTCGCTTCACGCCGGACGGATCGGAATGGTCGACACGGGACTGGCGCGATCGGACGGCGGCAGCGAGCGCCATTTCCTCCTCTGGGCGGGGATTGGTCTCGATGCCGCCGTGGCGCAAGAGGTGGAGGGCATGCATCGTGAACTCAAGCGATTGTTGGGTCCTGCAGCTTTTGGCGCTGTCGGACTCAAGCAGACCGCGCTAGGGCTCGAAGGTTCAGAAGCGACAATCGTCATGGACGACGTACGAATACACGACACTCTGTTTCTCGGCGTCGTCGCGAACATTTCGCTTTACGGCGGTGCGCTTCACATCGCTCCGCACGCCAGGCTGGACGACGGCATGCTCGACGTCGCGCTCTTTATTGGCGACAACCCGATCGCTGCGGTTCAGCGCTTTCTCGGCGACGATATGAAGTCAGCTGTTCAGCATCTCGGCACGGTGCTGACAGGCCGCCGCGGCGACGAGTCTCCAGCCGCCCAGCCGGCGCGGATAGTGCGCATAGAAGCCGACCCTCAATTGCCCGTCCACCTCGACGGCGAACCGTTTTGTACGACACCTGTCACTATCTCGGCGCAGCCGGCGAGTCTCAAGCTCTTGATCCCCCCGTGTGCGCCCGAGACACTGTTCTCGATTCCCGCGCCCCCCGAATGAAGCCGCTGTACGCGCTGGCCGCATTAGCGCCACTCTCCTTCGCAGCCGATGAGCTCGGTTGGGCTTGGCAGCCGGTGGTAGTGCTCGGTATCGCGGCGCTTGGCCTTGCGTCACTCGCCGAGTTGTTCGGCGATGCCGTCGAGGATCTCGCGGTGATCAGTGGGCATACCATCGGCGGGCTCTTGACGGCGCTCCTCGGCAGCGTTCCCGAATTGATAATCGCCGCGATTGCGCTTGACGCCGGGCTGCTCGATCTCGCGAAAGCGACCATCACCGGGTCGATTCTGGGAAGCCTACTTCTCATGCTGGGACTGAGTCTCTTCGTCGGCGGTCTTCGGCACGGGCTGCAATTCTTCAGCCGGGAAGACGCATCCATCGCTTCCACGCTCATGTTCCTGTCGGTCATCGCGCTCGTGGTTCCGTCCCTTTTTGGGACGCTGGTCCCTGAGCGGAACATGGGCGCGATCGAGAGCTTGTCGGAAGCGGTCGCGGCCATAATGATCCTTGTTTATGCACTCGCGGTCTATCACAGTCTCTATTGGAATCCAGACGAGCAGACTATCACGGGCGTCCATCGCGACACCGCTCGCTGGACCATTTTCGTCGCCTTGCCGGTACTCGTCGGAGCCGCGATTGGGCTGGTGATCGTGGGGCGGATCTTTGTCTCAGCCGTGCCTGAGGTCGCCGCTTCTTCGCCCTTAACGGAATATTTTGTCGGCGTTGTGATCATCCCGCTTGTCGTCAACGTCTCGGCTCATCTCGTCGCTGTTGAAAGCGCATGGCGAGGTCACGCGGATCGTTCACTAGAGGTCGCCATGGGCGCGAGCATCAACGTCGCGCTCTTTGTGGCGCCGCTCCTCGTTTACTTCTCTCTGCTCGCAGGGCAACCGATGGATTTGGTCTTCTCGCGACTCGAACTCGTCGCCCTCGGAGCGGCGGCCGTGGTTGCAACGCTTGTGGCTCACGACGGACGCTCGAACTGGCTCGAGGGCGCCATGCTTATCATCGTTTATGCTATTTTCGCCCTTGCGTTCTTTTGGTGGCCGCATCCGCTACCGATGCCATAAACGCGGTTCCAATGGTTGACCGACCGGCCACCGGGATTTAGAATGCCACGGTTCACCGGATCTGGGGGAGCAAATGAATTCGATCGATGCCTATTTGAAGATCGCGCTGATCATCATCTCGCTCGTGCTAATCGGGCTGGTGATGCTTCAGGTCAGGGGCGGCGGGCTCGGAAACATGTTCGGCGGGTCTGACCTTTATCGCACACGGCGCGGCGTCGAGAAGACCGTGTTCAACATGACCATCGTATTCTCGGCCCTCTTCCTTTTCATCGCGCTCCTCTCCGTCCTCTACAGCTAGTCAGTTGCTCCGCCGACTGCGATGGCAGATCGGCCTCGCCGCCGTCGGAGTGTTCTTCGTCGGCGCCGTGCTGATCGCTGTCTCGAACCAAGCGTTCGAGGATAGGCCGGCTAGCGGTGGAGAGCTCGTCGAGGCCGTTGTCGGCCACGTTGCGACGCTCAACCCGGTCTTCGCCGCCAGTGACTCCGAGGTCGATGTCGCTCGGCTCATCCATGCCGGCTTGACCCGCATCGACGCCAAGGGCGATATTGCGCCCGACCTGGCCGAAAGCTGGTCCATCAGCGACGACGCATTGATCTATGAGTTCGAACTTCGATCGGACGCGCGCTGGCACGACGGCCAATCCGTAACCGCGCGCGACGTTATCTTCACCGCCGCGGTTGCTGCGGATACGACGATTCCTACCGAGAAGAACCCGCTTGCCGCCGCATGGGCGCTCGTCGCTGTCGAAGCGCTCGATGAGAAGACGGTTCGGTTGCGACTCGAAGAACCATATTCGCCGCTTCTCGACGCGACGACAATGGGCCTGCTGCCCGAGCACCTTATGGGCGGCGTGCCGCCCGCCGAACTGCCGCGGCATGCCGCTTCCACACGAGAGCCAGTCGGCGCCGGAGCGTGGCGGATCGAGCTCCCGGGAGGCCTGAGCGACGAGTCCATCCGGCTAAACCGATTCGAAGACCACTGGTCGCCTCGAAAGCCCTTTCTGGACGCAATAGTGTTGCGCACATTCGACACGCCGGAGGAAGCCTGGGCCGCCCTCGGTCGCCACGAAGCTCAGCTGATGTGCGGACTCACGGCATCGACAATGGAGGGCCTCGGCGAGGACGTTCAGGAGATCAGCGCCATCAGGGCTGATTATACGCTCGTATTCCTGAATCCGGCCGAAGTCCTCTTCCAAGACTTGGTGGTTCGAAGGGCGCTTTCGCTTGCGATCAACCGAGAAGCGATCGTCGCCGACCCCGAAGTGCTAGGAGGCCTTGGCGTGGCTGCCGTCAGCCCCATCGCACCAGGATCATGGGCGTACGCACCGTCCGTCAGTCCCCAGGTCTTCGACCCCGCGGAGGCGGTGCGAACGCTCGAAGAGGCGGGCTGGAGGGACAGTGACAACGATGGCGCGCGCGATCGCGATGGGAAGGCGCTCCGCTTCGTTCTCGATACATACGACGAACCACTGCTCCGCGCACTCGCGGAACGACTCAAGGCGGATTGGGCGGCGATCGGCGCGAGGGTCGAAGTTCGTGCGCAGCCGCAGCCAAACATGATACGGGCTCTATCGGATCGGGCTTTCGAGACCGCCCTCTTTAGGCTCTCGTCGCGCCTTGCCTACACTCCGGATCTGTATCCCCTGTGGCACAGTTCACAAGCGGTCGGCGGTCAGAACTTCGCTGGATATTCAGACCCGGCGGCCGATGCGATTATGGTCGAGTTGAGGCGAACTTCTCCGGAGAAGTCGGAGTCGCGACACGAGCTCTACGAACGCTTCCAGGCGCTGTTCGCCGAACAGATCCCCGCGCTCGTTCTTTTTCATCCAGCCTATACATGCGCGAAGGTCGATCCGACACTGGGCGGTGTTCAACTACCCAGCCGTGTGGTCGAGCCCGCGGATCGCTATACCACCGTCGACGAGTGGTTCGTGCGCACCGAGAGGATTCTCCTCGGCGGTTGACGCAAAGAATCGCCGGGATAGACTTTGTACGTCATGCGCTGGACGCGGCGCGCCTCCGTTAGTGGAAGCCGTTCGACGGCGCGGATGAATTTTTCACAGGATTGCCGCTACAAGTCCCGATCCGGAAGTTCACGCGCCCTGAGCCTGTTTCATGATCGAAGAAAGCCCCCAGTCGACCGCACCCGACCAGAACGAAAGCCGGGACGATCAACCGGCGCGCGTTGCCGGTTCGAAGGGTTTGTCACGGCTGATTGCGGTCGTAGCCCTCTCAGTTCTTGCCGTCTACGCAGTGCGGCTGACCGGCCGCGGGTTAGAGCTCCAGCGAGCAACTCTGTCGGAGCAGCGACTCGGGGCCGAGGTGGGCATGTTGGAAGCCGAAGTGGTCGCACTCGAAACGGCCGCTGCGGGAGCCGGGAACGACGCGTTCACGGAACGCTGGGCTCGGGAAGAACGCGGTTGGATTCAGGAAGGAGATCAGCCGCTGCTGCTGGTCGAAGCCACGCCAACCCCGCCGTCCCTGGAACCGGATGGTGCGGCCGATGCCGACGAAGGCTTCTTCGGCAGGCTGAGGCGCTGGCTGTCCGCGCCGGATTCAGCGCCGGATGAAGGTTCCCAATAGTCTGCCGGCTAAGTGCAACCTCACAGATGCAGCGGGATAGAGAGGGCGTCGATGCATCCGCGCCGATTCTCCGCCGTAGGCCGAATCAAGGCGTCCCGCCTGACGCGCCTTCAGTAGGCTCAATCGTGGCGCCCGAGCCCAGCGTGGCGCCGACGATACCGGCGTCCGGCGGACCTCCCGGAGCCCACTCGAAAACCCGCCAATGGTTCGGCTGGCTCAGGAGCGTACCGCGGCCGTCGAGAAAAGTGCCCTCGCGGCGAATGGTGACGCGCCACGCCAGTCGTCGCTTCGCTCCGAGCGCCGGCCGATAACGGGCCGGAACACGAAGTCCGGTCGCATCCGTTCGCAGCCAGATCATCTCAGCGTCCTCCACTTCTTCGAACACCTCGTCGATCTCACGGATTTCGGCGACGTAGAATACGCTGAACGGCATTCGCCCCACCGACGCCCAACGAAGCATGGCTGCCTCGGCCGTGACCTGCGCGCCGTCGAGCGGCGCGAGTTCGATCGGCGCGGAGAACTCCGGTTCTATGTCTCCGATCTCGTCATCCGGCAATGCAGCCACCCGACCGGGGTCAAGCTTGGGAAGGATCGAGGACGTGGCGGACGCGAGTGTCTTTGGAGCTGGTACCGCCGTCACGACAAGCGCCGGCTCTATGACAAGGCTGTCCCCAACCGCGAGGATGGCGCTGGGACCCGACAGCTCGTTTATGAGCACGAGATCCTCCACCCGGACACCGTGTTCCACAGCGATCCGTCCGAGGGTGTCGCCACGGCCGATCGTGTAGGTCGTGGCCTCTCGCAGAATGATCGGCTCGGCCGGAGGAGCGGCCGGCTGAGCTTCGGCGCCGGTGACGGAGCTGGGAGCGGCCGATTCGGCACCCTCGTTCCCCTCGATCGACACAGCCGCACCGGGATCATCCGCACCGGGGTTCTCGGCGACATCGCCGGTGGATGCATCTTCTGCAATCGCGACCGGCTCGGCAACACCCTCCGCCGATCTGTTGGGAATTCTGAGAACCTGACCTATCGAAAGGCTGTGGACACTTTCGAGGGTCTCACCGTTGGCTTCGAGGATGTCGTCGAGGCTGACACCGTGTTCAATCGCGATTCCGTATAGGGTGTCGCCGCTTTGGACGGAGTAATCGATCACAGGCGGCAAAAGGGCAGCCTTTGGAGGGAACGGCGTGCTGGGAGGTAAGGATGTCGCCGCGGGCGGAGACGGTGTGAACGTCGCCGGCTCAGTCGGAAAAATCGAGATAACGCCCTCGAAAGGCGCCCGAGACTCTAACTGCCACTCCCCGCCCCTGCCGCGCCAGAGCAATGCCACCGTCACGATACCGGCCGCCGCGGCCAGCGCCGCTATTCCTTCCACCGCGATCCCGACGCCGGTCAAACGCCACGGAATAGTGGCCCCACATGCGGCGCACATACCTTCGCTGGCGCGAAGGCGCGCATGACAAGTGGGACATCGCCGAGCGGTTCTGCGCCGCACCTCGTCCATCCGAACACTCCTAACGTATGGCGATCAGGTCGGCTGCCCCGCGATCTTCACTGCCGGATCGCGGCCGCGAATGTTAGCTTACGAGCGGTGAGGCACGAAAGCGTCACTCTTCACTTCGGCGAGCTTCCACGATAAGGATGTCGGCCGGTCGTCTGCCCGTGCGATCTCCGTGATTCACAGCGCGGACAATCAGATGCGCTATCGGAAGCGGAATGAATCGATAGATGATCGGCGCGTGCACCAGATAGGTCGTGCTTGTCTTCCATCCAAGGGCACCAAGCGGCTCCAACACGGCGTCCGGCCCGAGCGGGCGCTCGTTCTCGGCCCCAGGCGAACTCAATCTGCGCGCGCTGCGCACCATTCTACCGAACAACGAGGCGCTGGAATGGAGCAACCGATACAGAGTTGACGCTTCCACATCCGGCTCGGCCAACAAGATCACGGCATGTTTCGAAGCCACCCTATCGAACTCCGCGAGCGCCCCGCGCACGTCGGGCAGGTGATGGAGCACACCTTGGCACACGATGCCGTCAACGGTGCCGTCAGATATGGGCAGCGCCTCGGCGTCGCCCATGACCCAGAGAACGTCCTTTAGGCCGCGTTCGGATGCCTTTTCACGAGCTCGCCTCAGCATGCCGCGCGACATGTCGATGCCGATCACCGGCGAGCCGGCAGCCGCAACATCGAGCGCGGTCCTGCCCGTACCGCAGCCGACGTCGAGGACGAGTTCGGCCCCGCTCTCTGCAAGGTGTTTAGCCCACCGCCCCGCGGTGAATCTCTTTTGGTACACCGCGAACTCGCGTCCGACGAGATCATCGTAGCGCTCCGCTTCGAGATCGTGGTGAAGCGCATCGAGCCGCTTCCAGCGATCGGCGTCGCCGTCCGTGCCCATCTTCATACTTCCTCGGCATCCGCCCGATCATCGATCAGGGCGTAGAAGATCAGCCTCACGCCGCCATACTTACGCCGATCGATCTCACGAAGGCGCTCGAGTTCGACGGGCACGTCCTCGCGCGGCCCGATCTGGACGATTGCGAGTCCATCCGGTGCAATCCATCCGGCAGTCCGGTCGACTCCGCGCAATGCATCCAGCCACCAGCCGCGGTACTGAGGGGGAGCGATGTAGATCAGGTCATACGCTTCCGCCGGCGGAGTACCGAGGAGCTTGAACGCATCACGGCGCTTCACGGCCGCGTGCGCGCTGAGACCTGTATGCTCGAGATTCTCGCGTACGGTTTCGACGGCTGTTGGCGCAAGATCTACGAAGTCACACCATGCAGCCCCGCGACTCAGCGCCTCGATGCCGACAGCGCCGGTGCCGGCGAACAGATCGAGGACGCGGGCGTCTGAAATCCATTCTCCGAGGATCGAAAAGAGGGCTTCCTTGGCGCGATCGGTGATCGGGCGCGTGGTATCGCCTCTAACGGCCTTGAGGCGGCGACCTCTCGCGGAACCGGCTATCACCCGCATGAAATCTTCCTCAACCCGGGCCCGCACGAAGCCCTCCTCAATCCGAAGCCGAAGGACGCCGATCTCATCCCTGGCCCGAATGAGGCCGACCTCAATCCGAGGCCGCATGCAGGCCTAATCGAGTCGGACCCGTACATAGGCCCGGATAGAGTCCGATATCTGATCCCGGTCCGGCCGATCATGCGGCCTCTGTCCGCCGCGCCACCAACGTAAGCGCGCATCCGCCGAGTCGCGCGTCAAGTCGGCGAAAGACGGGGCGCAGGACTTCGCGGAGTGGCCGCAGATGGAGCACCGCCCTCACGAACGACGCTAGCGGCGCCGGTAGGTGCTCGCGGGCCAGATGCGTCACCGCCAGCGCGCTGATCAGGTAGCTCTCATGCACCCAGCCCTTCCAAACGACGTCGAAGCCGTTCGCTTCGAGCAATGCTTTCAGACCGCTTTCCGAAAAGACGCTGAGATGCCGCGGCGTGTCCCATCCTGCCCAAAGCTTGCCCCAGACGTGAGCATCCCAGCCGTTCTCGACCGGAGTACCGACGATGATGTGTCCTCCCGGCCTCAGTGTTCCTGCGATATGGCGGAGGTCTTCAATGGGGTGCTCGAGATGTTCGATGACGTCCCAGAGCGTCACGGCGTCGAAAGCAGCAATCGGCAGCGCGGCTGCGGCGACGGCGCTCGGCCAGACCGGCAGGCCGCGGGCGGCGGCCTGATCGGCGGCCCACGTCGTCGGCTCTACCCCTGCCACTACGAGCCCCGCCGCACGACACTCGACGAGAAAGTCTCCCGTGGCGCAGCCAACGTCTAGCAGCCGCCCCACCTTTCCGTCCTCTCGACGAGCCCACCGGCGCGCCAGGCTGACCCGCGGGGCGAGGTCGTGCCTTCGAAACGCCTGCCGAACCGCGGCCGGTGCACGCCCCCGATGGATGTAGTCTGAAGGGTAGTAGCGCCACATATCTTCCGGCGCCGGTCGAAGGCCGAGAAAAACATGCCCGCATGACCGACACCGGGCGTAGCGGAAAGTGCCGGGTCCGCCCATCCAACGATCAGTCGAGGAGTGAAGCCAAGTTCTTTCCTCGGCTCCACAGATCGGGCACCCGACCTTGATCGCGGGGGCTGGGGGGGCAACGGTCACTAAGATTCTCCAGCGCGGCGGATGCCTTCGGGCCTATCTACTTGAAGAATGCTTCCTGATCTGAGCATCTGCGGGCGCAGTGTCTCGGCAATCAGCTGCGAACGCCCATTTATGCGGTATCTACATGCGGAAACGAGGGCAAAACGATCCGACATCGTCATTTCGGCGGGCTGGGAGATTGTTCAGGGCTGCACTTCGGTCTCTCAGCCGCCGTCTTGCGTACCTTCTGCCCCGTCTTCGGACTCCTCCGTACCTTCGGCTCCGTCGGATTCATCAAGTGTGCCCGTGCCGCCCACCTCGGTCTCATCGGCCTCATCTTCAGACCCGTCGTCCGTCTCGGCCGGCGAACCGCCTTCCGCCTCTTGAATGCTCGGCAGTAAGCCAAGGACGTCGACTTGAGTCTTGGCGACGAAGGCGCGATACGTTCCCGGGCCATATTCGAGAACTGCCTTGTAGTCCGCGTAGGCCTCTTCGAAGCGACCCAGGGCATAGCGAATCGACGCCCTGTTGAAGTAGGCCTCGGGGTTGTTGTCGATCTCGATCGCGCGAGTGTAATCCGCGATCGCCTCGACGTCCTTGCCCAATTGCTGCCACGCGAAACCTCGATTTCCGAAGGCTTGTGACAACTCGGCGTTGAGCTCGATCGCATGATCGAGATCCTCGATGGCTTCCTCATATCGCTCTTGCGAAATAGCGGCCCGTCCTCGATTGGCATAGGCTTCCGCGTAATCCGGAGCGAGCTCGATGGCCGCGTCGAGGTCGTCGACCGCCTCCTGGTCTTTGCGCAAGTTCAGGTAGGCGACGGCACGATTGTTCAAAACTACGTGCCTCTCATACCCTTCGACCTCGACACCTTCAGAAGCCTCGAGAGAAGCGGTGCAATCCGCGATAGCCTCTTCGTGCCGTTCGATCGAATCCAGTGCGATGCAGCGATTCGCGTGGGCCAAAGGCAAGCTCTCGCCTTCCTGGATCGCCCGGCCGTAGTGGAGGACCGCGGCTTCAAAGTCACCGTCTTCCATAGCGCGTTGGCCGCGCATCATCGAGCCGCCGAGAAGGGCACAACCCGAGATCATCGATGCTGCGAGCATCATCGGGAGCACCCGGACGCTTGAGGCTCTGAGAATCTTGATCAACACGATGCGTTCTCCTCATAGTCCAACTGCGGCAGGCAATTTCCGAATGCAACACAATGCAGCGTGGACGGAAGTCGCGCAATGCGACGAACGGAGTAGCGAGACGATCGATGACAATCGACCGAGCGGGATCAAGTCGCTGAAAGTTGTAGTGCACCCTTCGCTGACGACTCGAACTTCTTCATTATCTTATATCACGGGAAAGCGCAGAGAGCGCGTAAGCGAAAAGCGCCCAAGAGAGCTGCAGACCAATCGCCCAGAGCCGCCACGCTACCACGACGGCCCCCGCGACGATAGCCGAGCTGTAAAGCGGGGTGAGGAGGAGGATCATTCCTCCGTCCTTGATGACGCTTGTCATCGGCATCCATGCAAGGAGGTTGGCGATCGCGACCGTCATCGCCCACGCGCTCATGGCGTCCCCAAGTGAAGCCGCCGGCGCTACGCCAACCATAAGCAAGTAGAAACCGACGCCGGAAAGCGCCAGCGCCACGGTCTCGATGACCAGGAAGCGAGCGATTGCAGGTACCGTCATCTCGGAAAGGGCCGCCGACGCCGCAGCGGCAGGCGCCTCGAAGCGCGTTGCGGCGCGGCGCACAAGAGGTGCACGGACCGAAGGGTGAAGAAGTGTCAGCCCGGCGATCGCCGCCAATGCGAGCGGGCGTACGACTGATGGCGGCAAGGACGACGAGAAGGGGGCTGACGCCGCATACAAGATGAGTCCAGCGATCCCGATCAGAAGCCACTCCATGACGACAGCTGCGCCCGTCCTGACCGCGTCGACACCCGATCGCCGGTAGAGCGCAATGCGGCTGGCCGGCGCGAAAACGCTGCCCGGGACGACGTGTGCCAGCGCCGACGCGGCGTAAAGCCTGAGATGGGTGGCGGCCGATAGAATGGGCGGCGCCGGGCCGATAAGTCGCGACCATATCCACACGACAAGCAGCCAGCCGGCGGATTGGATCGCATAGGCAAGCACAAGCGGCCATGGATCAAGATGGAAAGCCGAGAGCGAAGTCCGGTCGAGATCGCCAATCTCCCTGTAGACGACTACCACCAATGCGATCGCGATGATCGCAGCGGCGGCGATCCATATCGCACGCACCGCGCGAGCAGAAACCGTCACGGCTTGTCGGCCTTCCGGATGCGAGTCTCATGTCCGATCATGGGTCGCGCCAGACGGCTATACCGTTCGGCGGATCGGGATACATGTGCCGATGTTCGTAGAGCCAAGCCGGATATGCGGCAAGAGGCTCGCCGTATGGCCGCGCCGCGCAAAGGATGTACTCGCGCTTCGCGACGAGCCACGGCAGCGGCAAACGCGTGATCGTGTTGAGAACGGCATTGCCGAGCCCAGTGATAAAGTGTTCTCGGAACGTAGGCCATACATTCGCGGTTCGCAAGGACGCGACCTCGAAGCGGCAGGCCTCGACCAGCGCTCTGACCTCCGCCGGCGCGAATTCGCGTTGGTGGCGACCGTAGATCCCGTAGCCGGAGTAAGGGAACTCCGTCGGATGATTCCTCAGCATGTTCACGGTGCGCTTGATGTTGATGAAGTTGGGAACGGTGATGAAGAGCAGCCCGCCCGGGCTGAGCACCCTGTGGCTCTCAGAAAGCATGTGGCTTGGCGAGTAGCCCAGGTGCTCCAAGACTTCCATGCACAAGACTACGTCGAAGCTATCGTCGTCGAATGGGAAGGGATCTTTTTCGACGTTGAACACTCGCACATCGATGGGCAATTCCCTCCGACCGGCGTCGTCGCGCAATTCGAGGATGACCTCACCCATCGGCTGTCGCGCCGGCTCGCCCGGCCACGAGCCCGCCTCGACGCTCACGGCCATGAGCTCGGCGTCGAACACCAAGTGCATCAAGGCGCTGAAGTAATAAGGCGCGCCGCCCAGTTCGAGCACCCGCAGCGGGCGCCCGGCGTGATCCGGGAGATGGCCCCCGATCATCTCGAGCGAAAGCTGGGCGGAACGAGCATGGTTCCACGCATATTTCTCGAGGTCTGCGCGCGCCTCAATGAGCATCTCATCGTCCACGCCGTCGCGGACGATCGACACACCTTCGAGCCAGCGGAGCATCGCACCTCGGTCGACACTCAGGCGGCCGTTCTCGGCCCTTCTTACGAATTCGATCGCGCACCTCCCTCAGCCACTGAGTCGCCAACACATGGAATTCGCGGCATAGCGGCGCCTTCGCGAAGATCTTTCAACCCATCGCGCACACCGGCCAGATGTGCCCTCCCGAAGGCAGACCGTCCGCCAAACGAGGCCTCGATCAAACGGCGGACAAGGCTAAAAACACGATAGCATGCGATGAAGGCGCGGTGGGCTCCGCTCGAATGCGTCCAGAAGTAGAGCACGCTGCTCCGCGCGAGCAAATAGGCCTGTTCAGCGCTGCCTGGGCCGGTTGACGCAGCCACCCGATGTCGGATCCGAGCTTCAGGAACATGAACAATTCGCCAACCTGCCCCTCGCACCCTGAGGCACAGGTCATGATCCTCGTAGTACATGCGATAGCGCGTATCGAACAGTCCGACCGCCTCCCACATCTCGCGCTTGACCAGCATGCAGCAGCCAACCGCCCACTCGACATCGTAGGGACTTCTCGAAGGTGGGTCCGCAGTCGTGTCGATCGCGGCCAGCGTCAGCCGCCGACGCCTCCCAGCCGATGGCCATACGACCGCGGGCCGATCGAAATAGGTTACCGTCGGCACTGCGATCCCGATCTTCGGATCCGCTTCGGCGGCGGCAAGCAGACGATCGAGCAGACCCGGTTCCGCCTCGGTGTCGTTGTTCACGAGCATCGTAAAGGCCGCACCCATATCCAGCGCGAGACTTATCCCCGCGTTCGCTCCCCGAGCAAAGCCGACGTTCTCCGGCAGAGCCGAGACCTTGATCATCGGCAGCGCGCGGCGCACCGCTTCGACCGAGCCGTCCGTGGAGCCGTTGTCGACCAGAAGCAGCAAATGCTGAATGCCAACGGGCACATGTAGTCTATCGAGCGCATGCAGCGCATCGAGGGTGAGTTCGAGCCGATTCCAGTTGATGACGATGCTGACGATTAGGCGGCCTCTGCCTGAATCGTCCACAGTGCCACCCAAAGCGCGTCTAGTCGGATCCATATCGAGAGTAGAAAGCCTCGTCAGTACGACAGCTCGTCATGGGCGAGCCATAACGCTTTGGACGGATCAATTGATAAATGCCTTACTCTCCCAACCACTTCGATCCCGACGATTCTACCGCAGTCCCGGGCGATCGAGCGCGACCGGGCGCGCGGCGCCGGCGCACCAGGCCAGCTTCGTCATGAAAATGGCCGGAATCGTTCTCGGATGCCGCCAGCCCGCGCGTCCAGGCATAAAGATTCCGAGCGTCGCCCAGGCCGCGACGGCCGGCGACAAAGCGCGCAGGAGCAGCGGGTGTTTCAGCATTTGCGGCGCTTCAAGAACTCCCGAATGTCGGGCGCGCACTCCAGCCATCCATGCCCCAGACCGATGGTGGTGGTCCCACGCGTCGCGCGCGCTCGCCCTCGGCGGTCGATGCCACACCCGCGCCGCCGGCTCGAACCAAGGTCTATGACCGCGCTCCGCGGCTCGGATTGTCCAATCGACGTCTTCGCCGCAGCGCAGCGCGCCGTCCATGGTCCCGACAGCCTGCCAGGCAGAACGATGGACGCTCAAGTTGAGCGTCGGAAGGAAGCTGCGCGGACCGGCCGGTAAATCCCTGTCGAATGCATGGAACATTGAGACGTTGTCGGCCAGGGTCCAATATGGCGCGTCATCCCAAAGCACTGCACCGCCGACCACGGTTCGTCCCGACCGCTGACAGTCCAGATGTGCCAGGAGCCAGTCGTCCTCAGGCACGCAGTCGGCGTCGACGAAGACAAGGACATCGCCTTGCGCCCGCTCCGCGCCAAGATTGCGCGCTGCTCCGGGCAGCAAAGGTGCCTCTGTCTCGACAAATGTCACATCTCGACGCCCATTCAATCGACCCGGACCGTCACGACCGACGACGATGACTTCGAGCGCCGCTGCGCCTCGCTGCCGGGCCACTGCATCGAGCGTCCGGTCTACGAACGGAGAGTCGAGGTTCGGGATTATCACGCTCGCCATCGGGAATCCATTCGACGGTCGCGGTTCCTTCGGGGCATTCACGAAGCGAGGGACTCGAGCGAAGCGACGAGATTCGACCATTCGAATCCTGCGCGGGATGCGACGGCGCCGGCGCTCAGATGGGCAGCAAGTCCGGGTTCCGTGAAGTAGCGGACGATAGCCGCCGCGAAAGCCTTCGGATCATCGGGCGGGACTAGAAGCCCGTTCCCGCCATCGTTGATAACGTCCGGCAGGCCGCCGACATCAGTCGCGATCACCGGCACGCCGGCTGCCATCGCCTGTGGAACAATCGCGCTTTGAGTGGCTTCGCGATAGGGCAAGACGCAAACGTCTGCCGCGGCGAAGTGCGACGCTACCTCTTCGTTGGGAACGTAACGATCATCGAAGTGAACTCTCGCGCCGACGCCCATCGCCACGGCCCGCCTGCGATACACCTCGCTATCCTCCCAGAACTCACCTGCGATGAGCACATGTAGGTCAGGGACCGAGCGCAATGCGATCGGTAAAGCGTCGACAAGAGTCAGCACGCCCTTGTAAGGCCGAACGAATCCGAAGAACAGGAGGAGACGCGCATCCGACGGCACCGAGTGTCTTCGCCTGATCGCTTCGCCGTTCGACGTCGAAGGGATCGATTCTTGTGGGCCGGGAGCTGGAATGACTTCGAGATCGAAGTGCGGCAGAGCGCTCCGCACAACCCGTCCTTCGTGCTTCACTCGGTCAGGTCCGAGCAGGGACGTGAGTGCGCGTTCATCGGCTTCCGAGTGGACGATCCATGCATCCGCCCCGCTGAGTGCAACGCGGACAAGAGTTCTGTCGAATATCCCACCGCCATCGTGCGGCAACACGTTGTGACAAATGAAGACGAAGCGTGTGCCGGAGCGCGCGATAAGGGTTGTCAGCGCCCACATCGCCGGCGCGAAGTAGGGCACCCACCACTGCGCCGCGACGAGGTTGGGACGATCGGCGAGCGCACGTTTAGCGGCCGCCATCCAACTCGGAGGCCACAGCGGTCGGAGAATCCTGGCGGCGGGCGTCTTGACCGGACTCATCGAAGGATCGAGTGTGGAGCGCCCGGGAAAGAGCCATCTTGGATAAAGCGATCGGAATGTGATCACGGACACGTGGTGACCACCCTCCTCAAGCGCCCGCGCCAGGAGAGCGGTGTGATGCGCGATGCCGCCCCTATAGGGATAAACCGGGCCGATGAGGACGACCCTCACGGCTCTTCCAGTCTGAATCCGTATCCGCGGACTGTAAGTATGAAATTGTGATCCGGATCGATCTCCCCGAGACGGAGACGGAGCCGTCGGACCAGAGCATCGAGGGCATCTTCGCTAACGCCATCGGAATCGGAGTCCGGCCAGACGTGTTGGACGATATCATCGCGCGAAACCATCGCCCCGCCCGCATCCTTCAAGAGAGCTAGCAATTCGTACTGGGGACCGGAGAGCGGAGGATCCAGCACCACGCCGTTCAGGTAGACAGTGAGCGTGTTCCTATCGATGCGCAATCCACGGCGCTCGAACACTATCGGAGCCGTGGCGTTGGCATCGACGAAGAAGATCTTGTAGCGCGCCGCGATAGAGACCTCGTCGCCATCTCCCAGCCCAGCGGGTTCGTTCGCGGTCACCGGCGCACCGTTCATCCATGTTCCGTTCTTGCTCCCGTGGTCCTCGAGCACCCATCCGTCGCCGGCACGCCGAATCGTCGCGTGCCTTCGCGAGACTTGGCGATCGGCCAGATGCACGGCGCATTCCGGATCGCGGCCGATCACAACCTCGCCGCTCGCGGCCAACGGCCACTCGTGTGTGCCTTCCGCATCCCGCATGACGAGAAGCGCGCCCTCGTTTGCCACATTCGGCCTCCAGATGGCTCTATAGACAGAATCATTCTCGCCGTATTGGCCATTCGTCGCTGGAATGCGGCGGCGATCTACGTGTCGCCGCTCGCAAGGGGCAATTGTGTCGTGTCGAATTCGACGCGGTCAAGTCAGCTGCCTTCGAGCGGCGACCCTTGACCGCTCCCCCACCGAACCGTACCGTTCCAATCATGTCAACGTTAAGAGTTCGAACCGACGCCTGTAAGTGCCCACGGGGCGCCCTATGAGGCGCACCCGGCCCGGGCGGGTCGTGCATGGGCGCTACCGGATACTCGAACTGGTGGGCGAAGGCGGCAGCGGCGCCGTCTATCGCGCCGAGGATCTCCGACTGAGCGGTCGAATCACAGCGGTCAAGGAGATCATCGCCGATCCCAGCGACGGCCCCAGCGCACGTCGTGAGATACAGGCACAATTCCGACGCGAAGCGAGCACCCTTGCTCGTCTCGATCATCCGGCGCTTCCAAAGGTCTCGGATTCGTTCGATTCAGAGAATATCGATTACCTCGTGATGGACTTCGTCGAGGGGCCTGACCTCAGCCGTGTCGTTCGAGAGGCCAGAGCAGCCGACGAACTTCTGCCCGAAGAGCAGGTGCTTCTGTGGGCGGGCCAATTGCTGGATGCCGTATCATATCTCCACATGCAGGACCCGCCGATCCTGCACAGGGACATCAAGCCGGCGAATATCAAGCTTGTCGAAAACGATCGCATAAAGCTCGTCGACTTCGGACTGGTCAAACCGCTCGATCCGAGCGATCCCAGGACGTTGACGGTTGCACGCGGCTTGGGCTCGCTCCCTTATACCCCTCTTGAACAATACGCCGGGGACACCGGACATACCGATCGCAGAGCTGATATCTACGCGATCGGAGCCACGCTTTATCACCTGCTTACGGGCAGGCCGCCTGCGACGGCGCAGGAACGCTTCCTCATGCCGAACGCGCTTGAAAGGCCGCGCCGAATCAACCCGGAGATCTCGTCGCGCGTGGAGGCAGTGATCTTGTCGGCGATGGCCCTTCATCCGGAGAAGCGCCCGGAATCCGTCGACGAATTGCGAGCCCTCCTCTTCGGTGACGCGGACCTCGAGCCGAGCGTCGAGTTGGGCACGGCTTCGGCGGCTTGGCGGCAAGCCCTTTGGGACAACGTCGGATTGATAGTCCTAGTCGGCCTTCTCTTCAGCTTGACCGTGCTTGCGACATGGCAGGCCGGGCTGCCGCAAAACACCGAGACCACGCCGACTCCATCGGCCCCGGAGGCCTTCGCGACCGTGGTACGATGAACTTCTGCGAGCCTTCGTGAAATCGATCGCTCCGCAGCATAACCAAACGAATCGGTCGCGGTTCAGCGAGCTGTGCGCCCGGAGCGCCATGCAGCGAGAAGGGCTCTGAATAACGTTGGCGCGATCGGGATAAGGGCGAACAGAGCACTCAACACCGGCGCCTGATATACCGGATGCCACTCAGCCGGCCAGAGCCTGACGTTGCCCGGCAGCTGCGATAGGCGTAATCCGCCGACGACGGCGAGCAGGTAACCGGCGAGTCCGAATGCCAGGCTGAGAAGGAAGAGCCTTAGCCGTCTCGACGGTGTCCGAGCCTCGCCAATATCGGCGCCGAAGACGATCATTCCGCCGATCATCATCAGCGTCAGACACAGTAGCAGGATCCCCCAGTCCACAAGGAGCGGGGCGAGCGCGGGCATTAGAGCCTCAGGCGCGCTCGGCGGATAGGCCGAAGTGTCGCCGATCGCATTGATCAAAGGCGCGCTCTTAAGTCCGTTCTCCAATTCCGCCGTAACCTCGAGCATGCCGGTCCTCTCGGATGCCAGAGTTACGGTCGCGATCCCATCGTCCGTCGTGGAGACCGCGTCGGGCAGATAAACCCCTTCCGCTCGATCGTAGGTTCGGAATGTCACCTGGGTATCATCGGGCACTCGATGTCCGTTTGAGTCGAGGATCGCACTTGTCCTCAGCGTGAAATTCGCGCCGCGTTGGAGGCTATCATCCGGATCGAGTCCAACGATTTCGATGGTTACGACTTGCCTGGGGTCCGGCCGCAGCCGTTGTGGAAGGTCGTAGCCTACGCCCGGGACCGAAACTGGGCTCGCACCGGCCGCGGTCACATCGCCGAACACCGCTCGGACCGCGACGTCGACAAATGGATCGATCGGAGAATACAGACCGTAAAGCGCCGTGAGTTTAGCGATCTCGGTCGTGTCGAGGTGGTACGGGGCATCGAATGCGAACGCGATGACCTGCCTGTCCACGCTTTCGGCCCGGCTCGTCCCCAGAAAGCGCTTCAAAGCGTCAGAGCCGGGCGCTACGTTCGGCCTGACGTCTCGCATCGCAAAGACGATCCACGTCGCGCGGTCGATCCAATCGCCTATTTCGACAACGCGGTTCGCGGATACCGCGGGGTCCGAGCCCAAGATGTCGCCACCGTTCTCCGAATCTTGAACGGTGAGCCAGGCGCCAAGTTCAGCAAACGTGATCGCTCCGACGTCCTCTGCGCCTTGGAGACGCGCCGTCCCGCGACCATCAGGTCCGTATCGCGCAAGCGTTATGTCGACAAAACGTGCTGGATCGAGCGCATGTCGGCCAGGTCTGGCATCGACGACGAAAAGCAATTGATCTCCAGGCTGCGGAGACGTTGGACGCGTTCCTCTAGGCTGTGCCCCACCGGTCGGTGAAAGCTTGGTCAAAGCGTCCCTCGCGACCGCGGCGATCACTTCGCCTTCCGAGCCGGAAGGTGGCAGAGGTTCGGGTTGGCCGGTAGCACCGGAAAGCCATTCAGGGTGCAAGCGCAGCTTGAGTGAGATAACTCTGCCGAGCGCCGCATCGACAGCTTCACGCACGGCCTCGTCCTGTTGGTACTCAGCGGCCAGCCATTCCACGACGTCCTCGATCCGCTCCACCTCACTCAATCCGCCGGAAGGATCCGGCCCCAGATCGGTCAGCATCAAGAGGTCATTACCGGCAAGAAGCGCTTCGAGTACCACCCGCCTGACGCTGAACCCGGTCAGTTCAGGATCGACATAGCGTCGCACCGCCGGCAAGCCAAGGCCGGCGCTCACGAAGATTCCGCCGCTCTGTCGCCATGGGCCCAGACTCGTCAGCGGTAGCTGAAGCCCGCTGAGTCCACTGCCGTCAAGCGAAAGAGGTCGATCCGTCTGCTGCTGGAGGGCAGGATACCGGACGTGGGTGGTCACGAGACCTTCGACCAAGCGCTCAACACCCTGCGCCGTGTCGATCAACTCCTCGAAGGGCCTTAGTTCGACCGCCAGGAGCTCTTCGAGCGAACGATCGACAATCGGGAGCTCCTCGGTCAAGCTGCGATCGGCGGCGCCGATCCCCGGAAAGTTCCCGGCCGCGACCGCGACACGCCCACCTGAGCCAACATGAATGCCCTCGACGTATGCGCTGCCAAGCCGTCCTACCCAAGCAGGATCGCCGCCGAAGACCCGTGGTCCAAGGTCGCCTGAGCTTTCGGGCCGGGGCTCTCGCAGCACATCCAAACTTGGCCCGAGCAACATGTCGAATCCAGCGTTCGCGAGTTCACGCCCCCGGATCGCCCCGACTGCGCTCGCGTGTTCCGTCCGCCAAGTGGCTCCGATCGCCATCGCGCTTGGGATCGGCGTCATCCCGGCGAGCCCACGTGCGGCCGCGCCACCTCGAAGGGCGTCGAGGATGACGAAGGCGGGAATCTCATCCGCACTCTCGTCGGGCGCCGAGCGTAGCCCCGCTACAAGTGTGTTTATTCCGACCGCTTCGGCATCGTCAGCTCTGGCGAGGATCGCAGTCTCGTCGAGCACCACGCCGCCTATCTCCATCGATCGGACCAATTCAGCCGCACGCTCATAAGACTCAAGCGGCGGCACGATGAACAGCTGCCCTACCCGCTGACGCGGCGTCATAGACGCGACGATCGCGTCGGCCTGCGACTGGGCGAGTCCGGTCCGTGGCGCAGGTAGGCCGGCCACCAGGGCAGTGACGATCACGATCGCCCCGACCTTCCTGAAGAACAGATCCAAGCGTGGGAACATCACGGCTCGCGACAGGGCTGAACATCGGAGAAACGGTTCTCAGATAGTGCCATGCGGGATCGCTGCTTCCAAGCGGCGTAGGCTGTGCGCGGGGTGGGGGTAGGCAGGGCGACCTGTCGCCGCGGGGATCCAAGGTTACAATGGATATGTTGTAAAATTCATATTGGCGTTAATGCAAAAATAACTTCTGGGAGTATCGTTTGAGCTTAGGATCACGTTTATGGTAGGTGGAAAGCCTGAGTGTTGCGGATTGATGACCCGCCGCTCGCTGCGTTCGTGCGCAGCGAGGTGTGGTTGTTTAGGCCGCTGTCAGGAACGCGAAGAGGCGCCTCAACGGTGGCCCTGGGTCTGCCCCTGCCCGAGCGTCGTCCGGACCACGCGTTGAAGCGCCTCTCAAGTGACGAAAACGACGTTGAGGCGTTAAGCGTTACGCGGGATCGAAGTCAGGCTGCAAATCTTGGGGGCTAGGGAGGAACCATGAGCGTGCGCTACGGTAGGGCCATCATGTTCGCCGCGTCGGTGTTAGTCGCGCTAGTGCTGCTTCCGGGCGGGCTCCGCGCGGACCAAGCCACGCCGGCCAGGGAGCCGCTCCCAGCGCCGTGGACCGTTCCCGCGGAAGGACTGCCCGGCGACATGCTCGACGGGCTGAGCACCGATGATCCGATCTATGTTGAGAACCGGCTTCTAGTGGGCTTCAAGGCCGGCACGTCGGCCGACGAGAAGAAGGCTCTGCACGAGTTACTCGGTGGACAGGTCATCGCCGAGATTCCGCATGTCGGTGTCCAAGTTCTCCGTTTCAGGGACGAAGACGCCCTCTCTGTGGTCTCTGCCTACCAGGCTCGCGAATCGGTCGCCTTCGCCGAGCCGGACTATCTCGTCAGCATCTTCGGAGCGCCGGACGAGATTCAGCCGACAGTGGGCGGAGCTGGGGTGCGGTCTCCAGGGTTCGATGACACGCTCGGCATCTTGAAGATTCCGAACGACCCGTACTACACACAACAGTGGCATCACGAGCAGATCGACAGCGCGAGGGCATGGGACTTCTCCCTCGCCTCCGGCGTGACGGTCGCGATAGTCGACACAGGCGTGAACTGCGGACACTCCGACTTGAGCGGCAATTGCGTCGCCGGATACGACTTCGTAAACAATGACAATGACCCGAACGATGATCATGGCCACGGCACCCACGTAGCGGGTATTTCCGCGGCCCTGACCGACAACGGGATCGGAATCGCAGCGACGGGTTGGGCTGCCAGGGTCATGCCGATGAAGGCGCTTGATCGCACGGGCAACGGTAGTCACTCTGCCATCGCGAACTCGATCGTGTGGGCGGTCGACCACGGGGCTGACGTGATCAATATGAGCCTTGGGGGCTTTTTCACGTCATCGACTCTTTCTCAAGCCACGGTGTACGCCATCAATCGCGGCGTTACGCTCGTCGCCGCGTCGGGCAATCAGAACACTTCCAACCCGACATATCCCGCCGCCTATCCGAATGTGATCGGAGTTGCAGCCACAACGCAAGCCGATCGGCGGGCCAGCTTCTCGAATTACGGTTCGTACGTCGATGTGGCAGCGCCTGGTGTGGCAATTCTGTCGACCGTGCGCGACGGCGGATATCAGGCTTGGAGTGGGACGAGCATGGCTTCTCCGGTTGTGGCCGGCGTGGTCGCCTTGCTGGTCGGGCAAAATCCGTCCCGTTCGCCCGCGACGATCGAAACCATTCTCGAGCAGACGGCCGACGATCTAGGCGACCCAGGCTACGACCACATGTATGGGTGGGGGCGCATCAATGCCGGTCGAGCACTTCAGGACAGCCCTGGCACGACGACTCCAGGGCCGACGCCGACGCTCGCGAACACGGCGACCCCGACTGTACCGCGGCCGAGCGCGACGCCGTCCGGTAACTTCGTGCTGCAAGTCGAAGAATTGATAAACATAGAGCGCGCCGCGGTTGGGCTGTTCCCGTTGCATACAAGCCTTCAGCTGAGGAGTGCATCAAGCCGCCATAGTCTTGACATGGGAACCGTAGGCTTTTGCGGACACGACGGATCGGATGGGAGCACCGCATACGAGCGGATGCGGGATGCCGGCTACCTTTCGCCATATGGCGAGACTGTAGGGTGCGGGCAGACGACGCCGGCTGTGATCGTGCGGCTGTGGATGGAAAGCCCTCCGCACCGCGCGATCCTGCTGTGCACCCTCTGCACCGAGATGGGGGCTGGATATGCCAACGTAAGCACGCCGGTTTGGCATTACTGGACCGTCGGTTTCGGCCGCAACGCGGTCGGCGGTGTGCCTACTCCTACGATCGCGCACGGCGCTACGGCTACCCCTACCTTCACGGCCTCGCCGACGAGCACTCCGGCGCCGCCCACCCCGACCCAAGTCGCGCCGGACGGTAGCACTACGATAGACATACCTCCGACCAATAATCGGATAGGTTGGGTCGTGAGCAGCCAGCCGTCCATCAATCACTTTTCGAACGAAGAAGACACGTACACGGGTACTTGGAACGGTCGGACGTATCATGGCGCGATGCAATTCGACCTCAGCGCAATCCCACCGGGCGCATTCGTCAACTTCGCCCGACTGGAGATGACGGGCCGGTCGATCGAATTCCTTGGGAGGACCGGTACATGGTCGACCAACATCCTTCGGACGGACATCGACTCGACATTCGAATTCGAAGGTTACTCCGGAATCCACAACGCCGCGATCGAGTCAACGCTGCCGCCGCTTCTTGGCGTAGCTTCGATAAACACGAATTTGCGCAATTCGTTCCACTTCGGCGAGTCTCACCGAGCGACGCTCGACTCGCGCCGTGCCGGTTCCGGGGCGTTGAGCATCCGGCTTGACGGACCGACGAGTGGCGAGCTGTCCAACCTCTTCACGTGGGACACGGGATACGGCGCCGACACTATCTACCCAGGTCCGCGGCTGATCGTCAACTACCAAATGAGTCCGATTTCGCCGGAGCCAAGCGCGACGCCGACAGATGTTCCGCCGCCGAGCGCCACGCCGACCGACGGACCCGCAGCACCGCCGACCGCTACGATTGATCCGCCGACAGCGACGTTTACGGCACCTGTACCGCCTCCACCTACCGCCACCGAGATGGCTACACTTCCGCCGCCCCCAACCGCGTCAGCGCCGGGCGGTGCGGTCGACATCCTCCCCGAAAAGGAAGACGTAGGCTACGTACGACAGTTCGAGTCGGGCAATCACTTCGGCGAATCACACGTCTATGCAGGCTATTACCAGGGGCGCGTTTATCACGGCGGCATGCAATTCAATCTTGCTGCGATTCCGCCCGGAGCGGCCATCCGTTCGGCAAGGCTGACCTTGAACGGCCAGTCGTTGATCTATCTCTCGAGCGGCGGCAACGGCTTATGGGACACGGTCATGCTAGGCGCCGCTATCGACCATGGATGGCGAAGCAGTTCGTATACCTCCCTTCGCGCGGCTCCTATCTCTTCGAAGCTCGTCCCGACATTACGGCAGGCCGATCTTGGAGTGGGCAGGGAAAACGTCTTCGAGCTCAGCCCGACGCAACTTCGCGAAATAGAGTTCCGCGCGTTGACGACCGGCAAAGTGTCCTTCCGTATGGATGGTCCGTCGGGCGGGCTGCGTAATGTCATGGATTGGGACAGCGGGTTTGGACCGGATGCGGGAGGTCGGACGCCCCCGAAGCTGACGATCGTTTACGGCCCACCTGGCAGCGGCGAACCCTTGCCGACTCTGCCGCCGGAGGACCTGGACAAGATCACCGACCTTATCGCCGAGATCAACCTTGTGCGCGAATTGTACGGTGTCGCTCCGCTAATCATGGATGGACGGCTTGATGCCGCGGCCGAGATCCACAACCGAGATATGGCGCGCAACGCGTTCTTCAGCCACATTGGTAGCGACGGTTCGACACCGGCAGAACGCGTCTCTCGAACGGGCTTCAGCGCGAGTATTGTCGGCGAATTGCTTGCAGCGAACAATGGGCTGCCGGTCGTAGTTGTCGACGCGTGGATGCGTCAGGGCCAAAGGGATACCGTGATCGACGCCAGTTACACGCATGTCGGCGCTCATTACGTTTTCGAGCCTGGCGCTCCGTACAATCACTATTGGACCGTCAAGTTAGCGTCGGTGCGCTAAGTGCAACCACACAGATCCTGCGGGGTTCGGCCACCTACGCATCCGCTATCGGACATTTCCAACGAGGCGGAGTACTGGCCGTCCGGCTTCAGAAGTAACATAGAGCGATAACAAAGAGCGATGGCCCGGAGTCCGATTCCAATTCGGCTCCGGGCCATCGCTTCGGCTTAATGCTGCGGGTTATCGCTACGGGCTATCATCCCTTCACGCTGTCGCCTACCCGCCTAAAACTTGGTCTAGGGATCCTCTCGCGGCGGCCGCGTCGGCCTTGGTGCCGCCGGAAGCGGATGGCTGTTCTTGAGAACAAGCGGGAGGTTTATCGAGACCCGACTGAAGATCAAGATCGTCGGCTCCCCCAGGATCGGGTCGTCGGAATTCGCGCGATTGCCGTCGGCGGACATTTCGAGCGTGACGAACCCGTCGCCATCGGGACCTGGGATGAGGTACAGCGCCTCGAGATTTGTAATCCCAGGATCGTCGACTTCGGGCATCACGACAGTGTTACCGCCCCGCGTGACTAGGTCGATCGACTTGCCGGCCTGCACAAGCTCCGTCCCAGTTACTCCCCTGACACGCCTTTCGTAGGCGAGAAGTCCTGGGTCACCATCCTTGATGTTGAGGTTGACCACGGTGCCATCTGCCACGTTGGCACCGTTGACATCCTTCACCTCGATCGTGATTCCTCCGCGCAAGCGACCGCTGGAATACGGGTCTCTTGGAGCCGGCGTCGGAGTCGGGAAGCCGGGGCGCGCGGTCGGCGCGATATATGGCGCCAGCCGGTTGATGTTCCGAGGATTGACGATCACGCGGAAGTGGAATGCCTTTCCGATCACATTGAACTGTGTCGAGGCAGCGACGGTCTCGTCATCCGACGACTTGGCCGAAACCACAATGTCAACGCGCCTGCCCGCTTCCGGGCCTTCGGCGATCGGAGGGGGAACGTCATCGGGGGCCTCGTACTGGACGCTGAAATCGCCGTCGATCGTGAGGGCCTCAGAAGCACTGAGCGTGCCGCCTTCCGGCGTATCGATCGACAAGTCAACCGTTTGTCCATCGACCGGATTGCAGTTCCGATCTGTAACATAGCCGCCGATGGTCGCCGTGTGGTTGAGGCCTTCGAGCAGCACACCCAAAGCGTAGATCGCGGTCGCTCCGCCTGTAGGGCTGAGCCTCAGCGTCCCAACGCTGCTCGAGTCGGTCAAGTTTGACGCTGGGAAGATCAGCGCGGCCCGTCCCGTATCGCCAATCGACCATGACTCGGTATCGACTGTAGTGCCGGCTGGTTCCGCCGGCGTCACAATCTTCAGACTGGTGAGGTACTGCTGACAATCCAGGAATATGCGGCCCGCGTAACGGGCTTCTGTCGGCGGGAACGCCCAAGTTGAAACATCTTCGGGCATCTTCGAGAGTCCATCCTCGATTTTCGCGATCGTACCGTCCACATCCGTCTTGGTCGCATCTACAAGCGCGCAAGCGCGCTCGGGAGCCGGCCGAATGCTCGTATTGGCGGGTTTGAGCAGCAGGCGCACTTCCGCTAGGCTCGATTCGATGCCTTCCAGCTCGGCACTTGCGGTGCGGAATTCTGCTGCCGCGGCCGCTCCCGCGCCGCCGTCCGCCATGTCAGGCAGCGCGCTGATCGCGAGGAGCTTCCTGCGCAACTCCGCGCTCATGAGCTGACTGGAGTCGATTGGGTTCAGGACGGCTGAAAGCCACTGGGTATATGGATCGGGCGGAGCCGGCGTGGGCGTAGGCTCGCCGGGGCTAGGTGTTGGAAGAACAGGCGGCCACGGATCCGGCAGTTCAGGACGCACGTCGCTCCCGCACATCGTTTGGATGAACTCAACCGTTTCGCCAAGTCCCGTTACCGGCTCGCCTTCGCCGGGAACCGGTGAGAGGATATCGCGGATCGAACTCAGATAGGCGTTCACTATAACAGCGATTGAGATCGGAATAGAACGCCGTGCAGTTCCACTCACGGGCAAGAGTGACTGACTCACGACCGTGTTGCCGGCCAAGTCCTGCATCTCCACTTTGAATCGGTCGCCTTCCGCGTCCTCGAAATCGACGACCGCCCAGAGCACGGATGTATCGGCGGGCAGACTCCGACGGCGCTCACCGTCTTCGGTATCGCTCATCCATACGCTGGCACTGGGGGCTTGAACTAGTACTCCGGCGTCCGTCGTTCGCGCATCGACGCTTGGCGTCGCGATCCGTGCGTGCATGGAGACGCCTAATGCGCCGAGGCCGGCAATAGATAGGATGAGCAGGGCGAATCTTCTTTGAATCATTCAGGGTCCTCCTCAGGACTCATTCGTCCGCGGTGGGGGGGGTCTCCGACGTGCGGGTAGTTCGTGTTGGCACCTTGCGGCGCGGATCACGGCGCGCCGGTGGTCAGGCACGCCGTCAATGCATTGAAAAATGGGCGATCCTCTAGCGATCACCGTTCCGTAAAGACTAGACGACCAACTACTTTCAGTGGGTACGGCCCTTTCAGAAAGGGCAGCTCGGGACATTCTACATTCGCCGGCGCATCCAGAACGCGATCGCGATCAGCGCCAGGATTCCGAGGAAGAGAATACCTAGATTCAAGCCACCCTCTGGGTCTGCGTCTAGGTCCGACTCTTCATCCGATTCCGTACCGGCTGAGCCTGAATCTGAACTTGTGCGGGCCCTGTTCGCCGGTACGGTCCAAGTCGGCAAGGCGGAGACCGCGTCCTCGCCGCCGATTTCCTCACCCGTGTCCTCGGATCCTCCGCTAATCATTGCTACTAAGGTCGCGTCCGCTGCCTCGGTTGCCCGGGCATCGATCTCCGGATCAGTCCCGCCATCAAAGTCGCTTTCGCCGCCCGAAGTCACAGGGGTACCTCGTCCTGACAAATTTGGTCCCTCTGCACTCTGGGTGGCAGCATCGCTCTTGATCGATTCAGCCGTTTGCGTCGCCGCGGCCTTCGCCGCCTGAGGAGTGCCGGTCCGACTGCTCAAACCACCAGTACCGCCACCAGAGCGGGTGGTTGCGGCTGCGGTCGGATCACCAGCACGCGACGATACGCTGGGTGCTCCCGGCTCAATCACTTCGAATTCCACACTGTCCGCTATGGCATCTTGAACATTCGTGCCCTCGGTCAAGCGAGCGGACACCGTATAGCGCCACTCTCCCTCGCTCTCAGGAAATGCGGCCGAATCGACTCCCTCGATCGCGGTCGCGACCGTCGAGGCGGCGATTCTCAGCTCATCGGCTGGTCCTGCCATCAGCTTACCCCGAGCCTTTCGACCTTCGATGTCATCGACCGCCAGGCTCTTCGCTTCTTCGAGGTACAGATCGATCTCTTCGATTGCGGAGCGCATGTCTTGTGCCGCGCTCGCCGCATCGCCTTCCAACTGCACGCCTTCCAGAATGTCGAGCTGAGACGAGATCGTCCCCAAGAGGTTCTCTGTTGCGGTCAAGTGCTCGAAAACCTCGCCCGAGGACATGCTCGATGCGCTGGACAGATCCCGGACGACCGATACAAGTTCTCGCGATGTGTTCTCGACCGCATCAGCGAGGTAAGCGTAGAACTCAACGCCGCGCACGGTTACGGCCGCGGCACCATCGCCGGAATAGCGAGCGTCCGTCTCGTATAGACGAAGCCCACCGACCCCTTCGATTCGCACAGCAATCGTACTCCTCGATGCGCCGGTGTAGTCGAAAGTGATCGATACTTCTTCGCTGCCGGGAGGAACGATGAAAACCTCGCCGTCAAGGACAACATCGTCGCCCTCGATCATGAGGTTGCCGACCTTTGCCAGAGCGTCAACGTTCCCGACATTCGTGGCTAGCGTAAACAACAACATCGCGATGCCGAGTCCCAACACTAAGTGCTTTCGCATGTCCGTACTCCAATCCGAAGGCGCGTTTGAGTCGTATGAGATGAGTGGTGACGAAGTTCAATCGGCCGAATAGCTCAGCTGCTCTTCATCGCTGACATTCCGGCCCACGCAACAACCGCGAGCAGGCCAATAACGCCTACACCGGCAAGCATCAAGAGCATTGTCGATGGACCTGGGACTACCGCCGGCGGTACATTCGAGGGAGCTGATACCTCCGCGACAGCAGGCGCCGGATTCGAGTCCGTCGACAACTGTGTTGCCGGCGGAACTTCGTTGACGGCCGGACTGAGCTCGGCCTCGCCTACGGTCATCTGCAGACTGTCGGCGAGATAAAAGCTGCCCTCTGCCTGAACGTAGACGTTCACGACGAACTCGGTCTCAGCCAGCGGATTGTCTCCCGGATCGTACTCAACCACATAAGGGCCCGGTTGGACCAGCTCGACATCCTCTTGATGGACGGCCACACCCATCGGTCCCATCAGGCGCAGCTGAGCCGTCATCGGCGTCGATCCACTGAAGTCGAAGGCCATGTATACGACTTCGTCGCCGGTCTCGAGCGCATAGACCTTTTCGCCCGGACCCGCCGGTACGGTTTCCATCGGTGTACCAGCCGCATCCGACGCAAGGCGCAAGTTGCCGACTACTGCGCCTTGCGCATTGGCTCCCGCGGCCATCGCACAGGCAACGAAAATCGCGAAGGCAACAGAGAGTGCATGGCGCGTGCCAGTACATAAGTTGGTGTTCGTAAACATCACAAGTTCCCCCTTGCCGCGCGGTTCAGAAGACCGCGCCCATCCCGGGTCGAGTTTCAATACACGACCTAAGTAACCGATGAGACGCCGATGATGTACCCGTAAGTAGACGACGCCGATCGACAAAACGATGGCCTCGCGCCGGGCGCACCCGGATGCAAGACCCTGCGCGATACTACCACAGCCGTACAAGAATTCAATGCCGCAACATTCATTCAGCGGCGACTTTAGGCAAATAGAGCTTCTCCATTTCTCTGACCACTTCGACGCGGAACTCTGCAGACGCGGCAACCGAGCCGGCAACGAGGGCCTGAATAAGAAGGGTCCCTTCGCCGGTCGAGGGGAGCGCCATGCTCGTGATGCGCGGAGCCGCGGATCGAAGGTCTCGCGACGCCAGCACGGCCTCACTGAGCACAACATCGACAGCAGCTGCGATGCTCTGCATCCCAGACAGATCCGTTTCAGGTAGCGCGATCGCCGCATCAAGTTCCGCGCTGGCAGCCTCTACGACCCCGAGTACGTCTTCCGCTCGTGACTTGAGATCGCTTGGCAGGTCGGCCGCCAACAGCGTCTCCGCCGCATAGCCCGAGCGCATGGCGCCGGCTTGAGCGCTCAGGAGGAATTCCTTCACGCCGAAAGTACGGGAAGCCGCCGACTTTGCATTGCGCTTGGCCTCGAGCACCGCCGCCGCCAAGGTTTCAGCGATAACCGGATACATGGTGGCCCCACGGATCATCACCCTCGCGCTGCCACTACCATCGTAAGTCGCCATATGTCTGAAGCACTCGATGCCGCCCCTGCCTTTGATGACCAATTCAATCTCTTCACCCTCGGCGTCCACGAATTCGAAGAGCGCATCGATCGCCTCGGTTCGAGCCGGGAAGACGGTAGACGGCTCGAGGGCGCCGATCTGAGCTACGCGCAGATCTGCAACCCCTACGCTCAAAGCTTGGACCTCGCTTACAAGCGCTACCCCAACGGCCAGCATGACGCCAAGGCTTGTTCCGACGATCAGCATCGAACTTCGAGTCATTCTTCGACGGCGCGCGAGATAGACAGGTGGGCAGGTCAACATTTCGATCGTCCTTTCATCGATCGTCTGCGGAGATGTGAAACGATACGCGAATTCCACTGCCGGGCGAGCGATCAGCGGCTTGCCCTGACCTGCCGCAACGCTAAGGGGAGAAAGAGCCGCTGGGCGCCGTGTGAGATCTGCCGATGCCAACCAAAGCGAACGTCCCTGACGGCGCCATCTGTAACAAGGACGACTTCCTCGCCCGCGGTGGTCGGCTCATGGCCAAGCAACGGCTCCATAGTCACGTAGTAGACTCCGGTCGCAAGCGGCACGCACAGCCGATCGTCGCCGCGACTCAGGATGACGCGCACCGGCGAACGGACTTCATTTTCGATCCGGATCAACCCATCGGCAATGAGCGGCTCGCCAGGGTCATCGAATCCGTTCGCATTGAGGTCGGAGAAGACTATCGCGCAGAGAGTGCCCTGCGGACCGACAACCGTTGGGAGCGGTGTCGGAGTTGATCGGGTGGTGGGCAGCGGCGACGGCGTTGCCGTCGGTGCATCCGCCGAGCGGATCCCGAACTCGAAGGTCAGAGAGACCTCTTCCATCGGCACTTCGAAGCGATGTTCGGCGGTGCCGGACGAGATCATGCCGAATGGAAGCTCCGTGATCTTCAGCGCATAAGAGCCGTCGGTAAGGCCATTCCAGCAGAAGTCAGGGTTGTTCGCACCATCGGTGGTCCATGTGACGAATGCTCCGCTGGCGAGGTGCGTGAGCTGGACAGTGAGTCCGGCAACGAACCGCTCTGCCGGCGATCGCGAGCCGTCGCCGTCCCGGTCATCGAAGGCCGTGATGCAAGCCTGGCGGCCACGCGCGCCGCCGATCGGAGTCGCCGACGGCACTCCGGTCGGCGGAGCAGGAGTCGCGGTCGGGGCGCCGACATCCGTCGCGCTTGGCGATGCGCTAGGCTCGGCCGAACCTGGTGGAACGGTAGCGCTCAGCGGCGGGGTCGGAGTCGGCACCGAGGTCTCCGAGCCACCAGGCGTGGATGTGGCTGTGGGTCCGGAAGTTGGCGGCGAAGTAGGGCTGGTCCGCGGAGTCGGCGTGGTTGCGGACGGGGTTTGGCTAGGAGGAGGTGTTTGGGTGGGGCCAGTCCCCGCGGGAACGTAGCCCAGTGTCAGCGAAGGGCCGAGAGCAGGATCCGGCGGCGCCGGCGCCCTCTCGTAAACGTCGACTCCAGAGTGCCAGGCGAACAGGTTGTTGTCTTCCCCGCTCGGACCGTCAGCCCTGAACGAGATTCTTCGGCTCGAACCCAACCGCGCCTCGATGAGTCCGAGCTGGTCCGGCGAGAAACCGAACGCGTTCGTCCGACCTTCGGCGAGCTCGAATTCGCCGAGCACGGGACCGATGCGAGCCAGTGATACCGCGGTGCGCACCTGATCGAAGCTGGCGGACCGCCAGCCTGCGTCGATCGAAGGCTCGAGCAATTGGACCGTCCATTCGCCCGAGTCGATGAAGGCCCTGTCTTGCCCGATCATCTCAAGCCGGGCATCTAGAATCCGTGCGCCGGCGGGCAGTGAATCGAGCCGAAATTGCACCATGCCGAAGTGGCGGTTGCGCCCGCTAGTCCACATCCCCGAGTAGATAGTCGGATAGCCTAAGTGGTTAACGCGGCTCTGATTGGCCGAAATCTGGGGTACATATCCAACATCTTCGGGCGCCGGGCGCAACGTGATGTGTTCGATCGGTACTCCGGGCGGCGGCGTGTTAGTCGCCGTCGGCCGTGGCCCTGCGTAGGTAGGCAACGAAGTTGGGGTCACCGTAGCGTGGATCTGGATCCATGTCGCCGTATCGGAGTAGGGCGTCGTACACCCGCGAGGACAATACGAGACCGTGATCGTGTCGTTGTTGTTCACATGGATCACGCCGGCTGCGGCGTCGGACATTCGATCCGAAAAGCGCAGAGGTAAGGCTGCCTTGAAAACAGGGAAACCGGTGGCTTGCTCAAGCAGGCGCATTGGAATCCCCACCGGATCAGTCGTGCTCGAAACCTGAACCGTGATTTCGTCTATACCTAGCGGATCAAGGTTTGATGCCGGGTCGCGCGCAGTGATTTCGGCTTCTGCGCCAAGGCCGTAATAGAAGTCGGCATCGAAGGCGACAAACAGACCCACGAACCACTCTATCCCGGCGCCGATGCCGCTGAACGGTCCTTCAGGCCACACCGCGGAAGTGAAGTACGGGCTCCCTCCGGGCGGAATACCGGTGCGCTTCTGGAAGACGAGCGTTTCGCATCCATCTCCGACGTACGTGATCCCATCGGGATGGTTGACGTACTGCAATCCACCGCCTGAGTCCTTCACCTGAACTCTGACGATATTGCCTACTTCTTCCGGCAAGTGATGGCAGTAGATTATGTAAACGCGGTCCGTTCCCGAAGGGAATTCCGTAATGCCCGGTCCGCGCATGCAGCGATTGTCATCGAGCTGTTCCTGATATGGCACGTCGCACATATGCAGGTGCCAAGCAGGTGTGATCACCGGAGTGCCGCAATACGGTGGGCAAGCCTGAGCGTAAGCCGAGTCGGAGCCCTGTCCCGGTAAGGCGAGCACGATGAGCAGCAGAACGCCGGCACCGAAAAGAGCAGGCGCACCGAACCATCGGACGGTGCCTGGCTCGTCCTGCGCGGGAGGGGGGGTCGAGTCCATCACAAGACGTTCAGACGCGTGAGCGTCCGAGACGTTACGGGCAGCAGCGGAGGCCGCTGATCAAATGAAGCGTAGTCGGCCTCTAGCAGTATTCATTCACTCGAACCCTTGTTCCGCCCGATTCGTCACACTATACTGCCACGGCCGGCGAGCGTTCGCCGAGAGCCTTCAAGCAGTTGATCCGGCACGGGAGCGACCTGCCGCCGCTGACCCGCAGCCGTTAGGAGCGAAAGAATTATGATGCCCTTCGACCGCTTCACGGAGCGTGCCCAGGACGTCATCGCCCGTTCACAAGAGATCCTCTTGCGCTACGGGCACAATCAGATGGATACCGAGCACGTTTTTCTTGCATTGCTCGAGCAGCCGGACGGCCTTGCGACCGAGATATTCGAAGAGATGCTCGGGGTCAACACGGAACTTCTTGCGATTCAAATCGACGAGTACCTCGCCAACAATCGGAAGCTCCACATCCCGGGCAAGACCGGCAATTCCGGCCAGATATTCGTCACGCCTCGCATTCAGCGGCTCGGTCAGGTCGCGACCAGCGAAGCGAAGACGCTCAGCGACGAGTACATCTCCACGGAGCACATCCTGCTCGCGATTTCTTCTGAAGAGCGTGGCCATTCATCCCGGCTCCTTTCCGAAGCCGGCGTGGACAAGGAAGACATACGCATGGCCATCGGGGAGCTTCGAGCCGGTCAGAACGTCACGTCGCGACGGTCCGAAACCCGCTTTCGTGTTCTCGAGAAGTACGGTCGCGACCTTACGCAAATCGCGCGGGACGGCAAGCTCGACCCTGTGATCGGCCGTAACGAAGAAACGCTTCGCATGATGCGCGTGCTTATGCGCCGGACTAAGAACAACCCGGTATTGATCGGCGAACCCGGCGTCGGCAAGACCGCGATCGTCGAAGGGCTTGCCCAATTGATCGTCAACGGCGACGTTCCCGAGCTCCTGCTCGATAAGCGGATTATCGAGCTCGATCTGGGTGCAATGGTGGCCGGCAGCAAGTTTCGCGGTGAGTTCGAGGAACGCCTCAAGGCCATCCTCGAAGAGATCCGGAACGCCGAGGGCCGGGTCATCGTGTTCATCGATGAACTACACAACGTGGTCGGAGCCGGTGCCGCACAGGGCGCCATGGATGCGAGCAACTTGATGAAGCCTGCGCTCGCGCGCGGCGAGCTACGATGCATCGGCGCGACGACGAGCGACGAATATCGGCAGCACATCGAGAAGGATCGGGCGCTCGAGCGGCGTTTTGCCCCGATCTACGTCGAACAGCCGAATGTCGAGGAGTCAGTGCGCATGCTTCATGGCTTGCGCAAGCGATATGAATCGCACCACGAGGTCCGCTTCACGGACGAGGCTTTAGAAGCGGCGGCCGAGTTGTCGCATCGATACGTGACCAGTCGCGCATTGCCGGATAAGGCCATCGACCTCATGGACGAGGCCGCGGCCAAGTTGCGGATAGAAATGTATTCGATGCCGACGGAGTTGCGCGCTGATGCGGCCAAGATTGTTACCCTTGCTGCCGAAGAAGAAGAGGCGTGGCATAGCCGCGACTACGAATTGGCCGCCCGTGTGAAATCACAGCGGATTCAGCTGGAAAAGAAGCACGAGGAGGCAGTCAGTAACTGGCGCCGTGAGAACGATCTCGACGAAGTGGTCGACGAAGAGGATATCGCCGAAGTCGTGCGCAGCTGGACGGGCGTGCCGGTGAGCCGTCTTCTTGCTAGCGAAGCAAAACGCTTGCTGGAGATGGAATCCTTCCTGCACAAGCGCATCATCGGTCAGGACACGGCGATCACGGCCGTCGCGGACGCCATCCGACGCAGCCGCAGCGGGCTCAAAGATCCGAGCCGGCCCATCGGCAGCTTCATTTTCCTCGGCTCGACCGGCGTGGGGAAGACGGAGTTGGCCAAGGCGCTCGCGGAGTTCATGTTCGACTCCGACGACGCACTTGTCCGCATCGACATGAGTGAATACCGTGAGCGACATACGGTCAGCCGACTCGTCGGCGCCCCTCCGGGCTATGTTGGCTTCGAGGATGGCGGCCAGTTGACCGAGGCGGTTCGCCGGCGCCCTTACAGGGTTGTCTTGTTCGACGAGATCGAGAAGGCCCATCCCGAGGTCTGGAACCTATTGCTCCAGGTCCTTGACGACGGCCGTCTTACCGACGGACAAGGTCATGTAGTTGACTTCCGCAACGCGGTGATCATCATGACCTCGAACATCGGTACGGAGTTGACGGTGCGCGGTGGCCGGCTCGGATACGGCGGGACGTCCTCGGATGGGAACGACGCGACGGACGAACGCTACGCGACGGATGTGCGCGATGCGCTGAAGAAGGCTTTCCGACCGGAGTTCCTGAACCGGATCGACGACGTGATCGTCTTCCACCAGCTGCGCCGCGAGCATATCGAACGTATCGTCGAACTGCAGGTGGCTGAGCTCGGGGCGAGGCTGATGCAGAAAGGGCTCAGCCTTGAGTTGTCGGACGAGGCGCGGGCTTGGCTAGCCGAAGAAGGTTATGATCCCGCTTTCGGCGCCCGACCGTTGAGGCGCGTCATTCAGCATCACATAGAGGCCGAGTTGTCCAAGCGGTTGATCGGCGGCGAATTCGAGCTCGGCGATGTCATAGAAGTGCATCGCGCAGAGGACGGCAAGGGCCTGTGCTTCGAGCGTCGCGAGGCGGAGCCGATCCCGCTGGAGCAGGTCATCTCGGCCGAAACTTCGAATTCGCAAGGCGTTTCCGACAGCTAGCGTATTTGGCAGCTCACGCAATGACGTGATATCGATCTGAGGTTCGCCGCTGGTTTCTCCCTGAGTGGATTCCATCCCCTCCCGCGCCTCGAATTGTTGTTGGGCTCCATAACGGACCGGCCTATGCACGAGACCCAATCCTTTCCGGTTGCACGCGCCAGGGATGTGCCCATCGATTGGCGTCGTGTCGCACGAACTATGCTGCTTTCGCGCGCCATCGACTCTATCGAGGAATCCGATTTAGTCCCAGCCGGGCTCGTCAAGTACCAGTTCTCGGCGCGCGGGCATGACCTGGCGCAGGTGCTCCTGGGACTACGGCTGACGCATCCCCGCGACGCCGCTTCTGTTTACTATCGCTCGCGCCCATTCGTCCTGACTGCCGGGCTGACCCCTGAAGAGGCGATCGCCGCGACAATGGGCCGCGCCGGATCTCTGAATGGCGGCCGCGACATCGGCGTCGTTTTCTCGATGCCCGCGCGCGGCGGGCCGGTAATCCTCCCGATGTCGGGCGACGTTGGAGCGCAATACACGCCCGCTCTCGGCTGGGCCGATGGCATTCGATATCGTTCGGAGTTCATGGAAGATCCGGAATGGGGCGGGGCGGTCGCGGTCGCGCTCGGCGGTGAGGGCTCCACCGCGACCCCAGGCTTCTGGGCGGCCCTGAACATGGCGACAACCGGGCGACTACCTATGCTCTTCTTCATCGAGGACAACGGTTACGCCATCTCGGTTCCGTCGCGTTTCCAGACCCCTGGCGAAAATATCGCAGCCAACCTCGCAAGCTTCGGCAGCCTGCTGGTGCTCGACGGCGACGGAACGGATCCAGGGTTGACTTCGGGACTGATCGATAGGGCGCTCGGACACGTGCGCCAGACACGCGGTCCGGTTCTTCTCCGCCTCGAAGTACCTCGCCTTGCCGGCCACTCGTTCCAGGACAATCAAGCGTACAAGAGCGAACAGACCATCCGAATGGAGCGCGCTCGCGATCCGCTACCGCGCCTTCGTGCTTTCCTCGAGCCCGACATTCTTTCCAAGAACGAATGGGAGGTTATGGAGGTCGCGGCCGTTTCAGAAGTGGCAGAGGCTGCCCGCCGAGCAGGCGAACAGCCGCATGGCGAGCCGGCGACCGCACATCGTTTCGTCTTCTCCAGCGCCGAGGACTCACAAGAGGTGGGCGGTACCAGGCCGGAGGGGGTCGGTATCGCGGCGGATTTCTCGACGGTTCCGGCTCCACCGGAACCGGTGCGAATCAACATGATCGACTCGATCCGGATGACGCTCGAGGCCGAGATGCACGCCAACCCGCGCATCCGTGTTTTCGGCGAGGACGTCGGTGTCAAAGGCGGCGTCCACGGTGCGACGCGTGACATGCAGCTCGCATTCGGTGACGCCCGGGTGTTCGACACGACGCTCAGCGAGGAAGGCATCATCGGGCGCGCCGTCGGAATGGCATACACCGGTCTGATACCGGTGCCCGAGATCCAGTTCCGTAAGTACGCGGATCCGGCAACCGAGCAATTGAACGATTGCGGGACGGTGCGCTGGCGGACGAACAATCGATTTGCCGCGCCGATCATCGTGCGCATGCCGGTCGGATTCGCTCCATCTACGGGCGACCCATGGCACTCGGTGAGCGACGAATCGATCTTCGCCCACTCGGTCGGTTGGCAGGTGGTGATGCCCTCGGATGCCGAAGATGCCTCCGGTCTGCTCCGGACGGCCCTGCGCGGTGATGATCCGGTCTTCTTCCTTGAGCATCGAGCGTTGTACTTTGGCGCAGAAGCCCGTCGCCCGTACCCTGGCGACGATTATTCGATCCCGTTCGGAAAGGCGATCACGCGCCGGTCGGGAGATACCCTCTCGGTCGTGACTTGGGGTGCGATGGTCCATCGGTGCCTCGAAGCAGCAGATTCGTTCGGGCAAGGGGTGGAGATTATCGACCTTCGGACGATCATTCCGTGGGATCGGACCGCGGTCCTGGAGAGCGTGCGCCGCACCGGCCGCTGCCTTGTCGTCCACGAGGACCGCTTGACCGTCGGCTTCGGAGCCGAGATCGCTGCCGTCGTCGCACAGGAAGCGTTCGAAGATCTAGATGCTCCGGTCGCGCGAGTGGGCGCCGCGGATTGCCCTGTTCCATACGACGTTCAGATGATGGACGGAGTCGTTCCGACCGTGCCGCGGATCGCGCAGGCAATGTCGGAATGTATCGACTTTTGACGCCTTAGACCACTATTCGCCACGCGCCGACCCTCGACGAACCGTCTACCAATGTATTCCGAGGTAACGCGGGCGAGTCGTTTACAACCGGATCAATCCATCGATGAGTCGTCGAAGAAGTCCCTCGGTCGAAGCTTGAAGTGTACCCACTCCATCGGCATGTAGGGCGCATCCTCGTCTCGCACCTGATGATGCTCGTGTAGCGCATACCATATGACGACGTCCGTATTGCCGACCGGATCACCCGTGATATAAGTGCTCAAGAGATCGTCGTCATCGGTCGATACGAAGCGCTCACCCGGCTTGTACGCCGTCACCCAGAATTCGCCCCGCGAGAATCCCTCGGCCGCGGTCGTACGCAGATTGCCGTCGCCCGCATGCGGGATTAGCTCGTAGCTCATCGGGGCGCCGTTGGCGTTCGTGCGGTTGTTATCAACGACCCGCCACTTTCGGAATTCCTCCAGCCGATTAGGCCGCCACGTTTCGCCCAAGATCGGATTCCAGCCCAGAGCGCCGACCAGCCCACCGCCCCAGGTCGGCGCGATACGCCAGAATTCCTCGACGCTGTCCCCACCGGGATCATCGATGTCGACGTCGAGACGCCAATAAACGTTGTGGACGTGCGCCGTGTCGCCGAATTGGAGCGCCCCGCTCAGACCGAGGCCGGGCTCGATAGTGCCGTCATCGTGGAACTCCCAACTCGTGATGTAGTTGTATGCACCCATCTGACTGCTCGACCACAAGCGAAGCGCTGTGCCGCGGCGCGAAGTACACGGCCCCGCGCAGTACTTCTCCGCCAACCCGCGATCATGTATTTCCCTGCAAACGCGTCCTCCCGAGAGCAACGTGCCGTGTGGACAGTCGTCGTTTTGCGAAAGGACGACCATCGCTGGTCCTAAACCGTACGCCACATCGTGGTAGCGGGGCGAGCCGGTTTCGTATGGCACGAAGATCTGGGCGACGGAACCTTCCCCAAGAACGCGCCGATCGATATTGGGCGGCTTGGTGAAGTATGCGTTCGAGACTACAAGGCCCTCGTTGGCCCGAATTTCCCAACATACCGTCCAATTGGCGCCGATCGCCAGCTGCTGGCCGCTGCAATAATCAGCGGCGGACGCATGCGCGGCGTCCGGTGGCGTCGATGCGAAAGTCACGACAAGTACGAAGATCAACGCTAGGGTTCGTCGCGGCTTGAAGTTCACGGGTTGAGGCTCCTTCCTGGCATGTCTTCTATCGCGACGATGGAGAGCGTGATCAAGTCTACGATCACGGCGAACTCGGGCACCGGCCTTTTTAGTGATGTAAGGAAGAGGCGCACGCAGCGATTCTCGCATGCCGAGCCATCTTCGGACGAGCTGGTCAAGAGTCCGTTCACACCAACACTATCCGGGCTGATCCCGGCACTGTCCAGACGCTGCACAACTTCAGGGTCGGCGAGCGCGATCAGCGCTGCCTCGTCGATCTCGCCGCGGACAAGCGGCACGGGCACGCCCTCCGGAACATCCATGGCAGAGACATCGCCGGTTTCGAGGTCGACGCGAGTGTAGACGGGCTCGCCCGTGTCATAGCGATAGATCGCAACCTCGGCCGCACGCGAGCCCGAGCTTTTGTCCGCTACACGCTGTGTGTAGAGCACCCGGTAGCTAGGCCGATCGGCGAGCGCCGCGACCTGTGCCGCTGCGTCGCCGCCTGTCGTGCCCTCGTCCGAAAGCGCGGACAGCGTGGCATCCCGATCCGTAGCCGAGCTCAGCTCGTCGCCGACAAGCGTCCCTTGGAACGCCAGGCGCTCGGCCATCGCAAGCTCTTCCGAGCTGAGCATGTCGACGCCGACGCGCGGTCCGTCATCGTCATCCGCAGCCGCCGAATCGAACAAGCGAGCCTCGGCGGCCGCATCATCGAGTTCCGAAACGGATTCCGCGTCCTCGGAAGTCCCATCGTCTGACTCTTCGCCTGCATCCGAATCGCCTTCGGCCGCTATCGCCGTCCCGATTTCGTCAACGTCCACTCCCGAACCGTCGTCATCGTCGGCTTCCTCCGGCGTAGTGGCGGCATTTTCGGCGGCACCGGCTTCATCGACCGTTCCGGCCTCGTCGCCAACTTGCTCGTCGCTTGCACTTGCGTTCTCTTCGGGCGACGCATCATCCGACTCGCCGTTCGGATCGAGCACGTCGCCCAGAAGCGGTTCGAGGTCTTCGCAGCCCCCTAAAGGAGCGGCGGCGAAAAGCAGCATTGCGAGTGCAACTCCGCGGCTTGGTCTCCGGCAAATTCGTCCCATCGATCTGACTCCTCGCCCTTCGTGGTGGGCAGGCGGCCCACGATCACCGTTTGCGACGGAACTGCGTGCTCCGAACCCGCTCGATCATGCGCCGCGAAAGCCCACGATCGGCTCATCGCGCGTCGGCGAGTTCGTCATAGAGGGTAACGATCGAAGACTCGACCAATTCGACGAGCCCAGAGAGCGCATCCTTTGAGAATTCGAAGCGGGCGCCCGCCGCGGCGAACAGGTCCGGCAAAGTCCGCGTGCCCCCGAGTGCGAGCGCCGACCTGTATGCATCGAGGGCGTCGGAAGCATTGTCCAGGCTGATTCTCCAAACCTGCAGCGCGCCGAGCTGAGCGATCCCATATTCGATATAGTAGAACGGTATCTCGAAGATGTGGAGCTTGTGTTGCCACAGCCTAGCTCGGATCGACTCAAGCCCCTCCCAAGACGCGCCTACGCAGAACCGCTCGTGCAGCTCGAGCCACTGGGCGTCGCGTTCGGCGCGATCGTGTTCGGGATGGGCATAGAGCCAATGTTGGAACGCATCGACGACCGCCATGTACGGCATGAATTCGATGATGTGCTCGAGATGCGCGATTCGGGAGCGAAGCGCGTCGATCGGGGCATACAACCCGCCACTTTCGCGGGCTAAGTACGGCGAAGTCAGCAGTTCCATCGACATCGACGCTACTTCGGCGAATTCCAGCGGACTCGACCTCTGCCAGTGGAACGGCAGTTCGGCCGTCTCGAAGACGTGGAAGGCGTGTCCGGCTTCATGCAGCATCGTCCGGACGTTGTCGTCTGTTCCGACCGAATTCATGAAGATGAAAGGCAGGCGTCTCGCGCCCAGCGTCGCGCAATAGCCGCCCGGCGCTTTCCCGGGACGATTATCGAGATCCAGAAGACCTTCACGTCGCATCGTCCCAATCCGTTCGCCAAGCGAGCGATCGACCTTGGCGAAAATCCGTTCAGCGCCCTCGGCCAGCTCCTCGCCGCCCTGGAACGGCTTCAGCATTTCATCGCCGTTGGTGTCAACCTGAAGATCCCATGGCCTCAGCACTTCGAGGCCCAGCGCTTCGGCTCGGCGCGCTTGAACCCGCCGAAGCGCCGGCACGAAAGTGGCCTCAATCGCGCTCCTGAAAGTGGCCGAGTCATCCGGCGTGTAGTCGAAGCGATGCATCGCCTGCCACTGATAGTCGCGATAGTTTTCGTATCCGGCGTTTGCGGCGATCTTCACCCTGAGTCCGAGCAATTCGTCGAAGAGATCGTCCAGCGAGTTGCCTACCTCTTCGCGCGCCGACATCGATGCCCGCCATGCACCCTCGCGCACGCTGCGCTCCGGGGAGGCGAGGTATGGTTCGAGCCCCTGAAGGGTCCTTTGTTCGCCGTCGAAGTCGACCAAGATCGAACCCATTGTTCGACCATAATCCGACCCGCGCGCCTGCTCCTCTGCCAGAAGCGCAACATTCTCGTCGCGGAATAGCTCGACATCGGCCCGGAAGCGCTTGAATGTGGTTTCAAGCCCGTCTGGCGCCAGCCCGCTCCCTGCGCCCGCATCGATCGCCGCGAGCGCCTTTTGCTTCAAAACGTGCTTGGCATCAGCCAACCGCGGACCGATCACGCGGACGTAGTGCATGTAAGCTTCGCGACGCGCCTCGTCCTCGGTGTTCTGGGAGTAGGCGATCGAGATGACGGATCCGGCCTCACTGACTTCCTCGCTGAGCCGCGACCACTCGTCCAGCCAAGCGGGAAACGTCGACGGATCAAGCGATGCGGCTGCCAGCCGGCTATAGCGTTCGGCGATCGGCTCCCACGATGTGAAGTCGAGCGACGAAACGAGCACGGGCGGACCGGTCGCGACTGATAGTGCAACCGGCGCGGAAGACGATCCGATGGTCATCGTGCGGCTCCAAGCGGCAAGAATCGGTGGTCGGCGAGATTCGGACGTGAACGGGCGCGGATGATACGGCAAGGCTTCGAAGTGGGCAACGGACCGGAAAGCTATACCCCGCAGGTTCAGGCCGGCTCCTGCACCGGCTCCGGCTTCGGCTTCGGACGATAGTCGAGCGCCTGGTGCCGGAAGTACGTGTCGTAAAGCTCCCGATAGTGACCGCCGGCAGACATCAGCGCCATATGATCGCCCTCCTCGATGATCCGCCCCCCATCGAGCACCACAATCCGATCCGCCGCGCGGACCGTTGACAGCCGATGGGCAATCACCAGCGCGGTGCTGTCCTTGAGGATGAGCAGAAGCGCTTCTTGGATCTGCGCCTCCGTGAACGGGTCGATGCTGGCAGTCGCCTCGTCGAGCACGAAGATGGCTGGTTTCTGCAACAGAACGCGAAGCAAGGCGACCAGCTGCCGCTGCCCCATAGAGAGGGACGAACCGCGTTCACCGACATCGGTGGCGAGCCCCTCCGGCAGCGCGGCAAGCCATTCGCCATCGCCGACGGTTTGGGCGAGAGCCATGATCTCGGCGTCGGATGCATCCCTGCGGGCATAGCGGATGTTGTCCGCGACGCTGCCGCTGAACAAGAAGGGCGTTTGCGGAACAACGCCGAGCCGGCGTCTGTACGCGCCAAGGTCTAATGAGCGGATATCGCGGCCATCGATCAGGATTTCCCCGCCTTGGAATTCGTAGAAGCGCGCCACAAGCCGCGCGATCGACGATTTACCGGCACCCGTGTGGCCGACAAGCGCCACGCTCTCGCCTGGCTTAACGTGCAGCGAGAATTCAGGCAGAACCTGTGTCCCGTCGCCGTAGCCGAAGCGGACACTTTCGAACCGAATGTCGCCATTGATCCGTTCGACCGATTCAGAGCCGGTCTGGACGACGCTCGATTCGTGGTCAATGAGCGCGAAGACTCGCTCGATCGCCGCGAACCCGACCTGGACTTGGCTCCAGAATGCGGACAAGTTCATCAAAGGAAACCAGAATCGCTCGAGGCTCTGGAGGAACAGGAACCAAGCCGCGACCGTGATACCGGCATCGATGGTCGATAGCGCTCCGAAATACACCACGGAGCCGGTGCCGAAGCCCATCAACAAGTTGAGCGCCGGAAACACTGTTGCCAGCGCAAAACCGCGCCGCACGTTGATCGCGTAGGCCGTCGCATTGACGTCCAGGAATTCATCGTAGACCGTCGATTCGCGCCTGAAGTTTTTGGCGACGGCTATGCCACCGACCGTCTCGAGGATCTTCGCGTTGACATCGGCCTGTGCCCTCGCGCCTTGCCGGGTTACGTAGCGCGCCAAAATTCGGAAGCCGGCCGCCGCCGCGATCACAACCGGCCCCCAGACGAGGACGATCAGAGTAAGCCGCGGCGAAATGCGCAAGAGCACCACCGCCAGGATTACGACTTCGATCACTTGGCCTATGAGTTCGGCGACTAGGGCCACGGACTGCCCGAAGTCTTGGGTATCCGACGTAATCCGACTCACGATGCGACCCGCAGCATAGCGATCGTGAAAAGCGAGGTCGTGACGCATCGTGGCTGAAAACGAATCGCGGCGCAGCGAAAGGACCATGTCTCCGATGGCCCTGGTCGTGAGCCGACGGCGAAGGTAATTCCCTAGCCAGATCAATATCCATGCGACGAATACGCCGGCGACGAGCATCGCGGGAAACGTCGCGCCAGGCGTGTCAAAGCGCCCGACGCCTGCCGCGAGCAGCAGCGGTACTCCGGCACTGAGGCCGGAGATCAATAGAACAGAGAGAGCGATGATCACAAGCCTGGCGCGATGCGGAGCGGCGTAAGCTGCTACGCGCCGAACGAGTTCGCGATCTTCGTACTCGCGATCGTACGCCTCGACATCGAGGTTGTTGAAGATCATCGCGGCCCACCGCCGTTCGATCCTCCGACTTGATCTTCGCCCGGGCCGAAACTTTGAGCCCCGAGATCCGAGTCTCCTCCCAAGCGCACGAATAGCCGGCGATACGGCGCCGAGGTTGCGAAGAGTTCGTCATGCGTGCCGCACGCCTCTACGGTTCCGCCTCGCAGGACGATCACCAGATCAGCCCAACGGATTTGCGAAAGCCGGTGGGTGATCAGGAAGGTGGTTCGGCCGGCCGCAGCCCGATCGATCGCGCGCTGGATGCGGTCCTCAGTCGCGCTGTCGATCGCGCTCGTCGAATCGTCTAGGATGAGGATTCGAGGATCGGACAGGAGCGCACGCGCGATCGCGATGCGTTGCCGTTGGCCGCCCGAGAGCGTGACGCCCCGTTCGCCGATCACAGTCTCGTAGCCGTCCGGCAGGCGTTCTATGAATTCATGGGCCTGGGCTTCGCGTGCGGCGATCTCAACCTCCGATTGCGGTGCATCCGGCCGGCCGAAGGCGATATTCTCCGCGATGGAACGCGAGAAGAGGAAGGGGTCTTGCTCGATTACGGCGATCTGCCCACGTAGTCCCTCGAGCGACCACTCGCGCACGTCCAGCCCGTCGACCACGACACGGCCCTTGTCGACGTCGTATGTCCGATTGATCAGGCGGGCGATGGTCGTCTTGCCGGATCCCGTCTGACCTACGATCGCGACGGTCTGGCCAGGTGTTACCGTGAACGACACGTCCGTAAGGACCGGCCTGTCTGCCGTGTAGCCGAATTCGACGGCTTCGAATTCGATCCGCCCCTCGATCCGGTGCGCTGCCCCATCCTTGTTCTGGTCAAGCTCCGTCTCGCGATTGACTAATTCGAGTACGCGGCGGGCACTCGCAAGCCCGAGCGAAACCTGCGAGTATGCGAAGAGCGAGATGAAGGTCGGAAACGAGAGCATCGAAAGCAGCCCGATGTACGCCACGATATCCCCGATGCTCAGAGTGCTGCCGGCCTCGAAGTAGATCCACGCAGCATGCCAGAAGCCGGCACCGATCGTCAGCCCGAGCAGGAGGAGCGGCAGAAAGCGCGCCTCCTTTTCGCCCTGGCGCACATAGGCGTCGCGGAAGGCACGGGCATCGGCCTCGAAGGCCTCGATTTCGTTATCCTCTTGGGCTGCGCCTTTGACGACCTCGACCCCGTCGATGGCTTCCGCCAGCCGGGCATTCAAGCGCCCGAAAGTAGCCCTAACGTCGCGGGTGATCGGCTTCAGCACGCCGAGGTAGTGTCTGAGCGCGATCGCATAGGCGAAGATGAACACGGTCGGTGCCGCGGCCAGCCTAGGATCTAGGCGATAGGCGAACAATGCGGGCACGATAAGGAAGAAGCTCGAACCCACGACTAGGTTCAATCCGGGATTGAACATCAGGTTGAGCTCGCGGACGTCGTTGGTGGCGCGGGCCATCGTGTCCCCGACGGGCTGCCGCCCGTGAAAGGTCATGCTCTTGCCGAGCAGGCTGGCATAGAGCTCGTCGCGCACGTCCCGTTCGAGGCGTTGGCCGAAGAGCTCGCTGCCGCCATTGCGCGCTAGCTGCAGCACCGCACGACCGGCTTGGCTGAGAATGATCAACACCGCTGCGCGAGTGACCGCCGGCATCGAAGGCATGCCGTCGCCGGCCTCGAGCGCACGGCTGACCGCGTCCATCGCTCCGCCGATCAGAACCGGCACGACCCCGGCAAGCGCCGCATTGCCGAAGGCGCCCCCGATCACGATCGGTATCAGCCAACCTTGGCGCAGCACGTGCGAGCGCACCCACCGCCCCGGCGAGCTGCGATCGGTGCGAAATGCGCGCTCAACGACGAATTCGCTTTGCGCCAAAGGAAGACCTCGGTAGCGTCTTGCGGGTGTTCCACGGCTCGAGCTAGCGGTTCAGTCTATCGGAAAGAGAGGCCCAGGGACCCGAGACCCGGGACAGGTCTCCGGCCCCTGGGCCCTTTGAAGAAGGCGAGGATGCATGGGAGTCGAACCCACCAGCGCCGACTCACGCCGCCGCTCACCGGTTTTGAAGACCGGGGAGGCCACCGGGCCCCATCCATCCCCACGAGGTGTTCGAATGCGCGTTCGGAGCTCAGGCCGCCTTCTCGCAGTCAAGGGGACCAAATGTTTGGTCGTTTGCGAGAGACCGGAAGTCCGAGACGATCCTCTTGACCTTTAGACGGCCTTTAAACGCGAACCAGGACCAGAACGCGACGTCTTGACCTTGGACGGGGAATCATACCGGAGTGAGGGGCGGTTGGCACGTGTGGAAGTCGGCCGGCTCGGGTGGGTCTGAAGGGTTTAGGCGGCACGCGAATCGGGCGCACGGGTGCGGGCGTTCACGTTCACCGACCAACGTTACAACGACTGCCGGCGAGACTTGCGCCTGTCTCTCCGGGAGCACTTCGTTGAGACCGTGTCGGAGTACAACTCCATAGTATTCAATAGCGGTCGGCCTTGCCGCGTCATACAGTCGGACGTGTTCGACCTCGATCCGTTCGGCTTCGATCTTGTCTACCTTGACCCGCCCTACGCTCCACCCAAGGACGACAACTGCTACATCAAGCGATACCACATTCCTAGAGGGACTAAGTGTGTATTGGCAAGGACAGGACATTATGGGAAACACACGAACCAAGAAACTAGCCAAGCGGTTCACTCCATTCAGCTACAAACGGACAATCGTCGACGCTCTCAAGGAAACGTTCGAACGATTCAGCGATTCGACAATCGTGCTCTTGTATAGCTCGAACGCGTGCCCGAACGCGACAACAATCGAGAGTCTGCTTCGCGATGTGAAGGACGATGTCGAAGTGCGCGAGATAAATCATCGCGACCACTTCGGCACCCACCGAGCCGCAGTGCGTCGCCAGGCCATCGAGTATCTGTTCGTCGGCCGATGATCACCGGTACGTTCGAGGCATACGTCGCATCGCTCAGCCAGCTGAGCAACCCTTTCGATCCGACCGTCTCCTCAGTCGAGAGCGAGGACATACGTAGAACCGCCTCTGGCTTGGCAAAGTTAGCGCATGTCGACAGGCTGACTCTAGCAGCGTTCATCAACGACGAACCTGATGCAGTGCCGGTTATCGGCCTCGCGGTCGGCCTCACCCGAGAGAAGTTAAAGAACGTCCTAAAGCACAAGCTCGATTCTTCAGGTTGGACAACGCTGGCGCGCCAGCGCCCGGACAAAGTCATCGAGATGCTGGATGAAGACTACGAGGTCGTTCGTCTGATCGATGAGCAGCGGACTCAATCTTACGACTTCGGCGACATCCTCGTAGCACGTGCGGGCACTCGTCGAACTGCAACCGATGCAAGCGCCACCGGTCGACGTGTAGAGGATGAGATTGAGAAGGTTTCGAACGACATCGGTCTCACGTCCGTGACGCGAACGAGAAACGTTGACGTCAGGCGCCGTCAGCCTTCAGGTATGGCGATCAGCGCATCGACCGCGCGCGCCACATCCGCCTCGCTCGCATACGGGCCTCGCTTCACCGACGCTATGCGTCCTTCGCGATCGATCAGATATGTCGTCGGAAACGTGACTATTCGATAGTAATCCGCGATATCTCCGAAGAGGTCGAGTACGACCGGGAACGTCAGATCAGTTCCACTCAAGTACTCTTGAACCAAGTTCGGTTCCTCGCCGACATCGACGGCGAGCACGACTAGGCCAATGTCCGCCCTTGCTTCGTATTGACTCTGCAGAAAGGGCATCTCGTGCCGGCACGGCGGGCACCACGTGGCCCAGAAGTTCACAAGCACTGGGCTGCCGCGGTAGTCAGAGAGGGCGATGAGGTCCTCTCCGTCCGGCGACGGCAGCGAGAAGTCGGGCGCAAGCTCGCCGAGAGCAACCCTTAAGCCGACTTCGGACGCTGTGCCGTCCCCGCTCTCAGGGCCGACTGTCGCGAAACGATCGATCCCTGCGCCGAGAGTGTCGACTTCTAAGGCCGAGTCTACCAAAGACGATTCCTCCGTCGGTCCGGCGACGGAAGCGGTCCCGGGCCGCTCATCGAGCCAGCGGCCGAGCTGGTGACCGCCGATAAGCGCGAAGGCTCCGATCACCACCGTCGTCAGCCAGCTGGCAGCCGTCGAGATTCCGCCCTTTTCAACCGAAGCGACCGAATGCCCCTCGATCGCGCGATCCGTCGGATCCGGGGACGACTGCTGGTCGAGGTCAGCTAACTCCACCCGGGCGCTTAGCGCGGATTCATCCGCGCCTACATGCTCCTGGCGCTCGTCACTCGACTCACCCACTAACCGCCTTCCTCCGGCTCATAGAAGGTAATCTGAATGTCGTTGCTGGCCCATGCCGCACCGATCCAAGCTTGTGCCACCTCTGCGCGCTGCGCTGGATCCTGGCCGACCATCAAGTTCGTCTGGATGAAGTAGTCGACAAGGGCGGCATCCGCAAACCAAGCGTCGAGGTGGTCTTGGGTCGCGCCGTTCGACGCAAGTGCGTCGTCCAGTTGCGACTCCGTCGCGCCGACCACCTGCAGGAAGCCTTGAATCGCCGGCCCAGGCGAAATATCAGGAGGAAGCGTGCCGTGGGACGCCGATTGGCGGATCAAGATGATGTCGATCTGCCGCTTGAGCATATCGACTTGGAAATTGCGCAACGCGGTAGCGTCCTGAAACGAAGGAACCGCGTCGGCCGAAAGCGTTCCGAGCGAGCGAGCGACGCGCACAGCAGCTTCCAAGTGCGCCATCGTGTATGGCTCGCCATTGATCACCGCGATGGTCGTATCACGAGGGTAGTGCACGTTGAGCGGCGGCACATGGTCTAGCGCCGGCGCAGGTCGAGGTCCGAATGTGATCCCGGAAACTCCAGGGGCGAATGCACCAGGCCCGATGTCGCCTGGCGGAGACGGCTGCGCTACCGGCGCGCCTTCAAGGCCGAAGCGGCGAACTAGGATCAACGAAACGGCCCCGAGTACGACGAGTGCCGCGAGAGCGCCCAGGAGCAGCGCGACGATCGATGCGCCACCTTCTGCGGATGAAGGTCGATCACCCGCGCGCTTCGGCACGCTGACCGTGCCACCCTCCGCGACCTGGTCTGTGTCCGAAGAGGCTTTCGTTCTGGTCTCGACCTTCAGGAGCGGCAAGGCTGCCTCCTTCCTGCGACGGATCGTCCGATAGTCCCGAAGCTTCGTTTATCCGCGTAAATTTGCCGGAATCGGCGGCGAACGGGTCGCCAATGATACACGATCGGATCGCGCCGCTCGCGCGGCATGCGCGGCATGCGAGCCCCTCACAAAAAGGTCCGGTGGCCGGACGCTT
>JBCLES010000016.1:0-54391 GCA_038913135.1 Anaerolineae bacterium
CGAGATTATGGGACTCGTTGTCTCCAAGTACTTCGGGAGAGAGATAGCGGCCCATCGTCGATGTACTCCGTCAGGATCTCGGCGCACCTTGTTTGCCGTATGTAAAATAGGCAAGAGAACCTCGACCCATTTCGACAGTATAGTAGAGGCCGGAAGATCGTGTCAATCGCTCGACTGATCAATCTGGGCGCGTCTTTGCGCGGAATTCCCAGGATTTGCCGTCAAGATGTCGTCCGAATGAAGCAGCTACCGTATCGAACTCGGGTTGAAGGCCTCTGGGTCACGGCCGACCGAGCTTCGAACGTTTAATCCACTCGAAACGTCTTACTGTTTCATAATGCATGCGTGATGATCCCCGGTTCCGATCGTGGTATGGTCATAACTCCCTCGCGGCCGGTATCGAACGGATCATCGCTCGTGAGCCTGCGGCCGGAGCGCTTGCCAAGAGCACTTTCGAGTTCGTCTCGCGGGGCGGCGCGATGGATCGCCTCGTAATCCCTAATCACGAAGGAAGTCAGCCGATGATCATTCCGCGCGCATTCACCGTACTCCGGCGCTGGGTATCAGCGTCGATAGTCCTCGCAATGCTGGTATTCATCGGAGCGTATCCCGCTTCCGCGGCGCCGTCTCAGCAGACTCCTGACCTTGATAGGTGTGCTGTGTCCGGCACCAAGACGGCCACTCCGGCGCGCGTCCGCCTTGGCCAAAAGGTCCAGATCAGGCTCACGCTTTCGGCGAGTTGTCCCGAAGCGGAGGCACGGAAGGCAGATGTTGTCCTGGCAATCGATCATTCTCGATCGATGCTCGATGCGGGCAAACTGACCGCGGCCAAGGCGGCGGCGCGACAGTTTATCGAGGCGACGGATCTGAGTCAACAGCGAGTTGCGGTTGTGGGTTTCTACGGCAGTGCAGTCGTGCGGCAAACGCTCACCGACGACGAGGACGATCTTCTCGCTGCGATCGACGGGATGGCTATCGCATCGGGCACTGACCTGTCCGCGGCGATCGACGCCGCGCAAGCCGAACTCGATACGCGCGGACGCGCGGATGCAATCGCCGTGATCATACTAATGACCGACGGCGATCCGAACTCCCCGATCTCGAACCCGATCACCGCGGCGCTTCGAAGCGCCAACGCGGCGAAGCTTGCCGGCACTGTAATCTACTCGATCGGGCTAGGGACCGACTTAACCGAGGCGTTGTTGATCCAGGTCGCGTCATCCGAGGACCACTATTTCTTCTCGCCAGGTATAGACGAACTCGAAGGGATCTATGCCTCGATCGCGCTCGTCGTCGGCTCTCGCGCTGTGCGCGCAGTCGGGCTCGACGACGTCCTCTCCACGGATGTCGAACTGGTCGCCGGCACGGCATCTCCGTCGGCGGCGGTCACGGGCCGCTCGCTCGCTTGGACCGCGGGCGCCATCCCGGCTATGGGATTAGAATGGGTTTACGAAGTGACGCCGAAGCGCGTTGGATCGTATCCGACGAACGACTCGGCCGAAGCCGGTTACCTCGACATCGATGGTGAATCGCGCACCTTTGTCTTCCCCAAGCCGATGATCACCGTGCTCGAACCGGAACCGCCAACATGTGGAGCGCGAGACTCCTGGACCGTCCTCGTTCATAGTTTTCCCGACTCGGTCGGTGTCTCGACTTCCGCCCCGCGAGGCTGCAATCTAACGTTCGATAGCGGGGACTGGGCGACAGGAATCTACTATCGAATGCCGTCTTTGGAATACGTGCTCACCGACGAGACCGGGACGAAAGAGCTGGCTCGCGGCACAGGCGTGTACAGCGCCGGTAAGGTGGATCAGCGGCTTTATTTCCGTGTCTGCCAGGACCCGCCTTACAAACTCCGCCTGCTGACCACTGAGCTCGACGGCTATCGACTTTGTCCGAACGCCCCCGTGGAACGGCTGATCACAATTCGTGACTTCCGGCCGCTGAGCCATCGCAGCACTCAGGAGAGCTTCGGGTTCATTCGCTGATTCATCGAGGAACCGAAAGCCGTCAGTTCTTGCGTTTCGAAGAGCTATCACCTGAGGTGGCCTTCAGGACCGCCATGAAGGCTTCCTGCGGCACTTCGACGTTGCCCAGTCGCTTCATCCGCTTCTTGCCCTCACGCTGCTTCTCCAAGAGCTTGCGCTTCCGGGTGACGTCGCCGCCGTAACACTTGGACAGAACGTCTTTGCGAAGTGCGGCAACCGTCTGCCGGGCGATGATCTTGTTTCCGATGCCGGCTTGGATCGGCACCTTGAACATCTGACGCGGGATAACCTCTTTCAGAGTTCGCGTCAGTGCGTCTCCGATGCGATAGGCGCGATCGCGATGCACGATGAGCGAAAGGGCGTCAACCGGCTCGTCGTTGATCAAGACGTCGAGCTTCACAAGGTCGCCGCGGCGATAACCTTCCAGGTGGTAATCCATACTCGCGTAGCCACGAGTTCTGCTCTTGAGTTGATCGTAGAACTCCGTGATCAGCTCCGCGAGTGGAATGTGGTAGATCAGCTTCACGCGACCAGGACTGGGAAAGTCCATTCGATCGAATTCACCGCGGCGCTCCGTGACCAGATCCATTATCGGTCCGATATAGTCTCCGGGTGCCCAGATAGTGAGCGCCATCCATGGTTCATGTATCTCTTCGATTTCCGATGCGTCCGGCAGTGCGGCCGGATTGTCGATGCGCAGAACCTCTCCATCAGAGCGTAGGACTTCGTAGATGACTGAGGGCGCTGTCGCCAAGAGATCGACGTCGTATTCGCGCTCAAGGCGCTCTTGAACAATCTCCATGTGAAACAAGCCGAGAAAGCCGCAGCGAAATCCGGGACCGAGCGCGACCGAGCTTTCCGGCTCGAAAACTATCGCTGCATCGTTGAGCCTCAGCTTATCTAGCGCATCCCGCAGGTCTTCGTAACCGTCGCCAGCGGTGGGGTACAAGCCCGCGAAGACCATCGGCTTGGCGGGCTGGTAGCCTTCGAGCGCTTTGACCGCGGGGTGCGCATCTGACGTTATCGTATCTCCGACCGCGACGTCGCGTAAGTCCTTAGATCCGGTCGCAATGTAGCCGACCTCGCCCGTTGCGAGCTGCCCGATCGCCCGCATTTCTGGGACGAAGACACCGACCTCGATCGGTTCGTGTCGAGAGCCGCCCGACATGAGCTTGATGAAGCCGTCGCGCCTCCCGGAGTAAGCGCCGTCGATCACCCGAATGTAAGCGACAACACCCTTGTATGCATCATAGTGGCTGTCGAACACGAGCGCACGAAGGGGAGCGTTCGGATCGCCGCTCGGAGCTGGAACTCGCTCCACCACGGCCTGAAGCACGGCTTCGGTGTTAGTGCCCGCCTTGGCCGACACCGCGATCACGGTCGCCGGATCAACGCCAAGCAGTTCGCCCACCTCCTGGGCTACCGCTTCCGGATCGGCTGCTGCAAGGTCGATCTTGTTGATGACCGGAACGATCTCGAGGCCTGCATCGAGCGCTAAATACAGATTGGCGAGCGTCTGTGCTTCGACACCCTGGGTTGCATCGACGACCAAGATGGCGCCTTCGCACGCCGCAAGCGCGCGGCTGACCTCGTACGTGAAGTCGACATGACCGGGCGTGTCGATCAAGTTGAGCGTGTAGGCTTCCCCATCCGGTGCCGTGTACGCCATCCGAACGGCGCTCGCCTTGATAGTCACACCGCGCTCGCGCTCAAGATCCATGGAATCGAGCGCCTGCTCCACCATTCGACGCTCGGTTATCGTCGAAGTGTGTTCGATCAAGCGATCGGCGAGCGTGCTCTTGCCGTGATCGATATGAGCGATGATACAAAAGTTGCGTATATGCTCGAGCGGGATCATCGCTTTCCAATACTGTGGCTGCCGCGCGTGTCGCGCGCTATGATTTGGGATCGAAGCCGACAAAAAGCGACGGACTATCCGGTTCAGCCGAGGCCAGCCCAAACGCTCCGTCGCCGGTAAAACGCTTATCGCCGCACCGCTTGAATCTTGGCAGCGGGGGATATCGAAGCCGCAGCGATCGAATCGAGTATAGCATAGGGTCGGAAGGCTTCGGGTCGCGGATGGCGCCTGTCAATCGGCAAATGACCGCGGGCGATGCGGCGGCGTTGGACCCGTCCAAATCGTCAACAACTATGCTGAAGAAGTTCACCGTTCGGCTGCACACCCAATGGAGAAAAGCAAAGAGATGACCGAAGACACGATGGAGAAGACTTTGGACAGCAGCGCCGGCACTGGGGTTGAAAACGAAGGAACGAACGCCGAAGAGCGCGCCGTCGACGATGCGATCGGTGCCGAGTTGAGGCAGGTCGGCGATCGGCTTGCGGCAGCGATCCGCGCCGCGGTCGGCACCGACGAGGCTGAGGCTCTGAGGGGCGAAGTCCGAGCCGGAATTCGCCGCCTGAAGGAAGAGTTCGAAGAGGCGCTGGAAAAGGCTCCGCGCCCGCTTCGTCGCAAAAGCGCTTCCGACGACGATGACGCCGAAGCAACGGACGCAGACACGGGCTCACGCCGAAACACCCTCAGGAAGGACATTGCGCACGCCTTGCGCTCTTGGGCCGAACGCGCGGCATCGACGATCGAGCCGACCGCCGACGATGCCGCTGGGTCGCCCACAAGCAGTGCGAGCGCTAACGAACCTTGGGGCGACAAGTAACATCACCTAATTTGTCATTCGGGCGACGATCGAGCGGCCGGTCAGGGACGATTTTCCTGTCGGCCGCCGATCGAACCCGTAAGGCTGGGGCGTTATCGGCGCGATGTTCTTCTCGAGGAGTCGTTCACGCTGATCGACTCCGCCTCAGCGAGTATCGGTAGCGGGTAATGCCTTCCACCTTTTCGCGACTGACAAGCCCACGTTCGTGCAGCCATTCGAGTCGGCTGAAGATGTGGGCCAACGTTCCAAGGAGGCGTTCCGGACTGGGCGAAAGACCGGTCTTCATCGCGACCTCCCACGGGCTGAGATCCGAACTTTGGAGTTCCAGTCGCGTCTCTCGCAGAGCGGTTCGGAGTGCGGCGATGCGGCGTGCCAGAAGAACTCTTGGGGCGCGTATGGGAGGGCCGTGGCCGGGCCAGGCGCGCTCAGCCCTTAGCCTACCGAGACTATGCCAAGATCCGAAGAGCGCTTCCAGTGTGCCAGGCGACGCGCCCGCGGCATGACGCGTCTCGAGGGCCGGCATCGTCGGTGCGCCGCGTATCAGCAGGTCTCCGACGATGACTTCAGTCCCCATGTCGGTCAACGCGATGTGGTCGCGGCTATGACCCGGCGTGTGAACCGCGCTCCAGACCTTGGCTCCGGCACGAATCCGAGTGCCGTCCGCCAGCGGAACAATCGAATCAGCCGGGACGTCGATCCCAAACAGGCGTCGGCGAATGCGAGCGATGTCAAGAAAAGCATCGCGAACTTCGGGCGGCGCGTCTGCCGCGCTTGCCGCACGCAACACAACCTCCGTCCGCCGCTTCCAAGCGCTTTCGAAGTCGGCAAGATCGCTTACGGCCGACGGATGCACCAATACGCGCGCGCCGGACTCGGCGTTGAGGCGCCCGGCTACGCCGGCATGATCCACATGACCGTGCGTGATCACTATCTGCTCGAGCGACGAAATGCTGAGTCCGGCCGTCGCAAGTCCGTCGCGCAAGGCCGCGTATGCGTGCTCGGTATCAGGTCCGGGATCAACGATGGTGGTGGGCGATCCGACTAATATGTAAGCATTGACCGGTGCGACCGAGCCACCGACCGGAACCTCGATGGGAAAGGGAGCCGTCAAATCACTGTATCCCGCGAAAGGTCATGTGGAAGGCGTCGAATCGGTTACCTCTTCGCCTTCCGAGGTGCGACTCTTGACCATGATAGTCCATTGCCCACGCTGAACGACAAGGCCGTCTTGGTTCTCCATGCCGATCTGGAAAGTTACGATTCCGCCACCCGCGGATCGCATTTCGCGTGTGCCCTTCACTTCGATCCTCACGCGTACCGAATCACCGACGAAGATCGGCCTGCGAAACTTCCACTCGAGGCCGAGGAAAGCGAGTGCCGTGCCGTCGATCATTCCAAGGCGAGCCGCGAGCCCGGTAGCGATGGAAGCGCCGAGCATGCCGTGCGCTATCCGTTGGCCGAAGGAGGTGTTAGCGGCGAAAACCTCATCAGTATGAAGCGGGTTGTAATCGCCGGACAGACCGGCGAACGCAGCTATATCATGTTCGGTGATGGTTCGCCGTGGGCTGACGGCGTGGTAACCGGCCTCGAAATCCTCGAAGTACCGGCCGAGAAGCCCTTGGCTTGGCATGTCGAACCCCCTTCTTGGAAGCAGCCCGCGAAGCGCGCGATTGTAGCTACTGTACAGTCGGCCGGCAATGGATCAATGCTCGAGCGGACACGTCGAAGCAGCGCGCGGTCGCGCCACTGGAGCGAACGGTGCGGCACTCGGCTCAACCTGGCTCTGCGCCTGTGCATGTTGATCTGCGCCCTTGTCTTGATTACGGCTTGCCAAGATCGCGGTCTCCAACAACCGGTCCAGCCAAGAGAGGCTCTTTCAGAGCCGGGCGGCGGCGACCGGGATCGCGTCTTGCCGAGGTATCGCGCCGTGGGGGCGGCCGGGGCAATCCATTTCGATGCGCACTGCACGGCGTGTCACGGCGTGGGTGGTAGCGGCGACGGCCCGCTGGGGCGCACGCTCAGACCCGCCCCGCCTGACCTAACTGATTCCGGCGCCGTCGCCGATTCGTCGCCCGCACGGTACTTCGACGCGATAAGCGTTGGCGTCATGGGTTCATCGATGAAGCGCTTCGATCACGTTCTCGACGAAGACGAGCGTTGGGATACCGCCTTTCATCTGTGGAGTCTCGCCGCTACTGAGAGTGACTTCGCTGCCGGGGCTTCCGCATACGACGAGTCGTGCTCCGGCTGCCACGGGGCCGATGGCCGCAGCGTGATCGCTGCTCCTTTGGACCGCCCGGAACGTGCGCTCGACAGCCGCCGCGATCTAGCGAAGAAAGTCGAGGTCGCTCATGTGGGTCTCGTGCTGGCTATGACCGAGAATTCGCGGTCGGCGCTGATCGAGCATCTCTATACCTTTCTCTACTCGCCGACGACCGCTGGCTCAGTACGTGAAAGTGATGAGTAAGTCGGGCTCGTCATCCTGGTCGGACCTTCCGGTTCACCAATTTTGCGACGCACATGCGCCATCCGGACCATGACAGGAATTTGCCGCTCATCGGTTAGAATTGGTCAAATGCCGACCAATTTTCTCGACGAGAAGCATCGCACATGTGTCGACAGCCTCGGGACACGGGGACGTGCCGCCTTTTTCGTCGGTCGAGTCGGTCGCGCCCGTTCATTTCAGTACGCAGCCGCCCATGCTCTGCGCGCATCCATCGCTCTGACTCTTGCCGGCGCGCTCGGTGCATGGGGCAGCCCGATCGAGGACTTGAGGCAAGCGCGCGCATCCGTCGCCGAGCCAAGCCCATGCGAGCCGATCACCAGCCGCTTCGTTTCTCCAGCGCGAATCGCACTCGGCTCGACAACGATCGTCACCGCGACTGTCGCACTCCAATGTCATGCTGCGCCAATCCCCCTCGATGTTGTGATTGTGCTAGATCGCTCCCCTTCCATGAAGGGCACTCCGCTTGATGCTGCGCTGGTCGCCGCGGGTGCTTTCGTAGCGCGCACCGACCTCGCTCGTACGCGCATCGGGATAGTGTCGTTTTCCGACGAAGGCGATGTCGAAGCGGAACTGTCGCACAACGAGCGATACCTGAGGTCAGCGATAGCCGGAATCCGAACGCCGATCCGGGGCGGAACCGATGTCGCGGCAGGGCTGCGTGCCGCTGGCAGCATCCTCCAAGGCGAGCGCTCCAGACCGGATGCGGCGAGTGTGATCGTCTTGCTCTCAGATGCTCGCAACGGGTTAGGCGAACTCCCGGTCATTCAGCAAGCGCGAATTCTCCGCGATTCGGGTGTATATATGGTGACGATTGCCTTGGGAATCTCGGCGCACGTCGAACTCATGGCCTCGATCGCGTCGACACCCGATGACGCCTACAGCTCTGCCGGTAGCAGTGTTCTCACAGCGATCTTCGAACGGATCGCTGGCGGCCTGATGTCGCTGGGCGCTCACGACATCGTCGTTCTCGATCGGCTCGAAGAGAGAGTGGCTCATATTGCAGGCTCGAGTCGCCCCCCAGGCCGATTCGACGGGCGCTCGGTCGAGTGGCGGCTCAGTGTACTTGGGGCGGAGCCTCGCAGTCTCGCCCTTGAGCTTCGCCCGGATCGGATCGGACTGATTCCTACGAGCGTCGGTGCAGAGATCACCTGGACGGATTCCTTGGGCCGGACGGGCGTGGCGCCGATAACCATCCCGGTGGTCGACGTCTTCGATCCTTCGGTGGAACCGACTCCACTCCCCTCGGCCACTCCGACATCGAGCGCGACCGCTACCAATCCGCCCACCCCGTCCCCGGAGAGCGCGACGCCCACCAGCCTCCCACCCGACAAATTCTTCACATACATTCCATGGGCGTCGAGTGCAGCTTGCGAGCCCGTCCGCCAGCAACCCAACGTCGTACTCGTTATCGACGCCTCGACGACCATGGAGCTTAGCCTTAGTGATGGTCGGTCAAGGATCGCGGCTGCGCGGGCGGCGGCCCAGGTATTCGCCGAACGAACGGTAGACCAGGGTGGAGTGGTCGGCGTAGTGGCCTTTGATGCGGAGTCGCGAGTGCTCGTCGCTCCCACGCGTGATCGAACTCTCATTCGAAATGGCCTCGACGCGATAGTGACGCGGGTTGGATCGCGATTCGATCTGGGCCTGACGAGTGCCCGCGTGGCCCTTGAGGGCATGCCCGCGGGAGCCGCCGGGAGCGTGATGGTCGCGCTCACCGACGGGCGTGTAGTAGGCTCGACCGCCGAGGATGTCGAGTCGGCCGCGAGCTTGGTTCGAGGCGCAGGAATCGAGTTGTGGTCGATACCACTCGGCGCGGATGCTGCCGGGTTGGCTCTCTTGAAGCTGATAACGATCGAACCTTCACGGGTGATCGGTGGGACGGGCGAAACGGATCTGGAAGGAGCATTCGACTCGATCTTTGTAGGCGCCGTGTGTCGATGAGGCAAGGCAACCGGTGTCGTCGGATCACAACGACGGCATGAAGTCAACAACGGGCCGGATTCGTCCGTCTCGCGATCGGACCATGTGGAGCCGCCTGCTCCTCGGCCTCTTCGTGAGCGCAGTCGCGATCGTGCTTGCCACAAGGGGTGTCGAATGGTCCGATGTCGGAACGGAGCTGGCGAACGCGCAATACGTCTGGCTTGTCCCGGCTACGCTTGCCATCATCGCGGGGCAATGGCTTAGGGGACTTCGCTGGCGGGTGCTTTTCGGCCGGGATCCCAGCCCAACAACGACAGAGGCCTTTCTGATACTCTCGGTCGGCTACCTCGTCAGCGCGATCCTGCCTATGAGGCCCGGCGATCCGGTGCGGGCCTGGCTCGTCGGAACCCGCACCCAGGCTGACGGCGCGCAAGCGTTCGCCGCAGTGCTTGCGGAGCGCATGCTTGACCTGTTCACGATCGCGATCATGCTGGCTCTGTGGCTGCCTGAGATGGGCGCCAGACTTCTAGCTTCCGAGCTGGGCCCGGGCTTTTGGGAACGTCCTTCACTGATCCGATGGGGAACGCTTGCGGTGGTCGCGATCGTCTACTTCATCGCTGCCGCGATTTCGCGGAGCGCGCCCGTTGTCGCGCGGATGGTTGGCGGAAATTCACTCGCGAGGCTAGCCGGGCGCTTCATCGGCGGTTTCCGCTCCCTTTCAGAACTGCGATCCGCGTCGATTGCCGGGGCTCTCTCTATCGCGATTTGGATCCTGGGCGCATCAGGCTACTGGGCCGTTATGCGCGCCTTCGATCTTGAACTCGGCTTCTGGGTCGCAGTCTTTGCGATGTGTGCAACCGCCGTGCTCGCGATAATTCCATCCTCACCCGGCTACGTAGGGGTGTTCCACTACGCCGTGCAGATCTCGCTTTCGATCGCGGCGGGCGTGCCGGAGCACACCGCACTGGCTTATGCGGTCGTTCTCCACGCCCTTACGATCGGTGTGCTCGTCATTATCGGAGTGGTCGCGCTCTGGGCGCTCGGCCTGAGTTGGTCCGGCGTGACCTCCCGTGCTCGCGCCGCGGTTTCGGAGACTTCTGCCGTGTAACCGAAAAACGTCAACCCGCTTGAAGAAAAGTGAAGACCTGAATTCCGGAAGGGCATTGCCGCCTTCGAGACCGGCCGGTATACTCCGCGCTTTGTGCGCCGGCGCACCGAGCGCATAGGTTTGCGACGCACTACTTTCTCGATGTCCGTATCGCCAGGTCTTTCGCTCACGGTGGCCGCGATGGAGAGCAGAACCCATTCGATCCGTTCGGCCGTCAATGGTGAAGTCGAACCTGACGGCGGTGAGGTTCTCGGTGACAACTGGCCCTTCGATCACGCGCGATTGAAAGAGATTCTCGCCAACGAGGCGGACATGTCTTTCAAGCGACGGTCGGAGGCGGTCTTCGACTTTCTGCGGATCGGACCCGAAGATCGTGTCTTAGATCTCGGCAGCGGTCGAGGTTTCTACCTCAGCTTCATGCGCGAACTTTATCCCGACGCAAATGTCGTGGGCCTCGAGCTCGACCGACCGCTCTTACGGACCGCCTTGAAGCGAGTCGCGGGCGCCCGAGTCGTCAACGCAAGCGCTTACGCGCTCCCATTCTCGGACGGCGCCTTCGATCGCATTCTCTTCTCCGAAGTAATCGAGCACATCCCCGATGACGAAAGGGCGATGCAAGAGATAACGCGCGTTCTGGCACCCGGTGGGATCTTGGCCCTTACCACTCCGAACGCTGATTACCCACTCGCTTGGGATCCGGTGAACAAGACGCTCGAAAGAACCCTCGGTACCCACATCCAGCACGGACCACTTGCCGGAATCTGGGCCAATCACGTCCGCCTCTACTCTCTGGAGGGCGTTGTCCGACTCGTAACCGACAGTGGTCTGGAGGTCATCGAGACACGTTGTCTGACGCACCACTCTTTTCCTTTCATCCATAACTTGGTCTACGGTGTCGGGAAGGAGCTGCTCGAAGCTGGGGTGCTCCCGCCTTCACTTGCTGCCGCCGCCGACCGTTTCGAGACCTCGTCGCGCGGTGGGTCGTGGCGCAACCCAATCCGAATCGGCCTCGCAGCATTCAATCTGGTCGACGGCCTGAACGATCTCGACCCTCCGGCGCCGGACCGGAGCTTTCTGATCACCGCGATCCAAGCAAGGAAGCCGCTAACGGTGGAGGCACGATGAGCACTGAACTCGATGCCATCGTCACTGACGGCGAATCGACCACCGTCCCGCCGGAGACCTACACTAGAAACGTAGTGCAGAGTCACGTCCTCCGAACGCCCGGATTCGCGACAACCATTTTGCTCCTCATCGGGATACTTGCCTCCGGCGCGGCAGTCCGCTTCGTCGGTACCGATTGGGATGCGGGCCACCATCTTCACCCTGACGAACGTTTCCTCACAATGGTCGCGTCGGCGCTGGCGGTTCCCGAAGATTTCCTCGGCTATCTTGACACCGACACCTCGACCCTGAACCCGAGGAATCGCGGCCACAACTTCTTCAGCTACGGGACGCTTCCGATATCGCTCACCCGATGGCTCGGTGAGAACGTAGGGAAGGTCAGCTACGGAGATATTCATCTGGTCGGACGCCGGATGAGCGCGGCCTTCGACCTATTTACAGTCCTGTTGGTCTTCCTACTCGGCGCGCGGTTGTACGACAGGCGGGTGGGCTTGGTCGCCGCGATGCTCACCGCATTCGCGGCCCTCCACATTCAGCATGCCCACTTTTTTACGGTCGACAGCGCTATGGTCGCCTTCGCGACACTGACACTTTTCGGGCTCGCAGGGGTGGTGAAGCGGCGGCGCGTGATCGACATCGTGATCACAGGGTTGGCGCTGGGATTGGCACTCGCGAGTAAGGTGGCGGCCTGGCCGCTCGTACCCGTGACCATCATCGCGGTGCTTCTATCGGAGATGAGGCCCGTCGGCGCACGTACCTCATCGGCTCGCGCTGACTTGCCGGGATGGCCCGGAGTACTGCGGTCGGCGGTCGTCGTGGGTGCGATCGGGTTGCTTTCGCTCGGCGCGTTCAAGCTGGGCGCGCCTGATGTGTTCGCGGGGCCAGGTTGGCCCAACGTGAAGGCATATCCGCCGCGCTATATAGAAGTCACGGGCGGCACCTGGCACGCTCCGGCTTGGTGGCATACGGTAGAGGGTTTGATGCCCGATGCCATGGAAATGTACGTGTTACCCGATCCGCGCTGGGCGCACAGCATGGAGCAGATCAAGGGTCAAGTGACCGGCTTCGGCATGGATTGGCCGCCGAACCATCAGTGGTGGGGCAAGAAGGCATATTGGTTCCCGTGGAAGAACATGGTCCTGTGGGGCATGGGCGTACCGTTGGGCATCGCCGTGAGCTTAGGCTGGCTCGCGGCCGGTTTCGCACTCGCACGCGGCGATCGACGCCATTTGTTGCCATGGCTTTTCGCCAGCCTTTACTTCGGCTTCTTCGGCATCCAGTGGGCAAAGTCGATCCGCTACATCTTCCCTGTCTATCCAGCCGCGATCGTCATGGCGTCGTGGGGGCTTGTCGCACTTACCGATCGGATAGGCGGGGCCGTAGCCCTAAGTGACTACGGCAAGGGCTCCAAAGCGAAAGGCTCGCCCTTGTCGCGCTTCGGCGACTCTTTGCGCCTCCTAACCGCCAACAGAGCGCTCGCACTCGCCCCACTCGTGTTCGTGTTGGCAGGGACCGCCCTATGGGGGGTGATGTTCACGCGGATATACATGCAGGATCACTCGCGAGTCGCCGGCAGCGAGTGGATCTATCACAACCTTCCGACAGTGTTCGCTGCGCGTATTACGGAAGGACAGAACGACGATATCCGAGGACCGTGGCTGCCGGCAAGCCTTGCCCCCTCGATGCAAACAGAGGGCTTTGTCTTTCCTTTTGTCGGCGACGGTTGGATAGGGCCGATGCGCCTCCAAGTTCCGGGGGGTCCGGAACCCGTGGTTGTCGCCGAAGGCTTCGAGGCCGCGCCTGCGATCGAACCGCCAACCGCAACGATCGACGCCGTCCGTTTGGCGTATGCTCGTGATCCGAGTCCTGATCCCGGGCAAGAAACCGTGGACGTTCTAATAGGCACATCTGCGTATCTCGGCGAGCATGAAGGGCCGGATGGCGAGCTGGTACGCGGTACATTGGTCGCAGATGTCGGCGAAGATGAGACGCATTTGCTCGTGCCGCTGGCAGACCCTCTCGAGCTCGAGGCAGGCGGAGAATACTATCTGTGGGCGCGTGTCGAAGGCGCAAGTCTCGAGTGCCGGCCGGCAATCTTGGCTTACGAGACGCAGTGGGACGATATCGTGCCGATGGGCACGCGGGAGTACGCCTCATACGACGACGGGGCGACCAGTTACGCCGAAGGCCTGTTCGGCATGGTCGTATTCAATATGTACGGCGAAGATTCACCGGCATGGTTCGACGAGACGCTCGAAGGCCTCGAGCAGATCGACTATTGGGTCACGACGTCCAATCGCGTCTATGACTCGGTCGCCCAGCTCCCGATGCGGTTCCCGGCGACGGTGGCATTCTACGAAGAGGCGCTCTTCGGCGAAGGGTACGGCTTCGAACATGTGGTCGACATAAACTCCTATCCGGGCATCGGTCCATTCGAGGTCAACGACCAATCAGCCGAGGAAGCGTTCCACGTCTACGATCACCCGCGCGTCAACGTCTTCGAGCGGACGGAAAGATATGACGGCGAAGCGCTCCGCGCTCGCCTCGAGCCGCTCAACGCAAGCCGTGACTGGCGCTTCCCACCCGTCGGAGAACGACGGATCACGCGAATCCTGGATGCCCTGCTGGGACGCATTCCGGTCGACCGGACTGTCGACCCAGCGGCCGCAACGTCGCTGGACGTGGCCGGAGTCGATGATCCTATCGATTCGATCATGCTCGGTCCGGATCGGGCGATAGAACAGCGCGACGGCGGTACCTGGTCGGACATATTCTCGTTCGACAGCCCGGTAAATCGCTGGCCTGCCTTCGGCGCCGTCATCTGGTACCTCGCGCTGGCATTGATGGGCGCGGTGGCTTTCCCGATCGTCGCGACCGTGCTGCCCAATCTGCCGGACAGGGGATGGAGCATCGCGCGGATCGCGGGGTTGCTCTCAGTGAGCTGGATCGCATGGCTGGTCGCGTCGCTCGGTCTCGCTCAGCATACGCCGTGGCTGGTCCTCGCCTGTCTGATCGTTGTCGGTGCGGTGTCGGGGGTCGTTTGGCGGATGGGCGACTTCGACCCGCGAGCATGGGTCACGGCGCACAGACGTGAGGTGATCGCCAGCGAACTGGTCCTGCTGGCGCTCTTCGGCCTCTTTCTCATGGTAAGAGCGCTCAACCCTGATCTTTGGCATCCATGGTACGGCGGCGAGAAGCCGATGGATCTGGCGTACTTGAATGCTGTCGTCAAGAGCACCCACTTTCCGCCTTACGATCCGTGGTTCTCGGGCGGCCGGATGAACTACTACTACTTCGGCTTCGTGCTGGTCGCCTCGCTCATTGAACTCACCCGGATCGTGCCCTGGGTCGCCTATAACTTAGCGATTCCAACCCTCGCGGCCCTCACGGGCCACGCAGCGTACGGTATCGTTTCGAATTGGCTGGTGGCTAGCGGCAAGCCCGCTCGCGGCGCGCGGTTCGCCGGCGTGCTTGGCGCCGTTCTGGCCGTCCTTTCAGGCAACCTTCACCAAGTGCGCTTTGTCGCCCAGAAGCTCGGCGAAGTGGCGATGCGGGTCGACGGGGTGTTCGTTTCGAGCCCGCTCGATGTCGTTCCAGGTGTGCGCGCGATGCGCTTGGCCTTCCGCGGTGCGCGGCAAGTCTTCGAAGGACAAGGCTCGCTCGACGTCGCGACGGGCCACTGGTACTGGAACGCGTCGCGCGTGATAGACCACATTCCTGGCGAAGCTGAGCCGATCACTGAGTTCCCATTCTTCACCTTCGTCTACGGCGATTTGCACGCCCACATGATGGCGATGCCGATCGCGATGCTTTCGCTGATGGTCGCCTTGTCGTGGGCGCTGCCGCCACGTGAGGACGGCCGTTTGAGCGGCCCCGGTCCACGCCTCGCTCGCCTCGCCCTGGGTGCCCTAGCTATCGGAGCCCTCTGGCCGACCAACACCTGGGACTTCCCGACGTACGGTTTGATCGCGGCCGGCGCGATCGGAGTGGCGGCCTGGCGTTCAACCCGGCGTTTCGATCTCGAGTGGCTTCTGCGGGTAGGGGTGGTCGGAGGTGTCCTTCTCGGGTTAAGCCTGCTGCTATTCAGGCCCTATCACATTACGAACGTCCAGCCGTACACCGACTTTTCCGCATGGACTGGGACACGGACTTCGCTTCGCAATTACCTCGAGATCCACGGCATCTTCCTGTTCGCGATTTTGCCGTGGTTCACCTTCCAACTCGCCCTGAAGCTTGTCGATCCATTGAAGCGCGAGGCTGCGCTGATCCGAATTATCAGCGCCCTTTCGGCATGCGCCAGCTTGGCTATCGGCTTATGGCTCTGGTCCGGCAGTCTCGTGCCGCCAGACTGGCCTCCGACTCCTTGGGTCCCGCTGCTCGTCGCGTTGGCGGTTGCACTAGGTCTTGAGGCGGTGCTCGATACCGAATCAGACGCACCGGATCGCTTCGCGGCATGGCTGCTCATCGTTGGGGCAGCCCTGACAGGCCTGGTCGAATACGTGGTCCTGGCCGGCGACATCGGGCGCATGAACACGGTCTTCAAGTTCTACATCCATGTTTGGCTCATTTGGGCGGTGCTCGCCGCTTATGCCGCCGGCCGACTTAGTTTGCTGCCGCGGCGTCCCGCTTGGCTACCGGCATGGCAGGGCGCATTCGCCTTGCTCGTTGCGTGCGGCCTCGTGTACCCGGTGACTGCGGCTCGCGCTAAGGGCCAGGATCGATATCCGGCGCTTGGCGACGTTTCGGCCGAGGATCGGTCGACGTGGGACGAGAACTGGCGCCCAGGACTTTCCGGCATCGACTTTCTTGAGTACGCGGTCTACGAAGACGTGTTGTCGCTGCACCTCGTTTACGACCGGGACGCGTTCCTTTGGCTGGCCGAAAATGTTCAGGGAACGCCGGTGATCCTCGAGGCGTTCCGACCACACTACAAGTGGGGTGCTCGCTACAGCATTTACACCGGGCTGCCAACTGTGATCGGCTGGGATTGGCATCAAAAGCAACAGCGCGCCGGCGGCACGCCGGGCGCAGTCGAGCAGCGCTCGAGCGACGTCGAGACAATCTATCGAACTGTCGACGATGAAATCGCATGGCAGCTCATGGCCGACTATGCGGTCGAGTTGATTGTAGTCGGCGAGCTAGAGCGCGCGCTCTACCCGGCTGAAGGTATCGAGAAGTTCGAGCGCTGGGCAGATGCTGATCGGATCAATCTTCTGTATTCGAATGACGGGGTCACGATCTATGGTATCGATCGCGCCATAGCCGGTGTCGACATCGAGGGCGGGGACGGCGGGTGAGCAGCGGTGTCGGGGCGTCTATCGCCTGGTACGTCGCCCTCTTGATCATCGGCGCTGCCGGCGTGCCGATCGCATGGGCGCTTCTGCCCACACTGCCGGAACGTGGATTGTCTCTGGCGCGGCCAATCGCGCTGCTTCTAGCAGCCTGGTTCTGGTGGATGGGCAGTGTCCTCGGTGTCTTGCCGAACAGCCCGGCCGGCGCGAGTGTCGCAGTGATCGGGCTGATCGCGCTGGCAGGATGGATCATCAGCCGGGACGGTATGGGACTCCTTGGATTCTTGAAGGCTCGTCGGCGGCTCCTCTTCGGCTACGAAGCCCTATTCCTATTCGCCTTCGCATCCTGGGCGCTCTACCGCGCCTTCATCCCGAACATCGAGACGGCGGGCGGCGAAAAGTACATGGAGATGACGTTCATCAGCGGGATCCTGGCCAGTCCGCGTTTCCCTCCAACCGATCCATGGATGAGTGGGCATACCATCAGCTATTACTACTTCGGCTACGTCATCTCCGCAATGCTCATCCAGCTCTCCGGTGTCGACCGTTTCGTCGCTTTCAATCTGATAGTCCCGATGACTCTGGGACTTACATTGGTCGCCACATTCGGCCTGGGCTGGAACCTTGTCGCCCTCGATTCCGCTGCTACCAGGCGAGCGCGCATTCTAGGCGGTGCCCTCGGGGCAGGGATGCTCGCCCTCGTGGGCAACTTAAGCGGCGCTCTCGAGGTGGTCTATCGAGCCGGCTGGATGCCGCGGTCCGCTGCCGTGTGGCTGGATGTTCGCAACCTGACGGCCGGCGCCAATACCTGTGGCCATGATGATGTAGCCTTCGGGTCACTTGCGGACGCCGCCGCGAGCGGTGTGCCGATCGGGCTTCTGGACTACCTGCCGGATCGCTTCATGTGGTGGTGGCGAGGATCGCGCATCATCCACGACGATTGTGCTGAAATCATCCACGAATTTCCCTTCTTCAGCTTTATGCTCGCCGATGTGCATCCGCACGTGCTGGCCATACCATATGTCTTGGTTGTTGTCGGCTTCGGGCTGGCGCTGCTCCTGGGAGCTACTCGCCAATATCACGGGCCCCGACTCTGGGGACCGCAGTGGCTTGCGCTCGCTTTCTTCGTCGGCGCCCTAGCCTTCCTCAACACTTGGGATCTTCCGACTTACGCTTTCCTCGTGGTCGTCGCTTACGGTGCCCACTCCGTCGCGCATCCACCGGCTGATTTGGGTAGTCGCACAGCCAACGGTGCTTTCGCTCTGGTCATCGGCGTCGCCACAACTCTGTGGTGGATTGGGCGAGACGCTTCAACATCGACTGATTCATCAGTCGGCGGCCTGCTCCAGGCTCTGCCTCCGACAGGCAGGGCGGCCGTCGCCGTGTTCGCCGTCGCGCTCGTAGTCGCCGGAGCGTACTCGATCTTGCGTCGAGCTTTGGTCCATCGCGAGCCTTCGATGATCGCGATTGTAGACTCGACGCGGTTTACTGCCTGGCTTGCGGCACTTGCGTACCTGCTCTTCCTCCCATTCTATGCTGAGTTCGGATCACAGGCCCAAGGCTTCGGCATTGCCGATCACAGTTCGCGTCCGGCGCAGTGGCTCATACACCTGGGCGTACCGGTCTTCCTGGCCTCGAGCCTAGTCGTATCGCAGATCGTTCGCACCGCGGCGGCTCGAACCATTTGCCTCTGGCTCGCGTCGATCGCCGTGGCGCTCAGCTTGTCCTTCATTCCAGCATTCGCCCCATCGATCACCATAGCGGCCGCGGCCGTCCTGGTGACAGCCTTCGGAATTCCCTGGTGGCTGCGCGGTCGGATCGCGCCTCTGACGTCAGCGTGGTTGAGCATTGCCGGACCGGTCGTCGTCGCACTGGTTTTCATTCGAACCCGTGGGGCTTGGGACATGACCGGTGACGCCTTCGGAACTTGGACGCCTCACACGCCCGCTGCGCTCGGCTTGCTTCTGATCGCGTCGGTAGCGATCGCTGTCGAGACATGGATGCAGGTAGCCCATGTCGATAGATCCGCCGAAACTCTGGAACAGTCTCAAGAATCGCGCGAGATCTACGCTCCAACCGAGGTACTTGCTCCAACCAAGTTCTCTACTCCAACCGATGTCCATGATCCTGCTGAGATCCTTCCTCCAACCGAAGCCCGTACTCCAGTCGCGATCCCAGCCCAAGACTTTGTCGCGCCCAGCGGCACGTTGGCGGCCTCTAGTTTCGCACTGATCTGCGTCGCGACGGGATCTCTCCTCGTGATCGGTACGGAATTCGTCTACGTCCGCGACCTGTTCGACAATCGGATGAACAGCATCTTCAAGCTGTCGTTCCAGTCGTGGATTCTCTTTTCGGTCGGCGGAGCCTACGCGCTTTACACGGTCGGCTTGGGCGGGAGGCGCTGGGCGCGCGTGGTTTGGGGTTCGACGTTGGCCATTCTGCTAGCCGCGAGTGCGATCTACTCCGTAGGCGCTGTATTGAATCGGACCGACACGTTGCGCTGGCACATTTTGTCCGCGGAGGGTCCGGCCGCATGGCGCAAGACACTCACGCTGGACGGGCTGGATTGGTGGCGCGCTATGCACCCTGGCGATCTCGCTGCCGCCAATTGGTTGCGCGCCAACGCAGGGCGCCACCCGACTTTGCTCGAGGCCTCCGGCGACTCGTACAGCCACGTCGGGCGCATGGCGCTCGCCACGGGCTTTCCCACGGTCCTCGGACCACACGGCCACGAGGGCCAGTGGAGGGGAACCCGAGAAGAGATCGACCCACGTCTGGCGGACGTCACGGCGTTCTATTCCACGATGAGCGCGACCGAGATGGAGAGCATGCTCGAGCGCTACGACGTCGACTTTGTGATCGTCGGCCAGCTCGAAGAGAGTCTTTACAGTCCTCCCCCGATCACTCTCCGCCAGATCGAGGAAGTCCTGGAACTGGTTTACTCGCACGACACCACGAGAATTTACGCACGACGTACATCCGGACCGGTAGGTTCTGATGGCTGAGGCGATGAACGGCGAGCGATCGAAAGATGCGGCGACAAGGGCTGCGAGCGGTGAGCCCTGGTCGGAGAAGTTCGCGTTCGGACTCGAACTGCCTGTCATCTCGCTCGAGCAGGTGGTCTATGTCCTACTGGCCATACTCGCGTTGCTGCTGCGTCTCGTTCCCGTGGACACCTTGCGCGAACCGGCCGATACAGCGAGAGCTGCAGCAGCGCTCGACGCCGCTAGAGGCATTGCCGTCCCGGCGACCGAGATCATTGGGACGCGCGTGCTCTTCCTGGCGGAGCGAATCGCGTTCTGGTTGTTGCCGGACGGTGTGATAACCGCGAGGCTTTTTCCCGCGCTGTGCGGCGTGGCGATTGTGCTCTTATTTCGACGATTCTCTGGCCATATCGGCCAAGTGGGTGCTATCGCCGCCGCGTCGATCGTGGCTTTGGGACCCCTGTGGATCGAACAGGGCAGAGGAGTATCGGATGCATCGCTGGCTTCGCTCGCGATCCTGCTCCTCGCTTACGCCGTGATCTCTCGGCGCGGCCTGGCGGTCGCCGTCTTGGCCGCTGTCGCCGTCGCCATGCTCGGTTGGACGGCGATTCCTTTGGCTTCTGCGGCGGCCGCTTGGTCGATTGCCACCGTTCTTAGGCGCGCGGCACCGGATCAAGGATTGATGTCCTTGTGGCCTGTTCGCCGAGATCAACAGAATGCTGCAATCGCCTTCGTCGCCACCCTTGTTCTTGCGACAACTTCCTTCATGACTCGACCGACTGATCTCTTCATCGGACTCGCCGGCGGAATGAGCGCTTGGACAGATGGCCTGCGATCCAGCGGCGATGTTTGGGGCGGCTATGTTGTACCGCTGATCGTCTACGCGCCGATCTGCGTTGGATTCGGGGTGCCGGGACTGATTGCACTCGGCCGGCAAAGGGGTTTCTTTGGGGTGTGGCTTGCGATGTGGGCGGCTCTGGCCTGCATTGTAGGAGTGGTCACGAGCTCCGTTGGCGCGCTGCCCGAAATCCTCATTCCGTTAACACTCGGCGCAGGATTCACCATCGACCGCCTGGTCGCACTGCTCCTGGCGGAGGCTCGATGGGCCGAGGACGGGATCATGATTTGGCTGGTCCTGATCATCGCGTCATACGGACTTTTTCATGCGCTCCGCTATGCCGACACGGGCTTGGTGGTCGGCGAGAATACTTCTGATCCGCTCCGAATGGTCTTTGGATCCATCGGGATGATCGCATTGCTCGCTATCGTGCTGATGATCCTTTGGGGCACTGACATGGCGATCCGGGTGATGGGCACGAGCGCACTGCTCATTCTAGGAGCTCTTGCGATATCCAACGGTTCCCAGCTCAACTACGGAAGTTCCGTAGAAATCGTTCGCCCAGTTCGAATCGAGAACGGAGCCGAGCAATTGGCAGCGGACCTCAAAGGTATTCTGGCTTCGAGCGCCGGCGACTTGAATGCGCGGACCGTCGGGATCGACCCCGAATTAGAGGAGATCCTCGCTTGGTCGTTCAGAAATAGCCAAAGTGTCACTTTGCTGGACAATGGTGAAGTGAATAGTGAATCAGAGTCTTTGGAAGCACTGGTGCTCGTAGGCGGTTCAGTGCCGAATGCCTCGCTCTTTGGCGATCAAGACCAAGAGTGGCTGAAGCAGGACTACGTTATAGCGTCGCAGTGGACGCCTTCATTTCTTGATCTCCAGGGCTTCTTGCGATGGTACCTGCAGCGTCGGGTAGGGGAAGGGGAAGCCGGCGCGCTGCTCGCCGATCCTCCGACACCGGTCTCCGTCAGCGCGTACTTCCGCAATAGATGAATACTGTCGTGCAAGCGCGACCCCACCTCAGAGTGTGGGTGCGCAACTTCGAAACGCCGGAACGTCGGCGCCGCAAAACGAGAGCGAGAACATGGAGGGGGAAACGATGACAGAAGCGACTATAAGCGAGCCGCGGCCGCTGTCGCGTGCCGTCACACTCAATTGGGAGCTTGTGACGTGGGCGGTCATTGTCGTCATCGCCTTGGTGACCCGGCTTTGGGCGCTCGGCGACAGAGCGATGTCCCACGACGAAAGCCTGCACACTTTCTATTCGTGGAAGCTGTTCGCGGGCGAGGGCTACACGCACGATCCGATGATGCATGGACCGCTCCTGTATCACGGCACCTTCATCTCTTACTTTCTCTTCGGAGCGAGCGACTTCACGGCGAGGCTCGTGCCCGTTGTAACCGGCATCCTCCTGATTCTGAGTCCGCTGCTGCTGCGAAAGTGGATGGGACGCGCCGGAGCGATCGCGACCGGCGTGATGCTCGTCGTTTCGCCGGTGATCATGATGTATTCCCGGTACATTCGGCACGATGTTCCGGTTGAGTTGTTCACCGTGCTCATGGCGATCGCATTCATCCGCTATCTCGACGATCGGCGCGGGCGCTGGATCGTGATGGCTCTCGCGGCGGGTGCCGGAGCGATCACCTCTGCCGAGATGTCCTACATCAACGGCTTCATCTTGCTGACCTTCGTCATCGTGACCTTGATCAGCGATCTGCTTGGCAAACATCGCGGCTGGCTTGGTCTGGGCCTCACCGGCTTGGGAATCGGGCTGCTCGCCTTCGCCCTGATAGCGATCGGTGGCGCTTTTGGCGATCCTGCGGCCACGACAGATGGGATCGATTTGAAAGAGCTCATCCAAGCTGCTTTCCTATTCGGCGGAATCGTGACCGCATGGGGGATCGGGGCTGGTCTGCTCACTGGGCCAAAGGGGAGAATCGGAGCCATCTCAGCTCTCCGGGCAGCTCCGATCGATGCCGTGTTGGCCGGAATCGCCGTCTTCGCCGTCATTTACACACTGCTTTTCACGACGTTCTTCACAAACATGGATGGGATCAACGGCTTCTACGATTCGATCATCTACTGGATCGAACAACATGACGTCATTCGCGGCGGGCAGCCCTGGTACTACTACCTGCTTCTCGCCCCGATGTACGAATATGTGCCGCTCGGACTTGCGCTCGCGGCGATCGTGAAGTACGGCCTGGATTCTCGGCTCCGATTCAGCAGGGGCAACACCGCCGAAAGCGGTGAGGTCTCGGCCGCGGCTTGGGCCTTCGTCCCGTTGCTCGTCACTTGGGCGCTTGGCGTATTCTGGGTGTATTCGTGGGCCGGCGAAAAGATGCCTTGGCTACTCTTGCACCTGGTGGTACCCATGACCTTTCTGGGCGGCCGTTTTCTTAGCGACGTGCTTGACGCGATCGACTGGGAGGCAGCGCGCAGCCGAGGTTGGCAACTGGCTGGCGCGACCCTTCTCGGTGTTGTGGCGCTCGCAGCGATCCTGATCCCCCAGCCGGGCTTCGAGACAGATGCCGGCGCGCCTGCGGCCAGGTGGCTCATCGCGGCTGTCGTAGTGGCGGGACTCGGCTTCATGGCTTGGACCGTCTCGCGCGACATAGGCGCGTCGCAAGCGCGACTTGCCGTCGTGCTCGCGGTGGTGTTCGCGGCGCTCATCTTCAATTCACGAGACTCTGTCCGAGCCAATTTCGAGAACGAGGAGCTGGCAACCGAGTACCTCGTTTACGCGCACGGTACTCCCGATGACAAGTTGGTCTACGAGATGCTGCGGGACCTCGATGAAAGGCTTGGCAGCGACGACCCTCTGGCCGTAGGCTACGACAACGAGGTCAGCTGGCCGTTCACGTGGTACTTCCGGCGCACGGACTGGACGAGGGTACCAACCTATCTCGGCACCGAGCCGGGCGATGTCGCAAGTTTGAAGCAGCTCGATGCGGTGCTGGTCGGTTCGCCGAACTACGGCAAGTTCGGACCATTCTTGAGGGATGACTACGTCGAAATCGAATACGGGCGAATGTGGTGGCCCAACGAAGGCTATAAGTTCCTCACTCGCGAAAGATTGATAGACACACTTACCGATCCCCGGCTGCGGCGTAACCTCGCGAACATCGTCTTCCATCGCGAATACGCGGTCGATCCGCTCGCAGACGATCCGCAGCCGAAACCGCTCGACGATTGGTTCCATCATGCGAACATGAAGCTGTACCTACACCGCGATACTATCGAGCGGGCGTGGCCGCTCGGCGAGGGCCGCCCCGAGGGGCTCGAAGATGTCGTGGCGCAGGCCGAGAATCGCCCGGAGAGGCTTCCGATTACGATCGATCAAGTCCTCGACGGCGGCGATGAGGAACCACTCTCCGGTCCGAAGGACATCGCGCTTGCGCCCGATGGCACCCTCTGGGTTGTCGATCATTTGAACGAGCGGGTTGTCGGACTCGACGCGGAAGGCGCGATCACTTCGACGCTTTCCAATGGATTGTTCACGTATACCGATCAGGACGGCAAACTTCAGCCGAGCGCGTGGGGAGTAGGCGTGGGGAACAACGGCGAAGTGTACGTCGCCGACACCTGGAACCACCGTGTCCTGAAGTTCGTTGACGGCGCGCAAGTAGCGAGTTTCGGCCAAGCGGGCCAGTACAGCGAAGACGATCCCAACGCTGAGCTGGCAAAACTGTTCGGGCCGCGCGACGTTACGGTCGATGGTGAAGGCAACGTTTATTTCACGGACACGGGGAACAAGCGAATCATCGTGCTCGACGCCGACTTGAATCCCATTAGGGCCATCGGTACCGGAGGTACGGCGCCGGGACAATTCAGCGAGCCGACCTCCCTCGCATTCGATCCGGAGACCGGGGAGCTGTACGTTGCTGATCTTTGGAACCTGCGCATTCAGGTCTTCTCGCCGGACCTAGTCGCCATTCGCGAGTGGCAAGTGGACGGCTGGGGGAGCCAGGAAGCGGCGCACAAGGCCTACATAGCGGTTGGTCCGGGCGGCATCGTGATCGCGACCGATCCGGCAGGCGCACGGGCATGGGTCTACGATCGGCAGGGGACGCCGCTTGGGACGCTCGACTTGGTCGACGATCAAGTCGGTTTCGATCAGCCGATAGGCATCGCCATCGACGGACAAGGCGCGGTCTACGTCGCGAGTTCGAACAGCAACGTCGTGACCAGATATTCGCCCCTTGCGATCTTTGGCGTCTCGGATGCGGCAGGGGAAGTCGTAGAAACTGAAGCGGAGGGAACAGCAAGCACTGCCAGCGTTGAGCCGGATCTTACAAGCACCGGTGAAGGCGGCACCGATGACGAAGGCGATCCGCTTCCCACGCCGACGTCCGAATAGGCCTCTGAGGCCTATGTTATAATCGCCGCCGCCTATGAAGAGACTGCTGCGTGCCCCAACGGATTGTGCGATCGATGAACCTATTTGAATATCAGGGCCTGGAATTGTTCGCTCGACACAGTGTGAACGTTCCGGCCGGCGAAGTAGCGACGACTCCCGGGCAGGCGCGGGAGATCGCGGAGCGAATAGGCGGCGCGGTCATCGTCAAGGCCCAAGTGCATACCGGCGGGCGCGGCAAGGCCGGCGGAGTCAAGCTGGCGACCAGTCCGGACGACGCGGAGAAGAAGGCCGCGGACATTCTTGGGATGGACATTAAGGGGCATGTCGTCGAGCGCGTGCTCATCGCACCCGCCGTCGACATAGCATCGGAGATCTACCTCGGCATAGTTCTGGATCGAGCTTTGCGGATGCCGATCGTGATGGCGTCTTCGGAGGGCGGAGTTGACATCGAAACGGTCGCGGCCGAGCGACCGGAGGCCATCCAGCGGGTGGCGATAGATCCGGCGATCGGCATGCGGCCATATCATGTCCGCCGGGTCGCCTACGGCATCGGACTCGATCCAGAGCATCATCGTGCTTTCGGCGACATGTTGCACAAGCTGTACGCTGCGTATCGGGAGTCGGACGCAACCTTGACCGAGATCAATCCGCTTGTCATAACCAAGGCGGGCGATATCATCGCGATAGATAGCAAGGTGACCCTGGACGACAGCGCGCTCTACCGCCATCCGGAGCTCGCCGCTTTGCGCGATGTCGGCGAGTCAACTCCCGCTGAGCAAGCGGCGCGTGAGGCAGGACTAAGCTACGTCGATCTCGACGGGTCCATCGGTTGCATGGTCAACGGTGCCGGGCTCGCGATGGCGACGATGGACGTCATCAAGCTCTTCGGCGGTGAGCCGGCTAATTTCCTCGACATCGGTGGTGGGGCAAAGGCTGAGAAGGTCGAGGCGGCTATGCGGATTATCCTCTCCGACGAGCGGGTGAAGAGCGTGCTGGTCAACATCTTTGGCGGGATAACGCGCGGCGACGAGGTTGCTCGCGGTCTGCTCGCGGCTCTCGAGAACATCGACACGGACGTACCTTTCGTCGTACGCATAGTGGGCACGAACGCGGAGGAAGCGCGGGCTGTTTTGGCCGACGCCAACCTGCCGACGGCGCCGACTCTCGCCGAAGCGGCGCGAATGGCGGTTCAAGCTGCTGGAGGGAACGCGTGAGCATCTACGTCGACGCTGACACCCGCCTCCTCGTTCAAGGCATTACAGGACGTGAAGGCGCTTTCCATACCGGCCACATGATCGACTACGGTACGCAAGTCGTCGCCGGCGTCACCCCAGGCAAAGGGGGCGAGACCGTTCACGGCGTCCCGGTCTTCAACACCGTGATTCAGGCGGTTGAGGTTACCGGGGCGAATACGAGCATCGTATACGTACCGGCAAGCTTCGCCGCGGATGCGGCGCTCGAGGCAGCGGATGCCGGGATCGAGCTGATCATCGCGATAAGCGAAGGCGTTCCCGTCCGCGACATGGTTGAAGCAAGCGCATTGTTGCGTGCGAAAGGTGTCGTCTTGATCGGTCCGAACTGTCCGGGCCTCATCACGCCGGGCGCCGCCAAAGTCGGAATAATTCCGGGCAGCATCGTGATGCCGGGCAGCGTCGGGGTAGTCAGCCGCAGCGGTACGTTGACCTACGAGGTCCTTTACGCGCTTACGGAGCGAGGTATCGGTCAATCGACGGCGGTTGGCATCGGCGGAGATCCCGTCCAAGGCACGAAGTTCGTCGACGTCCTAGAGCGCTTCCAAGCTGATCCCGGCACGTCGGCCATCGTCCTGATAGGCGAAATCGGCGGCACGGACGAAGAAGCGGCGGCTGCCTACATTAAATCGCACGTCACTAAGCCCGTTGTCGGATTCGTCGCGGGCAGGACCGCGCCACCGGGGCGACAGATGGGGCACGCAGGCGCCATCATATCGGGCGGTAAGGGTACCGCCGACGAGAAGATCGCGGCTTTCGAAGATGCTGGAATCGCGGTGGCGCGACATCCGGATGAGATCGCGGACCTCGTCGCGGAGCGGCTCGCGGCCTTCGCATGAGCCGTTGGAGGTCACGCCGGTGAGCACTGAGCGCGCTGGCAAGGATCAGAAGAAGGTCTCCGACGCAACGCGTCGTCCCAAACGTATTGCCGACTCCGTATCTGCCGACTTCGATCCGCTCGACGCCGCTCGACGTTTCTTCGCGGCGCAGAGTAGTGGGCATCAAGTCTGGCTAGTCGGCGGACGTGTTCGTGACGCGCTCTTGGGCAGGTCAAGCTTAGACACAGATATCGCCGTCAGTTCCGGCGCGATGAACCTTGCAGCACGTCTAGCCGATGCGACCGGCGGTTCGTTCGTGGCTTTGGATCGCGGACGCGATATCGCGCGCGTGGTTTGGCGGGTTAGCGGCCGGAAACACGATCGGCGAGCGGGGCTTGACGCCCGTGAACTCTCACTCGACATAAAGTCCCTTGACGGCGGTTCCCTTGAGACCGATCTCGCGGCGCGCGACTTCACGATAAATGCCTTCGCGTTGCCGCTCTCAGATGGACTGCGTGCGGGTGTGAAGCCGGACCTTTCGGCCGTTATCGATCTTCATGGGGGGTTGGAGGATCTGGACGCACGGCGTATCCGGATGTTGTCGCCGGCGTCGTTCGACGCCGACCCGCTGCGACTTCTTCGAGCGCCGCGCATCGCGATCGAGTTGGGCTTCGATATCGAACCTACAACGCGCACGGCGATCCTGGTGCGAGCATCACGCGCCACAGAACCAGCCGCAGAACGGGTGCGCGACGAAGTCTTGCGTTTGCTCGCAGCGACGGATCCGAACGCTGCGCTCGAGTTGCTCACGGGGCTGCACCTTCTTCCCATGGTCTTTCCCGAGCTGACGCAAGCGTCTCAGCGCCCATTCGGGACTCGAAAAGGTCCACGAGCACTCGATGTCGCGTTGGCGGCGCTTGAGTGCGCGGTTGCGCTCGAAGATCTCTCCCAAGGCAATCGAGTTAGGTCGGAGACCGCTGTGGATGGCAGCCTATGGCTCGATCTCAAGGCCCTCTCCGAACATCTGGCCGACACCAGTTTCGAAGGCCGGCCGAAGGCGCTCTGGCTTCGATTGGCGGCTCTACTTGCCGTGACTACCCGTTCGGCGAGTGCGCGCTACGACTTTTCCAGGGGCGGATGGGCGGCTGTCGAAGGGCTCGAGCTAATGCGGCCGAGCCTACTTGCCACGGCGGATCGACTGCGCCTGAGCGCCGCGGCCTCCGAGTGGCTCACCACGGTAGTAGCCCATGCCGGCATGCCGGAGCGGATCAGAAAGGCCCAACTCGATCCGTTGGAGCGCGTGCGTGCCATCCATCATGCCGATCGGCGCTCCGGCGGCCGCGGCTTCGACGTTGCTCTCGTCGCGATCTTACTGCGCGCGGCGGAGCGCGTTTCTGATGCTCGAGCCCATTTCCCCGAGGTCGCGACGCCCGGAACCGCCGAGCTCGCGACTGCTTTGCTTGCGACCGTTATGCCCGCGAACGATGTGCCCCCGATCAACCAGCCCGCGACCGACCTGCTCCAAGAATTGATGCTCGAGGAAGAGTCATCTGGAGTACTGATGGAGTTCATCGGAACGGCCGCAGCGTGTGTGGTCAAGTCCGACGAGTCGCTGATCGACGGCCGAGGGCTGATGACTGAACTCGATCTCGAGCCGGGACCCATGGTTGGGCGGATCATCGATCACCTCGCTGCTGAGTCTGCGATCGGCACGGTATGCGATCGCGACGAAGCGCTCTCGGTCGCCCGCAGGCTTCTGATCGCGGAGCGCGCCGAAACCTGATCGTCCCAGGGTGACGATTAGCGCAGTGAAGGGACGTCACATTGCGTTGGTGCGTTCCGTATCACGCTCATCCATGGACCGGTGTACTAGCTCGACGAAGGCGGCATGCAAGCGATCGTCCCCCGTGAGCTCCGGATGGAAGGCCGTACCCAGCAGATAACCCTGACGCACGGCGACGATCGTTCCATCGGCGAGCCGGGCAAGAACTTGAACATCCGGTCCTGCGGATGTCACAGCCGGCGCCCGGATGAACACCGCACGAATCGGCCCTCCGTGAATGCCGACCATTTCGAGATCGATCTCGAAAGAATCCACTTGTCGGCCGAAAGCATTGCGGTCGACTGAAACGTCAAGGCCTCCTAATAACGACTGCTCGCGTCCTACGTCCCGGGCAAGCAAGATCAGGCCGGCGCACGTGCCCCAGACGGGGAATTCCTTGACGATCAGCGAACGCAGTGGATCGAACAACCCGAAATCTTCAAGTAGCTGCCCGATAGTCGTCGATTCGCCGCCCGGAATGATCAGTCCGTTCAAGCCTTCAAGTTCCCGGACGCGGAGCACCTCGCGCACTTCGGCGCCACAGCGCTCAAGCGCCGCGAGATGTTCGGCGACATCGCCCTGAAGTCCGAGTACGCCGACGACGGGCGCTCTGCCGACGATATGCGACCGGTGGTCGGGCATTGCGGGCTCCGTCACCGCCGAGTGCCGGGAATCGGGCCTACCAGCCGCGAGTCGCCAGCCGCTCGAGCTCCGGGATCGTCGAGGCGGAGCGCCCACGCATCGGTGAGCCCAGGCCGCGACTGACATCCGCTATCACCGAAGGGTCATCGAAGTGCGTCGTGGCACGGACGATCGCGTGCGCGACGCGTGGCGGATCCTCGCTCTTGAAGATTCCAGAGCCAACGAACACGCCATCGACACCGAGCTGCATCATCAGGGCGGCATCGGCGGGCGTGGCTATGCCGCCGGCCGCGAAGTTCACGACGGGCAATGCCCCGGCCGCCGCGACTTCGCGGAGCAAATCGAGTGGGGCACCAAGCTGCTTGGACTCCGCTACGAGCTCCTCCGGACCGAGCGTGGCGACCCTTCTTATCGAACCTAGCACGGATCGCGCATGGCGTACGGCTTCGACGATGTCCCCGGTGCCGGCCTCGCCCTTGGTCCGGATCATCGCAGCGCCCTCAGCGATTCGGCGAAGGGCCTCTCCCAGATCGCGGCAGCCGCAGACGAAGGGAATAGTGAACGCGTGCTTGTCGATATGGTGCGCCTCGTCGGCCGGCGTCAGCACCTCGCTTTCATCGATGTAGTCGACACCGAGCGATTGGAGCACCTGTGCTTCGACGAAGTGCCCGATGCGCGCCTTTGCCATGACTGGAATCGTCACGGAGCGCATGATCTCCTCGATCCGATCGATTGCCGCCATGCGCGCCACTCCGCCTTCTGCCCTGATATCGGCCGGGACGCGTTCGAGCGCCATCACCGCCACCGCGCCGGCGTCTTCGGCGATGCGCGCCTCATCCGCGGTCGTAACGTCCATGATGACGCCACGCTTGAGCATGCGAGCCATTCCCGCCTTGACCCGCAACGTCCCTGCTTCGCGATCGGCCATTCAAATACTCCCCTTAGAGCTCGCGGCGACGAAAGTACTTCCAAGCGGCGGACGCACCGCTGCGATTGAGACCTCTCAAGCCACAAGGCCGCGGCGTCCGGCGACCGCCTTTATCGCCCGCCAAGCATGCCACAGGCAGGCGCGAGCGCGAATTTCCAGGCCAACTTTAGACGCTTTCCGAGTCCGATCGAGGCACTCGCGGAGCAGTTGCTATCGTCCCGATCAGGCGGACGGCAGCTTGACCGTGTGCGACGCCGGCTCGTATAATGCCCCGATCGTCTGCGGCCCGGGAGCTCATTGGCTCAACCCCGGGCCGTCCGCTCGAAGTGCCCGTACTTTCCGGGTCCGCCCACGGGGTCGCAAGGCATGCAGGACCGTACTTGGCTCAGAGCGCTGCTTATCGCCGTGATCACGTCGGCCGCGGTGTTCGCAAACCTCGATTTGTTCGTACCCGGCTATCAGCATTCGACTGCCGTCACCCGATTCCTGTCACATCAAGGGGAGCCGGAGCAGCGTTCGCTTGAGCTCCGTCAGGGACTGGATCTTCGCGGGGGCCTCCAAGTATTGCTCGAGGCCAAACCGGCTCGGTCTCAGGCCGTGACGACGGAAGACATGGAAACGGCAAAGCAGATCATCCAGAACCGAATCGATGCGCTTGGCGTCACAGAGCCCATCGTTCAAACACAGGGCGTCGACAAGATCGTTGTCGAGCTGCCCGGCGTCGACGACCCGGAGTTAGCCGTCAGGACTATCGGATCGACAGCACGACTCGAGTTCATCTACGGCGGCGACAGTACCGGCGCGCCGGTTCAAGGGACTCTGGTTGCTTCGACGTTCCCAACCCTATATCGCGAAATCCAAGCGGCGATCGCCGACGAGTCGATCGGGCTCGATCCGAGTCGAGAGTCTCCATTCCTCGGCGATCCGGAAAACCCCCTACCGGAAATTACCGGTGAATCGGCTGACGACTTGGACGCCGATGCCGAATCTACCGATGTTGCGCAGCCCGCTTTGGAAACCGAATCTGCGAGCGAGTCAGACGAAGCTACACCCGCTTTGGAAACCGAATCTGCGAGCGAGTCAGACGAAGCTACTCCCGCGTCGGAAGAAGGCGCTGAGGAAGACGCTCCAGGTCTACAGCGCATCTATCCAACTGTCATCGACGGGGACTTCGTGGAAGACGCTAGCGTCGGCATAAGCCAATTCAACGAGGTCACGGTCAACTTCGTCCTCAACGGTGAGGGCGGCCGTCGAATGCGGGAGTTCACGGGTGAGCACGTGGGGCAGATAATGTCGATCGTGCTCGACGGCGAGGTGATTTCCAGTCCGGTACTCAACGATGCGATCGGAGCCGAGGGCCAGATAACGGGCAACTTTACAGAAGAAACGGCCGAGGCGCTCGCGGTTCAAATCAACTCGGGCGCATTGCCGGTTACCTTGAACATCGTGGGCCAGACCCAGATCGGCGCAAGTCTGGGCGAAGAATCGGTCTTGGCCTCTATCAACGGCGGCATCATTGGCCTCGGCATCGTTATGCTCTTCATGTTGCTCTACTATCGGTTGGCTGGGCTCATCGCCGACATCGCGCTGATTCTCTACGCGCTTCTGACCCTCGCGCTGTTCAGGTGGATTCCCGTAACCTTGACCCTGGCCGGTATTGCGGGCTTCATTCTTTCGATCGGTATGGCGGTTGACGCCAACATCCTTATTTTCGAACGGATGAAGGAAGAATTGCGCGGCGGACGACGCGTGGTGCGAGCCATGGAAACAGGCTTTGCGCGCGCGTGGCCGAGTATCCGTGACAGCAACATATCGACGCTCATCACATGTGCCATCCTCTTTTGGTTCGGTAATCAATTCGGGGCGAGCATCGTCAAGGGCTTCGCCGTTACCCTCGCACTCGGCGTTGTGACCTCGATGTTCACAGCGATTATCGTTACGCGGACGCTTCTGATTCTCACCAATCGCATTGCATTGCGTGAATATGCCAATTCAACTGTCATCGAAAGCCCGCGACTCCGGGCCCTTTTCGGATTCTAGAGAACGATCTCAAGCTTGTCCCGGCGCGGAACCATTGGAGCAGAGGGCGATGACTACTCAGACCGTTCGCGAATGGATGACGAGCGGGCCGATTACATGCGAGCTCGGTATGAGCCTGCAGGCCGCGCGCCAGAAGATGGAACACGAGGATGTCCAGCGGCTGATCGTCGTCGACGACGAACAGCGGGTTATCGGGATGCTCTCTTGGACCGACGTGCTTTACGCTTGGCCCTCCCGCTTCACAACGCTCGAAAATTACGAAATTCGTGAGCTTGTTGCCAGGGTTGGGGTCGATGAGGTGATGACAAGCGAAGTGGTGACGATCGAGCCGGACGCTACGATCGCCGAGGCTGTCAACCTGATGTTCGAGCATCGGATAGGCGCTTTGCCGGTGGTCGAACAAGGGCGCGTGGTAGGTATTCTGACCAACTCGGACATACGACAAGGTCTGGTGCGCGTGCTGACAGCCAAGCGCACTATAACGGATTGAGCAAGCTTCGCGCAGGCATTTCGGTCTGCGCTCACGCAAGATAACGCCCAAAGAGGACCCGACGTGTTCAAGATCATTCAGCGGCGCTACTGGTTCTTCCTGCTCTCGGGCTTGATCGTCGTCCCGGGGCTTATCTCGATCGTGCTCAACGGAATCCCACTTTCCATCGACTTCAGGGGCGGTACGATCTACGAGATGGAATTCGCCGCCGACAGCGATGTTACGGAAGCCGGGCTGCGTCAAGTGTATCTCGAGACAGAATTCGAACCCGAGTCATCCGACGACGGGACAGAGGAAGAGAGTAGACAGATAACGGAAGTTCAGGTCGTCAGGGCGATCGCAGCGGAAGGCGAACCCATCCGCTATCAAGTACGATCGAACGAAGTGACGCCCGAAATGAAACCGGTTTTGACCGGCGCGATCGAATCGGCGTTCGGTACGGTCGAAGATCTCCGATTCGAGTCAGTCGGCGCTTCGGTCGGTCAACAAGTAACGCGGAATGCGACTATCGCCGTTCTCCTGGCTTCGTTCGCGATCGCGCTCTACCTAACCGTTATGTTTCGGCACCTTCCGCACCCGGTCCGCTACGGTGTCTGCACGATCATCGCCTTGTTGCACGACGTATTGCTCACTCTGGGTATCGCATCGATCCTCGGCGCCCTTCTAGGTTGGGAGATCGATGCGCTCTTCCTCACAGCATTGCTGACAGTTATCGGATTCTCGGTTCACGACTCGGTTGTCGTTTTCGACCGGATCCGCGAGAACTCAGGGCGAATGCGCGGCGCGTCTTACGAGAGCGTGGTGAACCACTCGGTGATCCAGACCCTCGATCGTTCGATCAACACGCAGCTCACCGCGATCTTCACTCTTGTCGCCATCTTCGTCTTCAGCGAAGGCCAACTTCAACGCTTTCTGTTCTGGCTGATCATCGGCATCGTCAGTGGAACTTATTCGTCCATCTTCGTCGCGGCACCACTGCTCGTTGTTTGGGAAAACAAGGAGTGGGAGCGTTGGCTGGGGCGAGGCAAGACTGCTCGGCGCGCCGCCTAACGAGCCTCGTTTCTTTGAGGCGCATGTGCGTCCACCGGACAATCCCACCATGCCCGAACCCGCCACATCGTCCCCTTCTGCCGAGCCGAGTGCCTTTGCGGACGGGCTGCCTGTCGCCGAAACAGACGAGCAGGTGGTAGATAGCTTCGGCCCCGAGTGGATGATCGAAGTCGAAGGCGTCACCAAGCGTTACGGGGAGGTGATTGCCGTCGACCGGCTTGACTTCCGGGTGCGGCGCGGCGAGATCTTGGGATTTCTGGGACCGAACGGCGCAGGCAAGACCACAACGCTCAGGATGCTGACCGGATTACTCAGGCCGACTTCCGGCGTAATCCGCGTCGGAGGCCGAGACCTGGCCAGCGACCCCCTCGGTGCGCGGGCCGAGATGGCATACTTGCCCGACACGCCTTATCTCTACGAAAAGCTGACCGGACGTGAGTTCATCCACTTCGTGGCCGGGCTCTACCGAGTTCCGTCGGAGCGCGTCGAAGAGCGCCTCATCGAACTTCTTCCGCTTTTCGAGCTCGACGGACGCGCTGATGACCTTATCGAAGGCTATAGCCACGGGATGCGCCAGAAGACGCTGATGGTCTCCGCTCTGATCCACGAGCCAAAAGTCTTCTTCCTCGATGAGCCGACCGTCGGACTTGATCCGCGCAGTGCCCGTGTCATGCGCGACATCTTTCGCCAGCTCGCGGAACGAGGCACAACGGTGATGTTGTCGACGCACATCCTTGAGATCGCCGAGCGCATGTGCGACCAGATCGCGATCATTCATCACGGCCGCCTAATCGCCAACGGCACGATCGACGAACTGAGATTGATCGCCAAGAAGAACGAAACGTTGGAGGACATCTTCCTCGAGGTGACGGGCGGCGCGGCTTATGCTGAGCTCGCCCGGGTGCTGGACTGAGCCGCTCTCGCTTCGCCGATGCGACGACCTTGAAGTCAGCCGACGCTTCCCGGAATTCATCTGCCGGCTTCATTTCCGCCACGTCCCGTCTTGTCAGCGCAAGGTGGCGAATCGCCTGGAACACACTGCGGCGTGGAGCCCGCTGGCGACGACTCACTTACGCAGTGGTGTTCGCCGCTCTCGCTTTCCTATCACTAGTCGCGCTAGGCGTCAGCTACATTTTCACGATCGTGATCGCCGGCGTAACTGAGGACCCTAGCGCCGCCGATGTGATCATCTCAAGCGCGCTTTCGGGCAGTCTGCTGCTCTGCTTCATGGTGAGCTTCACGGTCGCGCTCGGTGCGCTCTACCTTTCGGCCGATCTCGACCTCCTGCTCTCTTCGCCGATCTCGAGGCGCGCCGTCTTCGTCTCCAAGCTCGTAGGCGGTCTCCTGCCGGGCTTGCTGCTCATCCTCTCGATCGGACTTGTCCCCCTGATTGGGCACGGGATCGCCAGTGAATACGGCGGGTCGTACTACGCGGCCGTGCTGGCGGCGCTCCTCATTTTGCCGATCGTTCCGTCTGCTGTCGGAGCGACAGCGGTGGTCCTGATTGTCCGCCGTGTATCGGCCCATCGATTGGGCGAAATCATCGGCTTGATCGTCGTTGCGATGACCCTATCGATTGCGCTCGTCGCCAGCAATTCACGTGAACTCCAGTCCGCGGTCACGGTGGCGGATCTCCTTAACATCCTCGACCGTTTTCGCAATCCTTATTCGCCCGCGGAGTGGCTGACCCGGGCCGTTGCTGCGGCGGGCCGGGGCGAATCCGCGACTGCCGCGCGCTGGTTCGCCATCTCAGGCGGCATTGCTCTAGCTTCTCTGCTGCCGCTAATCGTGATCTCCGACCGCCTGTACTATGAAGGTTGGGTGCGCATGCACTCGGAGAACGTCAGGCGGCGCCTTCGCGGGGGGTGGCTTCCTTGGCAACGCGCAGATTCGGCTGCTCGTTTGTCGCGACCTTCAGGCCTTCTACGCTGGTTCTCTCCGCCCACGGTTGCGATCATCCGCAAGGACTTCCGCCTTATACCGCGCGATCTCACCAACATGGCGCAGGTGCTCTCACCGCTCGCGATCGGCGTATTCTTCGTGCTTCAACAGGCCCTATATCCGATTCGGATCGGCGGAGACGATCGCCCGCAGGAATTCGTCTTGCCCTTGCTCGCCATGCTATCGGCCGCTATCTCGAGTGGGGTCGGCGCGATGATCATGTCGCGTTTCGGCTTGACCGCCTTCTCCTTCGAAGGCCGGCGATACTGGGTGATCAAGAGCTCACCGATCGAAGGACGGGATCTAATTCTCGGTAAGTTCCTCGTCGGCTACCTGCCGTATCTCGCGCTTGCCGCATTGCTGGTGCCCGCGCTCGAAATTGCTCGCTCGATCAATGAGGCGTCCCGGGGAGAAACGTTCGACGCACGATTGGTGCTGCAGATCATGAATCCGGCCATCATCGGCTACGCGCTTTTCGTGGTGGCCGTGGTCGGCTCAGGTGTTATCGCGATCAGCCTGGCGATAGGCGCTGCTAGGCCCAATATGCGCTGGGACTCGCCGCACGAAATGATGACGCCCGACGTCGGCTGCATCAGCCTTGTGCTGTACGGAGGTTATCTCGCGATCACGCTGCTGGCGCTTACCTTGCCCGCCGCATTCGCCGGATTCCCGATGCTGGAGCGACCGGGATGGCTTTGGCTTGGCGGTCTGACGATAGGGCTTGGGACCACGGCGATCGTCGTCGCTTCGAGCTTTCGATTGGCTGCACGGGAACTCGACGCGATCGGGGAGTGAGTCGGACCGATCGTTCCGGTCCACCGGGGGCAGGAATATCGCGAAAGGCGTCACGCCAGAGCCGGAGCCGGCGCCCTCACCGCCTAAGTTTTCCAGCGAGGCGGACTGCTAGACCGCCTTCCCCCCTGACATCCGTGGATCAAGAAGGTCTCGGACCGTGTCGCCGATCAAGTTCCATGCAAGTGAAAACAGTACGATCGCCATTCCGGGATAGACCACGATGTACCAATCCTTCGTGATAGAGGGAATTCGGTTCCTTGCGCTCGAGATCATTTGGCCCCAGTCGGCATAGCCGTCGGGTACGCCGAGCCCGAAGAACGACAGCGCTGCGAATGTGAGGACAATCGAGCCGATATCGAGTGAGGCAACCACTAGCACCGGGAAGATGGAATTGGGAAGGACATGCCTTGTGATGATGCGCCAATCACTCGCACCGAGGCTGCGCGAAGCCCAGACGAACTCCCGTTGCTTCACCGTGAGGATATCCGCCCTGATCAGCCGCGCGTAGCCCGTCCAGCCGAAGACGATTAGCGCTATCATCGCCGGGACCACGCCCTGAAAAGCCGCGGAGCGGAGAATCGTGGCTAACGTGATCGCAGCGAGCAGAAATGGGAATGCCTGAAAGATTTCGACTACCCGCATGAGAATCTCGTCGACCCAGCCCCCGAAATACGCTGCTGTCGAACCAATTGTGAGTCCGATGAGCAGCGCCACGGCGACGATGATGATTCCGACAAGGAACGCCGTCCGTGTACCCCAAACGACACCGTAGAAGATGTCATACTGCTGTGTGGTCGTCCCGAAAGGATGTTCCGCACTTGGAGGCTGAGGATTAGAAGAGTACCCATCGCGCGGTACTTGATACGGCGAGGCCTGGCAGCGCCGCTCCTCCTCAGGGCAAGGTGCAATTATCGGGGCTGCCAACGCGACTATCGCGAAACCGATGAGAAGGAACGTTCCGATTACCGACGATGTATTGTTGAGCAAACCGCGAACGAGGTACTTTAAGCTGCCACGCTCGATCCGCCCGCTTGCCGGAACGAGAGCGTCGGCGACCTCTAGGAGGTGGACTTCCGCACCGGTGCGCTCGGCGGCGATCGCTGCTGCATCGACGGCGCGAATCTCGTCGGTCACGCTCGACTTCCGATGGCTGTGAAGATCGCCGTCGCGACCGGGGTCACGGAAGTGGAGCGCGGTCGCGCTCAGTCGAAGATTGGCTCAGCGTCCCCGACCTACGCAAGGCGAACACGAGGGTCGAGGTATGCGTAGAGAACGTCCACGACCAAATTGCCAACGATCAGGAACATGCCGTTGAACAGAGTGAACCCGAGAACCGTCACTACGTCGAGATTGGTCGCCGCATCAATGAAGCGCTTACCAAGGCCCGGATAGTTGAAAATCGTTTCCGTTATTGCGACACCGTTCATCAAATTTACAAGAATTCCGCCGCCGATCGTGACAACCGGCAAGAGGGCGTTCGGCCGCGCATGTTTCAAGAAGACCTCCCGTTCGGGAAGCCCTTTGGCGCGCGCCGTTCGAACGTAGTCCTGCCGAAGCGTCTCGAGCATGCTCGCACGGGTGACGCGCACTAGGATCGCCCAGCTGATGTACGAAAGCGTGATCACGGGTAGGACCAGATGCCGTAGGGCATCGAAGAAGATGTCTAGGCGACCGTTCAGCAGCGAATCGACCGTGTACATGCGGGTGTAAGCCGTCCACTGCGTAGCAGTGTCCACGACCTGCTGATTGGTGGGCGTAAGCCGCTCGCCCGTCGGGAACCACCCAAGGTTAGCCGCGAAGTACATTAGCAGTAGTAGTCCAAGGATGAAGCTCGGCGTACTAGTGCCGACGATGCTGCCGATTCGCAGAATGTGATCGACAAGTCGATTGTGGTTGATCGCCGCAAGCACTCCCAAGCGTACTCCGATGAAAAGGATCGGCAGCGCCGCGATCAGCGCAAGTTCAAGCGTGGCCGGAATGCGGCGCCAGATAACGGTTGCAACGGGCTCCTTACCGGTGTTCGAATAGCCCAAGTCGCCCCTGGCGGCGTTCGAAATCCAACGAAAATACTGTTCGTGCACCGGGTCGTCGAGTCCATGCTCAGCGATCAATCGCTCGAGTTCACCAGCGCGCTTTGGTACATCCGCGACATAGAGGGATACCCGCTGCGCTGGTGAAAGCTGCGACAACATCGCAAATATCAGCAAAGTCACGCCGAAAAGGATGAACGGCGTGATAAACAGGCGCCGGATGATGTAAGACGTCATGGGCGGCTCACTTTCGTGCTGCGACGTGCGCTGTGAAGGGGCTCCCTGATTCCTGCTAATGAGGGACGGCCAGGTCGCTTAAACGCGCGACCCGGCCGTCCCCTCAGTGATCAGCGCGAACCCCGAATTCTCAGCCGTCCTTGCTGAGTCCGTAGAACCAAAGCCCCGGTTTGAGTGGGTTGTTGAACCAACCGGTGACGTTGCGGTCCATGTAAGCCCGGCCGGTTTCTTGATACAGGAAGATGTCGATAGCGTTGTCATATGCGAGGGTCTGGAGATCGGTGTAGATCTCGGCACGAACTGTCTCATCCGTCTCGACAAGCGACTCTTCGATCAAGGTATCGAAGAGCGTTTGCAGATCAGCCGGGAAAGACTGCGCACCCGCATAGGCGCCCGCGCTGTGCATGAACGGGTGTACCCAGTTCGAACTGTCATGGTAGTCCTCGAGCCAGCCGCTGATTGCGATCGGCAAGGTACCTTGACTGCGCGCGTCGAGGAATGAAGCCCAGACGAGACTTTGGACCTCAACTTTGTACTTTGGATCGACAGCCGCGAGACCGTCGGCCAGGATCTCAGCCGCGGTCTGGCGCGTCTCATTGCCTTCATTGAAAGCCAGTGTCATCGAGAAGCCTTGCTCGGCAACCTGACCACCCCAAGCCGCAGCCAAATGTTCTGCGCACAGTTCGGGGTTGAAAGTGTATACATCGGACGACTCATCATGACCTGGAAGCCCAGCGATGATCGGACCGCGTGCCTGAATGCCCTCACCCTTGAGCCCATCGGCGATCAGGGCATCAAAGTCGAAGCAATAGTTGAATGCCTTGCGGACGTCGATGTCGCTGAAGAAGTCGGGTGGGATCCCATCTCCGAGCTGACCCGAGCCGATGAACTCACTCTCTGCATTGATGTCGAAATTGAACATGGCGGCTGTCGTCGCGACTGACGGATAACCGACGAAGAGCTTCAGGGAGCCGTTCTCGTTAACCACCTCAGACGGCGCGCTTTCGTCACCACCGTCGTATCGCGTGTGGATCATGCCTTCGACCTGATCGATTTGACCGCGAGGGACTACTACCAGATCGGCCTCACCTGCTTGTAGTTTCGCGAGGCGGGTCCCCCACTCGTCCACAGTCTGGATCACGACGCGCTTTAGAGCCGGCGTTCCGACCGGTCCGCCCTCCCAAACCGGCTCCGAGCGCCAATAGTTCTCGTTTGCGTTGAGAGTGATTTCCTCGGTCTTCTTCCAAAGATCGAGCATGTACGGTCCCGTGCCATTCGCGGCCTCGAAGAGGACGGTCTCGGGCGCGAGCGGCGAGTGCCACTCGGTCCATGTCGCGCAATCGCCGTTCCAATCGCCCTGCTCGATCATCCACTCCATGTCCAGCGCTGAGCCCCACGGTTGCGCCAACAGCTGAAGAAACCAGGGAGTAGGCTGGAGTACGTTTATGGTCACCGTGCCCGCTTCGTCGTCGGCGACGACGGACGCCTTTACGTCTTCGCAAACTTGGGCAAGCATTTCAGCAGGCGCGGCCGTGATCTCAGCTGCCTCGTCCGTGACCTGGCCACGCTCCAGTGCAAGGCTCTGAACCGAGCTGGTGCCAAGTAGCGGCTCTAGGAAGAGCCACATAGGCCCGTCGGCACGATCTTGAAGCATCGCTCGGTGGAAGGAATAGGCGATGTCGTGCGGCTCTAGCGTTCCGCCGGCATGGAAAGTCACGCCTTCGCGGATCGTGAAGGTATAAGTCAACCCGTCGTCGGAAACCGACCACTCGCTGGCGAGCGCCGGTACGAATTCATCCGGTGACTCGCGATCGAAATAGACAAGTCCGTCATAGAGGTTTGACTCGACCATCGCGCCGGAAGTCTCGTAAGTCCAGGCAGGATCCAGACTCTGCGGTTCACCGATAGTAGCCATTACGAACGAATCGGCCGGCACCAAACTTCCAGAGCCTGCCGCATCTTCCTCGATGGGCATCTCTGCGGCCTCGGTCGGTACACCTGCCTGCGAAGTACCTCCGTCCGTCGTCCCGTCTCCTTCCTGACCCGACGGGGCCGCCGAGTCGCGGCACGCGCTCAAGCTTGCTCCCAACACGAGTACCAATACCGGTAAGAAGCGCCTTAGAAGTCCATTTCGCATTTCTCTCTCCTTATGTTTCCAGTCTAGGGTCGGACTATGCCGTCTCCGCGGATGCCATCATCGCTCCACTACGGGCTGGTACTCCACCACGCTTAGTCTGTCAGGTTCGGCCACCGAAGCATACATGCAGGGCAGAGTACTAATCGGCGATTATACAGTAGGCATTTCGCGGCGCAAGACGGTCTCCCCCGGGAATGGTCGAGTGCCCATAAGTGCAACCACACAGATCCTGCGTGGTTCGGCCGCCGCTGCATTCGGCGCTCCGGCCCGCAGCTCCTCGGCCATAGCCAAGGCTTTTGCCTCGTCTCTGCGAACCAGATCGCCGGTACATCGACGCCCTCTCTATCCCGCTGCATCTGTGAGGTTGCACTTAGCGTTGACTTGATCCAGAGGTAACCCGCACAATCCGAACAATGAGAGCTCCGATTGGCCGCCGCGCGCCGGCCGTAGCCGCAGTCTTCGTCTTCCTTATGGTCGGCACGGCCTACGGCGAGGTTGTTCCGCCATGGGAGGTGCCGGATGAGCCTTGGCATGCCGCGTACATCGAGGCGCTTGCGGCCAGTCGATTTCCGACCGCCGACGAGACTTACGAAGCTCATCAGCCGCCACTCTACTATGCGTTTGCAGCTGCAGGCCTTCGCGGAATCGGTAGAACTGTTCTCGCGCGAAGTGAAGACAACCTCTACTTCCCATTCGATGCCGCAGCATACAGTCATCCGCAGGGCGAACCGTCGATCGGCCCGGTGCGCCTGCTGCGCCGCTATTCGTCGCTCTTGGCGGCGGTGACAATAGTTCTCGCGTGGGCGACCGCAATGGCGATCGGCGGTTCGGCCGGGCGGCCAGCAGCTACCATTGCGGCATTGGTCGTCGCACTCTTGCCGCAACATGTATTCATCGCCAACGGATTGAACAACGACACCGCCGCAGCCCTAGCTGGAGCCGCGATTTCCTACGGTTGTGTGCGTTGGGTCCAAGGCGATCCGGGCGGGCGTCGCGGCCGAAATGTACTTTCGACCGGCGTTGGTTTGGGCCTGGCGACGAAACTCAATGTGCTTGCGCTATTACCAATGGCTGTGATCGGAGCGATCTTCGTCTGTAGGGACTCCAGGCGTGGCCGGCGACGAGCGCTGACAGACATGGTGGCGATCCTGCTGCCGTCGGCCTTGATCGCCTCCGTCATAGTTTTCGCGCTGCCTGACCTGTGGCATGCGATGAAGCTCAACGCTCTGGAACGGGCTTTGCGCCCCGTCGCAGTCGATCTCGACACGGAGTACCTGCAACTTCAGGTCAGGCGCACGCTCAGTTCAGCGATCGGCCGCTTTGGATGGCTTCAAGTCGACCTCCCAAGTTTGGCGTACCGAGGTGCGGCCATCATGTACGCCGTTTCGGTCGCAGGTCTCTGCGCTCTGTCTTTGCGACTTCTCAACTTGTCGAAGGCCTCCGTTTCCGAATTGAGCGGTCAAGTGGCATCGGAGTCTGAGTCTGTACGCGCGATTGCATTTCGATCGGCCTGGCCGTCTGCGCCCGCCCTGATGCTGCTCACCGTCGGTATCGCGAGCTTGCTCGCCGCCGTGTTGCGCAATCTGATCGTGGATCCCCAGCCGCAAGGCCGACTGCTCTTTCCCGCGCTTGGAGGGACCGCCGTCCTCTTTGCTTTTGGATGGCTGTTTCCAGCCTATGCACTTTCTGGGTCGGTTGCTAGTCGGCCATTTAGGCGCGCCCTAAACTTCCTTTGGGTCGCAGTACCGGTCGTCGCTCTCAGCGCCATGAACTTCGTCGCCATCGATCGTGCCGTGCCCAATGCCTTCGAGCGCTCTAAGCGCGAACCGCCTGCGGGTCAGCAGCTCGTGAGGCTACTGCCTGATGTCTGGCACTTGACCGCCCGGCTGGAACGACCTGGGCACAGCGTCGTGCAGACCATTTCTATCCCCACCAGCGGCCTCGCTAGAATCTCGGTCCCCCTCGAGAACGTCGAACGTACTGGCATGATTGTTATCACGCTGCGCCACCCCGCCAGCGGCGTTTCGTCGAGCGCAAGCCACGATCTAGAGCGTGCAGCCTACGAACGATGGGCATGGATCGATGTCGAGGCGCCTCCAGACCTACCGCAATCGGAAGACGAGGCGCTCGAACTCGAGATTCAGCTGGAAGGCGACGGTGTGGCCGTCCTGTGGGGAAGTTTGGACGACTTCTACGGCCGCGGGCAGCTGAAGGGCGATCCTGTAGGGGACGACACCGGGCGCGACTTGGTCCTGCTCTTCCACTACCGAGACGCGCCCTGACCGCGGGCATCACTCCCCAATAAACTTCTAGAAAGCACTGCCCGGTTCGTCCGCACTGAAGCGGTCAACCTGCTCCGATCAGAGAGGCTTGAAGCGTTCGAAGGGCTGCTGGCATGCCTCGCAATAGTGTAGCGAGCGACAGATCGTGGGGCCGAAGGCGCTCTCGAGCCGCGTGCTTTCAGAGCCGCAGAAGGGGCACGGGTTCTTCATGGAAATGGAAGTTCCCAGGAGCTCCAAGTCGAAATCGGCCTGGAACCGAGCCGCCGGCGGGGGTGGAGCGATGCCTATTGCGGCCATACGCGCGCGAGCTTCGGGCTTTATTCGATCGCTCGACCAAGGCGGATCGAGAGCCACGACCACTTCCACTTCGTCCGCGCCTAGCAAGGTGATCCGCTCTCGAATCTCCGCGCGCATCACGTCGAGCGCCGGGCAACCGCTGAAGGTCGGCGTTATCGTTACCCGCACGTGTGACCCAACGACTTCGACCGATTGCACAATTCCGAGATCGACTACGGACACTACCGGGATTTCGGGATCCTTGACGTCTTCAAGCGCCTCGAACACGGCTTGTCGGTCAAGCGTCGGAGCTGCGCTGACATCGGCGCTCACCAGATCGCCCCTACTTCGGAGCGGTACACGCCTTGCATGGCGGCGAGCAGCTCGACCAATTGCTCGCTGTGCTTACCGGCCCTGGCGCCGACAGCGCTCATCGCTACTTCGGACACCCATGCGCCAGTGGCGTCGTCGGGATGTGCGGGCGGCTTCAGTCCGGAGGCGACAAGGAAGACACAGATCCTATCAAGCCACTGCCGAGCCAAGTCCGCAGATCTTGGCACGATCTTCGCGCTTACCAGCACGGGTTCGTTCTCGACGGGCTCCCAAAGCGCGAGCGAATACGGAAAAGCTCTGTCGAGCGCATGCTGAAGTCGCTCGCGGCTCTCTTCGGTTGCGCGGCCCAATCGGCTGACGAAGGTCCGGTCGTGAATGATGTGATACTTCTTCTCCTGCAGCAGCTTGGCGGCCGCGGCAGCCAGTTCTTGCCAGGCTGAAGCCCGAAGCGCGTCATATCGCATCGCGACGGCCAAGTCGTAAAGGGCACGGCGCATGAGGCTGAATGCGTAGTCATCGCGCGGCAGCTCGCACAAGACAGCATTCCGCCAGTGCGGGGCGTCGCGCATGAAAGCCTGTCCGTCCGGGTCCGGAGCTCCCAAATGATCGTGAAGAAGGCGATAAAGCACGAGTGCATGCCCGATCTCGTCCTGGGCCATGCTCGAGAAGGCAATATCCTCTTCGAGAATCGGTCCCAAGCCAGTCCACTCGGAGTCGCGATGGCCGATCAACATGGCGTCGTCCGCAATCGCCTGGACGTAGCGTGTCAGAGCTTCGCGTGTACCCGAACCGAGCGCGCGAACATCAACATAGGGCTCGGCCGAACGCTGGAACTCGGCGTGATCTTCGAAGGACGATTCGCTCATTCGTCCTCCGATTCAACGCCGACAGTCGATTCCGGCTGGATCCCGCCGCGGCCCTTGATCATCGCTTTGCGGAGCCCGTGGTACCCGCTCGGCTCGCGATAACTCTTGTCGGTCGTGTGCTCGAAGACGTCCGCGTCATCGTAGTCCGTGGCATGGATCTGATTCGCTGGGATCACCCACAAGTTCACGCACGGTCCTCTACGAGCGTAGTTCTCTTTGGCGAGGACAAGGGCGAGTTCAGCGTCCGGCGCGTGTAGCGACCCAACGTGTGTGTGGTGTTCGCCACGATGAGCTTGCTGGAACACCTCCCACAGAAGCCACTCCGTGTCGGCTTCCGATCGTAATGGAGCGTGCTCCCGGGCGAACGACAGCGCTTGATGATACGGATCGAAGTGCCATTCTCTTGTATAGAACGGCATCTCGCCCGATGTTTCTCGATCCTCGGGTGTGGGCTCGCTGCTCGGGTCGCCGTACACTTTTTTCAGGCTGCGCGCGGCAGCAATTCGTTGCGTTCGAGTGCCGTTCGCAGCCACGAACCGCTTTCATACGCCAATCTGCGCAGCGCAAGCCGTTCGGCCGTCATCGGACCGTCGCCACGGACGACGCGCAGGAACTCGTTCCAGTCGGGCTGCGTGAAGATCCACTGCCCGCTCACTTCATCCTTGTGCAGTCCTTCGTCAGGTATCTTCAGTCCCACCTCGAGCATCTTGGGCACGAACTTACGCAGGAATTCCTGACGCTGTTGATCGTTTGTCTTAGGCTTCACCCGCCACCGCTGCAGGATCTCCGTATGTACCGACGTCTTATCCGGTGGCCCGAAGAACATGATCATCGGCCACCACCAGCGATCGAAAGCTTCTTGTGCCATGGCGCGCTGTCGATCGCTGCCCGTCATGAGCGTCACTACGAGGTCGTAGCCTTGCTTCAGGTGAAACGCCTCCTCGTACGTTATTCGCTGCAGAGCACGCGAGTAAGGGCCGTATGACCCGGTCTGCATGATCGTTTGATTCACGATCGCGGCACCGTCGATCAACCAGCCGACCATCGCTATGTCGGCCCAAGTCTCGCACGGGTAGTTGAAAACGTTCGAGAACTTCGACTCCCCGTTGATCAGCTCCTCCATCATCTCCTCGCGCGGCTTGCCGAGCGTTTCGGCGGCGATGTAGAGCAGCTGCGCATGACCAACTTCGTCCTGAACTTTCGCGATCAGGGCCATCTTGCGCTTGAAGCCAGGCGCGTACGGAATCCACTGCCCCTCGGGCAGCGCGCCCATCAGCTCAGAATTCGCATGCTGTTGGATCAAGCGGATGAGCTGATTGCGATAGGTCTCGGGCATCCAGTCCCCCGGCTCGATCTTCTCGCCGCGTGCGATATGCGCCTCGAAGGCGGCGAGTTCGCGGGGATGGGTTCGTTCTTCGGGGATGAGCGCTTCAACCTGGTTGGACGCTGTGTCCGAAAGGCTCACTGCAGACTCCTTTTCCTCGACGCCAGACTGCTGCTGAGCGCTGGCTGCTTCAAAACTAGCCTTGGGTCATTAGTGTGATCGGCGACTGCCTCAACCGTCGCCGCGCAGCGCAGAACGAACGTACTCCCTACGCATGATAGCGATGTTTTCGATCGAGATGCCCTTCGGGCAGACCGCCTCACATTCGCCGTGGTTCGAACAATCGCCGAAACCTTCGGCATCCATCTGGCCCACCATTCGTGCAGCTCGTCTCCCGCGTTCCGGTTCGCCTTGGGGCAGGTGCACCAGTTGAGCTAACTTGGCGGCAGTGAAGAGCGAAGCCGACGCATTCGGGCACGCGGCAACGCAGGCGCCACATCCGATGCATGTCGCGGCGTCCATCGCTGCGTCGGCTGCCAATTTTCCTACCGGCGTGGCATTAGCATCTGGTGCGGAGCCGGTATTGGTCGAAATGTAGCCGCCGTGGGCGATGATGCGATCAAAAGCGCTCCGATCGACGACGAGGTCCTTGATAGCTGCGAAAGCCGCGGCCCTGAATGGTTCGATCACGATCGTCGACCCGTCCTCGAACGCTCGCATCCTCAACTCGCAGGTGGTGGTCAGTCCTTTCGGCCCGTGCGCAACGCCGTCGATGACCAATCCACAGGTCCCGCAGATACCCTCGCGGCAATCGCTGTCGAATGCGATAGGGTCGTCGCCGCTTTCAGTCAGCCGCTCGTTTAAAAGGTCGAGCATTTCGAGAAGCGACATCTCGCCGCTGACGCCATCTACCGCGTATTCCACCAGGCCTCCCTTGGCGGAAGGGCCGGATTGGCGCCAGATCTTCAAGTTGAATCGCATCACGTTCTCCGTGGAGCGGCGATGGTCGCGGTTCCTAGAATCACTTGTAGCTTCTGGTCCCAGGTGTCACGAATTCGTAGTTTAGAGGCTCGACATGGCGGACCGGCTCCAGACCTTCGCCCGCATACTCCCATGCGGCGACGTGCATGAAGTTCTCGTCGTCGCGCCGTGCCTCGCCTTCGCGCGTTTGGTGCTCCACTCGATAGTGGCCGCCGCACGACTCTTCGCGGATCAGAGCATCTCTGGCCATGAGGTCGCCGAGTTCGAGGTAGTCCGCGACTCGGCCGGCGAATTCGAGGCTCTTGTTGAAGTCCGATCCGCTGCCGGGAACGTTCACGTCCCTCCAGAAGTCGGCGCGCAAAATCGCGATTTCATCGATCGCCGTCCGTAGGCCTTCCGAAGAACGCGCCATTCCGACTTCGTTCCACATTATTCGCCCAAGCGCCCGGTGGAAGTCGAGAACGGTCCGGCTACCCTTGACATCGAGAAGCGATCGAATCCGGGTACCGACTTCGACCTCAACGGCTTCGAAGGCAGGATGATCAGTTCCGATCGATTGAAGTTCTACTCCCGCCAGATAGTGCCCGATCGTCGTCGGCAGGACGAAATAGCCATCCGCCAGGCCCTGCATGAGTGCGCTCGCGCCCAGGCGATTCGCGCCGTGGTCCGAGAAGTTCGCCTCTCCGATGACGTGAAGTCCTGGGATCGTGCTCATCAGATTGTAGTCAACCCAGAGCCCGCCCATCGTATAGTGCGGCGCCGGGTAGATGCGCATCGGTGTTTCGTACGGCTTCTCGCCTGTGATCTCGGCATACATGTCGAACAGGTTCCCGTACCGGTCCGCGATCACGTCACTACCGAGGCGCTGGATCGCATCCCCGAAATCCAAGTAGACCGCAAGACCACTTTGCCCGACGCCGTTTCCTTCGTCGCACATCGCTTTCGCGGCGCGGCTGGCGATGTCGCGCGGCACAAGGTTTCCGAACGCGGGATAGAGCCTCTCCAAATAATAATCACGCTCGGAAGGGGGTATTTCATTGGGTGGCCGGCTTTCGCCCTTCTTTACCGGGATCCAAACGCGGCCGTCGTTCCGGAGGCTTTCGCTCATCAGGGTGAGCTTCGACTGATATTCGCCGGCCTGCGGAATACACGTCGGATGGATCTGTGTGTAGCAAGGATTCGCGAAGAATGCGCCGCGGCGGTAACACCGCCAAATAGCAGTCGCATTCGAATTGACCGCGTTGGTGGAGAGATAGTAAACGGTCGAGTAGCCGCCGGTCGCGACGACGACCGCGTCCGTGGCATGCCGCTCGAGCTCACCGCTCACCAGGTTGCGGCATATGATGCCCCGCGCGGCGCCGTCGACCAGAACCAGGTCGAGCATCTCGCGCCTAGTGAACAATTTGACCTTGCCGGCGTCTACCTGACGCATCAGCGCGCCGTACACTCCCAAGAGAAGCTGTTGTCCGGTTTGCCCTCGAGCATAAAAAGTGCGCGAAACGAGGGCGCCGCCGAACGAACGATTGGCAAGTGTCCCACCGTATTCACGCGCGAAAGGCACTCCTTGGGCAGCGCACTGGTCGATGATGTTGCCGCTTACCTGTGCCAACCGGTGCACGTTCGACTCACGCGAACGGAAGTCCCCACCTTTCACAGTGTCGTGGAATAGTCGCCAGATGCTGTCGCCATCGTTCTGATAATTCTTGGCGGCGTTGATACCACCTTGCGCGGCAACGCTGTGTGCTCGGCGCGGCGAGTCCTGGATGCAGAAGTTGAGAACGTTGTAGCCGAGTTCGGCAAGCGATGCAGCGGCGGCTCCGCCCGCGAGACCAGTGCCTACAACCGCGATTGTGTAGCGCCGCTTGTTAGCGGGCGAGACTAACGAAATATCCTTGATGTGATTCGGCCAGCGGGTCTCGAGCGGACCCCCGGGTGTGCGGGGATCGAGGGCAACGTTAGGCTGATCGAGGCTCACGGCAGGTCTCCGAGAGGGGCGAGCACGGCTGGCGCGATCGGATCGACTGCAAAGAAGACGTAGAGGGGGAGTACGAGAAATCCGAATGCCAATATGATCGCGAACACGACTCCGACCGGGTAAGCGACCGCTGCTGCCCTTCGGTTCATCATGCCCAGCGATTGGAACATGCTCCAAGCTCCGTGGCGAAGATGCAGTCCGAGTGCCAACATAGCCCCGACGTAGAGGGCGACGACCCATGGTTTCTTGAACTCTTCGACGATAAGTCGATACAGGTCTCGCGACTCTTCGCCGTGGACGAGCGTGACGTACTCGGGACCAAACTTCAGGTGCCAAACGTGCGAGATGACATAAACAAGCAAGAGCACTCCAGAGACGATCATGCTCCGCGATGCGATCGTCTTCCGGCTTCCGCCGCCCGCGTCTCCGCGGACAATGTAACCGATCGGCCTGGCGCGCCTACGCTTGAGAGCGACGCCGATGCCAGATGCGGCATGCGTCCCGAAGAACAGAATCAAGCCAATGTCTGCGATCCATATGAAGGCGCCGTGCAAGAGTTCATTCAAGAACTTTGTATAAGCGTTGAAGGCCTCAGGCCCGAGGAACAGAGTGAGATTGCCGATGAGATGCGTCGTCACGAACACCACCAAACCCAAGCCCGTCGCACCCGACAGGAACTTGTTCCCGATAGATGAGCGGCTCGCGGCGACGAGATTCGGCATTGATTCTCACTCCAAAGTGTCGATTTCGGTTCGTCGGCGGGCCGGACTTCGATCTGACCCAATGATATCACGCGTACCGAGCGCAAATTGATCAGCGCTTGGTCTCAAGTGATCATCGCACCACTTGTGTCAGAACTTCGGCTGGCGTTCTCCAGCCGAGCGTAGTTCGTGGCCGGCCATTGAGCTCTCGCGCCACGTGGTCGAGGTCGACATCGTCGAGCGCTGAGAAGTCAGTCTTGCCGCGAGGAAAGTACTGCCGCAAGAGTCCATTGTGTTCTCGTTGGTACCACTCTGCCATGGGCTCCGGGGGTCGCAGAAGCACACGTTGACGCCAGTCTCGTCGGTGAGCTTGGCGTGTTCGGCCATTTCTTTGCCCTGGACCCAGGTGAGCGATTGACAGAGCTCTGCGGGGAGATCCAGGATTGCCTCGGCGAGCGTATCTCGCACATCGTGGGCCTGGCGGCCGCTCGACAGTCCCACATGCACGGTAAAGCGACTCTGCCGCTCAACAAGCGTGGCGATCGCCGATCGGCCCAACTTCCCCATGATGAGATCCCTTCCCAATGGCCGGGGACAGCGCGATCCTCCACGTCCGGCGGCCATTCGCTGATCAGCACCATGTCCTTGAGGCGTCCGCTGAGGTTCGAGCGGCCGCGAGGTCGTCGCTGTGCACGCCCGGTTCTCAGGCAGCGCGTTAGCTCCTTGCGGAGTGCGCCCCGCGCCTGCACATTCAGGGACTGGTAGATCGTTTCGTGAGACACGTGCACGTCCGGTTCGTCGGGATGGTCGACCATGGTCATAGTAGGGGCAGCTAGACAAAGAGCAAGGTCGTTGTTGGAGGCTGAGGGCAAGGAGGGGCGACGCGGACCGGGACGCCCGCCCAACTTCGCCCGCCATCTGGCCGAGGCAGGAGGCCGCCGAGGGGAGCGCACGGAGTGCGCTCCCCTCGGTCACCATCCAGCTCGAGGCCGTGCAGGAGGCCATCCGAACCGTCAGCCGGGCCTACCATGCCGTCGATCTTCGCTCCGGCGTCCGTCGCAGTGCCGATGTCGTCGAGGCCGAGGTGTGCGCCGCCTGCGCCATCATCGACCGCGTGTCCACCGGGTCCTCTCTGGGCGAGAAGAATCTCCGCATCATCGCCTAGGCCCGTCGCTTGGTGCCCAAGATAGTGGCCCACGTCGCCTTCGCTCACGCGCACCTGGACCGTGACATCGCCGCCCTGGATCTCGATCCAACCCTCGCGCGCGTCGTGCGAGACCAGCTTGTGTCCGGCCTGTACCTTCTGCACTTCGCATCAGCGGCCACCGCGCCGGACGTGCGTCGTCGCATGAACGACCGCGGTGCCTGCCTCTTGGCACGAGCCCGTACCCCGGGCGGCCCGCTGGCTCGACTGTCCGCCGAAGAAGGCTCCCTCATCGAGCACGCTGCCGTCGCTGGTCACTTCTGTCGGGCGACGTCGTGCGTTGGAGGGCGTAACGGCCGCCTGGCTCTCCATCGCCACGGCCTCCGCCGCAACAGCCCCGAACGCCTTCGCGCCCTGACGATCCTGCACAACTTCGACAACCGTCGCCTTGACGGCTCCGCACCCGCCAGCCGTTTCTTCGGCGCCGACCATGCCGATCCATTCGAGGCCGTCCTGGCACAACTCGACCCTCTCCCAAGGCCACGTGCCTCACGTCGGCGTGCGGCCTAGACTTATGCACCTGCCCCTGTTATGACCATGGCCGGATGGTCGATGCGCAACCGAGAGGCGATCTGTTCGGGCGACCGAGGTGGGTCAATTTCTAATCGTCGCCTGGGTCAGTTCCTGGGCGTTGGGTACAATCCGCCAGCGACTTGTCCGAACGGGTTTCCGCCCCTTGCGGCCTTCCCGGGCAGCCCCTGAGGTGGAAATCGGCCCCAACTCATCGGGGATGGACCAAAATGCGCTCAGATCAGGGTCGTTTGGCACGTTTCAGGCCTCGGATACCCTTGCTTATAGTAAAAAATTTCTCCGTTACTACGCAAAGGCCTTGTACAACGGGTGCCGCATCGACGGCGCTAAGCGTGCCGCCTTCGAGGTCGGATGCGACTAACTCGATATCGTCCGCAATCGACTGAAGACGCTGAGCGGGAACGGCTCGAAGGCGAACGGCGCGCGGAAGGCGAGCCGCAAGGCTGTTGATAACTCAACCGATATGGGCCGCGATTGACTATTGACACGTGTCCGAAGTCGGATATAATGATCGCGTAGCAATCAATCAAAAGGGCCGGCGAGTGTTAGTAGCACTCACCGACCCGCACACCGGAACCGCTCTAGGAGGCTCCGATGCAGACACAGAATAGCAGCGTCAGACTCGCAACATCCGCCGCAGTAGTCGCCAAGGGCCGCGCGCTGGCCGCCCGCTATGAAGGCCGCGGCCGCTTCACTGTCGCGAGCGGTTCGACGGTCGGACTCGTTTACAGCGTTGCTGCGCCTGCCGGCGAGCGGAATCCCGAACACTGGCTATGTGACTGCCGATGGTCCGAATACAACGGCGCTATGTGCGCACACGTCCGAGCGGCCGCGCGCGAGCTTGCTCGGCTCGATCGCTCCGAGGCACGCCAGGCGGTGACAGCGTGACCGCCCGCAACGGATCGGCAACCCTCGACGCTCCAACGGTCCCGACGTCGGGAACGGGCTCCGAGGCACCGGCTAGCGTGAGCATACGTGTTCGGCTCCGAGGGCATGACGTCATGTTGACGCTGCGAGGATCTAGCGGCGCCGACGTCCTACCGAAAACACTCGCCGCGCTTGACTGGCTGGACTCGCATGGCGCAGAGCCGTTGACCTCGACGCGTGGCGATCGGCGCTCGGCTCCGCCGGCAGACCCGAATGCGCCACGCTGCCCGAACCATGGTTCACCTATGCGCCAAGGTGCGCGCGGCTGGTTCTGCCCGCGCAAAGACGACGCCGGCGGATACTGTCGCAAGACCGCGTGACCCGTGCGGAGCGGTGAACCCTCGACGGCCTCGCCGCTCCGCTTCACTCTTCGGAGCCGATGATGCTCGACGACTTTTTGACTGTCTCTGAGGCCGCTCGACGGCGAGCCGTAACGGATCGAACTATCCGCCGATGGTGCGCCGATGGTTGGATCACCGGCGCTCGCCGCGTTGGGGAGCGGGCTTGGCTGATACCACGGGCCGAACTCGACGCGTTCGAACCTCCGGCGCCGGGCCGCCCGCCGCTTCACGCGTGGTATGTGCTCGACGGTGCGCGCGTCGTCGATACGGTGCAACGCGAGCGCACCATGACGGCCGAAGACGTACGCCGCTCACTGATCGACCATGACGGCATGCCGGAGTCAATCACGGTTCAACGCGTCGACGACGCGGACGGCGACGCGTGAACGGCTCGCGAGCGACGTCGGCACGCGCACCGCCTGAGACGTGCTACAACGCCATTACAGGCGATCGACGTCGAGCCCTTGTTTCTTTTACTCGAATACAACCGACAAAACGGCGGGCCGGCCGCGGAGCGAACCCACGACCGACCCTAGGCGCGGAGACCTGCGCCACCCGTACACGATACAGGAGACCACGCCATGACCCGCAGTAACGTTATCCCGCTCGCCTATCCCGCCGATCCTCCGCCCGCTCGACTGCCTGTTGCGATTGGCTTGCTACCGTCCGACCTCGAACGCGTCGCCGATGTAGCCGACGATCTACGCTCGATCGCGAAAGACCTACGGGCCGGAACGACGACGGCCGGCGATGCTGCGCCGATCCTTTTCGGACTGGCGCGCGATCTAGAACGCACGGCCGGCGATAGATGATCGACTCGGAGCCGTCGACGCTTTGTCATGGTCGACGGCTCCGCTCCGCCCGCGTTCGGACGGCAGTCCGAGCATGCATTAGGAGTGTGTCTAAATGGTGTCAATGAATGAGGGTTCAACGGCGCTAACGACGGTTAGCAGTGCTGGCGCGTCGATCGTCGTCGACGTCGAGGCGAACGCGGGCCGCTCCGCCGTGTTGGCGTATCTTGCTCGGCTCCGCTCCGAGGCGTCGAGGCGATCGACGTCGAGCCGTCTACGGTTGGCCGCTTCGATTCTCGCCGGCGACTCCTCCGACCCGCTCGCGCTACCTTGGCATACTCTTACGCCGGCGATGGTTGGCGCGTTGGCGTCGGCGCTGGCTTCCGACCATGCTCGCACCGATGGTGCGCCGTACTCGGCTCGGAGCGTAAACGCGACGCTCGCCGCCGTGCGTGGCGTTGTGCGCGAGTGCTGGCGCGCTGGACTGATCACGCGCGACGCGCTCGACAGACTCGCCGACGTTTCAGGCGAGCGGATAGGCGGAAGCGTCGCGGGCCGATCACTCGATGCCGGCGAGCTTGCATCGCTCTATCGCTCGATCGACTCCGACCCGCTGATCACGCGCTCGGCTCGCGACGCTGCGATGCTGGCGTTACTGTACGGCGCTGGACTGCGAGCGGCGGAAGCTGGCGCCGTTGAATGGCGCGACGTCGACGCGGCCGAACAAGTGCTAACGGTGCGCCGCGGGAAGGGCCGCAAGACTCGACGCGTCGGACTCGCGAGCGGAGCACTCGACGCGCTCGACGCGTGGCGCGCGATCGTCGCCGACTCCGACGCCGGCGGGCCGATACTCCGACCAGTCGACAAAGGCGGCTCGATTACGG
>JBCLES010000017.1:0-51140 GCA_038913135.1 Anaerolineae bacterium
TCGAGAACGGTACGATCCCCAGCGACCATTGCTTGATCTCATCTTTGCGTCCGGCGAGCCAATCGGCCATGTAAACGACGACGACCAACTTAGCGATCTCGGAAGGCTGGACCGAGCCGCCAAACAGCCAGCGCTGGCCTCCGAAACGGGCTTCGACGCCTATTGCGGCCATGGCGGTCAGAACGATGATCAATCCGACGAAGAGCGTCAACGAATGTCGTCGCCAAGTCCGATGGTCCGTGCCGTAGGCGAGGGTGCCAAGCAGACCGCCGACAAGCAGCCATAACAAGTGACGGCGCAGAAAGAACGCGCCGCGGTCAGCCGCATCCACGCTCTGCAGGCCTGTGCTCGCGCCTGCGGTATAGATAGCGAGCAGGCCGATCAGCGCCAGCACCCCGACTGCACCCAAGAGCCATAGGTCCGGCGCTCTGCGGGCGGCAGATCGGGCTTCGAACAAGACCGCGTCAGCGGCGGTCATCAGGCGGCCGCCCAAGTGCTGGTGCGCAAGCCGACCGGCACAAGTTCGCGGAACAGCTCAGCGTCCTCTGAGCCCAGTGCGGAGCGAGTGCAGCCCGGGCTGAACAGGATCATTGAGCCCGGCCCCGCGACGCGCTCGGCGGTTTGCGCGGCGTCCGCAAGATCAGCGCAGCGGACGATGACGGTGCCTTCGCCGCGAGCTTGAATCTCAACTGCCATCCGTTCCGCGGACGCGCCGAACAGCAAAACATGCGACGCATGTGAGCCGATCATCGCTGCCCACTCGTGCCAAACCCCGTTGGATTGGGGCGATGCGACGCCGCGAGTGATGACGATAACGGGTCCGCCACGCATCCCGAGGGCGCGAACCGCATCCCCGCCTCCCGCCGCGGCGTCGCACAGCCAGGCGACACCGTCCCTGCGGCCGAGTTCTTCTAGGCCGAGGAGGGCGCCTCGTGCTCGTTGGACCAAGTTCTCGCTCTTCATGTTGCCTCCCGATCAGGCGATGCTGGCGATGGCCACCGCTAGCCCGGCAGCGCCCGCAAGGGCGCCGGCCAGCCAGAAGCGACGGACGACGGTTGTTTCGGGCATTCCACCCTTCTCGAAGTGATGGTGAAGCGGCGCCATGCGGAAGACCCGCTTCCCTCCGCTGTACTTGAAGTAGCCGATCTGGATGATGTCGGAGAGGACTTCGGCGACGAACACGGCGCCGATGATGGGCAGGAGCGCCCATGTACCCGTGACAAGTGCAGCCGTTCCGAGCGCTGCGCCGAGCCCCATCGAGCCGACGTTGCCCATGAAGATTCGCGCCGGGTGCCGGTTGTACACGAGGAAGCCGGCGCAGGCTCCGGCGGCGGCGAAGCACCACATCGACGTAATACTGACAGCCGGCGCGAGCATGCACACAAGCGCGAGCGCCCCGAAAGCAATCGCGAGCAGACCAGCGGCCAATCCGTCGAGGCCGTCACTCAGATTGACGCCGTTGACCGAGCCGACGATCACCATGGCGCCGATCGCGATCCAGATCACGTCTCCCCATGGACTTGCAAATGCGCCGAGCGCGGCGAACGAATTGGAGGCTCAGCATGCGGCGTGCAGAGAGGCCGATGCCTAGTTCGCGGACCTGTCCACGTCGCGCCAAGCCGGCCAGATCATCGACAGCGCCGAGCGCACCGAATCCGACGAGCGCGACGGCTAGCGTGACGAGGCGAAGGTCGATGTCACGGACCCACGCGCTGAACGCGACCATCTCGATGAGCAGCGCCGCGATCATCGCGATGCCGCCCATCGTCGGAGTGCCGGATTTCGACTGATGTGAAGGCCCGTCCGACCGGATCGCTTTGCCGATCTGCCTCGAGGCAAGCCATCGGATCGACGGGCCGGTGAGAGCGACGGTGAGCAGAAACGCGACGGCGCCTGCCACGGCCATGAGGATCAACTCCGCGGCGTTCGCGCCGGCGACGTCCCAGAACATGCGCCTGCTCCATCCGTTCATGGCGCCGCCCCCACCCCGATCCCCAGCACCCTGATGGTCGCCTCCGCCACCTCGCGGAACAACGGTGCGGCCACGTGGCTACCGCTTGTATCATCCGGTTGGTCGATCTTTACCAAGACAACGTAGCGCGGCGCTTCTGCCGGGAAATAGCCGGCGAAAGTCGCGATCGTGGCGTTCTCACCGTCGGCGCCGGCGATCTCGGACGTGCCGGTCTTACCCGCGACACGGATGCCGGGAATCGCCGCGGCCGTAGCGCGATCCTGGACGACCCCTTCGAGCATCAAAGTTATGGTTCGCGCCGTCGCGGGAGTCACGACCTGGGCAGCGAGTTGCGGCTTGGTAGCCACCGCTTCGCCTGATGACGAAATCCTGGATGCGACTATGTACGGCCGCATTCGTCGGCCTTCGTTAGCCAGAGCGGCGATCGCGACCGCCATCTGTAGCGGGGTCGTCGAGAAACCTTGGCCGAAAGTGTTGAAGGCGAAGCGTTCTTCGTCCCAGTCCGCTTCGCCGGGAACGGGCATAATCCCATCGACCTCCCCGGCCAGGTCGACGCCTGTGGTCCGGCCGAGCCCAAAGGCGCGCAACGCGCCGTAGAAGCGGTCCGCGCCGAGCGTCCGAGCGACATGGGAAGCACCGACGTTGAGGCTCAGCGTGAGCATTTCTTGCATGGTCGTTGGGCCGTGACCAAGCCGGTCGGGATTCACGATGGCGATGCCGCCCATCCGGACTTCGACTTCGTCGTTGTACGTGGAGCCCGGGGCGAGAAGGCCAGCGTCGAAGGCTGCCGCGAGAGTCAGCGGTTTCACGATGCTGCCCGGTGGGTAGATGGAGCCGATCGCTGGATCGGTGAAGCGCTCGACGTCATAAGCCGAGTAATTGTTGGGGTCGTAGCCCGGAGTGCTCGCCGAGGCGAGGATCGCGCCCGTAGTCGGGTCGAGCACCAGAACCGTGCCCCCGGTCGCGTCCTGCTCGTCGACAATACGCTCCAGAGCTCCCATGCAGGCCAGCTGCAGCTCAGCGTCCAAAGTCAGGACGACGTCGGCGCCGTCGTACGGGGGGATATAGCTCGCCGGATCCGTCCGGAAGCGGCCTGGCCGTCGCCCTTCGAGACCGCGTAGAGATTCCGCATGGCCCTCTTCGACCCCGAAGTGCCCGACCAAGTCGAGATCGACAAATCCCACGACGTGCGCCATGTCCGCGCCGTATGAATAGGCGCGGCTCGGGTTCTGGCGCGCCGTCAGCGCCGGGCTTTCGAGCGCCGTGATCGCCGCGGCAACATCCGGCAGTGCGAACCGTTCCAGCGTCTCCCACCTTGGGTCCGGATTCGCGAGGCGGAGTGCTAGGTCCGCAGCCAGTTCTCCGAGCGCCGGAGCTATTGACGCGGCGAGCGTATCGGGATCCTCGACATGCACTTTGTCGACGATGATCTCATATCGATCGTAGGTCTCGGTTGCGAGTAGGCGTCCGAGTCGGTCCCAGATAGCGCCCCGCTGCGGGTGAATCAGATCGCCGGATGCGGCGACCGTCGAAACCGACATGCTGCTGAGTTGAACCACTCTCGCCGCGATGCCGGTCATCGCGAAGACGAAGATTCCAAGGAGGATCGGCAATCGGTCGAGTCGGCGCGCGTTCATCGACCGGGCTCTTCGCGCTTGAAGATGCCGAGAAGGGTGCCTGAGCTGCTCTCGGCTTCCACGGCGCGCTGTGCGCTAAGCCTGAACGCGAGCGGTCGTTCGGAGGCCGTTACCGACGCCAAAGGAACTGAACCCGCCTCGATCATTATCGCGATGCCGGTCACGTCCAGTTGAGGCCCGAAGCCCATCGCCCGGGCACGCGCCTCGAGCGAGTCGGGATGGGTGATCTGCGCGAGGTGAAGACGGGCCGATGCGCGGCGCGCCAACAGAGTCTGTCGCTCGGTGACGGTCTGGTTGATCCGCAGGCCGGTCTCGGCGATCATCGTGCCGAGCGCCACCCAAAGGACGCCGGCGAGCGTGAGCGCTATCGCCGCAAGGACGGCGGAGCTTACCAATGTTCGAGCGCCATCCCGCTGGGCGGCGTCACCATCGCGCGCCTTGCCGCGGGCGACGCCTAACGCAGTCACGCCGCCACCTCGATCGAGTGACGCCGTTCAGCGATTCGGAGGAGTGCGCTGCGTGCGCGAGGATTGAGCGCGATCTCTGCGTCACTCGGGCGTATCGGCCTGCGCGTTATCCTTATGATGCGCGCCGGCGGTGGAACGGCCATCGGCGGCGCGCCTTCGGGGAGGTTGCCTGATTCCGCAAGGAAGGCTCGCTTGACGATCCTATCTTCGAGGGAGTGGAAACTGATAATCGCGAGCCGCCCTCCCGGTGCTAGGTGATCTATAGCCATCGGAACCGTGCGTTCAAGCACGTTTAGCTCATCGTTGACCGCGATCCGAAGCGCCTGGAACGTTCTGGTGGCTGGGTGGATCTTTAGCCGCCGAGCGCCGGGTCCCGCGGCTCGAGCGATGACTTCGGCGAGCTTGGCCGTCGTGGTGACAGGGCGCGCCCGATCTATTGCTCTGGCGATACGTCGGCTGCGCCGCTCGTCTCCGAAGCGCCAGATGACGTCGGCCAGATCTTCCACGCTGAGCGTGTTCACCAGATCCGCAGCCGTAACATCTCCGGCGGGATCGAGCCGCATGTCGAGCGGTCCGTCGGATTGGAACGAGAAGCCTCGGGACGGATCATCGATTTGATCCGTCGAGAAGCCGAGGTCGAGCAGGATCCCGTCGAACTGGCCGATTTCGAGTTCGTCCGCGATCTGTCCAAGCTCGTCGAAGCGCGCCTTGCGCAGCGTCGCGCGCTCACCGAAGCGGGCGAGTCGCGCCGCTGTTCGCTCGACCGCCGCTGAATCGACGTCGACGCCAAGGAGTCGGCCGTCAGGCGAAGTGGCGTCGAGGATGGCTTCCGCATGCCCGCCGCCCCCGAGCGTCCCATCGAACCAGGTCCCGCCCGATCGAAGTCGAAGGCCTTCACGGACCTCGCGCTCCATGACCGACAAGTGCTGGCTAGGGACCATGATCAAATCCCTACCTGCGCGAGTCCGACGTCGAGGTCTTGGCCAAGATCGCTGATGAGTCGGGCGGAGTGTTCGCGCCACCGACCGCGGTTCCACACTTCTAGGCGGTTCTTCACACCGAGGACCGTAACCTGTTCGCTCGGTTCGATCCCCCCGTGCTCCCTGAGGTATTGGGGCAGAAGGACGCGGCCCTGCTTGTCGAGGGTCTGCTCCATGCCAGTGTAGAGAATACGGTCCAGACGGCGCGCGTTCGTGCTTGTCAGAAGAGAGTTCGAAAGCGCTTCGCTGATCACGCGCCACTCCGGGAGCGTGAAGACCCAGACACAACCTTCGATACCGCGGGTCACGTACAGACCCTCCGCGAAGTCGTCGCGGAAAACCTTCGGGACAATCATCCGTCCCTTGTCGTCCAGGCTGTGTTCGTACTCGCCGTTGAACATAGCGCGCGAACCGCCCCACCCGTCGATTGTCGAGAATCGCTGAGAACACACTGCTCCCCACGATTCCCCACCCGATCACCACCGGACCACATTCTACCCCCACACCGTCACCACCGCAAGCGACTTTGTTGGCAGCTTCCATTCGAGTTGTCCACAACGTGTCGCGAAGGAGTCGCGCAACCGTTGACTTGAGACGTTTCGTCGGTATACTGCGGCCTAGAATGCATGTTCTGATGCATTCACACCGGTGCGAGTCGGTGAACGTCACCCACGATCCCAACAAGGAGGTTGTCATGTATCAACGGATCGTCATCGTGGGCAATCTCGGGCGTGATCCCGAGATGCGGTACACGGCCAGCGGAACGCCGGTTGCCAACTTCCCGGTTGCCACCAACCGGAAGTGGTCCGATTCGGACGGCAATTCACAGGAAGAGACAACCTGGTTTCGAGTCAGTGTGTTTGGGCGCCAAGCTGAGGTGTGCAACCAATATCTCCAGAAAGGGCGGCAGGTGTTGTGTGACGGAGAGATCCGTACCAGCACCTACACTGATCAAAACGGCGTCGAGCGCAGCGGATGGGAAGTGCGTGCCAACACGATCAAGTTCATCGGCGGACAAGGGGATCGGGGTCCGGTTCCCGAGTTCGATGCGCATGATTCGAACGATGGTGGTCGTTCGGATGACGGCGGGCCACCTACTTCAGTTGCGGAGGACGACATCCCATTCTGATTGCTCGCGGCAGGGCACGCCGCCGCTTTAAGCGCAATCGGCGTGCCCTTCGATGCGACCGTCAGGATGCGCTCTACTGCGTCACATTGCTGTGAACCAGCGGGGATTTACCCGCGCCTTGGGGTGTGGAGCCGCAGGAACGACTTGGGACTTGAGAACAGGAAAGAGGCCCCTTCCGGTTTGGAAGCGGCCTCTTTTCACCTCTTTGCTGTAAGACCGCAACCGCCGTCTCTCAGGGCAGCTCGAAAATTTGGATGCGGTGGTTGTTTTGATCGGCGACGAAAAGCTCGTTACCTAGTACAGCGATTCCGGTCGGCGAGCTAAGCCCGCCCGACCCTGTCCCCGGTCCGCCGATGTCTCCGCGCCAGACCGGCGGATCGACCGAAGCATCTATCACCTGGATGTATTGATCGACTGAACGCGTTACGTAAACGACTCCTTCGCCGTCGATGGCGATCCCGCCTACCCTGAACATCGATTCGTCGGAGTAGCTGTGCCCGAAGCTGTCGATATATGTCCCGTCCGGGTCGAATCTCTGAATGAGGAAGTCGTCGCCGAGCCCCACGTATAGTCTGCCTTGAGGGTCGAATGCGAGAGCGCGCGGCGACGAGAACGGTTCTTCCGAGCGACCCAAGATCGTCCGAACAAAGCCGCCCGCTGAGTCGAACACTTCGACCGAACCGTTCAAAGTATCGCCGACAAAGAGTCGGCCCTCAGCGTCGATGGCCAATCCGTCCGGCGCCCACGGATCACTTGAGCGTGCGGGTGGCGGACCAACTGTTCCCAGCCTCTCGCCATCCGGTCCGAAGGCCACAACTTCGCCGGTCTGGTGGGCCGCGTAAATGCGGGAGCCATCCGGTCGAACCGCCACCGCCTCAACTCCGGTGATCTCGCCGGCGCCGAACCGCCGCACGAATGTACCGGTCGAATCGAATGCCTGTAATCCGGTCGAATCCCCGATGTAAATCGTTCCGCCGGCATCGACCGCGACACTAAACGGCAACTGGAGCTCTCCGTCTGCTATCCCGGACGTACCTATACTCCGAGCCGGCCGTGGCAAAATCTCGACCGCTACTTGGGTCGCACGCGCTGAGGCTTCAGATATCGGCGGAAGCGTCGGTGGGACGTAAACCGGAGTCTCGGCCAGTGCATCGCCTGGAGCGGGCGTAGTCTCAGCGGCAGGTTCGGCTCCGGGCGTCCCATCATTCCGACATGCGCTGAGACCGAGCGAAGCAGAGAAGATGAATACTGTCAGAGCGGCTCCCGCTCCGCAGCGTCGAGCTGGAGGTCGGTTCATGGAAAGTCTCCCATACAAGTCACTTAGAAGCGCGCGATCGGCGCAAGGTCAAGGGTCATGCGATGGATGTACACGTGGGCCGACGATCGAGCGATTATACACTTCGGCGCTTTTCGGGTTTGCTGGCGGCGGCAAGGGCCCTTTTGTTGACGTTCGACTTATGAATTGACCGTCGGGTTCAGCGTCTCGAAACCGAGAGCGGGATGTAGATTCGTTCCAGTTTAGGCGCCGGAGTTGGTTCGGGAGTGGTACTGGCGTCCGGCGTCATCGTGCCGAGGGTTCCGGCCTCGCGTGTCGCGGAAGCCGCAGGCGTCACGCTTGCCGTTGGGGTGATGCTGGGAGTTGGCGATGGCGCGAGCAAGACTGCGAGGCCGCCGTTGTCGTCGCCGAACCAGGTTGAACCTGACTTCGGATCATGCGCGATCGCAGCGACGGCGCCGGACAGATGATGCACGGTTTCAAATTCGCCTTCGACACCGCCCCGCAAATTGACATGGAGCCCACCGGCCGGCGGTCCGAGCACGCCGATCTCCGTCGCGTTGTGCTCCGTCGATTCATGTCCTCGCGTCGTGCCGGCCCAGACCCGACCCCAACGATCGCTCTCTATCGCACTTGTCCAGCCTTGGCCGTAAAAACGCCAAACGTGCCATCGATCCTCGAATAGAGTGTTGACTATGGCGTCTACCGCCGGCCAAAGATCGAGCAGTTTTTCGGCCTGGACGTCCCATGCGCCTGCCCACGGCCTACCGGCAGCGTCCACATGCATGGCGCGCACATCGCCTGTAATCCATGGATCGCGGCCGCCGGCAACCCCAGCGCCGTGAAAGGTCGTCAGCCCGTCATCGCCGCCCGACCAGCCACGCCAAAGCGCGTCGGAAAGCCGGCTGACCCCTCCACCGGCTCGTGCGAGCAAGAATGGGTCGTGGTGGAAGCTGGTCGCGAGCCAGGTCTCTCCGCTCTCACCGATCGCGATACTGAGGATCGTATCGCCCGCAAGCTCGCCGCCGGTCGAATCATGCGTATACCTTGACCAACTTCCATCGAGCGGATCGAAGACGATCAACCCTTCACCGTGATGGGTCGTGCCTAGCGCGCCAGGCCCGCCGCTGGCCACGCCGAATCCGATTAGCATTCGGCCATCGGCATCGATCGCAAGGCTGCCAACGTCGCCGTCCGGCAGCTGATCGGCTCTTGGGCCCGCCCTGAACGTTCGGATCCATCGTCCAAGGCTGGGATCCAGAACACCGATGCCGCCATCGCGCCACTCACCATCCGAATATCGCGATTTGGTCGTCGAGATCCATATCGTCCCATCGTTCTCGGCGATGTCGGTGATCGTATCACCGGGCAGGCCGCCTCTGGTGCTCGATTCGGTGTGCTGCTGCCAACGTGCGCCGTCGTAGCGGAGAAGTCCATCGCCTCGAGTGCCGACCCAAAGCCGTCCGACTTTGTCTACCAAGAGGGCGGTAACGTTGTTGGATGCCGGCGTCAGACCGGCCGTCCGCAGCGGCGCCAACACTCGCGTCTCGGCAACGCGGAACGGGGTGATCCCGAGCGCGTGAGCTGCCGGGCCGTCCGTGCCTAGCCAGACTGTTTCTTCGCCGACATCGCCGGTGACAGCGAGCGCGGTCACCCGCTGCGGCGCAGTGACGTCGGGCCACGGTGTCCACTCGGGCCCGCCGGTCCAACGAGCAACTCCTTCGCCGTCGCTCTCGTCGCCGCACGCCGCCCAGACCGAATCTTCGGTCGCCGTGATGGCAAGGACTGAGCGGCCGCAGAGCTTTTTCGACGTGGAGTGGCGGATCCAGTCAGTCCCGTCGAACATGACTGCGCCGCGAGCCCAAGTGCCGGCCCAAAGGTCTCCCTGCGTGTCGACGGTCAACGCGAGGATCTGATCGGTCGGTGGTCCGCGCTTCGGGTTACCTCCCGGACCGACCGAGTGGATGTGTCGCCACTTCCCATCCGATGGATAGTTCACCGATATCGCGATGAGTCCTTCGCGCGCTCCGCGACCGTGAGCCGCCCAGATTTTGCCCTCATGATCGATCGCGATGTCGACGATCGACGGAGCTCCGGGACCTTCGTAAGGGCCATATGTCCTATCGTCGTAAGGCTCAGGCGGATGGTGCTTCCACGTCGTCGAGCCGGCCGCGCGCGAAACGACGCCTTCAGCAGCCGTGCCGACCCAGACCGTGCCGTCCGTCGAGACGGCGATCGATCGGGCGCTCCTGCCGGGAAAGCCCTCGCCGGTCGTCCAGGCTTGCCACTCTCCGTCCCTGACGGTCGCGACACCTCGATCAGTGGCAATCCATGCGTCGCCGTTTCTCGGATCGAAGGCTATGTCGTAGATCCGATTGGACGGTAAGCCGATTTGCTGCGGCGCCACATGCTGTTCGAACGTCCCACGAAAGAGATCCCAGATGATTATCCCGCCGTCCTCCGAGCCTGCCCAGAGCCGCCCCGGTTCGTTCGGATCGAGCGCGAGCGCGAGGACTTCGTCACCGTGGGCGAGCGTGCGCCAGAGTGTCGGGTCGTCGATCGACGGGACGATTGGTGTCGGAGGCGCAGTAGCGTCGGCGTGAAGCGGTCGACTTGCAGCGCCTCCGCCGGCAAGGCCGACGGTGAGCGCAAGCACCGGTATCGTCAACAGGATTCTAGTCACGGTGTTCAGGACGTCGCTCCCGTTGGCCGGTTGCGATCCGGCATCTCGCGCATTCTTCGGCACGAGCTCCGGACCTGCGGTCTCAGTGCGTTGACGAAGGGATGCAGTAGGGAACGACTACATGGAACAGTTCACTGCCAACCGAATCGGAGAAGCCCCATGTCACGTCACCGTAAGGGGTGCTGACGAAGTCATCGCGCCGCTCGATGTCCGCTTCGACCAGGGTTGGCCCGTCGACGATAGTTCCTGAATGATCGAGGACCGCCAGCATGAGTCCGGAATCGTTCTTCCAGCCGGCCAGGAAATGCTCGTCGCCATATTGGGCCAAGTGCGCCGAATTCTCGTCTACTCCCGGAGTGTTGGTCAGCCAGACCGGTCTTCCGACAGCTCCCTCATCGCTGATCGTGATGAGCGCGACATCGCGTGAAGATCGACCCACTTTCGAGGCATACGTAAGCGCGAAGCCCCGGTCTGTGACCACAAGTCCTCCGAGGCGGGCGTCGCTGCCGCCGCTGCAATCACCGGAAGGCTCTGAGCTGACCCTTGTGCGGTGGGTGTGAAGAATCGCCTTCTCGGGGAAGCAATCCGAAAGACAGACCGGGCATATAACATCAGATTCCGCATTGTGCGCAAGCCGAACATCGAGGCTGTGGCTACAACCCCAGTTCCACTCCGGCTGCTCCTCGTCGGCGCGCGAAATCTTCTGGCCGTTGTGATCGAAGTGCCAAAGCAGATCGCCTTGATGCGGTCCGTCGGACCACTGTTGCGTGTGCCCGAAGTAGGCGGTGTAACCCATGCCCGTCCAAATCAGCCTGCCCTCGTGCGTCCAATCATCGATCCACTTGCTGCCGACGCCGCTCGCGGGCTCAGCCGGAACGATATCCGTCTCAAAGCGCACATCGCCGCCCGGCCCGTAGCCGACAAGCGTCATGGCTCGATCGCGACGTACGAGTAGCGCTCCGCCACCGAACGGATTGGCGGCAAAACCGTGAAGAGACTGGCCTTCGATTACTATGTCGTCGCCGTCGCGCGTCCCGAAACCGATCAGCGGCGTCACATGGATCATGCCGTCCGAACCCGGCCAGGCGATTTCGGAATTCAAATCATCCCGCGCTATCGCGAGTATCGGCTGACCGGTGAAGAAGTCACGGCGGCCTGGCCGTACCACGCTAGCGCCCACGATGTCGATCGAATGGACTTCCAGTCGCATGTCCAGCGGAACGCTGCATGCGGCCGGTGAGGGCCTTTCAGTAGGCAGCGGCGTCGGCGTATCGGTCGGAACCTCTGTCGGGATATCTGTTGGCGTCGCCGATGGTTCGACTGTCGGCACATCGGGAAGCGTCTCGACATCGAAAGCCCGCATAACGAACGGCATGAAGATAAAGGTTTCGTCCGAAATCTGTGCCGCCGCCCGCATCGCAACTTCGGAGCTGAGCGGAGAGCCCGAGGCGAGTAGGAGTCCGATAAGGGCGATCGACAACATGCCGGCCAACCGGCGAAGGCGAGTGTCAGACCACATCGTCATCCTCCTGGTAGTTCGAGTGTTCAAGTAGCCGATCAGGCCTGGTCCGCCGGCTGCCTGGCAAGGCGAACCAGCTGAGTTTCTTCCGGCAAATGGCCTGCGACGACGTCGAGGCGGCGCAGTTCGGCGGTGTTCTCGTTCGACCCGCCGACCAGTTTCAATATCTTATCGACGTCGGCTCCTTCGGAAGTAACCGTAGGCTCCATCGGGATGATAATCGCCGGATCAAGGCGGCTGATCATCTCCGAAAGTATGTCTCTCTCTCCGGCGTTACCCGCGGCCGGTGAAAGGAGAAGGACGTCGATAGGACCTAGTGCGTCGACATCGGCGCGGCTTGGGACTTGCGCGCCGTCGCCAGCATGGCACACGGTGACGCCACCTGCCGCGACTGCGAAAATCGTCGACCCGACCGCCGGGTTTGCCCCTGCCGCGGACTTTCCTGTTGACACTCCGACCACGAAGACGTCGCTCACTTCGTACTCGCCGGGGCCATCGATAACGAAGGGACCGGGATCGGAACCACCTCCGTCGCTTGTAGACACCGGCCGACCGAACGTGACTATGTCCCAGCCAGCGTCGGCTGAACCTTCCATTTCCATGGCCACGACTGTGCCTTCACAGCGCAGCTTGAAACGATTGCCGCCGAACCACTCGATCTCCATGTCGGCTCCCGCCATTGTCTTGGCCCCGCCTCAACCGCCGACGACGTCTCGAAGATCCTCAATATAGATCACGATGTCCGCGGCTGCCCGCTCCTCGGCGAGCCAATCCTGGACCGCCTTATCGACCAGTTGAAAGCGTTGATCGTCGGTGAGCGCACGCGTGGGATCGACTTCGACCACCTCGAGCACATGGAATCCGAAGTCAGACGCGAAAACGCCGCTCCTTTCGCCTTCACCTAGCGGCTTCAAAGCTGACTCCATTTCCGGGCTCGGGAGGTACGTAGCGCCTTCGATGCGAGGGATCCAATCCAGATCGCCGCCGCGCTCCGCCGTCACTTCGTCGATGGAAATTGCCGCGGCTACAGTCTCGAAGTCCTCACCGGTGTTCAGGCGATCCAAGGCGGCTTCGCATGCTTCGGCGTCAACACACAGGATGTGACGGATATGAACGAACTCCGCTTCGGCTGGAATATCCGCGGTCAACGTATCTACGAAGCGCTGCCCCATCAGGCTCTTTCGCTCCATCTCGAGGACGTCTTCGCGCGTGGTTCCGGCTGCCGCGAGTGAAGCGTCGAAGCCCTCGTCGCCCAGTTCTTCTTCATGGGCCGCGACGCTCGCCTCTGCTTCATCGGCAGTGACCGTAATTCCTAATTCAGTGGCCGCCTGCTCGACCAAAACTTGATTGATCATGTCGACAAGCACTTGTCGTCGAAGGATGAGGAGTTCTGCGCGACCCTCCTCTGTGTTGGGGTCAAGTCCCTGCTCGACGTAGTAGCGCTGCGTATCGAATGCCTGGCGCTGAAAGTCGGCCATCGCGAGCGGCTCGCCGTTGACAGTCGCGATCACTTCGGGTGCTGTCTCGTCCAGAGTCGTCTCTTCTTCGGCAGCGTTGTCCTCTTGCTCTGCCGCTACCGGAGTTGGCTCACCAGGGACTGTTGCTACAGGGTCGATGCCGTCTCCGATGTCGTCGCCGCCGTTGCCGCACGCCAAAGTCAGAAAGGGTAAGGTGAGCGCGATAACGGCTGTGCCGAGTGCCGAATTTGAAGCTCTCATGGGATATTCCTCCGGCGCGAGTCGGGGTGAGGGCGGCCCGATCGGCGGGCGCGCGGAGTATAGCAGGCAGCAGAAGGGATGAAGAAGCACGGCGGATCGGTCGGCCACAACCTAAGGCGCCCAAGGGCGCAGTGTTCGACTCTTTGCATACCGGCACGGTGCTTCGGCGCCCTCACAACCCGACATTTCCAGCGAGGCGTCGTATCAGCTTCAGCGGCGAGCGCGCAACCTCCGGAAGCCGACGCGCGCAAGACCTCGCGTCAACGCCCATCGGATGCGGGTCCACGCCGCATCGACTCGACTTGCATCCGCGGGGTCACGGCGACTGAAGCGCTCGACAACGAATGACCTGGTGATCGTGGATATCTCGTTGCGCGCTTCCGGGATTGTCCCACCAAGACGCATACCGTACTCGCTAGGCGTCTCACTCTGACGCGGCCGCAGTCCGAACCATGAGGCGACTCTGACTAGGCGGGCAAATGCGCGCTCCGAGACGCTCAGCCCTGCAAGCGGTTTGCGCCAAAGGAAGTGATGTATCACGGCAAGCGCGACCAGGAATGACGCCAGAACGCCAACGAGCCAAGTCGGTGGGGCACGTCGCACCACCGATCTTTCGGGCTCCATCAGTTCGGGATCACCTGGGATTGGAACGTCTGGGGCCAGCTCGTCGTCAGGCAACACATCTTCACGCTCGAGCTGCGGAGGCATCGTCAGATCGTCTTCCTCGAAAGCTTCCGCGACCTCTCCGGGCGTACCCGGGCGTTGGACTACCGACTCGCTTGCGGTCGGTTCGAAGTCCACCCAACCCAAACCGGGAAAGAAGACTTCTGGCCATGTGTGCGCATCATCATCGCGCTGACGCCATGAGCCGGTTTCAGGCTGGAGCTCGCCCCGGGTGTATCCGGCGGCGACGCGCGAAGGAATGCCCATCGCTCGCGCCATCACCACGAACGACGAGCTGTAATAGTCGCAATAGCCTTCTCTTTGGTCGAAGATGACCCAGTCAACGCGGTCGCGATCCGATGGAGGATTAGGGATCTGTTCGTTGTATGTGATATTCGACTGAAGCCATGACTCAAGGGCTCTGGCCGCGTCGTATCGCGTGACTGTTCCAGCGGTGATCTCAGCGGCGAGATCGAGAACCCTCTGAGGGACGCTGTCCGGCACCGTGAGATATCGATCACGGACCCACTCGGGATCCTCCCGCTCGTCCGAATCGCGGAGGCTGGTCTCATCGGGAACTGGAAGTCGCGAAACGACCGAGTACGTTTCTCCGGCGCCAAGCGGCTCGCGGCTCTCGATGGCGAGCACGTCTTGGCCGCCGCCCGCAACTTCGGCTTCGACCTCTATCGAGACACTATCGGGTTGAGGAGCCGCATACAATTGCTTCACGTCGCTGCGAAGTGTCCGCATCGTCTGCGTGACCGGCACTGTGAGAGCCCAGTCCGGCGAAAGATCGAGTTCGGATGGACCGCCGATTTCACGGTCTTCGGCTGTTCTCCTCCAGCCCGTTCCGTCGTACGTGTCGTAAACCGCCATTCTGAAGTAGCGTGGGAGTTCGCCGCTCGCGCTTTCAAGCGTAGCGTCGAACACGGGTCCCGATGCGAGGTCGATCGCGCCGGTCAAAGGCATCGAGTCGCCGAATCGATTCCCACCGCCGCGCGATGGATAGTCGATGTTCGGAAAGTAGCGTTCCGAGATCGACTGCGCGCGGCCGGAGACAGTGCTCCAACGTTCCGCCAGTGCGTAAAAAGCCTCCGAACGCGCTCGGTCGGGGAGGATGCTGGCAAACCCTATCACGAGGAGCGCGAGGATGAGGCCATCGCGAAGGAAGTCGAATTCAAGATCGGGATTGTGTTGAATCCGGTCTCGTCTCCATGTTTCCATTCTGAGCGCAAGGTTGGTTCGCGTGGCCAGCAACAGCGCGCAGAGCGCGTAGAACGCCAAGTACGCCAGGTCGTCACCGCTTTGCGATTGATAGAGGTTGAAGAGAAGCGCGAAGCCGCTCGGCAAGGTCGCGCCTGCCCAGCTGATGTAACGGATGGCGAACCATGCGCTGATGTAGGAAAGGAGCCAGAGCAGGAGCGCGAGCGTGACGACGGCAAACATTCGCGACATGTCTATCTGGAGTAGAGTTCCGTCGAGCTGCTCACCCGCTGCGACACGCAGCCAGCCGATGTACCAATCGCGTACCAGGCCCATCCGCGCGTAGATGGATGCGTCTTCGAACCATACTGGGTCGATAGATTCGAAGATCGGCAGGATTCGGGCGGCAAGAAACAGGGTTGCACCGAATCCGATTACGACGCTCCATCCATGAGCGACAAGGACGGGTAGCCAAATCAGGCGCGAAAGCACCGCGCCCAGAGCGACCCCGCCGATCACAATCGCGGTGAGGATGGTCAGACCTGGTACCCAGTCGGCACTCTCAATCGACCACGCGAGGGTGATGTGCATGAAGCCTACGAGCAGAGCGCTCGCCCATACCGATAGGTCTTTGTTGCTCACGTCGTCCCCTCGTCTATTCTCAAGTGTCCACTTGCCCGACATACGCCGGGCTCCCCGTGGCCGTTCAGCTCGTATCGATTCATTATGAACCGCCTTTCATACACAACGCCCCGCGTCCGAGGGGCGGTTACGGGGCGAGTTGGCGCTTTTGTGCTAGCGCCGGGAAAATGGTAGGGGGCGCGCGCAGCAGGGTCAACCGGATGAACCGTCGATAGCCCGCCGCTCGTCCAGCGCTCGCCAAGCGATCCGATTTGCAGCGCGATCACTCTTTCTTCCGTCTGAATCCGTGAGAGTGCCGATGGACGCGAGCGAGAGCCGAGCCTTCGACAGGGAAGAGTTAGCTGGGGTCCCGCGCGAACGGCGCGCCGCGATCACTCGTGCGGCCGGTCGGGTCGCTGCCGGTATAGAGCCTTCCGCCCTCATGGCGATTCGTTTGCCTTCCGCCGACCTATCCGCGTTGCCCATGCTTCTCGAGGCTCAAGGCGTCGGCGCTCTTTGCGGTTGCAGCTCTCTCGGTCTAGTTAGCCGCGATGTAGCAACCGCGATGGATGATGTCGTCCGCCGGACACTCGAGCGCGGGGAGAAGTTGGCGGCAGATCGGCGTGCCATTAGGAAAGCCGTCGAGTCTGAGGGGATCGCATTTGCTCCGATCAAGGGGGCATGGATCGCTGATCGGGCTTACGTGGTGCCGGAAGCTCGCCCGATGGCAGATACCGACCTATTCGTCGGGCCGGACTACTTGGAACGGACGACGAATGCTCTGGCGCTTCTAGGCTTTCGCGCTTCCGAGGAGACATGGAAGCATAGAGTGCTGAGGCGCGACAGTGATCTCAGAGTTGTCAGCGGAGTGATAGAACATCCCGACAATCCTAGACCAGTCGAGCTGCACCCCGAGCCGCGCGAAGCATTTCGGGGCATCGAAGGCAGGATCGAACTGAACGCAACAAACCAGTTGGCCCCACACCTAGAGGACATCGACGACGCCGGGCAGGCGGCGATTATCGCGGCACACGCTACCGTCGATGCCCTCGGCCGGTCGCTGCGTCTTGTCTCCCTTGTGGACATCGCTCGGCTGGCTACGGTGCTGCCCCAGTCGAAATGGCACGAAGTGATAGAGCGGATACCGCAGCCCGAAGGGGCGCGATTTCTGTATCCATCGCTCGAGCTTGCCGCTCGTGATCTTGGCGCGTCGATCCCGCGCGATGTGCTGGCGACGCTTCGCGCCCGCATCCTACCTTCTTTGGCTCGATGGGTGGACCGTCAAGATATTGATGCGTTGAGCGTACAGTCGCGAGGACAAGTTGAGCGTGATTTGTTCGAGATCTTTCGGATCTGGCCGCTCGACACGGTCGAGCACGCTGCTGTGTGGCGGTTCATCCTTTGGCCGGATCGCTTCCAGCTTGCGGATCGCTATCCGAAAGTCGCGGCTTCACGACTATGGCCCTTGATGTACGGCCGGCACCTTGCCTTCTCAGTCGCCCAACTTGGGCGGCGAATTCGGATGCGCCGGAGGGAACCGCGTGCCGGTAGGCGGTAGTAGGACTAATTCGGGCGGCTGGAACTTGCGACGTAGTTCAAAGCGACGCACCTCAAAGCGCGGTGCCATCCACCGCGCGTTCGATGGCGCCGCGGTCGCGGATGAGCCATAGACCGTCGTCCAGGCGTTCGATAAAGCCTGAGTATTGGTACTTCGCCATCACATCCTCAGCCTCGCCGGTGTACATGCCGGACATGCTCGCTATTTCCTGGTAGCTCAGTTGCCGAGTGATCATAACCCCTTCGGCGGTATCTTTGCCGTAACGTCGCATCATCATCAAGAGCACCTTGCTGACCCGCCCTGCTACGTCGAGCATGGCCGCGTCGACGACTTGTTGATTGGTATGGCGAATGATCTGCGCCAAGACTCCGAGAAGGCCATGCAGCACAGCGACATCTGACTCGATGACGGACAGGAACTCTTCACGATACAGCGCGAGAAGTTCAACATCGGTGCCAGCGATCGCGCTGGCTGACCGCGGCCCGCCGTCCAGGAGCGAGAGTTCTCCGAAAGCATCGCCGATCGTGAGCAGGGCGAGCGTGATCTCCTGCTGCGTTGACGAAACCACGGTTATCTTGACCTCGCCCGACGCGATCACGAACATCGCGTTGCCTAAGCCGCCTGCGGAGAAGATGGCCTCGCCGGCCCTGAAGTGGCGGATCTTGATCGACTCTGCGAGCGTCTCGAGTACTGCTTCCGGGAGGTCGGCGAAGTAGTCGGTCTTGCGCAACGTCTCGATGATCTTTTCCACGCTCGAAGTTCCCCCGCGATCGGTTTCGGAGCAGGTGCTCCACTATTGAGAAGTCGGAGATTATGCACCAGATGATCGTGATTTTGGCTTCGATCCACTCGAGGCGCAAGGCGGTCCGTTTAGCGTGATCGGTAGGTCGAGAGCACTTGTCGATAGACGGCTGACGTTGCCGCGGCACAGCGTTGCCAGGTCAACTCGCGCGCTCGCGTGACGCCGATCGCTGAAAGGCTAGCTCGCAGCGCTTCATCGCCGCCAAGCCGAAGCAGCGCGGCCGCGATGTCTTCCGCTCGGAGAGGATCCGCGATCAATGCGGCGCCTGCGCTGACTTGCGGCAATGCGCCCCGGCCGGATGTAATGCATGGTGTTCCCATGGCCATCGCCTCAGCAAGCGGCAGCCCGAAACCCTCATGCAACGAGGGGAAGACGCAAAGCTCGGCATGCGCGACAAGGGCGTGCAATTCTTCGCGCTGGATGTAGTCTGTTCTGATCAGGTTCTGCCCTTCGATCAGTCCGAGTCGGGCAATCGACTTGCCTAGCTGTGCGTCCTCATCGTTGCAGGGTCCTGCGATCACAAGCTGCGGGCGAACGCCCAAGGAACGCGGTAGCGCAAGGGCGAAGGCTTCGCACAATCGAGGCAAGTTCTTTCGCCGGCCTTGCGCTCCGACGTACAGCCACACCCTGGGACCAAGTTTGAGCTTGGAAACCATCCCAGCGCGCACTTCCGGTGAAGGCGCATTGAACCATGCGTCTCCAACGCCTTCCGAAATGACATGCACTGGCGCGCTCAGGGCAGGGTATCGTCGCGCTATGGCATTGGCCGTATCTTCGCTGACGGCGATGATCGCAGCCGCGCGCGCGATCGAGCGGGCAAGGAACGGAGCGACCAACAACCGTTCGCGCGTCGGGAGCAGGTCGGGTTGTTCGAGCGCTACCAGATCGTGTACCGTGAGGACGAAAGGCGGACCGCCCGCTGTCGGAGCACGCCCGGTGGTGTAGTGTGTGAGGACCGCACCCGAGCGGTAAGCCGCGCGCGGCGCAGTCAGATTGAGCCATGCGATGGTGGGCCGCGACGGGCGCCGAGGACTCGATGCAATATACAAGGTCGAGAGGCTTGGCGGCAGTTCCTCCGGACGGTTGGTGAGGAGCGCAAGCGGCTCACCGAGGTCGCTGAGCGAAAGCGCGAGGTGCTCGGCATAGGTGCCGACGCCGGTGCGCCGCGCGGTTACGGGGCTGACGTCCAGTGCGATCATCGGTGCTGTCCACCCGAAATCGACGCACCGGCCGCCGGTTTCCGCCCTTCGTCGGCGTTTGGCGATCCAACTCCAATACGCAACCGAGCTGGCGCGGGCAGGCCGCTCATACTCGACCGATCGACGAGATCCGTTCGGTCAACGCTTTGGCGCAGTCATCAGCAGCCGTATGCCATCCTGTCCGGCGATGATCGCGCGCTCGGCGAGTCCTATGAATAGGCCGCTCGTCACGAGCCCGGGCAGAGCAACAAGCTCGCGATCGAGAGTCAATGGATCATCTATTCCATCAGGGAAACCACAATCGACAACGAAGAGCCCGTCGTCGGTGATGACCGGTGAACCGTCGGGCGCACGACGCAGTTCCGGCAAAGCTCCAATAGCCTTTAGTTTGGGGATCAGCGAGCGCCACCCGAACGGGATGACCGCGACGGGTAGAGCGATCAGTGTGGCCAGCCGGTCGACGAGTTTCGATTCGTCGGCGACAACGACCATGCGTTCGGACGCTGCTGCGACTATCTTCTCCCTGACGAGTGCTCCGCCGCCGCCCTTGATCAAGCTCAGATCTGGCGCGACTTCGTCTGCACCGTCGATCGTGAGATCTAACCGTTGATCCGAATCCAGGTCCACGACGGGGATTTTCTGGTCGAACGCGCGGCGTTCTGTTTCGATCGAGGTCGGTACCCCGGCGATGTCTCGAAGCTCTCCGGCCGCCAAGCGCCTGCCTATCGCCTCGATCACGTAGCGCGCCGTGGATCCCGTTCCTAGTCCAAGCCTCATCCCGGATTCCACGAGAGCGGCCGCTGCTTCACCCGCGGCACGCTTTAGTAGAGCGGCCTCTTGCGTGTCCATCACACCCCCGTGTCTACCTTGTTTGATGTCATAATCACGCCTGATTTGTCGGGCAGTATATCACGCGCTCTTGGCGAAGTCGGGTCTGTAAAACGAGGGTAAAACGGCCCGATCGGACCCATGTCAGACTTGACCGCATCTATCGCGTTGATGCTTCTTGCGATCAAGTTAGATGGAGTGTTCGATCGTGCCGCTTGAACGCAACGCAGTCAATGCGATTCGACACGACGCATTCCAAACGATGCATTTCATGACAATGCATTCCACACAATGCATTTCAAACGCCACGGAGGGCGCCACCATGTTCGATCGTTCCGTTATCGTCGCGTTGTTCGCGCTTGCGGTTGTCGGCCTCGCGAGCGGTGCGCTCCGGGTAGAGAGTAGCGTCGCGGATGGTGCAGTCAGCGCAGCGCCTTCGCTGCAGGATCCAACGCCGGAGCCGGGTCCGGCGCACTTTGTCGAGGCCTCGATCTTCGATACCGCGGTTGCCTGGACTACCGCGCCGGGAACGGTGGTGCGAGCGCAATTGCTCGACGGCACGACCGTGCGCGCCAACAGCCCGCAGCGGATCGCCGGCGACGACGGCCGTGTGGAGATCCCATTCGGAGGCGGCGGTGGCGGGCCTGGCGGTGGGGGACCTGGCGGCGGCGGCAACAATTTCATTCAGTCGGGCAACACCATTGTGATGATTCCCGGTGAAGGCGACCCGGTAAAAGTCACCGTTCCCGCGCTCTCGGTCGCTGCGATGATCGATGGTGATCGCGTGCTCGGCACCGTGCCGGCTGGCGCCGAGGTCACCATCTACATCGTCGAGAACAGAGCTGTTGCTGAGACTCCGTTCATGGCGACGACGACGGCCGGCGCTGACGGTTCCTTCACGGCCGACATCGGCGGTTCGATCGATATCGCACCTGGCGATCTTGGTCGGATAGAAGTCATGGATGCCAACGACAACACATTCTCGGCGTGGTTCTCCCCAATCGTCGGCGAGATAACGTTGGGCACCACTCAATTCGAAGGCGATGCTACACCGGGTGATTTGGTCCGCTTGAGCGTCGTCGGCGCAGCCGGCACGGCGCGCGGACCCTATGAGTCGACGATAATCGGCGGCACGGATTGGACGCTTCCGGGCGGCGGTGGCGGCGGACCCGGAGGTGGTGGCGGCAACCCGCCCTTCGTCCCGGGCGATATGGTCACCATCGAACAGGTGAGCCGAGTGACGGGAGCTTCGCGATCAATGTCGGCGACGCTGCCCGACCTCGCGATAACGAGCATCGGTGGGGGTATGGTCCAGGGAACGGCGCCGGCAGGCGCAAGACTGACCGTGTCCGCCGTCCCGCCATTCGGCACAGGGGCGAGTGCTTCGGCCGTTTCCGGACCGGATGGCATGTGGACCGCCGATCTCGGAGTATCAGAACTTGGGCCAGGCTGGCGCATCGACGTAGCGCACGAGCCGGTGGCCGGCCTGATTGTCCATGTAGTCGATGCCGTCCCTCAGATCCGCGTCGGCGTGCATCGGAATCGCGTCGAAGGAGTTTCCAAGCCGGGCACGACGGTCACCGTCACTCTGCTGGCCGGCGATGGCACCGAGAAGTTCACGGACGATGACGACGTCAACGGCCAGGGTGCTTGGAATGTGGACATCGGTGGAGGAGAGTCGATCGAGCCAGGCGATATCGTCCAGGTCGATCTTGTCGAGGGCGATCCGGTTGTGATCAACGTGGGCGAACTTTCGGCTTCCACGGACTGGATGGGCGACATTGTGAGCGGCCGCGCTCCTGATGGATCGCAAGTGACTGTCACGCAGGGCGGCGGTGGCGGCGCTGGCGGCGGCGGAGGGGGCGGAGGCGGAGGCCCGGCGGTCATGCGTACCGTAGCAGTGAGTGGCGGTTCTTACGCCATAGATTTCAAGACCGGCGAAGCGGTCGACATCGAGCCGAACATGAGCGGCGAGGTTTCTGTCCGTCTATTGAACGGTCATGAGCTTTACACCTATTGGTCAGCCGTTCGCATGACGGTCGAGGTCGGTGATGGATTCCTTTCTGGCAACGGGCCGAATTTCCGTGAAGCCAGCGCCGAACTCCTCGATCCGGACGGTACGGTGGTCGCCGAAGGCGCGGATGCAATCGGCGGCGGTGGAGGCGGCGGCTTGGGCGGCGGAGGAGGTGGTGGCGGCGGAGGCGGAGGAACCGGCGGCAATTGGTTCCTAAACTTCGAGGACATCACAGGCGCGGAGGTTATCGTTCGCCCCGGCGACATTGTCCGAGCCACCATCGGCGACGACTCGTTCGAGATCACAGTTCCGCCGCTGCGCGGTGTCGCCTTTGTGGTGGAGGACAACTTCAACGGCCTCACCGGCGCCGATCGGGACGTTACGATTCAGGTGTCGCGCCCGTTGACGATATCCGGAGTCCAAGTTGTTGTGCGATCGGACGGCGCCGGCCGATTCAGCCATGACTTCTCGCCTGATCCGGAGACAGGTGAAGGCGGCTTCGATCTCCAACATAACGATGCGATCAACCTTCAGACGCGGGAAGAAGGCCACAACGTCAACAGCCAGCTGTTCGTTCCCGGTTTGACGATCAACCTGGATACTGCGCTCCTAACCGGGTCGTGGCAGCCGGACTCAGAGCTTGACATCGTGCTCGCCCGTTCCGGCGGCATCATCGCGAGCCACCGCGTGATGGCAGCCTTCGACGCATCGTTCAATGTCATCTTGCGCGGTACGGACGGCCAGCGCGCCGTGCCGATGATCGACGACCGGCTCATCGTGCAAGCGGTCGATGACCCGTTGGCTGAGTCGCTCGAGTTGATCATCCCAGAGGTCGCTGTAGACGGAGATCCGGCAGCTGATTCTATCGGCGGCCGAGCGACGCCCGGCGGGCTTCTGACGTTCCTCATCCGTGATGGTATCGACCGCAGTTTCGGCGGGCCGGGCGGTGGCGGCGGTGGCGGCGGCGGTGGCGGATTCGGTGCTCAGCGCTTCGGTCAGCCGACGATCGCCGAAGATGGCACGTGGGGTGTCGAGACGTTCCTCCCAGCGCTCGACTTGCGCGCAGGGTCGTACATGCAGACTATTTATCGCGAGCCTAGCGGCCATCGCGCGCTGCGCAATCGCTACGTCCCCATGCTCAACGTGCAGCATGGAGGGGCGGGTGTTTGCGGTTTCGCGCGGCCGCAGGATCGCGTCACGGTCAGCGTAGCCGACGGCGCCGGAGCTCCGATCGGCACCGCGTCCGGCAGGGCGGACTACGACTCGACTTGGGACATGACGCTGTCGAGCGGTACGGAGCCGGTGTTCACGGCGAGCGGCAACGTTGCCAGCGCGCTGATCGGCGCTGAAGGAGTCGAAGTTACTTTGCCTGACTACACGGTGTCGGTCGATTGGGAAGAAGACCAGGTCGCGGGCACCGGCCCAGCCGGCGAGCAGCTCCTCATCGTGCGCCCCGCGCGTGGTTGCCTCGACCTAGAGGACCGGCAGATCATAGGCACGACCGTGAACGACGAGGGGAATTACCAGATCGACAATCTCCCCGGTCCTGACCGTGATCCGGGCGAAGGCATCGAGGTCGCATGGTACGACGATGCCGGCCATCGGGTGTTCCGACTGGTGTACCGCTCCCTTGGTCAGATCTACGTCCGAACCGATCGTGTCGCCGGCCGTGCAACGCCTAACACGCCGGTTGTGATCGTCGTGACCGCCGGTGACGGAACCGAGAAGGGTAGAGTGACGACGTTCGCCGGAGACGAAGGCTACTTCAACGCGCTTGTTCCCGATGCAGGCGGAACGCCGATCGTGATCTTGCCAGGCGATGTCGTGCGGCTGTCCGCCTCGGGCGAAGATGTCGACATCCAGGTCGAAGAGCTGAGTTTCGACTGGAGTGCCGGCAGCGACATCAGCGGTCGCGCGGCGCCAGGACGCCTCGTAGGCATGCGCCTTGTCCTTGCCGATGGTCGAGTGATCGACCTGTCGCGCCTCGCGGATGACCGAGGTCTGTTCTTCTTCGGAAGCGCCGACGTTCCGCCGCGCGCTACGTGGTCGATGGCCGATGTCAGGGGCGTTCTTGCAGTGGTCGTGACGGACAACCAGCATCAGATCGTCGCTGCGACGGGTGAAATCGGTGGTCTCGAACCCATCGATCCGCCGGTCCCTGGCGTCGACGCGACGATCTTCATGCCTTTCGCATCCAGTAATCGAAGGTAGCGGCGTGCGCACGTAGCGGCGATCACAGATAGTTGCGAGCGCATGTTGCGGCAGTCGCGTGCTGCGAAGTTTCACTAGCGAACAAGAACGCGGGCGCCATCGGGATCCCATCCCGGTCGCGCCCGTGTCGATTGAAGAGCGATCCTGATAAGCCAACCAGGCCAGCCAACCAGGCCAGCGAACCTGACCAGCGAACTTGAGCAGGGTGTTAGAAAAGCGACCCTACAGAACGCTCAGCCGCTAAGGGAAGATGCCGAGCGCCTCGTAGCAGACGACGATCTTGTCGATTGCGCTGATCAAGGCTGCGGTTCGAATGTCCGGACAGCCCTTGCGTTCGTGCTTGATATTGCGGATCTGATGGTAGGCATCGATCATGATATCTTCAAGACCGGACCGGACAAGATCCTCTTCCGTCGCTCCCCTGATGAGCTTGTCGACCTCACCTTCGGCGAGCTGCTCATGCGACAGGACCTCCATCGCGTTCAAAATGCGCTTGAAAGACCCTTCCTCGAAGCGTCGCTCCATCCTCCCGAATCGGACGTGCGACAGGTTCTTCAGCCATTCGAAGTATGAGACGACAACGCCCCCGGCGTTCAAATAGGCGTCCGGAATGACGTAAATCCCTCGCTCGTTCAAGATGTCACTTGCCGAAGCCGTGGTGGGTCCGTTTGCGGCTTCGGCAACGATCTTAGCCGAGATTCGGGGGGCATTCGTTTCCGTGATCTGATTCTCGAGCGCTGCTGGGATCAGAATGTCGCAATCCCACTCCAGCGCATTGACGCTTTCGGAGATCGACTCGGCGCCCGGATAGTTGAGAATGGAGCCGTTGTCGCTGCGATACGCCATCACTTCGTGAACGTCGAGGCCGTTCGGATTGCGAATCGCACCCTCGCGCTCGGCGATGCCGATGATTATCGCGCCGGCTTCTTGCAGGAAGATCGCCGCATGCGAGCCGACGTTGCCCAAGCCTTGAACGACTATCCGCTTACCCTCGAGGCCGGTGGAAAGCCCAAGCGGCCGCATGTCCTCGCCGATCGAGCAAGCCTCGCGCAATCCGAAGTAGACCCCAAGACCTGTCGCCTCGGTCCGCCCGCGAATGCCGCCTTGCGCAACCGGCTTGCCGGTGACGCAGGCAAGGCCATTTAGTTCGCCGGGCTGCAGAGCCAGATATGTATCAGCGATCCACGACATCTCGCGCGGTCCGGTCCCAAAGTCGGGGGCGGGGACATCGATTCCAGGACCGATGAAGTTCTTTTTGACCAGCTCGAAGGTGTAGCGCCTAGTAACTCGTTCTAGTTCAGGTACGGAGAAGCGACGCCGGTCCAGGCAAAGTCCGCCCTTCGCGCCGCCGAAGGGAACATCGACGATCGCGCACTTGTAGGTCATCAGGGCGGCAAGCGCCATAACTTCGTCTTGATTGACGGCTTCTGAATACCTGATGCCGCCCTTCGTCGGCTGTTTGTGATGACTGTGTTCGACGCGCCAAGCCTGGATCGACTCTATCGTCCCGTCGTCCCTCTTGATCGGGAAGGTGACGTGATACACGCTGTTGCATTGTTTGATGGTATCGAGCAACGGACGCTCATGACTCGTAAACGAGGCCGCGATCTCAAATGACCGATTGACCTGCTCGAAGAAGCTGATCGAGGACATGGATTCTGTGATTCCATGGGGGATGGTCGGACTTCGTCCGGCCCGGGTCTTCGACGGCTGATATAGCATCGAAGCCCAGTCGAAGCAAAGTCTCGACCGGTTTTCAAGCTCCCCGTTCGGGCGCGATGAATTTATCGAACCAGCGGATGATGTGGCCGAGACGCGCGATCCGGCGATCGGTCCTTCCGCCACGCGATAGCCCGTGCGATTCCTCCGGGAAGAGCACGAGCTCGGTCTCGACGCCGAGAGTCCTGAGTGCCCAGTACATCTGCACTCCCTGTTCCTTGTCGCACCTCAAGTCTTGTTCCGAATGAATCACCAGCGTCGGCGTCTTGGCGTTAGCGATCCAGCGGATCGGCGATTGGCGCCAAAGATTGTCGAAGTCTTCCCAAGGCGGTTTGCTCGCGAATGGATGTGTGAACAGCCAACCGATGTCGCTAGAGCCCCAGAAGCTCACGAGGTTGCTGACGCTCCGCTGGGTCACGGCCGCCTTGAATCGATCGGTGTGCCCGATGATCCAATTCGTGAGGAACCCGCCATAGCTTCCGCCCGTCACCCCCATTCGCTTTCCGTCAACACCCGGCTGAGACGCCACGTGCTCCGTCCAAGCCAGAATGTCCGCGTAGTCGATGTTGCCCCAATCGTTCTGAATGGCGCGCGCGTGGGCCTCGCCGTATCCACGGCCACCGCGCGGATTGCAGAAGCCGACCACGTAGCCTCGCGCGGCGAGCAGATGAAATTCGTGCATGAACCTGTAGCCGTACTGTGCCCAGGGCCCGCCGTGGATCTCGATTATCGCCGGCGCAGAGCCTCTCGGGTCGAAGTCGGGGGGTCGGATGATCCAGCCCTGAATGCGATTACCATCCTCGCGCTCAATCCACGTCGACACCGAGCTTCCCAGAGAAACGCGTTCCAGCCATCGATTCACGCGCGTCAATTGTCGCGTCCTGCCTTGCGATCGATCGAGTGCGTACAACTGGCCGGGTTCGTCCATCATCGAGAGTAGGTAAACGATTCGATCGCCCGACGCGTCTACATCGAATGGTCCGACGGCGGCCAATTCGTCGATGATCGGTTCCGGCACTTCGGATCCGTCGGCCAAGACCTGGACGAGCGCCGTCGTACCGTGCCGGCCCAGTTGAAATATGAGGCGTTCGCCATCGGCGGACCAAGCGGGGGAACTGATCTGCGAGCCGGCCACTGTGTCATGCATGACATCGAGCCCAGCGCAGGCCGCAAGCGTCCCGAGCACGTCTTTAGCTTCTTCTGAGCCGTCCGACGGCATTACCCAAAGCCGCGTGTCGCGCCACCACTCCTCCGGCTCGATCCCGCCGAACCATGCGATCTTGGACCCGTCTGGGGACCACTCTGCGTTACTCTTGTCTCCACGTGGGGTGGGAAGTTGATGGGGGCTGCCCCCGGCAGCGTCGACGACATAGAGATCGTTGGACAAGGGGGAAATGTCCGCGTCGGGCTCAAGGTTGGCCGTGAACATGATCCGAGCCCCGTCCGGTGACCACTTGGGCGGACCGGCGTCGAAATCGCCATCCGTAACGCTCTTATAGCGACCACTCTTGGCATCGATGGACCAAATGTGCCATCGCTTCTGCGGCACATAGCCTTCGCCGTCCGACTTGTAGAGCATTCGGGTGATGTGACGATCGGTGCGCGTCTTTTTCGGTGCGTCGGCTTTGCCGTTCGCGCCCGTCGACTTCTCTTCCGAGTCAGGCGGCCGAACAAGGCAGGCCAAGCGGCGGCCGTCAGGCGACCATGTGATCGCGCGGATCGAGCCTTCCGGCCCGTCGATCGAGCGCGCTTCGCCACCGCCGAAGGGCACGATGTAAAGCGCCATGCCTTTGCCTGCGCGATCGGAAAGAAATGCGATTCGGTCTCTGCCCGACGACCACCGCGGAGAACTGTCTCGTCCATCGCCCCAGGTGAACCGACGCGCCGGCCCACGCTCCGTCGGGACAACCCAGAGGCTGGTGCGCTCCTGCTCGCTCTCGCGGTCTATGGTGTGCATGACGAAGACTACATGGCGCCCATCCGGCGAAATCTTCGGTTCCGAGATCCTCTCCAGTCGATAGAGGTCCTCAGCTTGTAGACGTCGTTGATCAACGCTCGCCATCGCTCGCTCCGGAGGCTTTCCGTCACAATTGTCGCTAGTTCCATGTGAAAACAACGCCTATCGCCTTGATCCCGTGACTGCGCTACAGTACCCGGATGAGAGATGTCCAATTCCCGAACGTGCCGAGCGAGGTCGACGCAGATGGATGGGAAGCGATCCCTCGATCCGATAACGGCGAGACGTTTGACCAAGTTGTCAGCCGAGCGATCACGCGGCGCGATCTCTTCAAGGCGACTACCTCCGCCGCGTTGATTGCCTATCTTCCACGGATAGGCCAACAGCGGAGCCCAACTCCGATCACGGCATTCGGTCCGCCGACATTCGAACCGATCGAAGGCCATTCACTCGATCAGGTCCGAGTTGCAGACGGACACTCGGTCGATGTGGTCATTCGTTGGGGCGATCCTGTGCTCGAAGTCGCGCCGCCGTTCGACCTGGCCTCGCAATCAGCCGTCGCGCAGGCGGCTCAATTCGGATACAACTGCGACTACGTAGGGTATTTTCCACTCCCCTTGGGCTCGAACAATGCCGACCGCGGCTTGCTCGCCGTCAACCACGAGTTCACGAACCCTGAACTCATGTTCCCCGACTACGACCCTTCGCGCCCCAGAACTTGGCAGATCGAAACCGAACTCGCGGCACACGGGATGGCGATACTCGACGTACGTCGCGACAGCGACGGCCGATGGCGGAGGATCGCCGGCAGCGGGCTGAACCGGCGGATAACCGGGACGACGCCGATCGCTATCGCCGGACCGGCGGCCGGGCATTCGCTGTTGCGGACGAAAAGTGATCCAACCGGCCGGACCGTGCTCGGCACGCTTGGAAATTGTTCGGCCGGTCGCACGCCTTGGGGTACGGTGCTCAGCGCTGAGGAAAACTTCCACCTCTACTTCGCCAACAGGGATAGCCTGTCCAGCGGAGATGCGCAGCTCCAGAACCACGCGCGCTACGGTCTGCGCCGTAGAGACTCCGAGTGGGGCTTCGAGCGGCGGCATGAACGTTTCGACATCGGCAAAGAACCGAATGAGGCGTTTCGTTTCGGGTGGGTCGTCGAGGTTGACCCCTACGATCCCTCGTGGACGCCGCGGAAGCGGACTGCGCTCGGTCGAATGCACCGTGAAGCCGCCACGTCCGTCGTGGCGCCCGACGGACGGCTGGTGCTCTACTCCGGCGACGACATCGTTTTCGAATACATCTACAAGTTCGTGACGCGGTCGCCATGGACGCCTGGAGATCGCGCAGCCAATCGCGATCTGTTGGACGAAGGTACGCTCTACGTGGCGCGCTTCGATCACGATGGCAGCGGGGTGTGGATCCCGCTGCGTCATGGTGAGCATGGGCTTGACGCATCGGCCGGCTTCGCGTCCCAGGCCGACATTCTCATCAACACGCTCAGCGCCGCGGACTTGGTCGGAGCGACCAAAATGGATAGGCCCGAGGACATCGAAGTCAGTCCGAAGAACGGGCATGTGTTTGTCGCGTTGACCAAGAATCCGCTGCGCGGCACGGAAGGGAGCCCTCCGCAGAACCCGTCGAATCCCAGGGTGAAGAATAACTACGGTCACATCCTCGAACTCATCGAGTCGAGGGGCAACCATGCCGCCACCCGCTTTACCTGGAGCTTCTTCATGCTCTGCGGGGATCCCGACGATGAGACCACGTATTTCGCGGGCTTCGATCGAAGTAAGGTCAGCGCCATCGCTTGTCCGGACAACTTGGCATTCGATCGTGCCGGCAACCTGTGGATCGCGACAGACGGCCAGCCTGAGGCCCTTGGTATGAATGACGCCCTCTACAGTGTGCCCATCGAAGGGCCGGAGCGCGGCCACGTCAAGCGCTTCTTCAACTCCGTGCCGGGCGCCGAAGTCAGCGGGCATGCGTTCACGCCGGACGATTCGACACTGTTCCTTTCGGTGCAGCACCCGGGCGAAGGGAGCAACCTCGGCGACCCGACGAGCAAGTGGCCGGATCGGACGACTCCGCCCCGACCATCGGTCATAGCGATCAGGGCGGACGATGGCGGCCCGGTGGGTCGAGGCGGGAGTTGAAGCTGTCGATCGTAGCCTGCACATCGTTTCGACACCCACTAGGCGCGCACGGATCGCGCCCGTACTCCCGGCGCCCGATCGACGTGGACGGATCGCACTCGTCTTGTCGGCGCCCGATCACTTCGCCTGGATCGCGCCGACGCGCCTCGCTAACATTCGCCGCATGAACGTGATCGAGACTGAAGTGCCTGGAGTGCTCGTGATCGAGCCGAACGTCTTCCGCGACCCACGGGGATACTTTCTCGAGACTTGGCGCGACGAACGCTACGCGGAGGCGGGTCTTCCAAGCTCATGGGCTCAGGACAATGTTTCGCGCTCTTCGATGGGCGTTCTCCGCGGGTTGCATATCCAGAATCCGCATCCTCAGGGCAAGCTCGTGACCGTGCTTCACGGGTCGGTGTGGGACGTCGCGGTCGACATCCGACGCGGTTCGCCGACTTTCGGGCATTGGACCGGAGTCGAGCTGGACGGTGATTCGCTGCGCCAATTCTGGGTGCCGGCCGGTTGTGCTCACGGATTCGTCGTCTTGAGCGACGACGTGATCTTCAGCTACAAGTGCACCGATCGCTACGATCGCGATGCAGAATTCGGCGTTCGTTGGGATGATCCCGACATCGGGATCGACTGGCCGGTCAGCGACCCTCTCCTCTCGGAGAAGGACGCCGCGCTGCCGCTCTTGAAGGATATCGATCCGGATCGACTGATGCCATTCGATGGCGGGCTAAAGCCGCGATGAAGAATCGGCGTTTGGCGCCGCGACGTGGCATCGTTCGATGAGCATCGAGACGGTCGCGGCGACTCGGGTGATTCTCGAAGCCACTCCGCCCTTGGAAAAGCACAGCGCCAAGGCGCTTGCCATCCTCGGGCAGGCGCTGGCGAGTCACTCTCGTTTTGACGCCATGAGCGTTCCAGACATCCAGGATGATGGCGAGTTCGGACGGAGTTCGCAGCGTCAGTCCAACATCGACTTCGGGCGATGGTTGTTGGAGCGGATCGATACGCCGCTGAGCTTGTACAAAGTGAGCATGAGCAATTCATCCGAGGAATTCGAGACATGGCTTGAGCAAGCTTCCGCACTTGGTGTCGAGGACATCGTGCTGGTGGGCGGAGACTCCAGCTCGAAGAACTACAAGTCTGACGCGTTACCGATCGGTCCGGCGGCGAAGATCGCTCATCGACGAGGATTCACTTGCGGCGGCGTGATCATCCCGACGCGGCGCAAAGAGTTCGTTTCGCGGCCCGCCAGCCGCGACGAGCTGGTGAGATTGCAGGACAAGAGCCAGAACTGGCATCTCGCTTTCTATACGACCCAATTGCTTTACGAAGGCGAGTGGATGTCGTGCCTGCTCCTCGACATGGTGCGAACGATCCCGGCAGCCGATTTCCCGAAGATCTTTCTCACGTTCTCGCCGTTCACGTGCGAAGCCGACCTAGACTTCGCGATGGGAACTCTTGGTGTCTACGTGCCATCAGATGTCGAGCGGATGCTCAGAGGGGCCCGGAGCATGACGGAGGCCTCGATCGGCCAGCTCACGTTGGTTTGGGAGCGGCTGTCCACCTTCGCCTCGGAGATCGGAATCCCTGCCGACCGACTCGGAGTCAATGTAGAGTACCTGAACACGCGCAGCCCGAGAAGCGTGCGCGCGGCGTTCGAGTTGGCGGAAGAGTTCGGCCGATTATACGGGGTGCGTGGCTGATTTAGGTGGCTCGAAGTTGCGCCAAGCCCCAAACGCTATGCCGAATGCCCGGCTGTCGAGCCGAGCGCCAAACCCCTAGCGACTTTCCGATCGCCTCACCCTCGAGCGTACCTCCAAGCGCCTTTGCCGCCGTCAGCGCCGCGGACGCCATGCGAACGGCAAGTGGATAGAGCAAGTCCCGGTCGATCCGCACTGTCCAGCAGGTGTCGCGCTCGGCTCGGGAGTCGGTGTTGGCTCGTCCGAGGTCGGCCGTGGGGTTGGCGACGGGCTCGGCCCGTCAGGACTCGGCGTCGCGCTTGGCGTTCCGCTAGGCGCCGCATCGGTCGGGGTGATTGACTCAGTCGCCGGCGGGGTTTCGCTGGGATTCGGTGGAGAACCGCTCCGCCAGAGCGTTGCGCCGGACTTGAGGGTTCCGACCCACATCCCATCCGGGTTGGGCTCCAGAGCCGTGATTTCGTTCGACGGAAGTCCGCTCGCTGACGACACTACGTCGATTCGGGACCATGAATCGGCCTCGTTGAGCTTGATGCCGCCGACCGCCGGAACGATCCCGAGACCGCGACGATGGACACCGACCCATACACGAGCTTGTCGATCGATCTCGAGGGCGCCGACCTGGCCTTCTTCGCGCCACGCTCGATTCTCCCACGCACTCGGCACACAAGTATCGACCGGGCACCAATTGACGACCGCGTTCACGCCGCGGCCGCTGGGCCAGTGAAATGTCTCCGGTCCGCCCCGCGCATCCCATCCGCCGGCCCACACCCGGCCGTGTGCGCGCTCGACCAGCACTTGAAAGAACGTGCCATGATCGCCCTGTGCGCGCATCGTCGAACCTGCCTTTCGCTTGGTGAAGGACTCCCAGCGCGCGCCGTCCCAGCGCGCCACTCCTCCGCCGTAGAAGACATGCACTGGCCTCCCGTCCGGAAGACGGGCGATGCCCTCAACGGGAAAGTGAGCGGTCCATACGTTGCCAGTAACCGGGTCAACGCCGATATCCGCCGCGCCGTTGCCCGCGGTCAAGTCGACCGACACACCGTGTAAGGTCCAGGCAACGGACGCCGGATCATAGACCGCGAATCCGTGGCCGGAAGCCGAAAGGTCGCTCTGTGCTAGCCATGTCCGCGAAGCGTTGTCGATGTCGACCGAGGCGATGTCGCGGTCCAGAAAATCGCTGTTTGATGGGTCGAACACCTTCCAGCCGGCGTCGGCCGAGTATCGACCGACCCCGCCGTCGAGCCAACAGTCCGGATATGCTGGACAGCCGCCCCCGCTTGAAACCTGCCACGTCTTCTTCAAGGCGCCGACCCAGACCGACCCCGCATCATCGATGGCGATTCGCGTCGACCTATCGCTAGCCGGACCGCGGATGATTCGGTGAACGGCCGCCGCAGCCGGCGCAGCATCGGTCAGTGGAGGGTCGATTTGCAGGAACGGTCCCAATCCACTCCGGCGCGGAATGAAGTTCTTGATCCGATACCGCGTCTCTGAATCACCGATGGTCGCCCACGGCTCAGCGTCTGGAAACGCCACCAGAAAGGCGTCTTCGTCCTCCAGGTCTATCGGCACGCGGGCGAAGCCGGACGAGGTCGACGTCGCTATAGTCGTCACCTCGCCTGCTGGCGCGAAAGCCGTCCATGCAGACCAAATCCCTGTGGCAACGTCCCAGCGAGCTACTCCGCGCTCAGCGGTGGCGAACCAGATAGCGCCGCTTGCGGGTTCGCGAGCGATATCCGTGATGTGATTGCTCGGCAGACCGCTGTCAGCAGTCCTCAGCGTGCGCCATGTGCCGCCGTCCGCTTCGAGAATGTAAAGACCGTGCCCGTCGCCGATCTGATCGTCGCTGGTTCCAAAAATGTGTGTGCCGTCCGCGCCGATAGCGGCGCTTGTGGTCAGCGCAGGGCTGGGATCACCCGAGCCGCCAAGATCGAGGAAAGACCATACGTCGTCGCTCTCCCACGCCTTGAGCGAAGCAGTCGAATCATGGAAAGTGTTCTTGTGATCGAGAATGACGATGCCCCGACCTCGATTGTGCCGATCTCCGTTGCCGATCCAGACCTTGCCCGTAGGATCGATGCCGATCGACCAAATGAAACGACCGCGCATGCCCTCGCGAAGTACGGTTTCGCCGGACAACTTCCGCTCCAAGTAGTAAGCCTGACCGCTCGCACACGTAGTCGGCTGATCAGGATCACGCATCATCAACATGCCGTCGCCTGCTGTTCCGACCCACATTCGACGGTCGATGTCCGCCTCGAGTGCCGTGACATAATTCCCATAGCAGCCCGTCACCGGATCAAGCGACGAGCGCCACCTTCGCCAGGTGCCCTCATGCTGAGCGGCAAGGCCGCCACCGGAGAGGATCCAACCGGCAGCGCAAGATTCGTCAGGGCATTCGCGCTGCCACTCGAAGTACGGGCGTCCACCGACCCAAAGCGCTCCGTCCGAGCCCAGCGCGAGCGCCGTCACGTTGGCGCTAGTTATCGTGAGGAAGTCAGGCTCGGATTCATCGCCGGGGGGAAGCGTCTCGAGCACGGCTGTCGTCGCGTCGCTCCATGTCCTGTCCGTCAATGACAGGCGGGCTATCCCGCCGCCCACAAAGTTTCCCATCGGGACTGCGGGATCCGGATGCGGCGCGTTTGGATCCCAGGTTTGCTCGAATCCGACCCAAATCGAAGCGCCGTCGGCGCTCAAGACGAGCGCCGTGACGCTCAGGCCTGGCATTCCGGGCGAACTCACCGGGTCGAAGGTTTCGACGGACTCCGTGACGGGATCGAAGCGAGCCAGGCCGCGCGCCGTACCGAGCCAAAGCATCCCCGTGGATTCACGCACTATGGTGCGTATTCGATTAGAGGGCAGACCGTTCTGCGGTGCCAGATATTGGGTGAACTCACCGTCTGAAAGAGACCAGCGGATGAGCCCGCCGTCGCCGACGGCCCACACGCTGTCCGCGGCATCGTCCCTGACCATGTCTACGACTCGATCGCCGTTGGCGACGCTCCACCATGTTCCACCGATTTCAGCGGGCGGATCGACCTCCTCCCCACCCTGGGCGGCTGCGTCGCGCATGACAGGCGACGAAAGGAGCGTGGCCGCGCCGGCCAAGAGAAGGGTGAAGTAGGCGAGCGATCGCGTGGCGCCCGGGCCGACCCGGAAATCAGGCTGCATTGATGGCCCGCACGACCCGCTCGACGATCTCCCCCTCGAGCACTTCCGCCAGGCGATCGATATCCTCCGCCTCCTTCAGCGCACGCTCCACGAAGTCACGGTCGCGAATTCCGGATTCGTTGATCCGAACATTGAGCCATGCTCCTCTGACGGCGGCCCGCGCGCAAAGCGCTCCGACCCCCGCGTCAGAGATGGAGCTGGGTAGGCCAGTTTCCGACATCGCCCGCATCACCTCCATCGATGCGACCGCTTCACGCATCGTCTCCAGCGGCACTTCTGTCGCACGCCGGGTAGCTGCTTCGATCGCTTCACTTCTGGCGACCTGCTCAGGGTCGCTCTCTTTTGGCAGCCGATAGGCGGCCAGCAGTGCATCGAAGGCGCGAGTGTCTTCGTCTACGAGCTCGAGAAGGCGGTCCACATGCCGCTGGCCTCGCTCGGCCCAGTTCGAGAACTCCTCCCAACGGTCGTCCCAGCCGCGTTTGTGGCTGGAGAGATTGGCGACCATCGATCCCATCGCTGCCCCCAGCGCGCCTAAATAAGCAGAGACGGAACCTCCGCCGGGCACGGAGGACTCGGACGCCGCCTCATAAGCGAAGTCCTTGAGCGTCATCGACACAAGGCGCTCAGATCGGGGATCGCGCAAGGCGAATTCGATGATCTTCTTCTCCGCCTCGAAAGGCCTCAGATCGTCGAGCCCCATCGAGAGAACCGCTATTCGAACAAGCTCGTCTTCCGATACACCGAGAGAACGCTCCTGTTTGCGCAGATAGTGCCGCCCCGCGTCGAGTATCGCCGATAAAGGCACCATACCGACAAGCTCTGAGCCTGTCACGCGCATCCCGCGCGCCGCCGCCGCCTCACTGGCCGCATCGAAGGCCACATGCATCGGCGTGGTCTCGATGTCGGTCAAGTTCAGCGATACCTGCGCGATCCCGTACTCCTCTATGTACCATCCGATGCCCTTCACGGAAGAAAGGCTTCCCGGCTCACGCAGCGCCTCCCCATCGGGTCCACGCTCGATATCGCCAGTCAACCCATCGTCGCTTCGCTTGACTCGGCCGTTCTCACGAATGTCAAAGGCAACGGCATTCGCACGTCGCACGGAGGTCGTGTTCAGATTGACGTTGTAGGCAACGAGGAAGTTGCGGGCGCCGATGACCGTAGCGCCTGACTTGGCAAGGTACGTGGCAGGTCCGAAGTCGGGCGCCCATGCCGGATCTGCAAGCTTGCTCTCCAACCCCTCATACTCACCTGTCCGGATTGCCGATAGGCTGCTGCGCTCGGGCCGCGTTGCCGCGCGGTCATACAAGTAGACCGGTATACCCAGCTCATCGCCGACACGCTTGCCGAGCCGCCGCGCTAGCTCCACGGTTTCGTCCATCGTGATGCCTGAGACGGGGACCAGCGGGCAGACGTCGGTCGCCCCGATACGCGGATGGGCGCCTTCGTGCTTCCGCATATCAAGCGTTTCGGCCGCGGCGCGGATGGCTAGGAATGCCGCCTCGATGACCGGCTCTGGCGGGCCGACGAAGGTCACAACGGTACGATTCGTGGCACGACCCGCATCGACATCAAGCAGACGAACGGCTTCTACTGATTCTATCGCCGCTATGATCGGCCTGATTTCCGCCGGATCGCGGCCGGTGCTGAAGTTGGGCACGCACTCGACGAGTGCGTTTGCATTAGGCATCGTTGCTTCCTCGGTCGCGGGCTCGCTCAGGGCCGGTGAAGGCCCACCGCAACCCGACTCAATCCAAACGAATTTCGGAGAGGGATGCGGCAATGCTAGGCAGGGCCGGTGACGACGGCAAGGAATGGCTATCCGGCGTGCATGATCCGGCGCGCATCTGATCAATCACTTTGCGGAATAATCAGGCTCCGGATCTAAAGCTCTCTAATCAGCCAGTCTCTGGATCATCAGCGTCACCCGCCCCTACTTTCCGCATCCGCGGCCAAAGCTGCCGCCTTACCGGCATCGACGTCCACTTGGCGGAGGACCAGCAAACCGCCGATGAAGAAGACGATGAGCGACAAGATGCTGAGACGGCTGTTGCCGCTAAGCTGGTTGACCGCGCCGACCAGCAACGGGCCGAGGATGCCCGCGAACTTGTTCATGACGCTGAAGAAGCCGAAGAACTCGCTGGAGCGGGATGCTGGAACGAGATCGGAGAAGAGCGACCGGCTCACGGCTTGCGTTCCGCCCTGGACGGTCGCTACGGCCAGAGCGAGAGCCCAGAAATGCCATGCATGCTGAATGAAGTACGCGGCGATCGAAATGAGCACGTAGACGAAGAGTCCAAGTGTGATCGCGCGTTTCTGACCCAGCCGAGTGGTCAGCGGCCCAAAGAGCAGCGCGAACGGGACGCCGACGAATTGCGTGAGGACCAGCGCCCCGATCAGATGCTCTCGTCCAAGCCCGATATCTTCGCCGAAACTCGTCGCCAACTTGATGATCGTGCCTATGCCATCACCGTACATCCAGAAAGCGATTAGAAAGATCATAAGCTGCCGATAACGGGGCGTTCCCAGCTCGGCCAGCGTCATGCGGATCCGGCGGGCGCTCGCCTTGATCGGGGAGCGCGGATCTCCGATGGCGGCCACCGGTTTCGGCTCCGAAACGCGGCGCATGATGGGCACCGTGAAGATCGCCCACCACACCGCGACGGTCAGAAATGTGAGACGTGTGGGCAGCGACCCATCCTGCAATCCGAAAGCGCCGGGCCGGAGGATCATCGCGACGTTGATGACCAGCAGGAGGCCGCCACCCAGGTAACCCAAAGCGTAACCGGACGATGAGAGCCGATCGGCCATGCCCTTCGGGGCGACGTGTGACAGAAGGGAGTCGTAGAAGACGTTGGCGCCTGCGAAGCCTATGAAGCCGACGATGAAGGCTGATGATGCGAAGAGCCAATCCCCTTCACGCACGAAGTACAGCGCGGCCGTGCCGGTGACCCCGATAGCTACGAATGAGGCGAGAAAGCGCTTCTTGGCGCCAAGAAGGTCGGCTGTCGCACCGAGCAGGGGCGAGACCAATGCCACTACCAATAGGGCGACCGAGTTCGTGTAAGACCAATAGGTCAAACCGGAGCCTTCGGGAAGGCCGGCTGTCGCGACTTGCCCGTAGTACACGGGAAGAACCGCCGCGATGATCGTCGTGGAGAAGGCCGAATTCGCCCAATCGTAGAGCGCCCAGGCCCTTGCCTCGGGCCTGTCCAGCCCGAACGCTGCCAATCGTTGCTTGAACATTGTCATCCAACTGTTGGAGATCGGTAGTCGGAGATCGATGAAAGCCGCGGCGCCACGATCGCCATCCTGACACAATCTTCGGCCCATTGTCCAACGTTCGCTGTCCCTTGTCCATCGTCCCGAATCGTTGACCTCCGCGCCTGCTCGACATATGCTCGGTTCACGTCCGGCGACCGTCTTGGTGCCGGCACTGGAAACACTAAATCGAGGAGAATCAAATGCCAGCTCCGATCCGCGTAACGGTTACCGGCGCGGCAGGCAATATTGGCTATGCGCTCGTCTTTCGGATCGCGAACGGGGATCTTTTCGGTCCTGATCAGCCCGTCAGCCTCCACTTGATCGAGATTCCGCCAGCGATGCCGGCACTTGAAGGCGTTGCGATGGAACTTGAAGACTGCGCCTTTCCGCTTTTGGCAAAGACCGTACTCACGGACGACATGAATACTGGCTGCGACGGTTGCAATTGGGCCCTGCTCGTGGGCGCTCGGCCGCGCGGCAAGGACATGCAGCGCAAGGACTTACTAGAAGCGAATGGGCCGATCTTTACGGGTCAGGGGGCAGCACTGAACGTGTTGGGCAGCGACGACCTGAGGGTCGTCGTGGTCGGCAATCCCGCGAACACGAATTGCCTGATCGCCATGCACGCCGCGCCGGACGTTCCGAAGGAGCGCTTTTCGGCGATGATGCGGCTGGATCACAATCGGGCGCGTGGCCAACTCGCGGCCAAGGCCGGAGTGTCCGTCGAAGACGTCGATAGGGTGACGATCTGGGGCAACCACAGTTCGACCCAGTATCCGGATGCGGCGCACGCAAGGATCGGTGGGCGTCCGGCGCCGGAGGTAATCGGAGACGATCTCTGGCTACGCGAGACTTTCATTCCAAAGGTTCAGGAACGAGGCGCCGCGATCATCGCCGCGCGCGGCCAGAGCAGCGCCGCCAGCGCGGCCAACGCCTTGATCGACCACGTGCGAGCGTGGAAGCACGGAACGCGCGAAGGCGACTGGGTGAGCATGGCGGTCGCCTCGACTGGCGCCTACGGCTCACCTGAAGGTGTGATCTTTGGTTACCCTGTGACCATCAGCAACGGCGAGTGGCAAGTCGTCGATGGCCTCGAGATCAGCGAATTCGATCGCGAGCGGCTCGAAGCGACCGGCGAAGAGTTGGTCGAGGAGCGCGCCGCTGTCGAGCATTTGCTCGGCAAGCGCGGATAGTCAGAGTCAGTCTTGGTCCTCAGCGATTCGATTCAGTGAAGGGCAGATAGATTCTGGAAACGACAGGCCCGGATGTGCCTGGCGGCGCGGTCGGAGTGGGCTCTATGGGAGTCGGCTCCGTCGAGCCGGGAGTGACGACGCTCGTCGCCGGCGGCGTTAAGGCCGCCGGGTCGAAGGCGATCTCGATGTCATAGGCACCGTGCATCAGATGCGCCTCCATGGCGAGCACGCGGTAGCGGCCCGGCCCGAGGTCTACCTCCAGGTGAGAATCCGGAACGAAATCTTCGACCGCATCGTTGTTGGCGGCGATCGGGCTATAGCGATAGTCGTGAAGTTCGAGATAGGGATCGAATATTTCCCAGTCGTCGCTGAGTAAGTCGATCGTCAGCGTACCGCGCTGTGCGAGCGTGAACGTGTACTCGTCCACCCGATTCTGCGCATAGTCGCCGATTCGATCGCGCAACATGCAATCGGTCTGGTCGATAGAGCCTGACAGTCTCACGGGCAACGACGCGAGTTCGAAAACTTGGCAAGCCGGCGCTGGTGAGGGCGCGAAAGTTGTAGTCAAGGTGTACGAGCCTTCGAGATCGGGGACGCCGTCGACTTCTTCGATGTCAAGCCAATATGTGCCTGGTCCCACAACGAGCCCGATCGACGCCTCCATCACGAAGCGCTCTTCGTCGGCGTCCTCGATGACCGATTGCCCGGTCGCCGGATCGCGCATGGCCAACCTAGGGAAGAACGACTCGCTCACCGCGAAAACGTCGAGCCGGCCGCGTTCTCCCAGCGTCAGGACGTGCCCATTGACCGGGGTTGCACTGTGACGGGTAGGGTCGAAGTCGCTCGCAAGGCAGTCCCCGGGCCCGATCGCTGCGGTCATGGTCTCGCTTGGGCCGATGGTCCTCGTGGGGCACGGGAAGGGAGCGGGCAGAGGCAGGAACGCCGTCGTCAGCGTGTAAGCACCGATCTCCGGCAGCGTGGAATTGGCGACGATGACGTACTCACCAGGCTGAAGAACGACGCTGAGCCGCGAATCTTCCGCTGTCCCGTCGCCATCATCGTTCTGCACGTTGTAATCGAACAGCCCAGCGACTATCCACAGGTACGAATCCAGTTCGCTCGATCGCATGTCTACGGTCAGTCGGCCTCGGCTGGATAGGCGAATGACGTAAAGGTCGACGCGCGAGCTGTCGTCGAGCAGCGCATAGTCCTCCAACGTGCAATCTTCCGGGCTCAACGCGCCGGCAAGTGTTTCGGCGGTCCCGATTTCCCGAATCGAGCAAGGCGTAGTGCCTTCTATCTCAAATTGGAGTTCGACGCTGTAACTTCCGGCCAACCCCTCAAGCCCGTGAAGCGCGATGATCATCGGGCCGGCAAAGGGGATGCGCACTACATCGTCGTTCTGGAGCCTTCCGCTCAAAAGCGGCTGCAGCTTTGAGTCGAGAAGGCGGACTGTGGGCGTGATACCCTCCCCCTCAAGGACGAAGCGCATCGTGCCGGGCTGCACGACGAAAACGCTCAATAGATCGACGTTCGAATCGTCGAACATGCTTGCCGGTGTGAGTGACAGCCGACAATCAGCTTCTTCCAGCGTGCCTTCGATGACTTCGCCTATGAGCACGTCGCGCGGCGTGCAGCGACTGGCGTCGATCGGACTGATGTTGGCCGTGAGGTTGTAACCACCGGCGCCGTTCGCGAAGGTGCCGGCGGCCAGAACGTGATAGCGTCCCGGTGAAACATTAACGCTTAACGTGGAGATGAGCGGGTCCGGATCGCCGGCAAGCCCGGCGGCATCCGAGGCGAGCGTGAAGGTCTTTGTGTCGTCTAGGAGTATCAGCATCGGGCTGAAGTCGGTCGAAGACAATTCTATGCTCAAAACACCGGAAGACTCGACATCGATGGACCAAAGGTCACCATAGCTGTCCAGGAGCACGTCGTTCAAATGGTCGAACACGCGGCAGGCGCCGGCGCCACCAAGGGTGCCGGCCGATGCGATGCCCAGCTCAAGCGTCTCGATTGAACATGACCCCGGTTCGCTTTCTGGAGCGAACGCTGTGGTGAGCGTGTACCCGGTCTCGACACCAGAAGAGAACGACGACGGCCTCACAAGAATCAGGTAGTCACCGGGCGGAAGGACGAGCGCGATATCTGCCGCCTCTCCGCTGGCCGCACTTGCCGCGCCTAGGGCAGCGAACGCCATGTCGCGCACCTCGATGTTGATATCGACCGCGCCGACCACGCTCGCGCTGAGCGAGCCACGCTCGGTAGTTGTCACCAAGAATTGATCGACATAAGATGGATCGAGGGTCCCGTCGAGCATCCCGAAGTGGCAATCGCCGGCTTCCAAGCTGCCTGTCGCCTCCGTTCCGAGCACGATCGGGGTCCATACGCAGCGGGCATCGGGCTGGAATCGGTCCTCGGCGTCCGGATTCTGAAAGATCTCACGTGCGCCACGGGAGGCGATGGAAGGGATGACCAGCGATGCGGGCGCGGGACCGCTTTCAAGGGGTATCGAAGGAGCCCCTACGCGTTCCACCGATAAGCCTGCCGGCCGCTCGAATGCACCGGGCGAACGGACAAGGCCGTTACTTTCCGCCATTGCGGGCGAAATCGTGGAAGACGCACCGGCTGCGGCGATCGCCAGCGCACCGGACACGACAAGAAGCTGAAGTAGGTTCTTCATGGCATTTACCTTGGGAGAGGCGCGCCGAATCGGCGGACGGGAAGTCTTCGATAGATTAACTGGACTGCGCTGCTCGGTTTCAACACAAGCGCGAGCAGGTACTGACCCCGAACAGTGAACTCATGTTAGCCCTTTAGCCACCGCTGCGACGATCACTTTGCGGCGAAGGGCAGGTATACGACCCCAGTCTCGGCAGCGGTATGGGCGACGACCAGCCGAACGCTGATTTCCGAAGCGTTGCAGAAGCCGTCCTCAGCGCGGATCACAAGCAATGCCGGGCCGATCGGCAAGAAGGACGGAAGGTCTCGCGCGGCGCCCGGTACCACGATCTCGCCCGACGCCGGATCGAATTCGAATGCGACGCTATGCCCGCCCAACGACACGCTGATGCCACTTGAAGCGCGAACCCCTGCGGCGTCGTCGGTTACGCGGGCGAGCACGCTCGGGAGCCTTGTCAGCGTGGTGCCGGGCGCGACGAGCACCGTGATTGTGGGCGCGAAGACGTCGTATCCGACGGTGAACGATGTCGCGCTTTCCGGGGTTTCTCCATCGCTGGAAGGTACTATCACTTCGGCATTCGCAAGGAAGTTGGACGCTCCAGCTGCGGGAGCATACGTGGTCACGCCGGGCACCGGTGTCCAAGAGGCCTCGTCATCACCCCAGCCGGCAATCGTTGCGCCGATGGCTGCGTCCGAGCACGCACTGGCCGGCATGCCGGAGCGGTATGCCATTGCCGGTGCGATGATTTCGAGCGTCCCGGTGAACATCGAATAGGGTGAGACGAATTCGTAGATCCCACCGCCGCGTGCCATGGCTTCCTGCCAGGCGAATGGACCCTCGATGAGTTCGGTCAGTGCGCCTAGGAACGCCGCGCCGTAAGGCTCGGCACCGTCATCGACGGCCGGCCCCGCCGACGAGTCGACCGCCAGCTCCGCCGTCACAGTTGACGCGTCGCGTGCCCGCCTCGCCGACTCAATTGACGAGTCGAGCTCCCGCTCTGCCGGCCCCGCCAACGATTCGGCCGCCAGTTCTTCAGTCCGAAGTGAGTCCGCACCATGCGTTCTGTGCCTCAAGAGTCGCGCGCCGATTCCGTCAGCCGTCAGGGCCGACAAGTCGACCACCATTGCGCCCAGTCCGGGCTCCTCTTCAGATGGTCCGAAACCCACCCCCACCCCAAGCCGGGGCAGCCATGAAACGCTGTGTCGCTCCCCCGAGCGTCGCTCGATGCCGGCGATCGACGCGCTGACGTGGCCCCCGAAGAATTCGAGAGCGAAGTCGACCGGTAGAACGACTTCGAACACACCGCCAGGACCTGAGTCGAACCGAAGGCGATCACCGAAAGGCTTGAATGTCACGGTCGCGTCCGGTACCGGGAACCCAAAGCGGTCGACCAATTTGTAGCGCTTGACGAGCGTACGCCGCACCCCGATGGCGCTTGGACTTGCACCGGTAACCGAGATCAGCCGCCACGTGCCCAAACGGTCGACCGGTACCGGCCCGGAAAGCCGCGAAGTGCTGCCGAATCTGTCGCGCTGAGTCGCGGTGATCGAAACGTCGGCCGGACCGCCAAGGAAGACTCCGGTGATGCTCCATCGTCCATCCGGGCCAACTTCAACGGTACCCCCATCGACATAGCGGGCGGCCTGATCGACCGGATCGGCGAACACCTCGACGATGCAACCTGGGCAACCGGTGCCTGCGACGGAACCGCTGCGGTCGATCCACTCGATCACCGGCGCCGGCAGCTCCATTGCAAGCGCTGCGACAGAGATCGCAGCTCGGCCGTTGCCTGTAATGAGATTGCGTGTGATGGTGTGGCTGCCGTCTTTCGACGTAACAAGCCAAATCCCATGTCTGAAGTTGTCGCGGATCGAATTGAAGCGGATCGTCGAAGCGCTGGAGGCGCCGTCAATCCGCAGCCCACCGATGTCCTCGGCGATCAGATTGGCTTCCGCAAAGTCAGCCGTCCCGTCGAGATCGGAACCGATGCGCGTCCCGCTCGCCCCACTGGTTACAGCAACGCCGTAAGCGAACCTCCGGATCGTCAACCCTTCGACCACGCTTCCGACGGCGCCATCGATGACGACTCCGGCGCTTTCGATTGTCGGCGACGTGCTGTGAGGCAGCCCTTGAATGACGATCGGGGGGGACGCGGGCATTTGATGGGGCGCGGCGGCGCTGCCGACAGTCCGGCGCAGGGCACCCAGTGCGTGCCCGAGAGCTGATCCCACGCGGCCGACAGTCGGGCTCAAGGCACTCAGTCCGTAGCCATGAAGCGATCCCACTCGCCCGCTTAGGTAGATGTTATCGTGGGCAATTGCCGGCAATGGCTCTCCGTCCGGGACGTCGATCGTCATGGCGCGGGCAAAGCTGATCCGCGCGGGGACTTCGCTAGGCAGGGCGTTAGCTTCCTCTAAGGCGGCGCGCAATGTACATCGACCGGACGGGGTCCACGAGCAGCACGTGCGATGGATCGATAACGGCGATCGCCGAAAACGCCATTCCCATGGCAACGATCGTAGCCCGCGACGAACCCTTCGGCGTACTCGCGTCGCGCGATTCCGCGTATCGACGGTGGGGAACATGCGTCATAAAAGCCGATTCCCCCTCACCTTTGCGACGCCCGTACGGTACCGCGCCCGGGCCGAGCGCAGCTTTGGAGAAGGTCTTGCATTGGATGCGTTGGGGCAGTGGCACGGGCCGGCGCCGAGGTGCGCCAGCCCGTGCCGCTTTCTGATTGGCTCCAAGAGCACTGTGGGATCAATCGGCTTAGGGACCGTCTGAGCCTTCGATCGTCACCGACGCCGTCATGTTCCATCGGAGCCGGGGTTCGTGCTTGTCCGGCACGATCACCACGCGATATGTGATGTCGCCCAGGGTGTTTTCGCCGAACGAACGAATCCGGTCGACTCGGCCGGTGAGTTGTACATCGGGCATGGCATCTATGGTGATGGACACCTGCGCATCCTCCTCGACATCGACGATGCTCAACTCGGTGAGGCTATCGGTCTCGATAAGCCATCCGCTTGTGTCCGCCAGCCTGACGACAGGGACTCCAGGCCCGACCTGTTCACCCTGACGGGCGTCCAGCGTCGCGATCGTACCCGAAAACGGTGCTCTGAGGACCGTGCGATCCATTCGCGCCCGCGCAGCTTCTAGGATCGCATTCGCCTGATCTACTCGAGCGCGAGCGATTTCTAATTCAACTCCAGTCGCACCGACCTGGACGCCGTCGAGAATGGCTTGAGCCCTTGCGATTTCGGCGTTCGCGCTCTCGAGCTGGCCTTGCGCGGATGAAACTCCGGCGCTGACGGCCCGCACGTCTTCCGGACGAGCCCCGATGAGCAGTCGATTTAACTCAAGCTCTGCAATGCGCACTTCCTCCTGCATGCGCCCGACTTCAGCTTCCGCTTGATCACAGTCCGCCTGTTGTGCGTACTTGGTCTCAACACGCCCGCAAACCGCGTCGCGTTGGGCTTGTGCACCCCAAAGAGTGTTCTTAGAGCTCTCGATCCGCCGCCGTGCTACCGCGACGTCGGAGTTGGTCGCGCCGCCCACGACCTTGTCGCGTGCCGCCGCCGCTGAGGCGACTTGGCCTGACGCCGAACGCGCGGCGGCACGCGCGGATTCGACAACCGCTTCGGCCGCACGCACGTCTTCAGTTGATGCACCGTCGGCGATCTGCTGCAGCTGCGCTTCGGCTGCGGCGACGTCGGCCTGGGCTTGCATCACTGCGGCCGCTTCGGCTGCACCGTCGATCCGCACGAGGATATCCCCCTGACTGACCTCTTCGCCTTCGGCGATCAAGATTCGCTCGATGGTGCCGCCGGCTTCGAAGCCAAGACTCGAATGCTCCACGGGTACGACGATCGCGTCGGCAACCACGTCCGAAGATGAGAGGATTGGAGGGAGAGCCGTTGGACCGCTTTCGACCTCATCGCCCGTGCCGCAGCCTGAGAGCGCGAACGCTAGTGGAAAAGCCAGCGCGATAGATAGCCCGAAGGCGCGCACGGCGCGCGAAGATTCGGCTGAACTTTCGGTCCAAGCGAAGGCCAGGAGCCCGACGTTCTTCATCACCACGATCCCCCTGTCGACTGCTGAATCGTAATCGGCTTGAAAAGTATCACGTTCGAGGCGCGCGTCACCTTAAGATAGGGTGCACAGTAAGAAGTATCGGGTGCATGGCGAGACGATCAGGATCAGATCGCGGCTGATGAGACCGCCACCGGATTCCGCCCGCGGTCGTTGCGCCTTTGCTCGACGATCGAACCGTCAGCCAGGACGATCGTTCGTGTTCCACTCGAAGCGAGATCGGCGTCGTGAGTGACGATGAGAATAGTCTTGCCTGCGTCGACCAAAGCATGGAACAATTCGATGACTGCGTCGCCGGTCACGGAATCGAGATTGCCCGTTGGCTCGTCGGCCAGGAGGATCGGAGGATCGTTGGCCAGGGCGCGCGCTATTGCCGCCCGCTGCTGCTGTCCACCCGACATGGCCGACGGCAGCTTGTTCGCCTGATCTTCCAAGCCGACTAGCGTCAACAAGTCCATGGCTCGGCCGGGACGTTCTCGAACACCGTACGTACCGCAGAAGTCCATGGGCAACATCACGTTTTCGAGAACGTTGAGTGTCGGCAGCAATTGGAAGAATTGAAACACGATTCCGAGAGTCTTGCCGCGCCAGATCGCCAGCTTGTTTTCGCTCAGCAAGTGGACGGGTGTGCCGTCGATCCTGACGGTGCCCGACGTGGGGCGATCTATGCCCGCGATCATGTTGATTAGCGTCGACTTTCCGCTGCCGGACTTGCCGACGATCGAAACGAACTCCGAGCGCCCTACGTCTAGGTCGATCCCGCGAAGCGCATGAAAGATGCCAGCTTCGCTCTGATAAGTCTTGATCACTTCCCGCATAGCGATGAGCTCGCCAGCGTCCGTCTCGCTTCGGCCGTTGTGATCCGACACACCACACTCCGATTTGATCGACACTTCAAACGTGCCCGGTACTCGTAACCTCTGCCGCCGAATAGTATACGCGGCGGGATTTCGCCAAGGGACCGCGACTTATGCACTCGCCTGCGGCAAGGGCATTGGGTAGCGCGCTGGAGTGCTACCATGGGTCGATGAGGATGCCGCTTCGCGACTTCGAACTGATGGTTGAGCAGGCGCTTGCAGAGCTGCCCGCGATGTTTCGATCCCGGCTCGAAAATGTCGAGGTGCTCATCGCCGAAAGACCGACGCATCAGCAACGCGCCGAGCTTTCGCTGCGACGCTCTAGTGAGCTTATGGGTCTTTACGAAGGCACGCCACTGACGGAGCGCGGCTCCGACCATGGGATGACGGAACCGGACCGCATCACATTGTTCCGCCCCGCCATTCTCTCCGTTTGCCGCGATGCTGACGAGGTCAGGGAAGAAGTGAGGCGCACAGTCCTACACGAGTTGGCGCACTTCTTTGGCATTGACGACGACCGCCTTCTCGAACTGGGAGCTTATTGACGTGGACTTCTCGGGTGAGGTAGGCGCGGGAGAGAGGACTGGTACGGCCCGCGACGTCGAGGTTGAGGGCGCGAGATTGGCTTTGCCGCTGGAGCCGCGGAGAGCGCTGCAGTGAGTGCAGGCGCGGTCCGCGACTCGGAGACCAGCCGGCCGACTTCGGTCGATCAGCGCGAAAGTGCGCCGCCGCTCCCGCGAGCGACCGTCGGGGGCACGCTCGGAGTCGATGGTCTTAATTTCGCCTGGGGTGAACGCACCCTGATCATGGCCATTCTGAACCTGACGCCGGACTCATTCTCCGGCGACGGTCTGAGCGCGACCACAAAGCCAGTGGACGCCGCTCTTGACGCGGCCGGCAGGGCCATTGAATCCGGCGCCGATATTCTCGATATCGGCGGTGAGTCGACCCGACCTGGGGCGGAAGTCGTTTCGGCAGCCGAGGAGATCCGGCGGGTCGTCCCGGTGATCGAGGCCATCCGCCAACGCTTTTCTGGAGCTGTGATTTCGATCGACACTTCGAAGGCGGCCGTCGCCACCGCGGCACTCGATGTCGGAGCAGATATCGTCAACGACGTCTGGGCGATGCGCGCCGACAACGAGATGGCGGCGGTAGTCGCCGACCGCGGCGTGGCTGTTATCCTGATGCACAACCGCTCGACGCCGCGCAGCTTCGCCAAGCACTCGGTCGAGGGCGGCTACTACGACGCGGTCGAAGACACCGGCGATGATGTCGTCAAGGCCGTGCTCAGCGGGCTTGCCGCCGCGATCGAGCGCGCTGGCACAGCCGGAATCCCTGCGGGCCGGATCATCGTCGATCCCGGCATCGGATTCGGGAAGACCCCGGCCCAAAACCTGGAGCTGCTCGATCGGACGAACGAGCTGAGGGCGCTTCTGTCACCGATTTTGGTCGGACCGTCCCGCAAGAGCTTCATTGGGCTGACGCTCGATCTCCCGACCGAGGATCGGTTGGAAGGCACAGCCGCGGCGGTCGCCGTCGCGATCGCCCGCGGCGCGGACATCGTTCGAGTGCATGACGTGCGGGCGATGGCGCGCGTCGCCCGGATGACGGACGCGATCGTCAGGCGCGAATACATCGACGGACGAACCTGACAGATTCATCGAGGCGCTTTCCTAGGCGCTACGAGGCCCAAGCGGAACCATATCCTCAGCGATCGCGCAATCGGAAGCGCTGAATTTTGCCGGTTGCTGTCTTCGGTATCGAGTCGACGCACTCAATCCAGCGTGGCCTCTTGTATGCCGCCATGATCGACGCGCAGTGATGGATCAGTTCTTCGCCCAACGCATCGTCGAAGTCGTTGCCGTCGCGCAATACGACGAAAGCCTTCGGCTTAGTCAGATCCGCGTGGTCCTTGGCGCCGATAACAGCGCATTCGAGCACGGCCGGATGGCGCAGCAGCGCGCTCTCGACCTCGATCGGCGAGACCCAAATGCCACCTACTTTGAGCATGTCGTCGGAGCGGCCCTCGTGCCAGAAGTACCCGTCTTCGTCGACGCGATACTTGTCGCCGGTGACGAGCCATTCGCCCTGGAACGTCTCACGGCTCTTCGCATATTGATGGAGATAGTAGAGGGCGGCCGATTCGCCCTTGACAAGCAAGTTGCCGACTTCGCCACGCGGGACTTCGGCCCCGGATTCGTCGACCAGTTTTACCTTGTAGCCGGCGAAGGGCTTGCCGCTCGAACCCGGCCGTATGTCGTCGGGCCGGTTGGAGATGAAGATGTGATAGTTCTCGGTGGATCCGATGCCGTCGATCGTGTCCAGCCCGCTCGTCTCCTTCCACTCCTCCCAGATCGGTGCGGGCAGCGCCTCGCCCGCGGATACGCAGAGTCGCAGGCTCGATATGTCGTACTCTTCCTGAAAGCCCTCTACTGCCATCATCATGCTGTAGCCCGTTGGGGCGTTGTATAGGATCGTCGGACGGTACCGGCTCACGATATCCAGGATAGCGCGGGGATCTCGAGGGGAGCCCGGATACAGGACAATGCCGGCCCCGACGTACCACGGGAAGATCAGATTGCCGCCCGTGCCGAACGTGAAGAAAAGCTTGGCGACGGCGAACGTCCTATCGGCTTCAGTCAGACCGAGAACGTTGACCCCCCAATTCTGTGCCGTCAGCGGCAGGTCCTTGTGCGCGTGGAAGATTCCCTTCGGCTCTCCGGTCGTGCCGCTCGAGAAATTCAGGCAGCAGAAGTCGTCGCGATGTGTGCGGGCTGCGTCGAGTTTGGCCGGCAGCCCGTCGATCCAGTCCACATACGCTGTGTTGTTCGGGTTACCGGCCCTGCCGACCACGACGACATGCTCCAGCCAATCCAGCTCTGCACGGACCGCGTCGATTTTGTCGGCCAGCCCTTCGTGGACGATCAAGACGCGGGCTCGGCAATCGTTGAGCATGTACGCGTATTCGTTTGGCGTGAGCAGCGTATTGAAGCTGGCGGCGACGGCGCCGACCTTGATCGTTCCGAAGAAAGTCGTGACGAATTCCGGAATGTCGGTCAGGAGCAGGGCGACCACTTCGCCGAAACGCACGTCGAGAGCGATAAGAGCGTGCCCGACTCGATTGACCTCAACCGCGACCTCGCCGAAGGTCATCGTTCGTGCATCGGAGTGGAGCGCGATCTTGTCCGACCTCGAAGACAGATTGTGTTCCAGGATCGAGACAGCGTTGTACTTAAGCGGTAGGTCGGCTGCGCGTAGTGCGTCCACTCGATCCTCTCCTTGAAATCTCGTCTGTTCGGCACCAGCCCGCCTTCAGTCGGTGGTCTGTGCGATCGAATCGGGTCCAACCAGTTCGCGCGCTATCACCAAGCGTTGAATGTGAGACGTCCCTTCATAGATCTGCAGGCCCTTGATGTCGCGCCAGTAACGCTCGACAGGGTAGTCGTTCGAGTATCCACGTCCACCGTGGATTAAGATGCTCGCGTCGGCCGCTCTGAGCGCAGCCTCGGTCGCGTAGAGCTTGGCGATGGATGTCGCTCGAGTGCTCGGTAGACCTTGATCCTTCACCCACGCCGCCCGATACGTCAAGAGCGAAGCCGCTTCCACTTCCGCCGCCATGTCGGCGAGCTCGGACCGAATCATTCCCATATCCCCGATTCGCCTGCCGAAGGCCCTGCGCTCTCGGCAGAAGGCAACCGAAGCATCGACGCAAGCCCTCCCGACTCCTACGGCTCCGGCCGCAACGCCGAGCCGCCCGTGATCCAGCGCGCCCATCGCGACACGGAAGCCCCGTCCGATCTCGCCGAGAACGGCACTGCAGGGCACCCTGCAGTCTTCGAGGTCAATGATCGCGTGATCCGATGCCCGATGTCCG
>JBCLES010000018.1:0-50135 GCA_038913135.1 Anaerolineae bacterium
AGCACTCGCCGAACCACTTTCGCGAACCCCCGGGCGGCGGGTGGGCGAAGACCCGGTTGCTCCGGGCGCGAATTAGACAGGGCGACCACGTGCACGAAGTCCGCCAGCGGTCCGAGGAACGGTCGGTTACTGTACGCACTGTCGCCCATCACGACCGTCAGCTGCTCGTACCACGCCAGTTCCGGATCGTCCAGACCCGCGAATACCTGCTCGGCGGCGACGGTCGCCGGTGTCTTCGTCGTCGGGACCCGGCGGCTCGAGATCGGCAGCACCCACGCCGGTTCGTCACGTCGAGCCCGCTTGGGCAACGCGACGACTATCGAGTACTCGTGCCCGACCGTCACCGGCGTCCCGCTGGTCCCGTCACTCCTGTGAACGAGTGATCGATCTTCCAGACATTGGGCGTGCGGCCTCGCGTACGGGGTCCCATCCACCGCGATCAGCCAGTGCCCCCGCCTCGCCGGCGCGTCGAGCAGCTCAAGCACCGCCCGCCGCAGCTCGTTCTCCAGCACCACACGCTCAGCCCAGGCCAGCTGCGGACTCGAGGCCGACCGAAACCGATCGACCGTCCGTGTCACGCTCGGCCATTTCCGCCGAAACGCTGGGTTCAGGCTCAACTCCACCACGCTCCGCGCCGTGAGGTTGCTGCTGAGCGCGTCGATCAGGTCCATCGCCGCGTCGCCACGGCCCGGCAAGATGCTGTACAATCGGATTCGGAACTGGGTCAGCTTGTTTGAGGTAGTCATGCCACGGAGGCTGCCCCAGTTCCGCTCAGCGTGCCAGTTCCGCACCGTTTCTCATGCCGCCGCTGGGCTCAGTCAGGAACCGCGATTGTCCACAGTCCTGTGATACGCAGAACCCTGCAACGTGCATGACATGCAGCACTGAATTCAGGATGACTCCTAGCCCCTGGAGGCGTGAGTTGAGTGGGGGTTACGCTTACTTTGATCGTACCAAGGGAAGCTATCGGCACACGCGAGGCCCATCTGGAGAGTCTCCGGAAAGTAATGCCATCTTCGAGCCAAGACTCCAAGTGACTGATCCAGACTGGCATGTGTTCTTGCTCGTTCCGGTCCATCGCGAGAATGCGGATCGTCACAACACTGAGGTTTCAACCGAGGTTCTCGTGAGAACTAAGTTCGTGGACGGTGCCGGGGCCCTTATAGTGAGAATCGATAATGTAAACCAGCGAGCTAGAGGTGGGGAGTGGGTGCGGATCGGAGATGGCGGGACTCCCATCTCCACTCACAGCATTCCCAGCGGAAGTGGCATCCCACCGCTTTCAGTAGAGGTGTCCAACACGGTTCCCGTGTCATGTCTCGGCGATGCTTCGTGTGCCGCCAACAAGATTCGACTTGCGGATGCTGTGGTCTTTATCCCATCGAATTGTGGATAGGGCAGTGACAAGCACATCAGTGCGAGTCGGTGGTGCTGGGCCTACGAGGGTCAAAAGGAGGGAGGACAATGAGCATTAGTGGAAGAAAGACCGCTGCGATGTTTGCGAGCGCTGGAGCAGTCGCCCTGATCGTGTTGCTGCTGGGAGCGGCGCGCGAAAGGTCTCCCTCATCGACGGCTGCAGGCACAACGGCAGCCGTTGTACGGGGCTCCTCCGACCGCTGGTATGAGTTCTCCTATCCGATTGGGTGGTATGAGATCGTCCATGGTCATGTCGCCGTGCAGAACCGCGACCCAGATCTTCTCGAGGGAACCCCGGGCGCCTTAGCGCGTATGACGATCTACGGAGGGCGGAAGGCTTGCGATTACTACGATTGCGCAAGCTGGGCGCCAACGGGCACAGTGATCAGTGCTGTGTCCGTCGACGGTATCCCGGCTACGCGATACGACATACCGATCACGGGGACCATTCCTGCACTCCGCGGCGAGTCGGTAGTAGATCTTGACGGATCCTCTCTCGGGACGTACTTCCAGCTGGATGTAGTCGATGCCAGTACGCAGCAAGAACACGACGACCTCATGGCCGATCTTGACGCCGCGCTTGCCAGCATGAACATCATCAGTGGAAACGTGGACACGTCAATCTGGGTAGAGCATTATGAAGGCGCCCCTGGCATTCCGATGCTTGATGAGTACGGCTCCTACACCCAGCCGGCTGGATGGTGTCGGAGACGCCTACACAGGTGGTAGCAGCCGGTCCCGGCACGACGCCGTTGAGCGGCATCACGATCGCATTCGAGTCTGGACGGCCACTGGCCGAGTGGGATACCGCCTTGCATGTCTTGGGAGCGACTTGGATTCGCGAGATAAGCGATCAGATTGTAGGCGGGAATAGGGTAGTCACCTTTATACGACAGAATCCAGACCTTCCTATCAAGATAGTCGCTACGGTTCCGAACACGCCTTATGGGTCAGCCGCCTACTGGAAAGACGAGCAAACCGTATGGGCTATCATGTCAGAAGTTTACATGCTATATGCGCCTGGTGTGCATAATCCATATCCGTAGTCGGTTTCCAGGAGCCCTCCGCTTCACAACTTACGTCAACCGTTTGTCCGGTTCGCGCTGGGCCAAGACACATCCAGAGACGGGTTCCTTGGGCAGCGATGGGCCTCATGGCTGGCTACTGGGACGTGCGCAAGTTCTTGGCGCTGGGCGCGATGTACGGCCCGGAGTTGATTGTACCGGACACTCGCAAGTCTCGCACGCGCTCGAACTCAGCCAGCAGTCCTGTCGCCTCCCCTCCATTCCACCTCTTTCGACTCACACTCGGAACCGCAACTGTGGGGGCGCATTCAAGAGTTCGGGGAGGGTAGGAAGAGGGCATCGAATCGATCGTTGGCCCAGGCGAGGCGAAGCATGAGCAGATTGTTGAAGCCGTCTTCGCGCCAGCGCATGCCGACGCCTTTGAATCGTTGCTGGATGAGCCACTTGACGGCGCTCTCGACGAAGCCGCTGCCGATAGGGAGGGCATCGGCCTTGAAGGCCGTATAGTCGAGGTGCGAGCGACGCCGGTCGAGGTAGTTGGCGACTCGATGGAGAATCGGGCGGTGCTTTCGAGAACGGTGGGCTTCATCTGCGGCTCTTCGGATCTGAGTGACGAGGTCGGCGACATGGCCGTGCCGGAGTTCGTGTCGCGCGGCGTCGAACCACACATGCGCCGAGGGCATGTATCGGAAGAACCACGTTTCGGCCGCAGTCCAAAGCTGGCCGGCGGTGTGATAGAAGTCGAGGACCCCAACGACCTTCGAGGGGGCCAGCTGCTCATTGAAGATGCGCCAGAATCCGCGCGCACCGTCGCTGATCCAGACCGCCTTCGGCGCGGAGGCCAGCCCTTGTCGAAGGGCTTCGAGCTTGAGGCGCACAGCCAAGGCGTCAACCGTTCCAAGCTCGGCGACCAGACGACGCTGGCGAAGGCGAGTGACGTCGTGGCCGGCACGGTTAAAGCGTCGCTCAAGGCGGGCGATGACGCCGATCTTGACCTCGCGCCAGACGATCCCGCCGGCCGGCGAGCCGCCGTTGGGCCGAAACGGCACCATGACGCCGTCGGCACCGATCAGCATCAACAGCCGATCGATGGTCTCGTCCATCGCCTCACGGCTCACTGCTGCTCCCTTGGCAGCCTGCGCCAATTCGGCTTCCAATTGAGCGGTCGCTCGCTGGCCGACAGCCTGGATCCAACGCCACACGGTGCTGGCGCCGACGCGGACATTCGTGAGTCGCTCCATAATCGCACTGGCCGTGGCCAGCGGCACGAAGACGGCCAGCAATGTCGCCCTGCGCTTGATCTCGGTGCTGTGGAGTTGATGAGGCGCCAGCCCCAGTTCTTCGTCCAAAGGCGCCGATTCGCTCCCTTCACACCGGCCCGGGCAGCGCCCAACCCGCCGCCGCCACTGCACTCGGCCCAAACTCGTCTTCAATGCCCGTGCTGCCCATCCTTTGCTGTGCAGCTGACGGCCACACCGATCGCACTCCGGCCAACTCGTCGGCTCAGCGGCCCGCTGCGCCAACACCGCCTCCAGCACCATTCCGCCCAACTGACGCATCAACCGCTCCACCGTCCCCACCAGGTCGTCGATCGTCACGGCCGAATCGATGGCCACCACATGCTCTTGCAAACTCGGCGCTTCACCACCTATCCTTGTCAACAGACACGGCGCCATTTGGGACCTCTCTCAGGCTCTAATCCACCGGAAAGGGTATCCCAATTCAGACGCCGTGTCGCTTTATATCAGCTCAGACCTCCCCGAACTTCGAAATGCGCCCCAACTGTGGAATCGCCCATCAGCACATGGCCCTGTCTCCGGTGTCAGGCTCTCGAACCCGACACTGTACGAGCAGGGTCATACTACGTCAAAGCCCGTGACTCTCTCATTATGGTCAAGTGGACGAAGTTACGACGAAACCCGACTTGGGCATACCAACTTACGCCGCGCGGCTACACCATTTCTATCGGTTTGAGGGAACTGAGGCTATTGAAGACACAGGCGCCGTGCGCTTGGCAATTACCGCGCTGCGAGAGCATGTACTCGACAGCACACTGTGGTGAGACGGCCTCCCATGCCGTGCGCAGTGCTTCCTGGAACTCCGAGCCATACCATCGCTCACGCGGACGGCGAATCGGTTCGGCAACCGGCCGGATAGGACCGGACAGCAAACGGATCGCGTACTTGCGAGCGTACCCTGTCGAGGCGACGAACTCGTCCAAGATCACCGAACGATCCTGACGACCCACCTGAAGGTAGCTGTCACAGACCGGCCTATAAACCACAGGCGCGGTCGGCTGAATGGACCACAGGGGGACCGGGTCAACGGACCACAGGCAGGTCGGCCTAATGGACCACACGTGAGGCTGCGCACGCCGCGCTAAGAGCGGCACACTCCGGTCGTCATTCGAGACGACCAGGAGAGCGGAGCCATGAGTGCCCCGAGGGTTGACATGCATCGACTGCAGGAGTTGGTACGGCTTTACCGAATGGACACGACGGTGAGGGATCGCGCCCGGCTGCTGAGGATGAGCACGCGGACGGAGCAGCGATACCGGGCGGCGCTGGAGACAGCAGGGCTCCTGGAGGGAGACCCCGATGACCTTCCCACCCGAGCCGAGTTGACAACGGCGGTGACGGCGGCAATGCCGGCGCCGATGAACCGAGAGGTCACGAGCAGCGTGGATCGCTGGATGACGGAGATCCGGAAGCTCGAAGACGACGGCGTGGGTCCGCATGCGATTTGGGACTTGCTCCGCCGGAAGCACAAGGACTTCAAGGCGAGCGCCTCGGCGGTGAAGCGAGCGGTGCGGCGGATCCGGCGCGAGCGGGGCGTGCGAGAGACGGACGTCGTGATCCCGGTGGTGTCGGGTCCCGGCGAGATCGCGCAGGTGGATTTCGGTTTCGCCGGGCGGCTGGTGGATCCAGCGACAGGGACACGGCGCAAGGCTTGGGTCTTTGTGATGGTCCTGGCCTACAGCCGACACATGTTCGCCAAGGTGGTGTTCGACCAGCGCGCCAGCACGTGGGTCCAGTTGCATATCGTGGCGGTCCGTCCACATCCCTCCACGAGAGTGCCGAGGTCCGGCCAAGCATTGCGCATATATTAATGGCGTCCCGCTCGTGCTCGTACCGGACAACCTGAAGGCGGCCGTGGTGCGCTGCGCCTTTGGTCTGGCGGATCGAGAGCAGTTGGCTTTCAACCGAAGCTACCGGGAGCTGGCTCGGCACTACGGCTGCCGGATCGATCCGTCGCTGCCGTACCGCGGAGACCAAGGGCAAGGTGGAGTCGGGCGTGAAGTACGTCAAGAACAACTTCCTGGCGGCTGGCGCGTTCACGACGCTCGACGAGGCGAACGCGGAGCTGCCCGATCGGATCGAGCGGATCGCCGGTCTCCGGATTCACGGAACGACTCGGCGATAGCCGCTGGGGGCCTTCGTCGAGGAGAAACCAGCCCTGCTGGGTCTGCCGACGACGCCGTACGAGATCGTGCTCTGGCACCAGGCGACCGTCCACCGCGACAGCCACGTGTACTTCGATCGCCGACTCTACTCCGTTCCGTGGCCGCATCTTGGCCAGACCGTCTGGGTCCGCGCGACGCCGGCGAGCGTCGTGGTCTATCTCGACGAGGAGCGCCTGGCCACGCACGAGCGCTGCGGCGAAGGGCGCCGGAGCACCCAAGACGCCCATCTCCCCGAGCATCGGCGCGATCTGCGATACCGGTCCATCGATCATTGGTTCGACCGGGCCACGGTCCTCGGTGAGCCGGTTGAGCGCTACGTCCGAACCGTCTACGACGCCGATCCAGTGCTGAGCAAGCTGCGCGAAGTTCAAGCGATCGTGCTCGAACTCGAACGGGTCCCCGTGCTCCGCGCACAGGCCGCCTGCGAGCGGGCGGTGTACTTCGGCAATCTGCGCGCTTCCGCTGTCGCCAAGATCCTCGAAGAGGGCCTCTATACGCTGCCCTTGCCGGCCCCCGCGCCGCTCGAGCTGACGGCACCTACGACCGGCAGCTCGCTCGCTTCGTCTCACCTCTCCTGCTCATCGTGGACGATCTCGGTCTACGTCCGCTCGACCACGACGAGCCCATGGACCTCTACGAACTCATCCGCCAGCGCTACGAACACTCGTCCACCATCCTCACCAGCAACCGAGACGTCCAGGAGTGGTTCCCGGCTTCGGTGACCCGTTGCTGGCAACCGCGGCCATGGACCGCCTGCTCCATTTCAGCCAAATCCTCGTCCTGGAAGGCCAGTCCTTCCGTACCGCCAAGAAGGTGGCCTGACCCGCCGTGTGGTCCATTGACCCGACCCGAGTGCGGTACGTCGTCCACGATTTAAGCTGGGCGACAGCGTGTGGTCCGTTCACCCGACCCGACGTATTGTCCATTGCCCGGTCCTTGACACTGCACATCGACCCTGTGAAGTCCGCGAAACTACAGCTGCGGAGCCACTTACCTGCCTCCTAGGTTTGGCCGATCCGTCCCGCACGTTTGAACGCTACCCGCTCCGCCACTAGAATCTGCCGCGCGCTCACAGTCCCGATAGGCGGGTCGATGAACGCCCCCACATTTCGTCACGCCGGAGGCCACTGCATGATTCCGCCCGAGCTTACGACGCCGACGCGTCGCTTATCGGTGCGTCGATCGCTAGTCGCAATTATCGCCATTTCGCTTGTTGCTACTGGGCTCACGCTCGCCGTTCCTTCGCTAGCATTGACAGTACGCGGACAGGGCGGCGGAGATGATTCCATTTTCGACCTCGCCCAGTGGCGGTCACTTACGCCAGGTGAGCCGCTCGCTGGACATGTAGCATTCGTCGACGCTGAGCTAGAGCGAATGATCGTGATCGGCGGCGAAGCGGCGCCATTCACGCCGCCTGATGGGCCGCGCCAGCTCGCGCTAGATGGCGGCGGCGCGTGGTCGACATTTGCGAGCGGCGGTGCATCGCCAGCCTCAACACTCACCGGGCGCGGAATACTTGGCGCGCGGGCGATCGTCGATCAGGCTGAGTCGGCCGCGTACGTGCTCTGCCACTGCGAGGGAGCGAGCGTTCATCGGCTGGACCTGACGACCAACACTTGGAGCGTCGCGTCCGCGGACACCACGAAGTCCTTTGTCCACGGCCTCTTCGCCTATGACCCCGATGGTGATCGCGCTCTCGTCTTCGGAGGCGATCCGCATGACGTCGGACTGGTCACGAACTCGGCCTGGGCGCTCGACCTTTCGACCGAACGTTCCGGTTGGAGCGAGCTTCCCGAGACCCCATTCGAACTGATCTTTCAGGCCGCCGCCACCGATCCAGGTTCCGGTCACTTTCTGTCCTTCGGTGGGCAGAATGAGCTTGGCGAGCCCACGGAGCAACTTTGGAGGCTCGATGTGGGGTCCGTCGACGGGGATGATGCTTGGCTTGACGTTGCCGCGTTGGCCGACGCGCCGTGGCCGCCACCAAGGATCGGCGCAACACTGACATTCATCGAAGATACGTCGCAAGCGATTCTTTACGGCGGCTACAGTTCCGATCACGCCGAGTTGGACGATGTCTGGCACCTCGATTACTCGACCCCGGACCGCGCAGAGTGGTCTCTTCTCGATGTGCCGGGCGCAGGCCCTGGAACGCGGGCGGGGCACACCGCGGTATGGGATGCTGCCAACAATGATCTGATCGTTTACGGCGGGGCACGGACCGACGGCAGTGAATTGCGATATGTCGGGCTGAACACCGTGCTCGACATCGACCCGGACGATGATCCGACTCCGACCAGCACCGCAACGCCTACCGTACACACGTCCCCCCCGCCGCCGACCAGCCCGACCCCATTCGGCGGCGAACATTTCATCTTCATGCCGCTGGTCCTGCGTTCACACGCGATAGAGTGATGAGCTGGCCGCGTTGCGACGTCCTGCTAGGTCATGCGCTATTCATGGCGCGCGATCCGAAACAAATGGCGAAGATGCGGCCATATCCTCCGTTGGGCACGCTCTACGCCGCGACCGCGCTCCGAGACGCCGGCCTGCGAGTGGCGCTGTTCGATGCGATGATCGCGGACGGTCCGGCGTCGTTCGACGACGCGCTCGACTCCGAAGAACCAGCGCTGGTCGCGCTCTTCGAGGACAGTTTCAACTTCTACTCCAAGATGTGCCTTGGGACCATGCGCGATGCAGCGTTGCAGATGGTGCGCTCGGCTTCGGAGCGTGGCATACCCGTGGTCGTCGCGGGTTCGGATGCGACCGATGATCCGGCGACCTTCTTGCGAGCCGGTGCCACCGCGATAATGCTCGGCGAAGCTGAGCACACGCTGCGGGAAGTGGTGGAGAAGCTTCTCGGCGCGCAAGCTAGTTTCGGCACCGCCGCGAAGTCGATCGCGTCGCCCGACGCTTGCGCGGAGTTCTCGTCCGCGGCCTGCGACGACGCATCCCATCTACTTCGCGACATTGCAGGTCTGGCGCTCCCGGACAGGAACTCAGTAGACGGCGTTCGTCGTACGCCTTCGCGCGCACCCGAACGACAACCTGATGCTTTCGGCCCGCCGGCGCGCGACCTTGTCGACATGGACGCATATCGCACCCGCTGGAAGGCGGCGCACGGCCATTGGTCGCTCAACATGGTTTCGACTCGCGGCTGCCCATTCCACTGCAATTGGTGCGCTAAACCGATTTGGGGCCAGCGTTACGCCATGCGGGACCCCGTCGCCGTCGCGGAAGAGCTCGCGGCCATAGGTCTGGAATATGGCCCGGATAACGTCTGGTTTGCAGACGATATCTTCGGCCTGAAGCCGGATTGGACCGCAAGTTTCGGCCGAGCTGTAGAAAGGCTGGGCGCTAGAACACCTTTCACCGTCCAAACGCGCGTTGACTTGGTCGACGACTCGGCCGCCGACGGCTTGGCCCGCGCCGGCTGCACCATGGCATGGCTGGGCGTCGAGAGCGGCTCACAGCGCGTGCTCGACGCGATGGAGAAGGGAATTCGAGTCGAGTCGGTCCCCTTGGCCATCGAGCGTTTGCGGAGCCGCGGGATCGGGGTCGGGCTGTTCATCCAATTCGGCTATCCCGGAGAACAATGGCCGGACATCGCACAGACCGTTGCTCTGGTGCGTGAGACACTTCCCGATGAGATCGGCATATCGGTGAGCTATCCGTTGCCCGGGACAGGCTTTCACCAGCGCGTGGCCGCTGAACTCGGCGACAGGACGCATTGGAGTGACAGCCGGGACCTGGCAATGCTTTTTCAGGGCACCTACTCAACGGCCTTCTATCGCCGCCTACATGCGCTGCTTCATCTCGACCACGATGCACGCCTTGAGGTGGCGCGCATGGCAGCCGAATTCCCGTCGCACGGCGCCATCGGGGTTCCGTCGATCAACCCGAGCCTCAAGGCGAAGTTTGACGCCATCGATGCGGAGTGGCGCGCGCTCGAGGCCGATGAGCGTGATGCCAGGAGCGCGGCGCCGACTATCGTCGCCCTTTCGGCGCCTAAGCCCGCCCCCGATCTCTCCAGGACCGCTAATTGAGCCCGGGAATCGCTTCAAGGGGCTCGCGATGAGCGATATTTTGCTCAGCCACGGCTATCTAATCGGGGAAGACGCTCACGAGCGGAAGGTCATGAAGCCCTATCCGCCGCTCGGGCTGCTGTCGCTTTCGGCCTATCTCAAGTCCGTCGGCTTCAACGTGGCGGTCTGTGATCCCACGTTTGGCACCCGCGATGCGCTTCTGGCGCGCATCGATCGTCGCGAGGCGCCCGTCCTCGGCCTTTACACCAATCTGACGACGCGCGGCAGCATTCTCTCCCTTGTCGAGCGCGCTAAGGCCGCCGGGTGGATCGTCGTTCTAGGCGGACCCGAGTCGGCGGGCTACCCGGACGAATACATGGAGCACGGCGCGGACGTGATCGTGTTCGGCGAGGGAGAGCTAACGGTGGCCGAGTTGCTGCCGGCGCTAGCTCGACACGGAACCGACCGCCTTCACGAAGTCGCCGGCATCGCGTTCAAGGACGATGCGGGAAGAGTGGTGCGGACGGAAGCCCGCGCCAAGCTGCGCGATCTGGATGCGCTGCCGTGGCCGGATCGCGAAGCCATCGATACCGGCGCCTACGTCGAATGCTGGCGGACCCATCATGGCACCGGGTCTCTCAACCTTATCACTGCACGCGGCTGCCCCTATCGGTGCCGTTGGTGTAGCCACGCCGTCTTCGGCTACCACCATGCAAGACGTTCACCGACCGATGTAGCCGCCGAAGTCGCGCACATACTCGAACGCTGGTCTCCTGACCAGCTCTGGTATGCCGACGACGTCTTCTCGATCAGCCCGCGCTGGCTTTCGTCATTTGCGGGTGTGATGCAGGAGCGCGGCCTTCGCGTCCCGTTCGAGTGTATTACCCGGGCCGATCGCGTCGACGAATCGGTTGTCGATGCGATGCGGCGGCTAGGTTGCTTCCGCGTCTGGCTCGGATCCGAGAGCGGTTCGCAGCGCGTTCTTGATGCGATGGAACGCGGGGTGACGGTAGAGCAAGTCCGAGAAGCCACGCGCGCCTTTCAGAACGCTGGAATCGAGGTCGGGATGTTCTTGATGTGGGGCTATCCAGGTGAGCGCGCTGAGGATATCGAGGCGACGATCGAGCATGTAAAGCGCACCGCCCCGAACGTGTTCCTCACGACGGTTGCTTATCCGATGAAGGGCACACCGTACTTCGGAGATGTCGAAAGCGCGATCCGGAAGGCGGATCGATGGGCGGATTCGACGGATCGCGACAATGCGATCCTGGGCAGGCACTCCCGCCGCTACTATGCATCGGCCACGCGACGACTGAAGTACGAGGTGGAGCGCGAAATTCTGCGGCGTGAACGGCCCGGCGCACTGTTCGCTCGGGCGCGCGCGACGCTTGGATCGCTCACGGGCCGTGTCGGAATGACCCTGCGAGATCACGAGGTCGAAGTCTGAGACCGAGCCAGGGTGAGCGCGCTGCATTCGACGCAATCGCCGTCAGCTATGACGCGTTGTTCACCGATCATCCGATCGGCCGCACTCTGCGAGCGGAGGTCTGGCGCCGGATCGATGGGCACTTCCCGGCGGGATCGCGGGTGCTCGACATCGGTTGCGGCACCGGCGCCGACGCGGTCCATCTAGCTGCGCGCGGCGTTGAAGTCGTCGGCATCGACCCGTCCGAAGCGATGATCGATCTTGCTTCACTCCGGGCGGCCGATCTGGGGCTCGCCCGCCGTACCCGCTTCATTCGGGCATCAGCCGAGGACCTCGCTTCGCCCGACACCGTCCGCGACCTCGAACTCGAGACCCTCGATGGCGTGCTCTGCAACTTCGGCGTTCTCAACTGCCTTGAACCGGGTTCGCTGCGTCCGCTCGCGGCGGCTCTCGCTCCTGTCTGTCGGCCCGGAGCCGTGTGGGCAAGCGTGACCATGGGCCGTTTCTGTGCGTGGGAGGGCATGTGGTATGGCTTTCATGGCAAGTTCGGCCGCGCCTTCCGACGCATGGCGAAGTACGGCGTCGAAGCTGATCTCGGCGCCGGACCGCTTCGGGTTTACTATCACGGGAGCCGTTCGATCGCCGACGCGGCGCAGAGTTGGTTCCATCGAACCGAGCGAGCTGGAATCGGGGCGCTCATCCCGCCGACTTTCGCCGGTGGCTGGCTCGGGCGCCGGCCGAACACGTTGGAAAACTTGGCGCGCCTAGAACGCAGAATCGCGGCTTTCCCTCCCGTAGTCGGCGCCGCCGATCACGTGCTTCTCAAGCTCGTGCGCTCGTGACGCGCACGGCCGGCCCGCCGACGGGGTGGCGGCTTGCGTGTCCCTCGTGTCGCGCTGAACTCGGCGTGTTGAACTATGCGGACCACGTCGAAACTTCGCCCGATCTGGAATGCCCGCGCTGCGGCGAACGTCTGGCTTGGCACGGCGGGATGCTGGACGCGCGGCCCAAACCGCTGAGAGACATGACCGAGCGCTTTCTGAACGAATATGGGACCGTTCGACGGGCCGAAGGGCGTGGGTGCGACGATCCGGAGTGGTATTGGGCGCTTCCGTTCGTGCCTTCGAAGGATCCATTGGCGCGTCAGTGGGCCATCCGAGCTCGTAGCTGGCAATGCCTCGATCGGCGGCTACTGCGCCGGTTACCGGGCGGCAAGGGCCTCGATCTCGGCGCGGGTGTCGGTTGGCTGAGCGCGAGGATGGCGAAGGCAGGCTGGGATATGCTTGCGATCGACTTATCGGACGACGCGCGCGACGGTCTTGGCGCCGCGAGTCACTACGCCTCGCAGGGCAAGCAGTATGGTCAACCTCCGTTCTGCCGCATGCTGGCCCACTTCGATCACCTGCCCCTAGCCGACGGGCAAGCGGATGTCGTCGTCTTCAACGCGAGCTTTCACTACAGTCCGGACTTCGAAGCAACCCTCGCCGAAGCGATGCGTGTTCTTTCGCCGGGAGGCAGGATCGTCATTCTTGATACGCCTAGCTATCGAAGCAGGGCGTCGGGCGAATTGATGGTCCGACAGCGTAGAGCCGACTTCAAGCGCAGATTCGGCTTCGCGTCTGATACATTGGGCAGCCGCGAGTTTCTGCTCGAAGGCGAACTCGACTCCTTGGGCGCGAAGTTGGGCATCGAATGGCGCCGCATTCGACCTAACTACGGACTTGCTTGGCGAGCGCGTCCGCTGCTCTATCGGCTCGCGAGGAAGCGCCGAGAACCGGCCAACTTCGCGCTCTGGATCGGACAAGGCGTTTTGTAACGCATGCTATAATCGCGCGTTATGTCCGACGACCCGGCTTCGAACCCCCTTAGCCGCGCCGAGAGTGCGATCTTGGTGTTGATCGCGACCGGCGCCACCAATCGTGAGATTGCGCGCGAACGGGGGATAACCGAAGCAACCGTCAAGAAGCACTTGACCAACATCAACACAAAGCTCGGGACGGGAAATCGCACTGAAGCGTTTCGGCGCGCGCTTGAGATGGGTGTCATCGAGGTTCAGCGGGAAGACGGCGCTCTCGGCTCCAGCTCATCCGATGTTACCCGCAAACTTGCCGAGGAGCTGGAACGTACGCGCCGACGGTCGCGAACGGTGGGACGCTCGGGTGTTGGTGCGATCACGATTGCCGCCGTCGCCGCGATCGCGACGCTATGGCTCTGGATGGAGCGGGGCAGCGGTGATTTGCGGCTCGCCTTACCTTCGCCAACTAGGGTACCGGCATTGACACAGCGCCCGCTCTGGGTGCCTTCGAAGAGTCTGCCGACGCCCAGAAGCGGGTTGGCGTTGGTGGCGATCGGCGACGCTATTATAGCGATCGGGGGACAAGACGCCGGTGGCGTGCTGGCCGAAACACTTCGATTCGGCGAGCCGGCATCGCCGGATTGGGCGCTGGTTCGCGACAAGCCGAACGCGGTTCGGGACATAGGAGCCGTCGAAGTTGGCGGCGAGATAGTCGTGCCCGGAGGATGTGATGCTTCCGGTCGCGCGACGGATCGAGTGGATGTTTACAGCCCGACAACCGATGTCTGGAGACGGGCCGCTCCGCTGCCCAGCCCGCGCTGTGGCTACGGTCTCGTGGCGCTGCAGGGCAAAGTTTACCTTTTCGGAGGTCGCACGAACGACGACGCAGCGACGGCGATGGACGAAGTCTTGGTTTACGACCCAGGGATCGACGAGTGGACGATCTCCGAATCTCGTCTGCCCGATAGTCGGAGTGACATCGGCGCCGCCGTGTTCGCGCGCGACAATCGTATACATCTGATTGGCGGACGCGATCGTTCCGGCAACCTTGAGCGCAATCACTGGGTGTTTCGACCTTTCGATACCCGCGACCCATGGGAGACCGACGTGGCGACACCGCTTCCTAATGGCCGCGCCGGGCACGCGATCGCGGCAGTCCCCTCGCCCTTTGAACGAATCTACATCGTAGGCGGCGGATGGGACAAGCGGGTGTCGCCGAATGCCTTAGAGCTCGACTTGCAGTCGGAGGGTCAGGCCTGGGCTGCATCCAGCGACTTGGTTGGCCCGACGCCGTTGAGAGGGGCTGCGCTCGCTCACCAGGGCCGTCAGCTTTTCCTTACGGGCGGCAGCAACGCCGGCGCCCTTAGCTCACGATCCTATTTTCTGGAACCCTTCAGCTCGATCTACCTTCTCTCACCGTGAACGGAACTTATCGGCGAGGCGCAGCGCGGATCCTCGAGTTGTTCGCCTTCTCAGCACTTTCGTTAGTGTGGGCCGAGTCCTACAACCGGCCGATCGCATTCGGAGTCCAGGACGATTTGCGCGTCCCGATCGCTGACCTCGACTTCGAATCCGACATGCTACCGGCCGGTTGGGAAGCATGGGACGCCTTTGCGCGCGCGGAGGGTGTGCCAGATAGGCACATGTGGGCTTCTGATTCATGCGAGACTTGGGCTGATCGTGGCGGGGACGCCAGCGGCTGGGCACTCCGTGGAGGCGTTGTCGGCATGGCTCTCCCGTGTGGCGGCTCGAACACCGAGCCGGTAGACACGCTGCTTACATACGGTCCGATCGACAGCCGCCCGTTCGTGAATGGAGTGGAAGTGGCGCTGGACGTCAAGCTCAACTTGGCTTTCGAGGAAGCATTCCTGGTCTGCATGTCAACCAACGATCTCGAAGAACCGCTCGCCTGCTTTTCTGCCGGTGTGACCGAGACGGATTGGGCGAGTTTCGAGCCGGCGATCCATTTCGCTGACGGCGGTGGCCAGGCGGCTGCAATGGTCTACGTGCTCTTTCGAGACCGGGACCCTTCACCTGTCCCGCCGCGCTTCGGCGCGTACGTCGACAACATCGTGATCGTCGGGCTGGCTCCTCCGGCAACGCCGACATCTGCGGCCACGGCGACACCGAGCGGGTCGACTACGCCTTCGACTCCCGGCCCGACAACGGCAACGCCGACAGAAACTACGCCGATTCCCGGCAGTCCGACAGTGACGGTTGCCCCGGGCGCTACGGAGACGGAATCGGCGACGCCAAGCCCCGAAGTTACCGCAGATGCTACCCCAACGCTAAGTGGCAGTGGATCGCCGACAGCGACGGGGACGGCGACTGCGACATCGACAGCGACTCCCATTGAACTCCCGACGGAAGCCGCTACCGCCACATTTGCCGCGCCAACCGAGTCGCCTTCACCGATTCCGACCCAGGAAGCCACCGAAGATCCGGGCGACGGTACTCCGGCGAGCATTTATCTGCCCCGCCTGTTCAACGATTGAGAGCCCAACGGGGGCTGTGCTAGACTGTCGCGCGGGCGACGGGAACCGTATTCGGCCGGCGATTGCGGGCTCGGCGCCGCAAGTGCTCACAAGCGGGGAGGGGCTCGATGTTCGTATCGAGAATTGTTACATGCGGTGTTGTCGCCGCGGCCGGGATCGTGTTCTGGTCAGCGCCGCGGGTCGTCGGCGCCGACCCCGACATAGAAGTCTGGTCTTCTCCGCTGTACGACGTGACCTTGGCACTCGACTCATTGCCGCCGGTCTTGTTGGGAGATCTGCGAAGTGATCTTAATGGCCGCCCACGTACGTTCGGCCGTGAGCAAACCGAAGTCGAGGAGATCGAGTCGCAGGACTTCGAAGGGGATACCTTTCCTCCCGAAGACTGGGCTACTTGGGACACCGACAATGAAACAGGCGGTCCGGAAGAAACCTACACGTGGGGGATACAGGACTGCGATGTTCCGGCTGAATCGCGAGGACTCAAGTCCGCTTGGTCGGTGGGCGGCGGCAGGCTCGGCGCCGAACTGCTGTGCGGAGGGAATTACGATCAACCGTCCCGCAGCTGGCTGGTGCGCAGTGGGATCGATACCAGCGCTTATCCGGGCGGAATCCAGGTCAACATGAGCTTCAAGGTCGACATGCCGCGTGACGAGGCATTCCAGATATGTGCTTCGACCGAGATCGCGACCACTATTGCATGCTCATACGCTTTAGAACCGACGCCGGGACGCTGGATCACGTTCCGGGATCCGATCGTCTTCGACCGTGCCGGTGATCTTGACAACGCTGTGGTCGTCCTGCGCTACGATGATCCCGCTCCGGACGGCGGCAATATCGGCGTCTACGTCGATGACATCTTGATCGAAGGGCTGACAGGGGAGGCGCCGCCGACTGCGACATCGACGCTTGAGCCAGGTCGGACGCCAACTCCTACCGCCAGCCGCCCGGCTCCAACGGCTCCCGGGTTCCCAGGGCCGCGAATCTTCCTCCCGAACGTCTCTAAGAATCACGATGTGAAGGCGGACCCGAGCTCACTGCCAACGGCTGCGCCAGGGCGCGTCGACATCGATTTCGCCGAGGATTTCCTGGTAGACGGCACCGCGATCACGCCTGGGCCTCGCTTCGCCTATGGCATTCTTCAACTGTGCTCCAAGCAAAGTTGGTACGACGCCCCGATCGGTCAGGCGATCCGCCGACAATGGTACGAGTGGGATGGTCTCGAGTACCTGCCGCTCGGAGGCGAGGATCTCAACAACACGATCGAAGTGCCTACCACCAACGGCTTCTCTGAGCAGTGCGTCCAATGGGTCGACGAGGCAGAGCGCAGTCCGGTCCCGGTGCCGGCCGGAAGGTACCGGGTAGACTTGTTTCTGGGTGCATCGTTGTCTCCGACCGCGTCCGGCGTCGCGGAGGTGATCGAAGGCGCGCCTGAGACGCCAGTACCGAGCACAGCGGTTCCCACCGTCGCTCCGCCGACAACGGTCCCAACCGTAGAACCGTCCCCGGAGCCGGGCGATTGCTTCGACCCGATCGAGAACGGGGACTTCGAAGCCGGCCCTGGAGTAGGATGGCTGGAGACAACATCGGCTTCCGACGGTTTAATCCGCGAAGAGCTGCCATACGACGAAAGCCGGTTCAGTGCGCTTTTCGGCACAGTTCTCGGCGTTCAGGAGGTCTTGCAGAGTCGGCGCGCGATCCCGGGTCGACCCGATACCGCCGTAGAATCGGCGACCTTGCGCTTTGTGCTCTTGATGATTACCGACGAGACCCCGAGGACCGGCGAAGAGGTCGATATCTTTGGGGTATGTTTCGGCGGGAATACGGCCACAGATGTTGAGTGTGTTGCGCGAGCGACCGAAGATACATGGCCGGAAGGCACTTGGATCGCGGTCGAACAAGACGTGACCGACTTCGTGGTGCTCCGCGATGGATTCACCACGGTCACACCTCTGTTCATCGGCCAATCGAATTCCACGCTGACGACCAACTACTCCATGGACAATGTCGAGCTGGAGATCTGCCTTGCAGGCGGCGAGCGGATGATTGTACCGATCGATTCCGCTGTGCTCGCCGCTCCAGAGTCGCCGCCCTATTCGCTAGGCAACGTGCTCTCGGCGCCAATGCCGGCCTTTAGGCAGCATCCGATGGCGACGGGACGTCAGCCTTCCCTGCCGCTCATTCCGCTGAATCGGCTCGCCGAGATGTTCGCGGGATTCGGCGCGCGATGAAAGCATGCTGATAGGTCGGTTCGGTCGCGACATATTACGATCACGACGAAAGGGGTGCGGGTGTCCGCGCTCGCACCCCTTCTGTCGTGCCGCGGGCCCACTCGGGCCGTCATGATCCCTCCGCCTTTGCTGCGCCGAATTCGACTCACGGTCCTCGCGATCTTGGTGGTCCTGGCCGGTCTCGTCGTCGTTGTGGTCGGTGAATTCGGCATCGAGACCGGACTTGCCACCGGCGCCGCCGATGAAGAGCCGCAGTTCAGACGACCACCGCCAATCCCTTTCGCCGACGTGGATCCTTGGGGCGCCAACTTCTTTCTCGAGCGCGAGGCTGAGCAGTTCAAGGAGCGACTGACCGTTGAACATGCACAGGCCGCAGGCATCCGATGGGCGCGCCAACACGTGCCTTGGTCGGATGTCGAGCCTGAGCGCGGGGTCAGGTCGTTCGAGAAATACGATCGATTGATCAATCTTTATCGAGAGCACGGTCTTGAAGTGATCGTGCGCTTGGACTGGGCGCCGCGCTGGGCCGTCGGAGACGACCATCGACTCGGCATGAACAACCTGCCCGACGACATCGAAGATTTCGCACTCTTCACTGAAGCGGTAGTGAATCATTTCTCGGGCAGAGTTCGCTTTTACCAGATCTGGAACGAACCGAACTTGAGTGTGGAATGGGGAGGCCGTCCCGCGGATGCGGAAGGCTATGTCGAGATGTTGGAGGAGACGGCGGAAGCGGCGCGAAGGGCGGACCCGAACGCTGTGATCCTCGCGGCGCCTCTGGCCATCAACACGGAGACGCTGGACATCGATGGGAACGAAAGCGACCTGATCTTCTTGGAGAAGATGTATGCCGCCGGCGCCGCGGAGCACTTCGACATTCTGGCAGCGAACGCTTTCGGCATGGACCGCCCGCCTGACGATCCGCCTTCTACAGATACGCTGAACTTCAGGCGTGTAGAGCTTCAGCGTCGGATCATGGAAGAGAACGGTGACTCGTCGAAGGCGATCTGGATTGGCGAATACGGCTGGAACGCATCGCCACTTGATCTTGCGGACGAACTTCATTGGCAGCGGGTGGACGAGGCGGATCAGGCGCGATACACGGTCGAAGGTGTCAGAATGGCGGATAGAGAGTGGCCGTGGTCGGGCGTATTCAACGTGTGGTACTTCCGTCAAGAGGGTCGGATCGGCCCTGAGCGCTCCGATTATTACTTCAGAATGCTCTCTGTCGACTTCACGCCCCAGCGGCTCTACGAGGCCGTCATGGAAGATGCAGCTATGCGACGCAGTGCAACGCCGGGAATCTGGGAAGAATTATCGTCGCCAGTCTCGATCGGTGACATGAACGCTTGGAGATGGGAGTACATCGACGGGGCGAGAGACGGAAACGGTCTCGTTGCGCGCGATGTTACCGACGCCGCTGGCGCGGACATCGAATTTCGCTTCCAAGGAACGGAGCTTCATGTACGCGCTGAGCGCGGTCCGCAGGCTGGAACACTTCGAATGACCATCGATGGCGGTCCACGGCGCTCTTTGACGCTGACCGATTCGGAGCGCGCGTGGTCACTCGAGCCCGTGGCGCAAGATCTCTCCGATGGCGAGCACGTGGCGCGTTTCGAGGCTGGGCCGGCGGGAGGGCGGGTCGCGATCGATCACTTCGAGGTCGGGCGGCGGCCTTTGATCGGCGTTGACTTCGGCTGGCCCGCGTTCCTAGCCGCATGCATCACCATGCTAGGCGCGTTGCTCGTCATCGATGTCCGGACCGCTCTCAGTAGAGCGAAGATGTGAGCCAGGCGACCGCGAGTCCGCCACTGCTCGAGGGAGTTGTAACCCGAGCTCAGAGCGGATTCTATGCGATCGAGACGGATGGGGGAGAGTTCTACACCGCCGTGATGCGCGGTCGTTTCAAGAAGGACCGCAGGCGGGAAGGCCTGGTGGTCCTGGGCGATAGGGTTCAGCTGGAAGTCCTTGACTCTCCGGAAGGTGATACGGGAAATGTCGATGCGGTGGTGGTCGAACGCCTGCCTCGGCGAACCGTTCTTGTACGTCGTGCGCCTGGACCGAAGGGGGCCTGGGCGCTGAATGTTGTCGTGGCGAACATCGACCGACTAATCCCCACGTTCTCCGTTCAGCGGCCGGAGCCGAGCTTCGGCATGCTCGATCGATTCCTTGCGCTTGCCGAACTGGAAGGAATCGAAAGCCACATCGTCTTCAACAAGATCGATCTGGGAGTTCCCGTTTCCGTGGCGGTGGCGATAGATGCGTACGCGAAGATAGGCTACAGGGTCTTCAGGACCTCCACCCTGCAGGGCGATGAAGTAGTCGCCCTCGGTGAGTCGCTCAATGAAGGGATCAGCGCTTTCGTCGGTCCGAGCGGCGTTGGAAAATCAAGCTTGCTGAATGCGATCGAGCCTGGACTCGGTCTACGGGTCGGTTCGGTCAGTGAGGCTCTTGACAAGGGCAAGCACACGACGCGCGTCGGCGAGCTTCATAGACTCGCCGGCGGTGGCTGGGTTGCCGACACGCCAGGCCTTCGGGAGATTGGTCTGGGGGAGATCGACGCCGAATCGATATCCTGGGCTTTCAGGGAGTTTCGGCCGTACCTCGGCAGCTGCAGGTTCCCGAATTGCACTCACGTCCACGAACCCGGATGCGCCGTCAAGAGTGCCGTCGATGCCGGCGAGATAACGCAGCACCGATACGAGAGCTATCTCCGTTTGATCGAGGACGTGGATCCGCCCCGCTGAGCGAACGTGAACAAGGACGTAGATCCGCCCCGCAAATCGACTGTCGGCTGCTTGATCGAAAACTTAGATCCGGCCCGCACAGCAACTGCCTTCAATCCGAGCAGGCTGCGAACGCTATCTGATTCTGCGAAGCCGGAAGGAGATGGAAGCCCGTCCCGTCCGCTCGAAGCGGCGACCTTCGACGGTGACCGGATTGGGGGAGCTTTCGCACGTCTCATATCCGATTGGCAGCGCGAGCATGCTCTCGACCAGCCCGGCACGTGGGAAACGAAACGTCGCAGAGCCGGACCCGCCAAGCTCTGTACCGAGCGCCTCGGCGTCCGCGTTGACGTTGACCCTTGCTCCTGAGAGCGCGACGTCGACCCCCGGCTGAAAGCGACCATCGCAGCCGTAGTCGAAATACGCGCGAACCGTTAGCGCATCGCAGTCAGAAATGGTGCTGCAAGCATTGATGCGCTCAATGTCGTCCGGCATCAGGGTCGAGGTCGGAGTTGCCGAAGGCAGCGGAGTCGAAGACGCAGTCGGGGTGGGCGGAATCTCGACATCCAGCACTACGTCGTCGATGTAGGCGCCCGCGGCATCAGCTGAGCCATCGTGCGAGATGAACAAGAATTCGATATAAGCGCGCCGTCCCCGAAGGTCGCCACTCCAACCTGAATCGAGTCTGTCGGTAAGCTCCGTGAGATCGAGTGTCATCCCGCGCCACCACGCGCGTGAGCGGCCCGTTGCCGTCATGAGGACGCGTCGCTCGGCCATCCGCCCGGAGGCGTCGAACGACGTGTAGTTGACCATGAGCCCTTCATCCGGATCCGCGTCAAGCCATGCGTCGAAACGCAACTCAAGAAGGCTGGCATCCGTGGTCGTGCGAAGGTCGAGATAGAGGAGCGCTGACGCAGCAATGTCGGACGGATATGGGGTGGCGCAGTCCAGAGACGCGCCGTCGCCGCCGCCGACAGCGCGCAACGATCGCAGTCCTGTTGACGCTTCGCATACGCTGGGTGCCCAGAAGTGGCCGATTCCTGATCCGCCGACGGTGTCCAGGTCCGCGACGAGTGGCCAGCGCGCTCTGTCTGGCCACATCGATCCTTCGAAGCCGTCGATCAGTGTCGTGTCCAGTGCCGCTCGATCGGTGCCGAACGACCTGATGAAGCCGAATGCCTCTACCTCAAGCACCGGCCTTTGCTCGAGCAAGTCCAACGTGGCAGCCGTGAACACTATTGGCCGAGGCGCAGTGTGCCGGAGCGCGCCGCCGTCCAGCGTAGCAGGCATGAAATCGAAGTGCTTAGGTAGCATGAGCCCCTGGGCGTCGACGGCCGATAGGACAAGGACGCCAAGGAGACCGCCGCATATGAATGCCAACCCTATCCGGCCCATCCGCTTGACCAGGGTGTTAGTCATCTGTGCCCGCCATGTCGTCCTCGAGTGGCTCATTCGCAGGCTCTCCTTCGTTTGTTGCAACGGTTTCGCTTAGCATAGTTTCGCGCATCAAAGTCGGATCTGAAATGGATCGCCTTCCCCTAGACCGCGCTGTCACAACGAATACGACGAGGAAAAGAAACGCTAGGCCGCCTACGCCGATCAACACGCCGCCTGCTATCTCCCGACCGGGGACATTCACCGGGTCGATCGCGCCGGAGTCGCCCGCTGTTTGAGAGCTATCCGATGCGTCAGCATCCAAGTCGGACCGCTGCGATTCGTCGGTCGGTACGACAGCCGGCTCTAGGCCGCGCGCCGCCCTATACGCTTGATACATCGAAAGTCGATCGTAGCCGTAGACGTTGCTCAGCGCTTCATCGACCGATACATCGCCTAGAGCGATCGCGTCCAACAATTCTCGAAAGAGCCCGGGGTCGTGTTCTTCGATCAGGAAGGCGACGAAGTCGCGGCTTTGGCCGTAGGCTTGGGTCACGCGCTCAGCGTCACCGGGGAAGGAGGAGAGAGAGCGGACGGACATAAGATCGTCTTGCCGCAAAGCCTCTTCGAGTTCGCTCAATTCCTGACCGCCGAGTTCGCCTTCTGCGTACATCGCGAAGCCTTCGTCGAGCCATGCGGGAAGATCTGCCCAAGGCTGATCCATATGCAGACCAAGCACGACGTGGCTCAGTTCGTGAAAGATCACAGCGGCGAGATCACGCCCGCCGCCGCCCACGTCAAGAACGACCACGCTGGGTGCAACGCGCGCTCCGAGTGTTCGAAGACGTGTTTCATAGACATCGCCGCGGGCGGCCAGCGCTCTGCGAAGATCTTCTTGCTCTTCGAACGTGACTATCTCGATCATCTTCTCTGGTCGCTTTCCCGTCACGTTCGAAAGCCAGTCGATCGCTTCCAGTGCCGACGACACTGTCTCGAGGGCAGCATCTTCCGCCTCGGCGTCGCCTTCGAACCACACACGGACGTTGCGGTCGTCCACGGTTCGCCATTCCAGGCTCTCGTCGAGATAGCGTTCAGTGATGCGTTCGGTCTCGATCACGGTGCCTTGATCATCGTGCAGGCTCCACCACCAAGTGATCTCGGCCGTCGGCGGGATCTGACCCCGCGCGAGCGTCTCCTCGTGCAGAGCGATCACCTCGTTCCCATTCTCCAAGACCGGAATCCGACGATCGACGATGTCCGGATCATCGACCGAAAAGCGCAACACGACGCGCTCGATCGGCCGGGTAGATCGGGCGACCAGAGAGAAAGTCATACCCTCGGCGAAATGAATTTCGAGCTCGTCCGCGATCACATCGACAGCGGCGGCAGGTGCGGCGCTCGCGCTCTCGACGTCCCGCCATTCCGATCGAGCCGACGAGAACGCCAACAATGCGCATATCAGAATGAGCGATCGAATGGCGTTGGTCGAGGTGACGGATGGGTTTGGTCGCGCATTGCGTGAAAAGGATGACATGCGGCGAGTATAGCACCGCCCGAATCGCTCGAATTGTTGCTTTTCGTTGCGGACCGTCAGCGACTTACTAGCGGTAACAGGATGACTGTCTCCCGAATATCAAAAGTAGGCATCGGCTGTAACCACGGCGGTGGGGTCTCTTCAGAAGGGGCATCGGTGCTCCGCGCGGTTGCGAAAGGGCGAAGCGTGGCGGTTGCGCTCGGTAGATCGGTGGGGGTCGATGAAGGTGCTGGGGTCTCCGTGGGCGGCAGAGACGTCGCCCTGCCCGGCGCCAGTCGGGGGATTATCGCCAGCGCAGCATCGATCGCCATGACCGGTCGGCCCCCGCCCCATGCCTTTGCGAATGATTCCAAGACAGGATCGGCGTTGAGACCGGCGAAAGCCACGACTTCTGACGCGCGCGTTGCCCGAAAGTAATCGACGAGAACCGCACGATCGTCAGGGAGGCCTACGCCCGTTTCTAGTCGATATGAGTCGTGTGAGACGACCGCGGCATCGTCGTGTTCGCGTGGCGCAAGCCGACACGAGTGCACACCGGGCGATTCAGGGAACGTTCGGCCCGCTCCGCCCTCGGCGGCCCGATCGGCCAACGGATCGGAGAGGCTTATGACGGCATCAAGACTCAAGCCTGCAACGGCTGCATAGTGCCCGCCAATCCTGCCCCAGCCGTCAACTCCTTCCTCCCAAGCGCCGAGTAGGAGCACGATCGCCCCGTCGCCTTCGCGGGCAGCATTCAGCCAGGCTGGATCAGGGAAACGCCGGACATCGATAAGGTATGCGCCGTCCAAGCTGCGCGCGGATGCGTAATCCCGCGCTCCGGTGACCAGGTCGTCCCACGCGGTACCGCGGCCTTCGCCTCGGCTGAGCGCTCCATCGGTGTTCGATCGCGTCGCCAGATCTCTTATGAGCGGGCCGACGGTCTCCGTCGAATGGTCGTCGCGCCTGGGACCAAAATACGGATACGCAGTCACCAATGGATGTGTGTCGAAAACGGCCGGCGGAGGCGTAAGGTTTGTCTCAGCTCGCGAGTCGAGCCACCAAAGCGCGCCGGCAAGTGCGGCGGGTGCAGCGTGCGTCCACTGGCCGGGCATTGTCGGATCGAGAGAAGGCAGACTCCACTCCGGACGGCATGTGGAAAAGTCGGGGACGCCGTTGGGCGCATAATCGGAGTGGCCATCCAGCCAGCCCGATGGCACTTGTGCGCTTACGGTTTCCGGACCGGTGACAGGACCGGCTGGAAGCGCGATCAACCCTAGGGCGCATAAGAGCCAGAGCCGGCCGCCTAAGCGTCCGTCCCGGATCGCGACGGTTGCGCCAATTTTCATCGTCTCAGTGCCCTCTTCATCACGATCGGGAAATGTATTAGATGTAGGCGGCAACCGAGTGGGATTATCACTCTAGCCGGCGCGGACGGCGGATCGTGCAGGATCGAACGCATCGCCACGTCGCACTCAGGCCGCTCTACGACGAGGCGATAGCTATCAGCCGGCATGCCATGGAAGCAAAATCGACCGCTCCCATCGCTCGCGACGGCCTGACCCGCATCGAGCCACATTCCGTCCGACCGGCGCTGGAGCCAGACCGCAGCGTTCGCCACGGGTGCGCCGCCGGCTGCACCGATAACGCGGCCGCAAATGGAATCCGAGCTTTCGACGAATTCCGAAGTCGGAATCGGAGTCGAACTGGCACCCGGCACGGCCGACGTGCCAGTGCCCGGTCCGGGCGCGCCGGGTATGGCGGTTTCGTCCGGCGCCGATGTCTGGGCTGCGGACGGGGTCTCATCCGGCGTCGAATTCGGAGTCGAGTCCGGTGTGGCGTCCGGCGTAGCATCAGGCGAGGAAACAGGCGTCGGAACCGTTGTAGCGCTGGGGGGAGGCTCTTCTCCGCCTGGGGGTGTTGCGCTTGGTGTCTGGGACGTCGAAGCGGTTTCTGTGGCCGCAGCCTCCGCAGTCCTGGTTGCGGCTTCGCTAGTCGCTGTCGACTGGCTGCCGTCAGGCGTGGCGGGGGTTGACGACTCGGTTGTCGCGACCGGCGTGCCCGACGAAGGTGTACCCGGAGCGCCCAAGGTCGGATCAGGCGTTTCGCTGGTCGGCGCGCTGGAGGTAGACGCTCCGACATCCGTTGGGCTCGAAGTGCTGACGGCCGTCAGATCGATCCGCGGTGTTGCTGTGCCGGGCGTGCCGGGCGTGCCGGACGTGGAAGGCGGTGTCTCGTCAGGTGCGGTCAAATCCGGGGTCGGCGACGAGCCCGCCGGAGGTGTCGCGCTTGCCGTTGCTGATGCCGTCGGCGTTGGTATGGCGGTGCGCGTGACGGTCGGCGTCGGCGTTGCCGTTCGGGTCGGTGTAGCGGTCGGCGTTGCCGTGGGTGGCGGGGCGAGCTGAATGACGATAGCGACTTCGAGCTGGGTTTCCTGGCGGACTATCGGCAGCCAAGGCGCGTCAGAGCGATCACACGGACCGCGATTGTGATTCTGAAAATTGTCCAGGATCGCCTCTCGCACTCCGACCCCGTCCAGGTAGCCATCGACGCGGAGGACGGGTCGTTCCTCGGGCCTGAGCGACGGGCTGACCAGATATCGATCGTGTGAGACGATCGCAGCGTCGTCATGGCTGTCGGGATCACCCAAATCGCCCGTCTCCAGGTTCTTGAAAGGGTCGGCGAGCTTGATCAGGTCGAGGCGCGTATCCACCGCTTGCAGCGTGACATAATGTCCACCGATCCGCGCCCAATCGCCCGCGCCGGGAAGATATTGTTGCCAAAGGCCGAGCAGGATGAAAATGGGATTGCCGGCGTCGATCCTTGCCTTGAGCTGATCGGTGCTCGGCCACCAGAGCGTGCGCGCTTCATACCGCGGGCCGGGCACTGAAGCTAGGTGTGCGTCGATCGCCTGGACCAGGCGGTCAACGCAGGTGCCGTAATAGGGCAACGTGGCGCCGGCGGACCCATTCGTGTCGGCCGCGAGTGCAAGCGCATCGACAAAGGGCATGATGTTCTCAGGGCTATGGTCGTCCCAATCACCGAGCGCGGTAATTATCGCCGCGCCGTCTCTTTGCGTGGGCGGCGGCGAGTTACCAGGCTCTAGCTTGGAGTCGAGCCACCACAGCGCGGCCGCGGCGGCGAGCGGGCCGTCGTGTGTGTAAGTCCGCTCCCTGCTGGCGTCCTCGCGATTGGAACGCCACCTAGCCTTCCTTTGGTCGAAGTCAGGCATGCCAGCCGGTGCATAGTCCGTGAACGACGCCGCTTCCGTCCACCCGCTTGCGGCGAGCCCGGTTTGTGGCGCTGAGCCAATACGCCCGGCGAATCCAGCTTTAGGGCCGATCAACGCGATCGACGTCGCCGCCAATGCGGCCGCCGCGAATAGAACTGCCCCTCGTACCCATGAGATCTGACCGCGCATGGTGCGCGCTCCTCTCGCTCAGCCGTCGGTCCCGTGGGCAGGGGCAGGCGCTCTTTCAGCGTTGATCTCCTGGGCAGGGAGGCTGCGATCTGTCTTGCTAAGCCGATGAGTTCGAGTTCCGATCCGCGCGAATGTACGCTGTGTGATTTCCGCAGTACTTCGCTTTGATCGCTTCCCGAGCCCGAATCGACGTCGCTCGAGCACATCACGAGCGGGAGTTGACCGGTCCGACACGTCCCCCTATGCTCGCCAACGCAAGCGGCGACCGATTTGTTACGATCGCTTGAAAGCGTGCAGGAGGAAAGTTGAGCGCGAATGGGTGATGACAAGCGGGGCCAGGCAAGTCCAACGCCAGACGATGAGCTGATCGGTCGGATATTCGGTCCGTCTATCGAGTCGCCTGCCGCGGAAGGGACCGCTGAATTTCGTTCCGGCTTCGTCGCGCTCGTCGGCAGGCCGAACGTCGGAAAGTCGACAATCCTCAACTCGATCCTGGGCGAGAAGGTAGCGATCGTGACGCCCCGACCGCAGACGACTCGCCGCCGGATCCTTGGGATTCAAACGACCGATGCGGCGCAAGTCATCTTCGTCGATACTCCCGGAATTCACCGGCCGCGGCACTCGCTCGGTCGATCGATGGTTCGAGCGGCTAAGTCAGCAATACCTGATTCGGACGTAGTCGTGTGGGTGGTCGACGTGTCGTCGCCACCGACGGCACTGGATCGATCGGTGGCCGAACTGATCCGCCGGACTAGTGTCCCGGTCATCGTCGCTCTGAACAAGAGCGATCGACTCAGGCCCGATCAGATCGAAGAACGTGTTGCCGCTTACACGGAGCTCGCGGGCGAACCGGCGAATTGGATGCTGACGATCGCAACACGCGGACACAATCTCGATCGCCTGTGGGCCCTGATCCTAACGCTCCTACCCCCGGGCCCGATGCTCTTTCCCGCCGACCAGCTCACCGATCAGAACGATCGTATGCTGGCCTCCGAGCTCGTGCGTGAGGCGGCACTCACGTACCTGCACGAGGAGATCCCACACGGCATCGACGTGATCATCGAGGATTGGGAAGTGCGCGAAGACGGTCTGCTCACAATCCGGGCGCGCCTGATCGTCGAGCGCGATACCCACAAGGGGATCGTGATAGGCCGCGGCGGCTCGATGCTTTCGCGCATCGGAAGTGCAGCGAGGCGGGAGATCGAGCTCATGTTGGAGACCAAGGTCTTCCTGGATATCCGTGTCGCGGTGCGCGAGGACTGGCGCCGGAGCGACGAGACGGTGCGCGGTCTCGGCTATGAGTGAGCCAAACGCCGGAGAACAGAATCTGAACTCGGCCGAAGCGCCCGCGGCAGTCCATCATAGCGGCCCTAGCGCCGGCAGGAATCTACACGCGCCCTAAGCGTCCGCGGTAACCAATCCCTGCGGCCCTATTGACCCCTTCGACTCGAGGAGTTCACGCGCCCGCTGCACGTCGGTGTGCATCGCCTCGATAAGTGATTCGACATCGTCGAAGCGCAACTCCGGCCTCAAGAATTCTACGAAGTGGAGGGTCATCTCGGCTCCGTACAAGTCGCCCGAGAAGTTGATCAGAAAGGCTTCGATCGAACGCGCGCCGGCGTCGAACGTCGGGCGGATGCCGATGTTCGCGGCGGCCATCGCACTGCGCGCTGCGGCGTCGGCTTCCGAACCGTCCGACCACGAACACATGACCGCGTACACTCCATCGGCCGGGATCACGTAGTTGGCCGAGAGCTCCAGGTTGGCGGTAGGGAAGCCAATCTCCCGACCGCGCTGCGCGCCGTGGATCACGCGGCCCTTCAGCCTCGGCGGACGACCCAACCAGCGCGTGGCAGATCGAACGTCGCCATCGATTATCGCCGCTCTGATACGGCCGCTGGAGACCTTCTCGCCGTCCAGCTCTATCGGTTCGACGATTTCGACACTGAATCCGAATTCACGGCCGATAGTCTCTAGCAGGTCGATGTCCCCAGCTCGATCTCGGCCGAAGCGAAAGTCCGGCCCAACGACGATCGATCGCAATTCGAACCGGCCGGTGATCATCTGAATGAAATGTCGTGGCTCGGTTTCGGCGAGCGCTCGATCGAAGTTGACCGTTTCGACGTGACCAACTCCCAGCGCATGCAAAGCCACTGCACGCTCATCAGGCGTCGAGAGGACAGGGAAGTCGAGTCCCGCAAGCACAGTCGCCGGATGAGGATGAAGGACTAGCGCCGCGGACTCGACTGCGAGAGCGTCGGCCAAGCTGCATGCCCGCCGCGCAAGCGCTTGATGTCCTATGTGTACGCCGTCAAACTTGCCGATCGTCAGGACTGCCGGCCGAGGAGTCACCGTCGGAACTGAACGCGCGCGTGAAGAATCGACGCTGGTCATTCGGATGGCTTCGGAAAGACTCGATTCGGCTGCCAGCTGAGCGTGATGTAGTCCCAATGAACGAGCCCGATGAAACTGCCGGTTAAGGTGTATACCCGGACGTGCTTCGTAGTGTCTTCGCGCGGCGACGGACCTTCGATCTGCTTGCCATTGCGGAGCGCTGCCTCATCACTTTCAGAGACGACCATCGCCGAGTAGTCCTGCAACGCCGAGTCGAGAGGGAACACGATCGTCGGCCACCAGCCTTCGGCAAAGGCCTCGACCACCTGCGGGATTTTCAGCGCGTCTTCGACATGAAAGTGACCGATCGCTTCACGCCGAAGGGCCGTCAAATGCGCGCCGACGCCAAGCGCTTGGCCGAGGTCATGAGCCATTGAGCGCACATACGTCCCGCTCGAGACCGTCATCTCGAGAGTCAACTCAGGCGGATTCCAGTCGACCAAGGCGAGCGAATGGATGGTGACGGGACGCGGTTCACGTTCGACTTCGATGCCTTGGCGCGCGAGCTTGTAGAGCCGCTCGCCTTCGTGCTTGAGCGCGGAGACCATCGGCGGCACCTGCAGGATCTCTCCTCTGAACGGGTCAAGCGCCGCCTCCACGTCAGAACGCTCGATATGGGATGGATCGACCGTCTCGATCACCAAGCCGTCGGCGTCGTAGCTCGCTGTCGATACGCCGAGCAGGACCTTAGCCCTATAAACTTTTGGTAGCGCCTGAATCGTGTCTATCACCCGCGTGGCCGAACCGAGACAGACGACGAGAACGCCAGTCGCAAGGGGATCCAGCGTTCCCGCATGCCCCACACGCCGAATGTTCGATGCGCGGCGAACGGCTTGCACGACGTCGTGGCTGGTCAGACGCGTAGGCTTGTCCAGGATCAGAATGCCGCTCTTCGGAGGCTCCGCAACGGCCGCCACGGGCACGTGGGCCGGCTTGGGGTGGGCGAGCGGGAGCGGAATGATCGACTCTACGTTCGAGAAGGCCCGCTCGGCCCAAGCCGGCATAGGTTCTTCGACTATCGAATCGCCTTCGGGCATGTCGTTCGGATCGAGTCGGTCCGGTGGATCGAGAGTCTCATCGGGCGTGCTGCTGTCTTCACTGCAGGCGCTCATCCATTCACCCAGACACCGGTTGTTTCGACTTGAATGTATCGCTCCAGCGCCTCGGCGACGATCTTCACAGCCGAATCCAGAGGGCCCTCGATTGTCGCTCCGCACGCAAGCGGATGACCGCCGCCCCCTAGTGCGCGTGCAGCCTCGACCAGGCTGACCCCAGGGCGTGCGCGCATCGAGACATCTATTCGTCGATCTTCACGTTCCCGCAGCAGCGCCGCCGCCTTGAAATCTGAGGTCGTTGCGATAAAACTCGAGATTCCGCGGGATTGCTGAGGCTGAGCGCCGAGATCGATAAAGTCCTGATGGGAGAGCGTGGCGATTCCGAAGCCGCCTATCGTCCGAAGACCTTCGAGCGCGCGGCCGATCAGTAGAAGCGCCGGCAACGGCCGCGAGTTGAAGACGTGGTGCATGATCATCGAGAGATCGGCCCCGCACGCCATGAGGCTGCTGGCCGCACCCAGCGTGGCGACCGTCGTGCTTGGCGTGCGGAAGCCTAGGGTGTCGGTCACGATTCCCGTGAGAAGGCAGTTTGCGGTCGTGGAATCGGGCTGAACGTCAAGCGCTCCGGCCAGTCTGACGACCATCTCCGCTGTCGAAGAAACGTCCGATACGATCCAGTCAACACGGCCGAAGCCGCGATTCGAGGCGTGGTGATCGATTACTGCCGTCTCCATGAGATCCCAAGTTTCGGGCACATAGAGTTCGCCAAGACGCCGCGACTCGGCTGCGTCGAGCGCGATAGCCAAATCATGTTCCGGTCTCGGACCAGTGCGAACCATCCGTTCCCAGCCCGATAGGAACCTCATGTCGGGCGGCGGCGGGTCCATGCATGCCACGGTCACATCATGTCCCAGCGACCGGAGGATGCCGGCGAGGCCGAGCGCGCTTCCGATCGCGTCCCCGTCAGGATCGACATGGGTCCCGAGCCACACACTCCGGGCGGCATGGATGCGATCGAGGAGCGCCTCGGGCGGACCGTAGTTGATCGCAACTGCCATGTCAGTTCTCGCCGCTTTCGCCGCCGCCGCTTTCACCCGATGCGTCGCGGCTTTCATATTCCGGCCGAAGCTCGGGATCTTGGCTCGCCTCGAGGTCCGCGAGAATTCGCAGCACTCGTTCGCCGCTCTCGTACTCGACATCGCGGGCGAAGACGAGCTTCGGCACTCTGCGGAGACCAAGTCCGGATAGTTCGGTCCTGAGCAATCCCTCAGTCTTGCGAAGCGTTTCGAGCACGTCGAAATCCTCAGGATCGTCTTCGTCGGTGACCTCCGTGAAATAGACCTTGGCCGTCGACAGATCTTGTGTTGTCTCGACGTGCGTGATAGTGACGCCGGCCAAACGCGGATCATCGACCCGACCTTGCAGGAGCATGCTGAGCTCTTCGCTGAGCAGCTCGTTGACTCGTCGCTGACGGCGGGTCGCCATCAGCGGACGCGCTCCCGGACGAGGCACTCGATGACGTCGCCTTCCTTGAACAACTTGAAGCCCTCGATACCTATGCCGCACTCGAAGCCTTCACGAACCTCGCGCGCGTCGTCCTTGAAGCGCTTGAGCGATGTAATGACCGAATCCGCCATGACCTCATCTCCGCGCAGGACGCGGGCTTTCGCGTTTCTGCGGATGACCCCTTCGACGACGCTGCAGCCGGCGATCTTGCCGGTTTTCGGCACTGTGAAGAGGGCCCTGACTTCGGCCCTTCCGAGCGTCCGGTCCTCGAAGACCGGATCGAGCATGCCTTCGAGCATCAGCTCGACATCCTCGGAAAGCTTGTAGATGACATCGTATTCGCGGATTTCCACCTGCTGGGCCGTCGCAGCGCGCCGCGCCGGACTATCCGGGCTGGACCGGAAGCCGATGACCACGGCGTCCGAAGCCGCTGCCAGGTTGATGTCTGACTCCGTGATGTCGCCGGTGTCCGCGTGCAGGATTTCTACGCGCACCTCTCCGGATAGCGTTTCAAGGCTTTCGACGACCGGCTGGAGCGTGCCCTGCATATCCGACTTGACGATGAGGTTGAGCGCCTTGGATTCACCCGCGGCAGCCCGTGCAAAGAGCTCTTCGAGCGTTACCGGCACCGCCCGGGCTGACTTCTGCGAATCTTGGAGCATCGTCGCGTTCACCGCGGCGAGCGACTTCGCCGCCTTCGGCTTCTCGACCACTTCGAACTTGGTGCCTGCGGTAGGAACTTCGTTCAGGCCCATGATCTCGACCGGAGTGGAAGGTCCGGCCGTAACAAGCGGTGCACCGGTGTAATCGAACATCGCCCGTGCTCGACCGTGATCCGAGCCGACTACGACGATGTCGCCGCGCTTCAAGACTCCGGATTGTACGAGCAGCGTGGCTATAACTCCGCGCGAAGGATCGATCTTGCCTTCGAGCACCGTGCCGCGGGCGGTACGGTTGGGATTGGCGAGCGGCGGGTTCTCTTCGGCGACGTAAAGGATCGCGTCGAGCAACTCTTCCAGCCCCTCGCCGGTGGAGGCGGAAGTCTTGACAAAGAAGGTGTCGCCACCCCACGAATCCGGAACGATTCCGATCGACGCGAATTGTTCGTAGATACGCTCCGGATTAGCGTCCGGAAGATCCATCTTGTTCACGGCGACGACGATCCGAACACCGGCGGCACGTGCGTGGTCGATGGCCTCGCGGGTCGTCGGCATCATCCCATCGTCGGCAGCGACGACGATCACAGCGATATCGGTCGCTTGAGCGCCCCGCGCACGCATGGCCGTGAAGGCTTCGTGGCCGGGCGTGTCGATGAAAGTGATCCGACGATCGTTGCGCATCGTCGTATACGCGCCGATATGCTGGGTTATGCCACCGGACTCGGTGGCTGTCACGTTCGTGTTTCGCAGGGAGTCGAGCAGGCTGGTCTTGCCGTGATCGACGTGGCCCATCATCGTGACGACCGGAGATCTGACCTCGAGCGAAGCCTCATCTTCGTCCGCGAGGAACCAGGCGATGCCGGGCTCAACCGGCCCTGACGGAACAACGAGCTGCTCGGCCTCGAATTCCGCTACCTCGGCTGCGACAGCGGCTTCGCGGTCCGCCGCGCCCTCGAGCGCAAGCTCGAAACCCAAGTCGCTGGCCACGATCGCGGCCGTTTCGAAGTCGATCGATTCGTTGATGCTCGCCATTATTCCGTTGGCGATCAATGCTTTCAGAAGCTGAACCGGGCTAAGCGATAGCCGCTCGGCGAGCTCCCTCACGGGAATCTCGGCCGGGATCTCGATGGCCTGTGTTGTCTCTACCTTGTTCGCCATACCACACCCCCACTGCTCATGCGCTTTCACCTCTCACGGCTTCAGCCGCGAAAGCACGGGCGAATTCTTCGATTTGCGTCAATTCCAACTGCCCGAACGACGCGCGTAGCGCCCGTTCGAGACCTCTCACCAAAATGTCGGACGACCAACACTCTGCCCGCCGGCATATATACGCGCCGCGCCCAAGGCTGCGCGGTCGCGCGTCTATCAGGAGCGGGGCACTAGCCTCAGACCTTGCTGTCGCGATCCGCACGAACGCCGACTGTCCTGCCTTGCGGCGGCAGACGATGCACATGCGTTCCGGTTCACGACCTCGCCCCATGAGTACATCCTAGTCCTCAGCGTCGGTGTCGTCTTCACCGGCGCCCTCAATCAACTCGCTTTCGACGTGGTCCGACTCCTCGTCGCCTTCTCCGATGAAGTCGTTCTCCGTGAAGCCCATCGTATCGTCGAAGAAGTCATCTTCGCCTGACCACCGGCCGATGTCTTCTTCCCAATCGGGCCGTTGGCGCGAATGCTTGCGCTTAGGCTCCGCGATCAATCGGCCGGTAACCGGGTCCCGGATCAAGACCTTCTTCTTCCGGGACCGATCCGTACCTCCGAGCAGATCGTCCAATTCGTCGTCTTCAACTTCCTTTCGACGCTCGCGCGGCGGCAGCTTACGAGCGGCCGGTTTTACTTCGTCCAACACTTCCTCAACCGGATCCGGCTCGAATGAAGCGGCTGGCGGCGGAGGTGCGATCGGGACGACTTGCGGTAGTTCTACCACATCCGCGGCCACTTCAAGTGGCTCTGTCTCAAGCTCGTCATCCGATTCCGGAGTCTCCGGAACGACAACCGGAGTTGCAATCTCCTCCGGAGGCTCCAGGGCGTCCGGCGCAGCTCGCAGCAACGCGTCGGCGGCCTTGCGGGCCTGTTCCGCGCGTCGTGCTTCGTCGTCCGCCTTGACCTGATCGAGCATGCTTGAAGCTTCGCTCTCAGCCCGGATATCGATCCGCCAACCGGTAAGCTTGGCGGCAAGCCGCGCGTTCTGGCCTTCGCGTCCGATAGAAAGCGACAGCTGATCGTCTGGGACGACGACATTCGCCGTGCCCTTCACACTCACCGTTTCGTCCTCAGACTCTTCGAGCCAAACGTAGACAACTCGCGCCGGAGAGAGAGCGTTCTTTATAAACGTGCGTGGATCCGGGTCCCATTCGACCACGTCGATCTTCTCGCCGCCAAGCTCTCGCACCAGACCTTGAATTCTCACGCCGCGCATTCCGACGCATGCGCCCACGGGATCGACGCCGTCTTGTGTGGACCATACGGCGACTTTGCTTCGGCTGCCGGCCTCGCGGGCGATGGACTTCACTTCGACGGAGCCTTGGAAGATCTCAGGGATCTCCAGCTCCATCAGCCTCTTCAGCATCATCTTGTGGGTCCGGCTAACGATGATCTGCGGACCCTTGGGCGATCGCTTCACCTCGCTGACATAAACACGCAAGCGTTGGTTTGGCGCATAGCGTTCGCCGGGCATCTGACCGCTCTTGGGCAGTATTGCCTCGACCCGATCTAGCGCGACGGTAACCAGGTCTCGATTCGCCGTCTGCACGGTGCCGTAGACGATCTCGCCTTCACGATCGGCGTAAGTTAGATAGTTCTGCTCTCTCTCAGCCTCACGGATACGCTGGAGGATGACCTGCTTGGCGGTCTGAGCCGCGATTCGGCCGAAGTCGCCCGGCGTTACGTCGAAGGAGATGAGATCGCCTACCGCAGCGTCCGATTTATGCTCGTTCGCCTGCTCGGGCGTCATTTCCGTGTGAGGATCTTCTATATACTTTTCGTCTACTACTGTGTAATGCGCGAAGACGTGTGTCTCCCCGGTCGAATCGCTGATCTCGACCGAGACGTTGCCGGCCTCGCGCCCTGGAATCTTATCGTAAGCAGATCTAAGCGCCGCCTTCAAGGCGTCGAGGATGACCTCCGGTGGTAGCTCGCGAGCCGCACTCAAGCCGCGGATCGCGGCTATGAGATCGGTGTTCGAGCCTGTTGTTGAAGCCATCGCAACCCACTCCTGCCGTGACGCTCAAGCCCTAGAAAACGGGCTCATCACGCAAAGAAAAGTGGGACGAGCCCACTTTTCGATAATACGAAAAGTTTGTTGACAGCGCGGGATTATATCACCAGCGACGGATTCTCGGCAAGCTAATCTTCAGCTAATATGGGCCTGGGCAGTGCGGTTTGTCATGGCCTCCAAAATGTGTCGCGCGCCGGCTTCCACCTCGGTTGGATCGAGATACCAGTCGACCTCGCACGACAGAGCGGCATCGGCCGGCAGCTCGGCGAGGACGGACACGAAATCCAGTGTCCCCGTTCCGGGCGCGAGATGGTCTCGCAGACCGACGATGTCATGCAGGTGCGCGCCAATCCATCGGTCGCCGACGGCAGCCCACCACTCGCCCATATCCGTCACTCCGATCGCCGCGCGAGCAGCGATATGTCCGGTGTCCAGCCATGCGCCAACGACGTCGGCGTCAGTCTGACTGAGTAGCACTTTCAGTCCCGCCGGTTCGGGCAGCTCGTGCGGATGGTAGCCCGTCTCAATGCCGATCCGGACCCCAAGACTTCGAGCAAGCTCGATCGGTTTCAGCAAGGCCTCACACGCCCGCTCGAGGGCAGGCGGCATGTCGATCGAAAGTCGCGCTCTCAGGCGTTCGCGCGTGTGTGCCGCGAACACGCCGGCGATTCCTCCAGCATGGAATCTCGCGGTCAACTCGAAGCGGAGTCGGTGAATCTCGCCGTCGGGATCCGGCAGCGATCCCAGGTGAAGCACCACGTGGCGGGCCCCGACGCGCGCCGCTGTTTCGATCGATCGCACTAACGCCTTGACCGCCCGTCCGCGAGCGGCTGCATCGGCCGAGGTCAGCTCATCGCTCGCTCTCAGCTGTGTGCTTGCGGGGCACGGATGATGGACGGTCTCGATTCTGTGCCCTGCTGCCACGATCCGCTCGACAGCACGATGCCCCAAGATATGGCTGAGCTCGAAGCGGTCGAAGCCCATTTCGCGTCCCGAATCGAAGAACGGCGCCAAGTCCGACTCGGCGGCGCCTGGAAAGCGTCGGGCGTACATCGTCGAGAGCGCTAAGGGAGCGAGGCTGAATTTGGAACGCCGTTGTGATTCGGTGCTCGAAACCTGTAGTCCGGGGGACCGGGAAGAACTTTCTCTCATTTCAGCAGCAAGAGCGCGATCAGGCCGAAGGCCCACGTGTAAATCGCGAATCCCAGGAGAGAGCGACTTCGGAGGGTACGCATGAGCCAACCGATGCTGCCAAAGCCCACGATACCGGCCGCTGCTGCTCCGACCAGCAGCCCGAGCGGCCCTGGAGCGTCCGCTCCCCCTCCACCGATTAGATCGAAGAGACGCAAGGCTCCAGCGCCAAGGATTATCGGCGTCGCTAGTAGGAAGCTGAATCGGGCTGATTCGTCGCGCGGAAGCCCAAGCGCGAGCCCTGCCGCGATCGTTGCGCCGGAGCGTGATATTCCGGGAATGATCGCAATGGCTTGGGCGCAACCGATCAGAATCGCGATTCTAAAGCTCAAGCGATCCGCCAAAGTGACTGTTTCAGACGACGGGCCGTCCTCCACTCTGCGGCGACGTGCGACGGCCTCGCTCGCGACCAGGATCGTTCCGGTGACCAAGAGCATCGCAGCGGAGATCCGGGCCGCCATCAACGAACTATCCACCAAGAAGGACTCGACATAAGGCTCAAGAAATAGTCCCACCGCCGCGGCAGGAAGGCTTGCGAGCATCAGCAGAGCGAGGGCTCGGGCGTCCGGATCCTTTAAGGGCGAACCACCTCGCAGTCCGCGCCACGCGCCCTGAAGCATATTGAGCCAATCATTGCGAAGGGCGAAGACGACCGCGATCGCGGTGGCAAGGTGAACGACTACATCGAAGGTCAGGCCGGCCGGTGGCCAACCGAGGAGTTCCGGTACGATCACCAGGTGGCCGGAACTGGAGACCGGCAGGAACTCGGTCGCCCCCTGGAGTACGCCGAGGAACGCGGAACGGAAGACGCCGACCCAGTCGTCCACGCTCATGCGCGCACGTTCGGGTCGAACATCCGCCGGTGCTCCTGAATCGCGAAGCGATCCGTCATGCCCGCCAAGTAGTCGACAATCACCCGATACGCTTTGAGATCGAGAGCGCCGCCTGGTTCGATGGCAGGCTGGGCCTCTACCACCTTCGCCCGTGTTTGCGCCGGCAGCTGCCTGAAATCCTGCTCGAAGCCCTGAAAGAGCTGAGTCAGAACGAATTCTGCCTTTCGGTACATCCGGATCACACGCCATTGCCGATAGACATTCTGATAGAGAAAGTCTTTGAGCTGCCGCTGCATGGACTGCATCTCATCCGAAAGTGCGATCATTGGGCGCTCGGCGCGACGCACGTCGTCAGGCGAACTCGGCGCCGCATCGGCTATTCGGACGGCGCTCGAGTATATGAGGTCGCTGATCAGGCCGTCGATGACGCGACGGATCGCTCTATGTCGCCTAAGCTCTGGATCTGCGTCCGAAATGCCGTGGATCGCTCGCTGCCAAATCTCAACGTCGGCGAGAGCGGGATCGTTCAAGTCGATCACTCCGCTCCGCAATCCGTCATCTAAGTCGTGTGAGCTGTACGTAAGCTCATCGGCCGCGTTGACAATCTGCGCCTCGAGCGAGGAAAGGAGATTCGGTTCATACGGTGCGATCCAGCGCGAGTGCACGGTATCGTATTCGGTTACGTGTTTCGCAATCCCTTCGCGCGTCTCCCACGTCAGATTCAGTCCATCGAACTCCGGCCAGCGCTTCTCGAGCTTCTCGACGATGCGCAGCGATTGGAGCGTGTGGTTGAAACCGTGGCCTTTGTTTCCGGAGTCATCCGGATCACGTCCCATCCGCGTGAGCATCAAGCGGTCGAGCGTGATCTCGCCTGAGTGACCGAACGGCGAATGCCCGAGATCGTGCGCGAGTGTGATCGCTTCTGCGAGGACGTCGTTACAGCGTAAAGCTTGGGCCATTGTGCGCGCGATCTGAGCGGCCTCGCCCGTGTGCGTCAACCTGGTTCGATAGTAATCGCCTTCGTAGTTCACGAAGACCTGTGTCTTGTATTGCAGTCGGCGGAAGGCGGTCGTGTGAACGATTCTGTCGCGATCTTTCTGGAATTCGGTGCGATATGGATGCCGGTCGCTGGGATACACACGGCCGCGGCTCGTCGCCGAGTGCTCGGCCCATGGCGCCAGCTCACGCTGCTCGAGACCTTCATATTCGTCCCGACTCCGAAGGACGGCATGCGCCGCCTCCGTCAGCTGGATGTGCAGATCGCGCATTGCCTGCTCCACGCCGCTCCCCCCGTCGACAGAAGCCGATGATTATACTTCCCTGAAGAGCCATCTCCGCCCGTTGGATGTGCCGGCTGGCCGTTGCCGGAACACTCTAATATCAATCTGGTCAATTGGAGCCTGATGTGCGTTAGCCTAAGGACCAGACATGTGCGATAAACTTGGAATCTGGCGGTTGGATGAATGGCCTGCGCTCGATGGAGGCACCGAAGGGATCTGAAGCCATGGACGACTCAAGAGCGACCGCGGGTGAAGCGCTATCGATTGGACCGACGGTTTTCGGGGAACTGGACGCCGATCCGTCTGAGGTGTTAGCCGGTGAACTCACGGATCTCTATGATCCGAGGCTCTATATCAACCGCGAACTCAGCATGCTCGCGTTCAATAGGCGGGTGCTCGAAGAGGCGGAGGATACACGCAATCCGATCCTAGAACGGGTCAAATTCCTCGCCATCACAAACTCGAATCTCGAAGAATACTTCATGATCCGGGTCGCGGGCCTAAAGCAGCAGGTCGATGCCGGCGTGGTCGATGTTTCGCCGGACGGCATGTCTCCGGCCGAACAGCTCGCCGCAGTCCGCCGGGAAGCGCTCGCCCTGATGGATGATGTGCAGAGTTGCTGGAGCGATGAGCTAATTCCGCAGCTGTCCGCATCCGGGATACACGTTCTCGATTACGCCGACCTGACGCCCAAGCAGAAGGCGTTTGCCGATGAGGCGTTCCAAGTGCGAATCTTCCCCGTGCTCACCCCTCTCGCTTTCGATCCCGGGCGTCCGTTCCCGCACATATCCAATCTCAGTCTGAACCTCGCGGTTCGTGTTCGCGACGCAAGGGGCAACGTGCGGTTCGCCAGGGTCAAGGTGCCGAGCACTTTGCCGCGGCTTGTTCCACTGAAGCGCAACTCCGGCAGCAGGCGTCAAGACGGAACAGTGCCCTACCATCACTACTTTGTGTGGCTCGAGCAATTAATCGCGGCGAACTTGAACAGCCTCTTTCCGGGCATGGAGATTCTCGAGGCGCATCCATTCCACATCACTCGCGACGCGGACATGGACCTTCAAGAGCTGGAGGCATCGGACCTCTTAGAGAATGTCGAGCGGCTCATTCGACAACGCCGCTTTGGTGACTTGGTGCGGCTTACGATGAACTCGACGATGCCCAAGGACCTGAGGTCGCTCCTGGCGGGCGAGCTCGGAGTAGCGCCATCTGATATCTATGCCGTCGGCGGACCGATCGCGCTTAGCGGTATCGCGTCCCTTCATGATGTCGATCGGCATGATCTGAAGGACCCGCCTTTCACGCCTGCCATTCCACGCGCCTTTGACGACGGTTCGCGTCAGGTCGACTTCTTCGAAGCGATTCGCGCCGACGATGTCCTGGTGCACCATCCGTTCGAATCATTCTCGCCGGTTCTCGGATTCTTGGAGTCGGCCGCCGACGACGCCAACGTGCTCGCGATCAAGCAGACGCTCTACCGAGTCGGTCGGAATGCGCCTGTGGTAGCTGCTCTGATGCGGGCGCGTGAGCACGGCAAGCAGGTGGCGGCGCTCGTGGAGCTCAAAGCGCGTTTCGACGAAGAGAGCAACATCTCTTGGGCGCGAGCTCTCGAAGACGACGGTGTACATGTCGTGTATGGACTGGTCGGCCTCAAGGTTCATTGCAAAGTGGCTCTCGTCGTCCGATCCGAGGGGAATCGGATTCGCCGCTACGTCCATCTCGCGACAGGCAACTACAACGCGGTCACAGCCAACTTGTATACCGATCTCGGACTCTTCACGTGCGACGACGACATCGGAGCGGATGCGACCGACCTTTTCAACCTTCTGACAGGCTACTCAGCCAAGACCGAGTTCCGAAAGCTGATCGTTGCGCCAATCAACATGCGCGAGCGATTTCTGGAACTCATACGTTCTGAAACAGAGCGCCATCGCCTGCACGGTGACGGGCGGATCATTTTCAAGTTGAACTCGCTTGTCGATGCCGAGATCATTCGATGCCTGTATCAGGCGTCGCGCGCCGGCGTCGAAATCGATCTCATCGTTCGCGGGATTTGCTGCCTGCGGCCGGGGATCAAAGGGACGAGCGAGACGATTCGCGTTCGAAGCATCGTCGGCCGTTTTCTGGAACACTCCCGCATCTTCGCTTTCGGCAACGGAAACGATTCGATAGTCTATTTGGGCAGCGCGGATCTCATGCCGCGTAACATCGACCGCCGCGTTGAAGTGCTGTTCCCAGTCGAATCTCCGGCTCTGCGAGCGCACCTTGTCGACGATGTGCTAGCCGTCTACCTCCGGGATAACGTCAACGCGCGGGAGCTCATGTCGGATGGCAGCTATCGGTGCGTCAATGCCGGAGAAGCTTCTCCAGCCATAGACTCACAGGCCGAGCTCATGGCTTATCGTGAGCGGACAGGCCCACCGATCCGCCCTCTTTCGGGTTGAGACACCCGCGCACCTGCTAGTCGCCGACCATGTCCGTTCGGACTTCAAGACGTCGGCCGAAGGCGCGCTGAAACGCCTGAACGCTCCTGCGGATGCCCCATAGTTCCAGCTGACAATCCGAAGTGCATCGAATGGCTAACACGGCGCGCTTGCCTTCACCACACTCGAGCCGAGCACCGACGACGGCTCCGGTGCGGCTGCGATCGAGGTTCTCGGCGAGCCGGAGAATCGTGCTCACGGTCCGGATTACGCGCCGACCCGGCTTTGGCAGCGAAGAGTAATCGTCGTGGCGCATACGCGGATAGCTCTTACGGTGAAAGCGCGTGATTGCGGCGATGGTTGCGACTTCGAGCTGGTCGAAGCCAAGCAGATCGGCATTTCGAACGAGATAAGCCGAGTGCACATGGTGATTGTGGTACGTCAGGAACGTCCCGATATCATGCAGCATCGCCGCATGTTCCAAGAGTTCGCGCTCGGCATCCCCAAGGTCATGCAATCCGCTTTCCGAACCGCTGTCGAACAATTCGAGAGCAAGGTTGGTGACGTGACGAGCATGCGCTTCGTCGAAGTTGCAGCGCCGCCCGAGCTGAACGACGCTGCGCTCGCGAACAGTTTGGCCCTCGAGGATGCCCGGGTGCCGGCGCGAAAGGTAGTCGATGATCAGGCCTTCCCTGAGCCCTCGATCGCTCACCAAAATTTCATCGAGGCCCAGTTCGTCCATCAGCGTTTCGAGGATCGCGGATCCGGCGACGATGATGTCGGCTCGATCGGGGCTCATGCCCGGAATTGCCGTTCGTTCGGCCAGGGTAGCGCTCCGGAGCCGCGATGCAACCACAGCGAGATCAGCTCGGGTAAGAACATCATCCGGTTGACGCGCTCGCTTGTGAAGCGCGCGATAGGCGATGTCGGCCAGGTTTTCGATGGTCCCGGAACTGCCTATCGCGAGCTCCGGCGACAGTTCCCTGATGGACTTCACGCTGCGCACCACGGAAGATTCGACGTAGCGCCTGATGAGTGCGTATCTGTCGTCGGGCACGGGCGCAGTTTCGGCAGGCATGAAGAACATGGAAGTGAGCCTGATCGCGCCCAGCTGGACCGAGTCCAAGAAGAGGTGCTGCGATTGATCGCCGACTATCAGTTCCGTACTCCCGCCGCCTATGTCAATGAACAGGGTCGGACGCGATTCAATGTGCACTCCGCTCGACACTCCGAGATAGATCAGCCGAGCCTCTTCGTGGCCTGAGATCGTCCTGATTTGGAGATCGGCCTCGCGCCGAAGCATGCGCTGGAATTCGGCTTGATTGCGGGCTTCCCGCGTCGCCGAGGTCGCCACGGCGATGATTTCTTCTGTGCCGTAAGCGCGCGCCATCTCGGTGAAGGTTCTACAGACAAGGGCTGCCCGCCGCATCGCCTCCGGCCGCAGGTGGCGGTCGGCGAACTCATCCTCGCCGAGACGAACTACCTCTTTCTGCTGGCTGAGGATCGAATAGGACATGTTACGATTGAAACGGACAAGTAGGAGGCGGATGGAGTTCGTCCCTATGTCCATGAACGCGACGACTCTATCCGAATCGGAATTCATCGGTTCGGCGCCGCCGATCCGTGATTCGATCCGCGGAGTGACGTTCAGGGCCGGTCCTTCAATCTGAGAAGCGACCTTGCGTGCTCCTTCCGTGTTCGTCTCCGGTCGATCTGTCACCAGTTCGATAGAGATCGAACCAATCGGCCCAGACTCTCCTCGGAGGTGAGTGGGCGCCAGACCGATTCGGCCGTCGTGCGACACCGTTCGATAACTTCGGACTGCTTCTCCAAGTACCGATCGATCGCCGGGTTGCCCTTGGCGCTGTCACCAAGCTCAGAGATGCGCGCTTGCGCGACGCTCGCGTCATTGAGGTCGCCTAATACGTCCTGCATCCTCTTCAAGGTCTTGACGAACTCCTTGCCGTCAGAGCCCATGAGGTGCGATAGCGGCTCGATCGCGTAGCGAAGTCGCTTACAGTCGATGCGCATAGCGTGGAGCATTTCTTCTTCGACGGGCTCGTCGGCATCGAAATGCGGGGCGTAATCACGTACGGCTCCGAAGCTTTCGATCACTGCATTCGGGAGTACGTGCCGAACCAACTCAGCGGGTCGATCTGGGGACGAGTTGGCGCCGGGCGTCGAACAATGCCGCACCATGTGCTTAATGAATTTGGAGTAGGGCTTGCTGTCCAGCCAAGCCAGTAGCCTCACGTAGGATTCCGCCCGCTGATTGCGCCATTGTTCGGCTACTGCTTCGAGAACTTCGCCATCAGTCGCGGGAGCCTCGCGCGTGTATGAGGCGAGAGCGTCGAGGGCGACATCGTGATCGCGGACTTCGCCAAGCGCCGCGGCTGTCCGCTTCAGCCCCTTCGTCAAACTGCGCATCGCGCCTTCGTCATAAGCGGAGCCGTAGTGCATCCACGCCGCCCGCGCCCTTCGCGTCGCCACCCTCATGTCGTGGACGAATTCGATGTCCTCTCCGCGGCGGGCGCCGGCCTCGGTCAAGAGCACGGCAGTCAGCTGCTTCCGCCACACCATTCGGCCTGCTTCCGCGACCGTCATGTCGGCGCGGATGTCAAACTCACCTGCCGGGCGGCCCGGTACATGGCGCGCGGCAAGTTCGAGCCCGCGTACCAGCTTGCCCTCGTTCGCGGGCTGAAGGTCCGGTTTGCGAGCAAGCTCCGCGACGAAATCGTTGAATCTACTTGCAGGGCATTCGGCCGCCCGTTCGAATTCGACCTCGCGGAAGGAGTCGATCGGATCTCCGTCGGCGTTCAGCACAGCTACGTCGTCGACGCTGAGTTCGCCGACTATGCCGGCGTGTTCCGAGCCCGGATCCGAGCCCGGATCCCCATTTTGTGGTCCCGAGAAAAGCACCGACCCGATCGAACGGACTTGCTCGATTGCGAGAATCGGCTCAAGGCGCTTCGACTTACCTGCGATTTTGGCGAGCGTACGACGCAAGTCCTTCGGGTAATCGGAGACATTCAGGGCGGAAGCTTTAGGCGACAACTCGGCTTCCACTTCAGAGCGGGCATGTACGGCGCCGTCGCCCTTGCCGGCATCTCGACCGAGCGACTTGATTGTCGCTTTGCGCCGAAGATCGGAGCGATCTCGGCGTGTTCTAACCCGGAGCGTGTAACCTGACCTGAGAATCGATCGGTCGGGTGTTTCCAGGTAGAGGTCATGCAGGTCTTGCCGCTCGATGTCGGCAAGATCGGTCGAATCCGGCATCAACGCGACCAGCATGTCCTCCGCCGCTGTTTCATTATTCTGAACGTGAAACTTCGCCTCTATTTCGACCGCCATGGTTCACATCCGTTCGCTGAACTCGACCGAGTACTAAAGAAGGCTCAGCACGATACCATCGAGTGCGATGAACTCAGCATTCAGAATGACCGCACGCGTAGCATTTCATGCAGCCCTCGACGTGGATCAGCGTCGCGTGTCCGCAAACGGGGCAAAGGTCGGCGCCTGGAAGCGACGGTTCGTCGTAGACGGCGGCGGTCGACGCTCCGTTTACTCTCGCCGATACAGCCACAACAGGCACCTCGTGTCCTGCGGCATCAGGCCCAACGGAGCCCGGCGCAATGTCCACTTCATCTCTGAGGCTGCCTTCCTCGAAGAGGCTTGGCTGTGTTGGTGCTTGGCCCGTTTCCGATTGCGATGCTCGAAGTACGGAATCGAGCGCGCGGGCTATGCCGTCGGGAATGGATCGAATTCGATCCGCGCCGAAGCCGACATGCCGGCTGCCGCCGATTCCAGCCAGCTCAGAAACGATGAGCTCCAGACGCTCCCTCGGCGGCAGCGGGCTAGGAACGCGCAGCATCAGGCTGATCAACCGGCCGATCGCCTCGGCGTCCGCTGAGAGGTCCGTGCCCGCCTTACCGATATTGACGAAGACCTCGAACGGCTCGCCGTCCGGTGAGCGATTGACGGTGACATAAGCTTTGCCGAAGGGTGTCGAGACGCGCAGGGTCTCGCCAACGGTGCGCTGCGGACGCACTCTAATCTCGCGCGGCATGCGACGCGCGGCTTCCGCGACGGCATCCGATCGCTCGTTCTCGCGTTCGTCCTCCAAGTGCAGTACTTGCTCGTCCCGGCTGCCATCGCGATATACGGTTCCACCCTTGCAGCCCAGGCGATACATCCGCTCGTAGAGCTCTCTGGTCTGCTCAACCGTGTAATCCGAAGGCACATTGCAGGTCTTCGAGATCGCCGAGTCGATCCACCGTTGGATCGCGGCTTGGGCACCGACGTGTTCGAAGGGCGAGAGCTCCATCGCGGTCACGAAGTAGTCAGGCAACGATTCGTCATCCGGATGCGCAGCCTTCCATTCGCGGACTATTTCGACCCGCTCCTCGTGCCAACCAAGCCGACTCTGGCGATAGTATGTCCAGGAGAAGAAAGGCTCTATGCCGGTCGACGTGCCGACCATCGTGCCGGTCGTACCGGTCGGCGCCTGCGTGAGCAGCGTCACGTTCCGTATGCCTTTGGCGCGGATGGTGTCGCGCACTTCGTCGGACATCCCGCGCATGAATCCGCTAGACAGAAACGGCTCAGCCTCAAAGCGCCGGAAAGAGCCCTTCTCCGAAGCGATCTGCGACGAAGCTAGATAAGCTTGCTCCGCGATGAAGCGAAAGAGGTGGTCACAGAAGGAGTTGCCCGCATCGCTGCCGTAGCGCACGCCGCACCGGATCATCAGGTCCGCCAGCCCCATCGTGCCGAGCCCGACCCGTCGCTCCGACATCTGTTGCTCGCGGTTCTCCTCGAAGTAGTAAGGAGTGACGTCGATGACGTTGTCGAGAAAGCGTGTAGCGTATTTGACGGCGCGCCCGAGCGACTCCCAATCCACACTGCCATCGAGTGCAAAACGGCTCAGGTTGAGCGCACCGAGGTTGCACACTCCCCACGCCGGAAGCGGTTGTTCACCGCAAGGATTCGTGCTGACGAGGGGCGCGAAATAGTGCGAGTTGGCCATCGCATTGGAGCGCTCGCTGAACCAGAGTCCCGGTTCTGCGCTGCTCCACGCGCTCTCGATGATCTGATTCCATAGGTCGCGCGCACGTACTGTGCGATGCACTGCCACCGGGCGGCTGGACGCGCGCCAGGCGGCGAGGTCGCCGTCCCAAAGCTCATCGTATTCGGCAACCGATGTGTCGGGGAACACCAGATCCCATGGGCCGTCGGCATCGACCGCCGCCATGAATTCGTCCGTCACCCCGACCGAGATGTTGGCGTTGGTAATCCGGCCCTTCTCGCGTTTGGCATCGATGAACTCCGCCACGTCGGGATGCCAGATGTTCAGGATCAACATGAGCGCGCCACGACGACTGCCGCCTTGCTCGATCAAGCCGGTAACGAAGCTGTACAAGGATCCCCAAGAGACCGACCCGCTGCTGCGGCCGTTCACCCCTTTGACGTAGCCGTACCTTGGACGGAGGCTCGATAGGTTGATGCCGACTCCGCCGCCGCGTGACATGATCTCGGTCATCTGACCAAGAGTCCGAATGATGCCTTCGCGTGAGTCATGCGGGCTGGGCACCACGTAGCAATTGTAGAAGGTCAATTCTTGGTCGGTGCCCGCTGCGCTCAGGATTCGGCCTCCGGGAACGAACCTCCAGCCCGCTAGCAGCCAGCGGAACTTCTCTTCCCACTCCGCCCTGTTCTCCGACGACTCGACAGCCGCGATCCCGCGAGCTGTGCGGGCCTGCATCTCGTCGGGATGGGTCTCGAGCGGGCGATCGACATGCTCCATGCTCCTACGTATCGTCTCGCCGCCGGCGAGCTCCACGCTCACGCTGTCGCCTTCCACGCTGTGCACGATCCCGATCTCTCGTTGACCGGTCTCGGAATCTACGCAGACGACGACCAGATCACCCTGCCGGATCGAGCGCTTGTCCATATCTTTAAGCGCGTAGCGATCCAAGAAGATCTTCTCGCCGAGGGGGCTGAGCGCGTTGGCGTCGCCCGGCGATACGCGACGTGGACCTGCCTGACTCGCAGTGCTTATCGACGAACTCACCGCCGTCCGATCCGATTTGATCACTGGGTCTTGACGCGACGACTTACCGCCGACAACGCCGTCATTCGCTTTCTTCTTGCTCACGGTATGGACCTCCCATCGGCGCGTCGCTGGTGACGCGCGGGGTACTGAGGCTGACTTGGGCCGATGAACAGTCAGCCACTGGTTCTAGCTAGAGGTGGCCGAAATCGCGCGAAGTCGCTCGGAGTCGACCCTAAAGTCCAAGAGAAAGCTGACGCTTTCGCTCTTCCTCGCGCTGCTTCTGAGTGCGGAGCCGCTCGATTTCGTCGACGAGCACTTCGAGGTCCGTGAACCGCCTGTAAACGCTGGCGAAGCGGACATATGCCACATCGTCGGCAGTGCGGAGGCTTGTCATGGCCAATTCGCCGATCACCTCGCTCGAGACCTCGCTCCGTCCGAGTCGATAGAGCTGAAGCTCGATGTCAGCGGCGATCTCTTCGACCGTGTCGGCAGGAACGGGTCGCTTGGCGCATGCCAGCCGGAGGCTCGTCATCAATTTATCCCGGCTGAACTCCTCGCGTCGCCCATCGCTCTTGGCTACCTGAAGGTTGGTCGACGCGATGCGCTCGTAAGTCGTGAATCGCTCATTGCACGTATTGCACTCGCGACGACGTCGGATGGAACTCGACACTTCGCGCGTATCGACCACGTGGCTCGAGGCTTCACAAAACGGACACTTCATCGCGTGCTCCTCGCGCTAGGATTCACCAAGATCGCCCATATTGCGATGGTCAAAGTCACCGTGCCGCACCGACAACCACCGGACAGGGTACGATATGCAGCGGCGAACACAACTTTGAACAAGCCGAAGTGGATAAGCTGTTGTGGACAAGCTGTGGATAGCCGTCGGACGAAACATGCAAGATGTTGCGGCATTCATGCGCGCGGGACACCATATCTAGTGGCCTCGGCCAGTCTACCATAGCGCCTGGCCGACCGCAACACTCTGAGAAAACGGTAGGCGGCGGTGGGGTTAACTGCCCACCGCCGCCAATTGATTCATCCGCCAAAGCAACGACTTTGGTTACGTTCAGCGCTTCCTGAGGAAGGCTGGGATCTCCAGATCATCGGCCGCGTAACGTCCGCGGATGCTCGATGGGGCGCTCGGCTCAACCGCAGCTGTGGTGCCCGTCCTGCGCAAGCGCGGCATGTGGATGACGTTGCCGATCGGTCGACCTTCCAATCGTGCGTTTGCACGGAAGCCGGTCGCTATGACCGTGATTCGCAGTTCATCGCTCCGCTCCGGGTCGAGGACTGCGCCGAAGATGATGTTCGCATCTCCGTCGACATGGTGGCCGATCACCTCGGCCGCGTCGTTTACTTCCTGCAAAGTCATGTCGAGACCACCGGTCACGTTGAACAGCACGCCGGTCGCTCCGTCGATCGTCACGTCGAGGAGAGGGCTCGCGATTGCCTGTTCCGCGGCAGCGATCGCTCGATTCTCACCGCTTGCAGTTCCGACGGACATCAGCGCCGCTCCGCCATCGGCCATGATCGAACGGACATCCGCGAAGTCCAGGTTGATCAAGCCCGGGACGGTGATCAGCTCGCTGATTCCCTGTATGCCTTGGTGCAACACACCATCCGCCGCGCGGAAGGCGTCTTGGAAGGTGATCCGGTGGTCGCCCAGCGTAAGCAGGCGATCGTTCGGGATGACGATTAGCGTGTCGACGTTCCCGGCCAGTGACTCGGTGCCGCTCTCAGCGGACCGATTCCGCGGCAGGCCTTCGAAGGCGAAAGGCTTCGTGATCACACCGATCGTGAGAGCGCCGGAGGCGCGGGCGATTTCCGCGACCACGGGCGCCGCTCCGGTCCCGGTGCCGCCGCCCATTCCGGCGGTGACGAAGACCATATCGGCCCCTTTGAGGATTTCTTCGATCTCCTCACGGCTTTCCTCTGCCGCACGCTCGCCGATCTCCGCGCGTCCACCAGCACCTAGACCTTTGGTCAGCTTCGTGCCGATCTGAATTCGGCGCGACGCCTGGCTGAGCTGCAGGGCCTGCGCGTCCGTGTTCACCGCGATAAACTCGACGCCGCCTAGTCCCTCGGCGATCATCCGATTCACGGCATTGCTTCCGCCGCCGCCAACGCCGATGACCTTGATTTGGGCCAATCCTTCGATCTCGACTGGATAGTTCATCACATCGCTCCTGTGGGTTCCCGATCTCAATTGGTGTGCCGCTATGACTTCACGCGCGCCCCTGCGCGCGACGGTTCCATTCGATTCGTACAGTCATTTCATCCAATCACGACCTCCGATCTCAGAACGTTTCCGCCTGGGAAAGTTCAAGCTCCGCTCTCGGTTCCACGCTTTGGCAGGAGCATTTTCTGAATCCAGTCGACGACGCCCCCCGATTCTCCGTCCGTCCCGTATGCCCGCGAGGTGGGTACCGCGGCGTCCCTAACCTCCCGAGCCGCCCACATGATCAGTCCGACCGCCGCCGCGTGTGCGGGTGTCCCGGCCGCGCTCGTAAGGCCCGCGATTTGGGTTGGCCGGCCGCGCCGAACGGGCATACCCCACGCTTCCCCAAGTCGCTTTGGCAAGCCGTTAAGTTCGGCTCCGCCCCCGACTAACACGACCCCTGCGG
>JBCLES010000019.1:0-47780 GCA_038913135.1 Anaerolineae bacterium
CCGTCGGCGCCGACCTATTGCTCCGGTAGTCTCGATTCAGGGCCTCGGCCGTCGCGGCGTGACGTGGCAACGTAGGCTGTAATCACTACGATCGTCAAAGGAATGCCAACGGCCAGCACGGCGTTGCTGAAGGCTTGCAAGGCGGGCGAGGAGGTCGCCAGCGCCACCAACGTCAGGATGTAGGCGACGTAGTAGAACAAGAACGTCGCTCCGGCGACTCTGCCCAAACGATGGCGGGGCGCAACCAGCGGCACGCACAAGAGCGCTACGCCAGTCATCGCGGGAATGTCGAAGCGGTTGATTTCAGGCGAAACCGCAACGCCGGCTGGGCCGGCGATCAATCCGGTCAGTCCGAGAATGCAGAGAATGTTGAAGATATTGCTGCCGATGACGTTGCCTACGGCGATGTCGCGTTGACCGCGCACAGTGGCGGCTATAGAGGCCGCCACTTCGGGCAAGCTCGTGCCGGCAGCGACGATTGTCAAACCGATGACGGCATCGCTGATGCCAAATTGCTGCGCCAATGTCGTCGCGCTGTCGACCAAGAAATTCGACCCAACCATCAAGCCGGCTAGGCCGAAGAAGACCCAAACCAGGTCTCGCGGAAGACTCGTTGGAGGCGTGTCGGAGTCTTCCGGTTCGGGCTGCTGTTGTGCCTCGCGCTTGCCGGCGCGCACTGTGTAGATGACGAAGACCAGCAACGCCGCAAACATGAACGCGCCTTCCCAGCGGACGATCGCACCGTCCATGGCGAAGACAAGCAACAACAGCGATGCGCCGACCATGATGGGCACGTCGCGCCAGACCAAGGCGTGTGCCACTGTCAAGGGCCGCAAAAGCGCGCAAACGCCCAGAATTAACAAGACGTTGAAGATGTTGCTGCCAACGACGTTGCCGACGGCCAAGTCGGGTTGATCGCGCACTGTTGCCAATACGCTGACCATCAGTTCCGGCGCGCTCGTGCCGAAGGCCACGACGGTCAGGCCGATGACCAGATGGCTGATGCCCGCGGATCGCGCCAGACCGGATGCGCCCTTGACCAAGCCGTTCCCGCCGAAAGTCAGTAGTGCGAGTCCCGCCAAGAGTTGTAAGTAGGTCATGAGTGCCTTGCGGTGACAGGAATTTCGATCACGGTGCCGAGTCTAACACTGCGCGTTCATGGTCGTCCATATTCACATCTGCTGCCCAAGCTCCGCCGTACGTTCAAGGCGCCGCGACTGAACCGCCCTTTGGCCGTCGGCATCGCGGCGGCTATCGTACGCGGCCGTTCAGGATCCGCCTGCTTGGTCATTGGCAGCGCCGCAGGATTGGCCCGGAAGAATGCCCCGACGCGAATCGAAAACGGTGAAAGACGTCGGAGCGTCGTTCCTCACGTGCGCCTTGGCGGTATGCCTGTGCTCATGCGCCGGTGAGCCGCATTCGACGCCAACCGCCGCCGCGACCGCCACTTCCGACGCCACGGCGGATCCAGGCGTCCTGGCTCCGAGAACTACACCGGACGATGGTGAGGCGATCCCTGCGCTCGCTATGCGTACGGCCCGAATCGAGGCGGCCCTCCAAGCTGCGCCTCCGGTGCTTCTACTGGATGAGCCATTGGCGGATCTGCAGAAGCTTGCCCAGGACCTCGCTGTGCGCGATCAGCGAGTCCTTCGTCTCGCCAGCGACTCGATTACCGGCGAGCCGATGCGTACGGAAGTGTTGGGCATCCGACGCGCCGGCCAGGGTGATCTCACGGATGAGACGGAAAGCTGCAGGGAAGCCGCCTGCTATCGCGTCGAGCTGTACAACCACGCGACGAACTCCGCCGTCGTGGCGCTCGTCGACGTCGCGGGTCAGGCCGTGCTCGCCGTGGACGCGTATCCCGGCATGCAGCCGGACATTCCGCCGCACCTCGTCGCTCTCGCCGAGGAGATCGCGGCGACGGCGCCCGAGGTCATCCGCGAGCTCGGTGAACGGCCGTCGCCCTCGGACGCCGTGATGGCCGGCTCGAAGACCGCCCTCAACGAGACCCGCTGCGAACGCTCGCGGCACCTCTGCGTCGCCCCCACGTTCCTGCGCGGGGATCGCGCGCTCTGGGCCATCGTCGACCTGACCGACGGCGTCCTCGTCGGCACGCGATGGACGACCCTGGGCAAGAGCGGCGCCGGCCCCGTCGTGACTGAGCGCCGGCTTCAGGACGACGTCGTCAGCGCGCTGTATTGCGAACGGGAGACGGAACTCGCGCGCGGCGATTGGGCGATGCGTTACCTTCTTACGAGCTCGGATGGCCTGCGAATTTCCGATGTGAGTTTTGCAGGTAAGCCGGTGCTCGACGACGCCAAGCTGGTCGACTGGCACGTGAGCTACTCCGGCGCAGACGCGTTCGGCTACAGCGATGCCGTCGGCTGCCCCACGTTCAGCCAGGCAGCCGTGGTCGCGCATGGTGGACCGGAAGTCGATGATCTCCTCGAAGGTGACGGCGTTGCCGGGTTCGCCCTTACGCAGGATTTCATGGGCGATGGCTGGCCGGCCCAATGCCACTACTTCTACCGCCAGCGCTTCGAATTCTACGATGACGGACGCTTCCGTGTGGTGGCAGGCAACCACGGCCGCGGCTGCGGTACCGACGGCACATACCGGCCCGTGTTGCGCATCGCCATTTCGGGAGATAGCAACTCGTTCGGGAGCTGGGTCGGGGGCGCCTGGAGAGACTGGGAGGAGGAGGGCTTCGAGCGGCAGGGGGCGCGAGTATCCGACGCGCCTGATGGTCATACGTTCCGGATCACCGATCCGGCCGGGGACGGATACTTCGTCGATCCCGGCCGGGGCCAGTTCGGCGACGGCGGGCGCGGAGATAATGCGCTTATCTACGTGACGCTCCATAAGTCTGGAGTCGATGAGGGTCAGGCCGACCTCATCACCATAGGGCCGTGCTGCAACACGGATCATCGCCAGGGTCCGGAGCGATTCATCGAGCCGCAACCCGAATCGATCGCCGACGGCCCACTCATCCTGTGGTACGTAGCGCAGCTTGAGAACGACGACACGCCCGGCAGCGAGTACTGTTGGGCAGAGAGTGTCCTCGAGGGCGGCGTCTTCGTGCCCAAAGCCTATCCATGCTACGCCGGACCGATGTTTGTGCCGATGGGGCGCTGATGAGCCCGGGCGTGTCGAAGCCGAAGATCGCCGAACCGACGGGTGCCGATCCGACGAGCGCCGAGCCGAAGAGCGCCGAGCCGACGAGCGCCGACCCGAAGATCGCCGACCCGACGTGTGCAGGGCCGACGATCGCCGAGCCGACCAGTGATACTTGTCTCCGGCGGCACGCGCTTGTCGCCGCGGTGCTCGTTTGCATGCTCGGGCCGTTCGCAGTCGCTTGCCGGGTTCAAACCGCGCCCGACGAGGGTCTACCGCTCGACGCGAAGATCGGAGGCACACTCGACTGCCGCCAGCGGCCGCGGTTCGCGGCCCAAGCCGGCTTCACGGCCGGGTCCGCCCTTAGCACCGGCGAAGGTGAAATGCCCGGCCTCGTGCTGGTGGATGTCGCGGACCCGAGTCAAACGTACCAGCATCCATCATGGGCGCGCTACGGCTTCCTTGGCCCGTTCACCTACGATTCCGAAGGCAACGTGTTTGTGGCGCCGACGCCGAACATCAGCCTGCTGGAGAATCCGCCTGAGGAGCAGAACACGATCTTCAAGGTGGATACCGACAACGGTGAAATGGAAGAATTCCTGCGGCTCGCTCCGGCAGGGCCGCTTTCGGCCGACAACCCGTTCGGCATTCTGGGCCTGACTTACGACTGCGGCACCGACGGCCTTTACGCCAGCTCGGTGGCGGGCTCTTCGCGCCGTCAAGAGATCGGCCGGATCGTGCGTATCAATCCGGCAGACGGTATCGTGACCGACACGCTGCCGGACGTCGACGCGATGGGTCTTGCGGTATTTCGCGGAAGCCGCGACACACGTCTGTACTTCGGTTCGGCGCGCAGGTCGGAGGTTTGGTCCGTGGCGCTCGACGAACGCGGCGGCTTTCATGGTCCGAGCCGGCGTGAGTTCAGCCTGCCGGGATGGTCCGATAAGGCGCGCCGCATCGTTTTCGACGCCGACGGCGGGATGGAGATCCTCGGCGTGCCGTTCGTATTCAACCTCGCCGTCGGTCTCGACGCTCCAGAGAACTCCTATGGCTTCAGATACGATCCGACGTCGGACACCTGGCAAGTAGAAAGAACGCAGTAGCGATGGCGGGTCACTCCCGCCCGCCCCAAAACGCCTCCGGTGGGCAGCCCAGCCGATACGCGATCGCGGCGTAGATCGCTGTGAGCTCGGTCGGGTCTAGAGTCTCGAAGAACATGTCCGGCTCCGTAGCGACCGCGCGCAGGAGATCCGCGTTGATCCGATAGGCCGGATCCTCCGCGTCCGCCTGCCCGACGCCGATCGTGTACATCCGGATCTCCGCAGCTCGGGCGCGGTCGGCCTCGGTCAGGACGGTCTCCTCCTGAGTGCCGCCCGGTCCGAGCGGGACGCCGTTCGGCAGCCCGTCGGTCAGGAGCACGGTCACCGGCGTGTTCTCCGGCCGGCGCAGCGGGGAGTCGAGCGCCTCGATGCCGACACGGATCGCGAGGTCCAGGCGCGTACCTGGCTCGAGTTGGTCCGAAAGGCTGACGATCGCGCCGTGGATCGCTGCTGCGTCGACGCTAAGGGGCTCCTCCACCCACGCGCGCTCGTTGAATGCGGCGATCGCCACCTGGTCCGTTGGCCCGTCGCCATCCGGCGCGAAGGCCATGAGATCGACGAAAGCCCTCGCCGCGGTCTGCACCGCCTCGATCTTCGGCCGCCCGTCCCGCGCCGGACTGCGCATGCTCGTCGAGACATCAATGATCAGGGCCACGTCCGCACGCACCTGTCGGACTTTGCACGATTCGCGAAGCGTGACGGGTAAGTAGATCGGCTGCGGCACGAGCGTAGGCGTTGCGGTTGGGGTGTGGGTCGGCGTGGGCTCCGGCGTCAGCGTCCGGGTGGGGGTGGGCTCCGGCGTAGGCGTCCGTGACGGGGTATGCGTTGGAGTCGGGGTGGGCGAGGGCGGGGCGCAGAGAGATTCGACGTCGCCGAGGAGCTCGAATTCGGTCATCGTTGCCGAGATCCGCTTCAATCGGCCACCGACCATTACCAAACGAGAGTAAGTCAATATCGAGCCGTGTTTTAGCGTCCGGCGGTCGGTTACGGCGCCGGTTGCGTGATCCAGCCACAGCACGTCGGCATCGGGCACGATGACTTTGCCGCCCGTGCCTGTCGCGACCATGCGATCGGCCTCTGGGAAGGCGGCCATCGCGCCTGTGACTAAAAGGCTGCGCGTCCCATAGCGCCGGGAAGTGTCGAAGGCCCACTTGCCGGATCTGGCGCGCGCAGGGACGAGGTCGCCCGCGCTTACCGCCGCCCCGTCGCGCAAACCCACGACGGCGTCGCCATTCGGGCGGAACGCGATGTCGGCGACGAAGGCGGATTTGTGCATGGCGCTCGTGCCGGGCCGCCGATAGTCGAGCTCGAGGCGCGAGACCTCCAGCATCTCGGAGCCGTCCGGTCGCGAGCGATAGATCACGGCCTCGCGGTTCGGTACCGGTCGGACGGCGTCCGGCACGACCCCGTGGTACAGCCAGCCATCGCGGAAGGCGAGCGCGAACGGATAGGCCGTGTCGCCCCAGCTCTCCGCCCCGGCTCCGTTCGGCAGCACCCCGAGCATGGTCCCGTCCGGGACCGAGAAACGATAGATGCGTCGATCCGAGAGGTTGACGGCGAACAGTTCGCTAGCCGTTTCGTTGAGGTCGATGTCCCCGAAGCCGAATTGGACGTAGCTCGAGCGGCGCACGGCACGGGTCGTCGGTGCCATCACCCAGGGGTGGACGCGTCCACTATCGAGCTCGATTCGATAGATCGCACCGGGCCCGCCCGACCCGGCCAGGGACGGCTCGTAGGCGGCCGCATATAGGTGCGCGCGGCCGCTGTCGTATGCCAGGCCGTTGATCGAGCCTAGACGGTAGCCTTCGGCCAACGCGATCTCCGCGTCGGCCTGGTTGAAGGCCGTGACCGGGTCGCGTGCTTCGCCTCTTATGTTGTTCTTATCCAGCCACTGATGAGCTACGGCGAAGTACGGGTCGTCGGACTGGCACGCGGCCGTGATAAGGCCGAAGTCGACGGCCGCCGCCGTCGCTCGTTTGGGGGGTACGATCTCGCGAGCGGCGCGCGTCGCGAGCGCGGCCCTGGTCGGCACGGCGGCTTGAATCGTCGGCGCGAGCGCGGTCAGCGTCGCCGGCTGCACGGTGGCGAACGCCGCCGCCGTCGCCGCGCGTGCCGCAGCCGTTCCGGTGGCGGCGGCGATGATCTCGGACGTCGCCGCAGCCACGCGCTCGGGGTCGAGCAGCGCGTCGGGCCTACAGAGCACCTCCACGTCGCCCGAGCCGAGCAACGGGGGCTCGATGTCGAGCTCGAGGCTGCCGAGGAATTCGATGCGGGCGTGGCCGCCCTCGCGATCCAACCACAGCGCGGTGGCGCCGTCCACATCGTGCGGGCCGGCATGTCCGGCCGCCGCGACTAGGTCCAGGTTGCCGAGGACGGCGAGCCCGCCGGCGAGCGCCTCGTCGATGCCGTCGAGGGCGTCGTCGTAGCGTTCCGGCGCAACTTCGGCGCGCCACCGGCCGCTCTCGATAACCGCCTCGAAGACGTCGCCAAGGCGATCAGGCCGCTCGTTGATCGACGCGTCCATTCTGAGGTTGCGCACGCCGATGACCATTCGGCCGTCGGGCCGGAAGTCTATGTCCGCGATGGCGGGCCGGTCCAACCAGCCCCACGGCAGGGCGCGATCGTCCGCGTCCGGCGAATTCAGCGCGAAGGAGACAACCTCCTCCATTCCGCTCCCGTCGAAGCGCGAGCGATAGATCCGGCCGACCGGCCTGAACTCCTCGACCGTCGAGGCCGAGAGGTCGACGATGCCGTGGTAGAGCCACCCTTCGTCCACGGCGAGCCCGAAGGGACGCATCTCGTAGGCGCCGGGCAGGCGCGCGCCGCCGTGCTCGAAGCTGCCGGAGATCTCGCCGCCCGGGAGTGCGAGGCTATAGATCCGTCCGTCGAAGAGGTTCGCGACGAAGAGCGTCGTCCCTTCCGGATCGACATCGATGTCGCCGAGGCTCATCAACCCGACCCGATCCGCCGCGGGGGCGTCGCCGTCATCGCTCATCCGATGCGCATTCGCGGGTCCGGCCGAGAGGGACACGACGCGCGCGATGTCGCCGGTGGCGAGGTCGATCCGGTGGATGGTTCCCGGGCCGCCGGGTGGGAAGAGGCTGCCGCGCTTCATGAAGGCGGCGGCGTAGAGTTGTTGGCGCCCGGCGTCGTAGGCCAGGCCGTGTACGGTCCCCAATTGGGCGTATGTCGCGAGCGGGACCTGACTGGCCTGCTCGTCGTCGAGAGTGTCCCGGAAGGCGAAGACGACGGGCTTGCTGCCAAGCTCGCCGCCGGCGAGGTGGTTGACGGCGCGCGTTGTGACCAGATAGGGGTTCGGCGAGCCGCAGGCGTCGGCTAGACGCTCCGGAACCTCAGCCGATCGTTCAGCGGGAGCGGCCGCGGCATGGCCGGCGAGGATGAAGGCGAGGGCGGGCACGGCCAAAACGCCAGCGCGCGAAATGCTTAGCCAAGGTGCCATCGGATCATCTCCTCTCAATTCTTGGCCGCAGATTGCGGCCGAACCGCGCGATTTTGGTGCTTAGTTATCGGCGTGATGGACTTTCGAGCAACAGTACCGCCAGCAGTTGGAGCACGCCGAGTACGCTGGGAAAGCTCGGGCAACGTTTCGAGTCGGCACGGTACAACACTGGAATCTAGGACCCTCGCCGAGGACGATGCCCGCCCGCGGTTGCCACGTCAAGCCGCCGCCCTATCGATCCTAGACACTTCCATGGCTGACAAGGTTCCCTCAAACGAGTGAGCTAAGATTCTCCACCATGGGAACAGCGCCGCCGTAAGTTCAAGGCACCGCGACCCCGAGTGTCGCGACTTCGAGTGTCGCGATCTCTGCCGCTCCGTCGCCGTCGCCGTCGCCGTCGATGGGCAATCGCCTTCCGTCGCGCCAGTCGTACCAGCCGTGGACCAGAGTGGCAGGGCCGGCTGGCGCGTCGTCCGTAAGTTCCAGCCGCAGCGGCATAAGAACACGTTCGCCGGGGTTCCAAAGATCGGTCGGATAGCTGCCACCGAGCGGCGGGCCGTCGAACTCGGCGATCGCGCTGCCATCGGCATCGCTCACCAGGCGCAAGAAGAAATTGTGGTCGAATTCAGTGGGCGCTAGTGCTGTCCAAACCATCTCCAGAACCATGGGTTGCCCGGCCCGCAACAACGCGGGCTCGACGCTCAGCCGCTCTAGCCTGAGATGAGCGCCGAATGTCATCGGCGCTTCCAGCTCTGATATCTCGTTCAGGATGGCTTCCATCCGATCGTCGGTGAGCGCGAAGGTGACCATGTTGACCGATTCGGCGAGCGGTCCGTCGGCCCGTCCGGTGATGTCTTCGCGTTCGGCGCTCGGCCAGCTTCCCGCAAAGGCATCCGCGGCTTCGAAATCGGCCGGGTCGAAGGCGTAGCGAGCGGAAACGAGCGGCTCCGCCTCATCGAGTTCTCTTTCGGGATCCGACACCGGATCGGCGTGCGGGAACACGATGCCCTGACTCGGGTCGAAGGTCCCGCGCGGCGGGCGCTCAATGTTCAGGAATCGGATCACAGCTTGGTTCCAAAGTGCGGGCGTGACGTATGTAGGACCAGGAGGCAGACCGGCAAGGGCCTGGCCGCGCTCGACCGCGGCGCCGTTGAAGGCATCGTAGACTTCGCGGCGCCCGGCGTATTCGCCAAAGTAGTCGCGGGCGCTAGTGATAAGCAGCCAGGTCGGAGCGATCACGAGCAGGGCCAGCGCGGCGGCCCGGTAACGTTCGTCAGTTGCGATTGGAGTTAGCCCAGAGCGTCCGGCCGAAGTCCGGGGTCGACTGGCCCTGCGACTTGGACCCCACTCCTCTGTCCACGCCGCGGCCCGGTCCAGTCCCAATGCCGGCAACAGGAAGAGCGCGGGCCAGATGCCAGTCAATCGGACGTAGTTTGGCGCGCCGATGCTCAGCCATGACGGCATCAGCATCACGCCGAGAGTGATTGCCAGGAGAAAGGCGGCTGATTGCGCCGCACGCCCGGCTCGCCCGAGCAGCCAGCCGGCGAACACGGCTAGCCCGAGCACGAATGTCAGCTTTGAACCGATGTCATCGAATACCGGCCGGCGCCGGATATTGTGATGCCAACTTCTGTCGCCTTCGAACAGGGGCATCTTCGCTAGATTCCACCCACTCGTCAGAAGCGTGCCGAAGAGGTCACCTTCATTGACCTCGGGGTTGAGAACCGAGACTTGGTCGGCGCGATAGCCGAGCATCTCCGGTCGTTCGCGGAAGTAATCGATCTGCGGCCAGGCGACAAGGAAGGCGACCAGAAGCGCAGCTGAGAGTCGGATCAGAACCGAAGGTCGGCGCTCGCGGATCAGCACCCATAGCGCCGAAGCGACAAGAACGGCCGGCAGCACGCGGCCGGAGAGGTGGGTGTGGACGGCCAGGCCGACAAACAGGCCGGCAAGGGCCGCCCAGACGAGTCCCGATCCTCTCAGAAGGGCGAATGCTGCTCCGGTTCGGCCGGTCGCGCCGATCTCTCGGGTCGGACCGAACGCGCCGATCCCTCGGGTCGCACCGATCGCGCCGGTCCCTCGGGTCGGACCGAACGCGCCGATCTCGCGGGTCGCACCGATCGCGCTGATCCCTGTGGACGCATCGGACCCGCCGGTCACTCCAGTCACGCTCGTCTCGCCTCCCAGGATCTCGCGGTCGCCTCGGACGCCGACTTCCGTGCCTTCGCCGTGACAGTCTCGAATGGCGTGCCACCATGCCCAGAGCATCAGCGCGACCCAGACCGGCAAGAGGCCGGCGCGCAGTGCGTAGCGGGCTTGGGACATCGGCCAGAATGTGAAAGCAAGTCCGGCGGCCGAAAGAAGAGCAACACGGATTGGGCGGCGCAGCGGGAGTGCGCGAATCAACAGGAATTGCGCGGCGATAGCGGCCAGCCCCGCCAATGCTCCGGCTGTGCGCACGGCCTGGATCGTCGGTCCGAGGACGGCCATACAGGCCGCCATCAAGTACATGAAAAGCGGCTCGCGACCGTTGTTGCGCTCCAGGAAGATCGGCCGCCAGCCATCGCTGGCTATGCGCCAGGCGTCAAGAGCATTGTGGCCTTCGTCCGGATGGAAGCCGAAAGGAATGTCGCCCGGCAGCGTCCCATAATTGGGCCGACCCTCGCCGGATGGAGCGATATACGCAAACGGCCAGCTCAAGCGCAAGGCAAAGCCGAGAAGGAGAATCAGCGTCAGTAGTGTCGCGGGGCCGAGCAGATTCCGGTTCCAGCTCATGCGATCTGTCATCGTCGCTTTCCGAATGGTCGGGTTTCGAACTGTCGCCTTCCGAATTGTCGCTTTCCGAATGGTCGTGCCAAATCGATCGTACGCGGAGGGTGTTCGAGGGTGTTCGAGGCGGCTCGATCTTGCTCGAGCATGTTCGAGGGTGTACCAGAGTCACGGCAGGAGTGCGAGATGCTGGGCGCCGGCAACGAGGTCTCGATCCCCTGGCGGAAGCGAAAACACTGATTCTGCCAACATCCGTCGCCTGAAGGAATTCGGCACGAGAAATAAGAAAGTTGTTGACAAGCCCCCTCCAAACCCGTAGCCTCGCGCCGTGGACATGACCGCGGACTGAATCCGGATTGCGACAGAGTTCCGTGCCGCCACCGAATTCAGGACCGCTATCGAGACCGCGAGTCGGAGCCGAGAACGCAATTCGCAGCCGACAACCCGAGTCGCCGTAGAACCCGCCACCCGCCACCCGCCACCCGCCGATCGCCCCCGAACCCGCCAGTCGCCCCCGGGGACCCAGAATCGCCCCCGATCCACACTCCGTGAAGTGCCAGCCAAACGCAGGAGCCTACCGATGAGAATAACTGAAGCCATGGAGCGCAACCTGCGTTAGTTCCCATCCAGACCGTGTGCGAAGCGTGCGGACCGTGGGGCTGACGCCCACGGTCTCTTTCGTTCGTAGCGGTCGCATCATCGCCCTCTTTTGGGCACGCGCCTGTTACGACGCGCCGTGGGGTTCATCCCGGCGCGTCGTTTGATTTCAAGTCAGATGCGTTCGGGCAAGGAAGTTGGCCGGATCCAATTTGATGAAAGTTCGACCGTTCCCCGCTCTCAGTAAGCGATGACCAGGAGTCCTCGAAATGAAGCTGCTTCCGATGACCATCCGTCCATTTGCTCTATCCGATGCCGAATACGAAGCCCGCATCGAGCTTGCGAACGCTTTGTACCCCAACGACTACGTCGAGACCGTTGCCGAAGCTAAGTACGAAGACGCGCACCGTGATCCCAAGGTCCATATCGAACGCTGGATGGCGTACGGTCCCGACGACACGCTCGTCGGGATCTCCGGGGCCGGACAGTCGACTTGGTCCTTTCATCCGCGCAAGCTTTGGGTCGACGTGAACGTCCATCCCGAATGGCGTGGACGGGGCGTCGGGTCGCAGCTTTTCGACCACATTCGCGGCTCGATCGAGCGCTTCGACCCTGCCAAGATCTCGGCCGGCGTACGCGACGACCAAACCGACGCGATGCTCTTCGCAGAGCACCGAGGCTTCGTCGAGCTTATGCGCGAATGGGAGAACCACCTGGACTTGGCCGCTTATGACCTTGCGCCCTTCGCCGGCAAAGCTGAGGCGGTCGAAGCTTCAGGCGTTCGCCTGGCAACGCTTGCTGAAATCCGCGCCGAGGACCCGGAAGGCTGGGGCCGCCGGTTGTTCGACGTCTCCAACTCGGCCGCCGTCGACATCCCTTCGGCCGACGAGCACACCGACCTTGACTTCGACGTCTGGTACAAGCGCATCGCCGAGAGCCCAAACTTGGTGCCCGAAGGTTTCATGATCGCCGTCGTCGATGAGGAAATGGTCGGCATCTCGACGCTCTGGCTCAGCCAGGGTGAGCCGGACGTCGTTTACACCGGTCTTACTGGGGTCGTCCGCGACTATCGTCGCCGCGGAATCGCGCTCGCGCTGAAGTTGCGTGCGCTCGAATTCGCCCAGGCCAAGGGCTTCAAGAAGGTCAAGACTTGGAACAATACCGGCAACCAAGGCATGCTGTCGATCAACTATGCCCTTGGATTCAAGCCACAGCCGGCATGGATCGACTATGCTCAGATCCTCGATCCGGCGGTGGTGGAGGCGACTGCTTGGCAGAACTCCGGGACGTTCGTGGATCCGGCGACGATCGAGGTGCCCAAATCTGATTCAAGCGGCCCCGACCATCAAAGTGGATTGTGATATTTGGAGGCAGTTAGACAGGGACCCCGTTCATCAACCGGCATGGTCATCGCCTTGGCCGCACTCTTGTCCGCGGCGTGGCTCCTGGCCGATGACACGGTGATCCTTCAACCCTCGCGCTCCGACATCCCGGGGCCATCTCTCGACGCCGGTCGAATGATCTCGCAGACGTTCGTCGCGCCGACGGATGGCCTCGAGGCGGTTTCTCTGCGCCTCGCGACTTATCGGCAGGTGGTCGACGGCAGCGTTGAGGTCGAACTTTGGGGTCCGATTGGCGACGGCGGAATTGGTCCGGGGCCGCTGATCGCCGAATGGACGGTTGACGGACCGACGATAGAGGACACTCTGTGGCGGCGACTCCAGCTTCCGTCCCCCGTGGACGGCATCGCGGGTCGAACGCTCATGATCTCGGTCGTTCGCCCCGAATCAGGCGGCAATGCCCCAACCGTCATGTTGAGTGAAGGCGATATCTATCCCGCAGGCGCTATGAGCGTTGACGGCGCTCCTGTCGACGGCGACCTCGACTTTAGGCTCGAATTTCAGGCCGGTCGGATCGGGCGAGCGGCCTATCTCCTCGGGCAGACCGGTTATCCGGCGGCCGTGGCGGCCACCCTCGTGGTCGGGCTCGTTGCCGGCGCGCTGACCTTCCTATACCGTTCCGTGCCCTGGCGCGCCGCTGCCTGGAACTCGACAGCTTTGGGCGGCAGCCGCTCCGTTAGTTTCGCCGACCGTACCGACGTCAGTCTCGATGACCGGACAGACACCAGTCGCGACAACCGGACAGACGCGAGTCACGCCGACCGTACCGACGCCGATCGCGACGACCGTAGCGTCGCTAGTCGCGACGATCATACCGACGCTAGTCTCGATAGTCGCGATGACCTAACCGAAGTCGATACCGGTGCGCCATCAGATCATGCGTCCGATGCAAGCGAAAGTCAGAAGGGCCGTCAGGAGCCAGCGTGAGCGTTGCCATCCGCTTCGAAGAAGTCACTAAGCGCTTCGTCCTTCAAGACGATCGTCCGCGATCGTTTAAGGAGGCCTTCGTCGACGCCTTTCGGTCCAAGCGTGGGGTCGAAAAGCGCACGTTGACTGCGCTCGATTCCGTGTCATTCGAACTCGAGCACGGCGAGTCGTTGGGGCTGGTCGGTCCCAACGGCACGGGCAAGAGCACGTCCCTGAAGCTCGTCGCTGGCATCTTGGAACCTACTTCGGGGCGTGTTTTGGTCGACGGCAGGGTGGCCGCGCTCCTCGAACTCGGCGCCGGCTTTCATCCGGACCTCACGGGCCGCGAGAACGTGTACCTCAACGGCTCGCTCTTGGGGCTCAGCCGGCGCGAAATGCGGAGCCGACTTGACCGAATCGTAGACTTTTCGGAGCTCGGGCGTTTCATCGACATGCCCGTCAAGCATTATTCATCCGGTATGTACATGCGCCTGGGTTTCGCGACCTCCATCCATGTCGACGCGGAGATTCTCTTGATCGACGAAGTGCTGGCCGTCGGCGACCAGGCCTTCCAGAACAAATGCCGCGAGCGCATCTCACGCCTGCGCAACGAGGGCGTCACGATCCTCTTGGTTTCACATAGTCCGCAGGCTGTCCGCGAACTCTGCCGGCGTGCGCTGTGGCTGGAAAACGGTCGGATTTTGGGCGAAGGCACCGCCGACGATGTGCTCGAAGACTATTACGCTTCAGTCGTCGCGCGAGAGTCTCTGCGCTATGCGGCCGAAGGCTCCGAGCCCGAGGTCGCGCGAACGGAAGCCGCGGCGCCCGGTGGTCGCTCGAGCCGCTTTGGGACGGGCGAGGTCGAGATCGAAAGCGTCGAGACCCTGGATGACAATGGCGAGTCGCTCTCGGTCCTACTGACCGGCGAGCCCGTAACGATCCGCATCCACTACAGGGCTCGCTCGCGCGTATCACGTCCGGTCTTCGGCCTGGCTATCCACCGCGACGACGGCGTTCACGTAGCCGGCCCGAACACTTTCGACGCACGATTGGACATCGAAGCCGTCGAAGGCGCAGGCGCCCTCGACTATCGCATCGCACGCATGCCCTTGATCGAGGGCGCATATGAACTGTCCGCCTCATGCTATGACGAGACGGTCAGCCATCCATACGACCACCACCACCGGCGCTTCCCGTTGCATGTGCGCGCTGGAACGGTGCGCGAACGCTACGGACTGATGGCCTTCGATGCGGTCTGGACGCACAGGCCGGGTTTGAGCACTTCCGGCGAGCCGTCGCTCCAGGAGACGCCGAGTGGCGTTTGACATAGCTTCGCTGTGCGCCGTTCTGTCTCTAATTGCGCTCGTCTTCCTGCCCGGAGGAGCTTTGATCGCACTGTTCCGCACCAGGGACGACGACATCGGGGTCAAATTCGGCATCATGGCCGGAGCCGGACTCGCCGCACAGCCGCTAGCGGCACTTTGGGCGCGGCTTGTCGGGCTGCCGATGCGCGAAATCACGCTCTGGGGGGTCCTTGCGGCGTGCGCCGCCGTGATCGTTTGGAGATGGCGCGCCGAGGCGGGCAAGACCGCGCGTCTCGCCGCGCACAACGACTCCGCCCCAGTCGCGGCTCGAAGTGCGGACCTCGACTCGTCCAACGACTCGACCAACGACTCGGATGGCAACTCGGACCCCAACTCGCTGCGAGATTCAGATCCGAGTGCGGACCTCGACTCGCTCAACGACCCGAATCGAGATCCTCGACGCGCCTCCGACCCAGCACTCGAGCGCTCCGCAATCCACGCTTTGGTCGGTATCCTCGCCGTCCTCCTGGCCGCCCGCTGGGCGGTCGCGCACGAACTTAGCGTCCCGCTCTGGGGCGACAGCGTTCATCACTCCATGATCGTGCGACTCTTCACGCTCCACGAAGGCCTGCCGAGCGACTGGCTGCCGTTTGAGCCGCTGGCCCCTTTCACGTATCACTTCGGTCTGCATGCGCTCACCGCCGGCGTCGCCCTGCTTTCGGGCATTCCCGAACATCGCGCCCTGATCGTCACGGGGCAATCGCTGATGGTGTTGCAATCTCTCACCGCCTACGCGCTGGTGGCCGGCCTAACGGGGCGGCGCTGGGCGGGGGTCGGGGCAGCGATCGTCGCGGGAGGGCTCGGGCCGATGCCCGGCCAATATCTCAATTGGGGCCGGTACACCCAGCTCGCGGGGCAAGCGATCTTGCCCGTCGCCGCCCTTCGCTTGGCAAGGGCGGGAAGAGGTCAAGACGGGCGCGGCGGGGTCGCAATTGCGGCGCTACTGGCGGCCGGGCTTGCGCTGACCCACTATCTGGTTGCCGTCTTCTTCGCCGTGTTCGGTGTGGCGTGGCTCGCTCTAGGCGATGGGCGGCTGGGGCAATCAACCACGACCTCGCGACAGTCGGATTCATCTTGGATGCGAGATCGCGCCTGGCGCCTAGCCCGGCTCGCGCTCGTCGCCATGGCGGCCGTGTTGCTGGCATCACCGTGGATCCCGCAATTCCTGGCCGGCCGCCTGGACGAGCACGCCGCCGCGCTCTTGACGACCGAGCTGCCCGATCCGGGCGTATGGGGAGCGGTCGAGCCGGCGTGGATTTGGAGCCAGGTTGGCGACTTCGTCGGCTTCGGGCTTGTCGCCGCGTCGATCCTGGCGGCCACTTGGGCGATCGCACGACGAGAGCGCGTGGCGCTGTTGGGACTAGCCTGGACAACCATTTTGATCGCCGCGACCTATCCCAGCCTGTTCGGCGTGCCGATCACTGGCGTTCTAAAAGACTTCGCGGTGCTGATTGGACTCTACGTGCCGCTAGGACTGCTGATCGGACCTGCGTTCGCGGTCGGGGTCGAGCGCTTGAATCGGATGGCGGCGGAGCGGTCGCGTGCGCGGGTCGCGACCGCCGTCGCCGTCGCACTCGTCGCCGCGCTCCACGTCGCCGGACCGACCCGGACGGAAATCGACCCAGCTTCCGTTTACGCTTCGTCTGCCGACGAGCGCGCATTCGCGTGGATTGCGGAGAACACACCGGCGGACGCGGTCTTCTTGGTCAGCGCCGCGCCCGCTTATGCCGGCACGGTCGTCGCCGGCGACGACGGAGGGTGGTGGATCCCGCAGCTCGCCGGGCGAAAGACCACGCTGCCCCCGATCACATATGGCCTCGAGCCGAGCATGGAGCCAGGGTATCGCGAAGCGGTTAACGCCTTGAATGCCGCATGGAGGGAAGATATCGACGGCGCGGCATCCGAAGAAGCGCTCCGGGCGGCCGGAGTCGGTTGGGCGTACACAGGGCCGCGGGACGGAACGCTGAGCGCCGAGCGCCTGATCGATAGCCCCTCGTGGGAGGTCGTTTACGAGGGCGACGGGGCGACCGTGTTCAAAGCCGCCTGGGCCGAAGAGTCGGTTCGATGAGCTCGGGCCCTTCGATTTCGACGCCGCGAGGCACCAGCCCTAGTCGCGATTATGCCTGATCTGATCCTGATCATCGCCGGCGATCGCATCGGCGAGCGGATGGCCGGTCCGAGCATCAGAGCGTGGGAGATGGCGCGTGCTCTGCACGCCCGCGGGCTGCCTGTCGTCCTTGCTGCCCCGGGCGGCGTCAATATCGAGGCTCCTTTCGAATGCGTGGCATACGACCAGCGGGGTGAGACGCTTCGAGCCGCGGCCGAAAAGGCGAGCGCTGTCCTCTTCCAGGGTCTAACGCTCGCCCAATACCCGTTCTTGGCGACCGTCGAAGCGCCGTTGATCGTCGACATCTATGATCCGTTTGTACTCGAAAACCTGCATGCTCGCGGCGGCGAAAGCGCGAGCGGGCGCGCAAGGAGCCATGGCACCGACCTGGCAGCGCTGAACGATCAGCTCATGCGGGGCGACTTCTTCCTGTGCGCTAGCGAGGCGCAGCGCGACTACTGGCTAGGCTGTTTGACGGCGCTGGGCCGGATTAACCCCGCGACATACGACGCCGACCCAGACCTTCGCAGCCTTATCGACGTTGTGCCGTTCGGTCTGCCCGAAGAGCCGGCCGAGTCGCGCGAGTCGGTCACGAGTGCCCCACAGACGTTCATGCGCGGCAGGATCCCGGGCATTGGCGACGACGATGTTGTGATCCTCTGGAACGGTGGGATCTGGGAATGGTTCGATCCGCTCACCCTGATCAGGGCGGTCGCACATCTGGCAGATCGGCGCGACGACCTTCGGCTTGTGTTCATGGGCACGCGCACGCCCAGCCTTTACTCCCCTAAGCAGGCGATGGCCGCCCGTGCCGAAGCACTGGCCGCCGAACTCGGACTTCTCGGCAGGAGCGTGTTCTTCAACGAGGGCTGGGTGCCTTACGAAGAGCGCGCGGGATACCTTCTCGAGGCGGATATCGGCGCAAGCACGCATTTGCCGCACATCGAGACGCGTTTTGCCTATCGGACGCGCTTGCTCGATTGCCTTTGGGCCGGATTGCCGATGCTGGTGACGGAAGGTGACGTTCTAGCCGATCTTGTGCGAGACAATGACTTGGGCCGGGCCGTGCCGCCTGGAGACGTATCAGCTACGGCCGATGCCATACTCGCCGTCCTGGACGAAGCCGGCGATCCGGCGTTGAGCGCCGCGCGTGCCGCCCGCTTCGCTTCGGTTCGCCAGAAAATGACCTGGGCGCGCGCGACGGAGCCACTTGCCCGTTTTGCCGCCGCGCCGTACCGCGCTGCCGACAGACCCGCCGGAGCGCCCAGGTCGAACGCCGGTCCAGTCGCGACACCGCTTCCAGGACTGCCGTCGCGGGCGATGGAGATTCTCCGCGAAGGCGGTCCGCTTCTCCTGGCCGAAGAAGCGGTGCGCTATCTGCGCTGGCTGCGGCGGCCGCGATGAAGGAAGGCTTCACGACCACGCCGGACATGCCGCTGCCGGTACAAGCACCCGAGCCACACAGTGTCGTCGTTGTCGTCCTCACTTTCGATGGACTATCGCATCTTCAGACCGGGCTGCCCGCCATGCTCGCGCTCGACGGCCTCGCGGGGCCATCCTCGATCGTCGTGGCCGATAACGGTTCAACCGATGGTTCGATCGACTGGCTGCGCGCGGCGCACCCGGACGTCACCGTCATCGAATTCGGCGAGAATCTGGGCTTTGCCGCCGGCTACGATCAGGCGCTCGGGCGGATTGACTCTGAATGGGCGCTCCTCTTGAACAACGACACAAGCCCTGCGCCGCATGTGCTTCGACGGCTGTGCGAAGCAGTTAAGGCGGCGGGTGCCCGCAACGCCTTCGACCCTGTAGCGTGCGCCAGTGCGCGTCTAGTGGATTGGGCTGGGCAACGGATCGATTTCGACGGCGGCGGAATGGCGATCAGTGGGCACGGGCACTCCCTTGGGTATGGCTCTAAGGTGACCGACATTGGTCGTTCGGCAGCCCACCCGCGGTATACCCTCTTCTGCAGCGGAGCCGCGATGTTGGTCCACGTTCCGACCTTCATCAGCCTCGGCGGCCTCGATCCGAACTACTTCGCGTACTACGAGGACGTCGACTTCGGATGGCGGCTTTGGGCGGCGGGCTATCGGGCGATCCATGTGCCGACGGCGGTTGTCCATCACCGGGGCGGCGGAAGCGCAGCAACTCTTCGAGACGGTCGGAGTGAGTGGCTGCACGAGCGCAATGCACTCATGACCGTTGTCAAGAACGTCGAAGTCTCACTCGCTTCGAGGTGGATCCGCGCGGCCATTGGACTCGCCGCCTGGCGTGCATCGAAGGGCGCGGCGGGACTCGGCGTGATCGACGGCGCGGCGCTAGAAGTCGGATTGCCGGAGGGCGATGCACCAGGGCTCGGATCGCCGGAGGGCGATGGACCAGGGCTCGGATCGCCGGAGGGCGATGCACCAGCTCTCGGATCGCCGGAGGGCGATGGACCAGGGATCGAACCGACCAACCAGAGCGCTCCTTCGGCTGAGCCGGGCTATCTGCCGGCTCGGAGCTGGCCCGGTTGGCGGCATCTCGAAGCGCTGGCCCTCGATCTCGATGCACTGATCACCGAGCGTGGGAAAGTGCAAGCACTCCGCAAGCGGTCCGACTCAGAGATCATCGAGCTTATGCATTTCCCTTGGGCACCGGTTCCAGCATCGATCGCCGGCTGGGCGGCTCTCCGACGCGCGGCGCGCGTCTTTGGGCTCGAAGAGATCTTCGGGCCGTTCGTCGGCGGACGCTGGGGCGGGCCGAGCAAGTTATCCGGCCGACTTGTCGAAACCCTGCTCCATGTAATTGATCCCGCTGAAGTGGTGATCGCGATGGATTCGGCGGCTCCCTCACTAAATACGGATGATTCCGGCGCACACCTCGCCGAAAGCCCCTCCGAGCGTAGCCAGGGGCGCTTGGCCGACCAAGGTCTCGATCACCGAATCGAGCTCGATCGCCCGGCCGTGTACGGCGACCCCGTCGACGTTATCCTCGTCGCCTACGAAGGCCGCGCGTTCCTCGAAAAGTGCCTGCCGGCGCTTGCCGCGCAGGACTATAAGAAGATGAACTTCTTCGTCGCGGACAACGGATCTTGTGACGGGACCGTCGCTTGGTTGCGCGACAATTGGTCGGATGTCGAAGTGCTCGCTCTCGGGCAGAACTTCGGCTTCGCAGAGGCGAACAATCGGGCGATAGCGGCCGGTGAAGCGCCATGGGTAGCCCTGGTCAACACCGATACGCTGCCCGAAAAAGGGTGGTTGTCGGCTCTGATCAGGGCTGCCGACGGACGACCCGAAGTGGGTGCGGTCGCCAGTCGGATGCTGTTCATGGACCGGCCGGACGTCGTGCAGTCGGCCGGGATAGCCGTCGATCCGAGCGGTATCGCTTGGGACCGGCTCGGTGGGGCGCCGGCGCATGCTGCGGCCGAACCGGCAACAGTCTTCGGCGCGTCGGCCGGCGCGGCGCTCTTCCGTCGGGTCGCGCTCGAAGACGTTGCGGAGGGCGGCAATGTCTTCGACCCGCGATTCTTCATGTATCTCGAAGACGTCGACTTGGCGTGGCGCCTGCGTCTGCGCGGGTGGGATGCAGCCTATGCGCCGGACGCGACGATCCTTCACGAAGGGAGCGCCACTTCAGGCGAGGGCTCTGCCTTCAAGAATCGGCTGCTGGCCAGGAACAAGGTCTGGACGGTCGCCAAGTGCTATCCGGCCCGGGGCCTTGCCTTTTACGGGCCGTTGATACTGGCTTACGACCTCGCCAGCGTTCCGTATCGCTTCGTCTTCGCCGGGCAGAGTGCTGCGCTCCGGGGCCGTTTCGACGCGCTTGCCGGACTTGGCGGGGTCATTGTCCAACGTCGGCTTATACAAGCCGGTCGGCGTGCGGAATGGCCGGCGCTCGAAGCGGCGATGGAGCCCGTGGCGAGCCCGCTTGGTGTGCTGCGTCGATATCGACACCTTCGCCGCAGCGCAGGGGTGGTCGGGCCACGCGGCTGAGGGACTCCGCGGCGCCGGCCGCGTGCCGGGCGGAGTTGCTTCAGTCGCCCAGCGCGCCCACGGACCCGACAAGCTGTTCTCGCCACACCCACGAACCGCCCATCGAGCGATAGCTACGTGTTTGGAGCCATGACTCGGGATTGTTGCCGCCCTCGGCTCGGCCCTCGGCTCCGCCCTCGGCTCCGCCCTCGGCTCCGCCCTCGGCTCCGCCCTCGGCTCGGCCCTCGGCTCGGCCCGCGGCTCCGCCCTCGGCTCCGTCCGCGTCTCCGCTCCCGACTCCGCCCGCGCCCGACACCGCGACTTCGAGTTCGACGTTCACGGTCTCACCGTCGATCGACATCGCGACCACGCGGGCAGTCCATGTTTGCGGCGCCTGGCGCGCGAAGTCCGCCAGCTTCCGTGAGCGCCATTCGGGCGGCGCGAGCGGGTCGAGGCGCCCCTCATACAATCCGATGTCGGCGTCGCTCCATGCCAGGGATTCGATGGCTAAGCCGCCCTCAACGCCGAACGTGATCACACCCCGCGCTTCGCTCCAGCGCCCAAGCCCGAAGCCACCTCCGGCAGCGGCGACAAGCGCGAATGCGTAGGTCGCCAGGAAGCCGCGGGTCAGAGCGAAGCGAGTTTTTCGGTGGGCTTTAGACGAATGGATTTCGGAGGAGGACTCGGCAGCGGAATGCTCCGGCTGATCAGATCCGACGTTCCAATGGAACCTGGTGCTCATAGCATCCCGCATACAGTGTTCAGCCGAACCGGCGTCGATCCGCGGAGATGACTCGCGAGGCGGCGACGCCGATGCCGATACCGACGGCGATAAAGAGCAGGCCGCGCACCCACTCCGGCAAGAATTGAAGAGTGACGTACCAGGCTATCGAAGGCAGCGTCATCTCCTCGTAAAGCTCGCGCAGAAAGTACGCAATCCCGAGAGCGACCGCCGTCCCGGCAAGGATTACGAGGCCGTAGAACTTGAAAAGATCAGCGCCGCTTGGCAGCGTCCCCGCCGCCTCGGCGACGATATGGTGCGGACCGTGTGGGAAGGGGCCGAGCGCATCGAGTTGCGCAAGCTCCTCGCTCACGTATCTAACGGCGGTCTCCATGTCGGGCGCCGCGCCGGCGTGCTTCGCTTCAGGCTCGCCGGGTCCAAGAGCTTCATCGAGCGTGCGTTCACCGATGACGATGATCGGCCTGCAACCTGACTCCGCGGCGCGACGAGCGACAGAAATCTGACTGACTAGTAGATGCGTGCCACCGAGTTCGATGCCGGCGCGCGCCGCGGCAATAAGACGCGCAGAACCGTCATCGTCGTCGGCGTCTGCGCCATCGGTGGAAGCCACTGTACGGAAGTCGGCGATGGATGCCGCCAGGGACGCGTTCATGCCCGCTTTCGACGCGACCAAGACGATCGGCGTGATGCCCTCTTCCGCGAGATGCGCGAGGGCCGCCGGTGCTTCCGGGTCGGACTCGATAACCTCGGACATGATAAGGGCTTGTCTAACAACAAGTTGGCGCGACCGAGGGCGGCGATGCGCCGGCAGGGGCGTTCGATGCGATGAGCGCATAGCCACGGCGCTATTCGCGAGAAGCAGCGGACGTTCCTGCCGAATGCAGCGCCGGCCGAATCGCCCAGATTGTTGTTTCACAAGCCCTAAGTGCGGTGTGCATGGCGGAACGATAGCACACGCGAAAGTGGCGGCGGTGGGGTGTCCGGGTTAACATCCCCTAAGCTGCGGCGTGCACAGCCTCTCTTAACGGCATACCAAAGCACCACGCTGGAGTCGGAAATGACGACGGAGACCCCCACGTTGGAAACCGGCAGGAAGGCGGCGTTCAGCGTCGCCCTTGACGGCATGCGCGTGCTCGAGGCAAGTGCGACCCTCGAGCGCCTGGCCGGTCGATCCGCCGGCGCTCTAATCGACCATCCGGTCGCTGAACTCTGGGCGGCCAGCGAACGCAGTGCCATTTTGGCACGCTTCGACGACGTAGTCATCTACGGGCGGGATGCGATCGGCGCTCTGGCGCTTGTGCGTCCCGACGGCTCACATATCCTGGTCGATCTCGAGGCGCGCTATGCCCATCGCGGCGGCGAGCGTCTCGAGATCGTGGTGGTGCCGCTCGAGGGAGTTCCGGGGCCGCGTGCCGCCCACATCGAGGAAGAGCCGTCGCAGGATTTTCCGGAGAGCGTGCGCGCCGAGGTCGGCGATCGTGCCGCCGAGTCGGAGAGGGCAGGCGATGTCGCGGCTTTCGGGCCGATCGACGACACCGGATCCGACGACCAGGAGGGCGGACGGGAACTCGAGTCGACCGCTGGCGATCCGGAGAAGGATGCAGCTATCGCGGTTCTCGACGCCGCCGGACTAGGCGCGCTCTCGGTCGATCCTTCCGGAAGGCTGACGAGCGCAACTTCGCTCGCTGGTCGCATTCTTGGTCGTTCCTGCGTCAGCCTTGTCGGCCAGCATGTCGATCGACTCTTTATCTTCGAAGAAGCAATGGTCGGCGTGCTAGCGCAGTCGCGCGCAGAACGCAGGCGACAAAGGCTCAGGGCCGGCGCCCGCGGCGGCTCGGTCCACGCGGCGCTCGAATGGGTGCCCGTAGGGGATTGCGGCGGAGGGGTACTTCTTGTTCGAGAGATGCAGCCCGCAGATGAGATCACCGATCGCCTCAAACGCAGGCAAAAGCTGGCGGACGTTGCGGCGCACGACGCAAGGAATGCGTTGGATGCCATGGCCTACGGATTCTCGACTCTCCGCGAGCGAATGATCGATGAGCCGGACATGCTCGAGACCATCGACTCTCTCGATGCGGGACGTATCCGGGTGCGGGCGATCATCGACGACCATCTCGATTCCGTCCAAGGCGGCACAGGAATCAATGAGGCTGTAGATCTCAGCGCATTGCTAAGAGAAGTGTTCGCCCGTTACTCCTCCGAGGCGCGCGCCGCAGAGGTCGAATTGCGCGACGATCTCATGCCCGACGTGACGATTTGCACCGACGCCGGCCGGCTCAGGCGCACGTTCGCGAATATCGTGGACAATGCGCTGCGCGCGATGCCGAACGGTGGCATGTTGGCGATAAAGACCGATATTGACGATCGCGATCGCCCTGGAGTGCGCATCGAGGTGCGCGACAACGGCATCGGCATGGACGAGTCCGTGCGCTCCCGCATCTTCGAACAGGGATTCACGACAGGTGAGGGGCGAAGAGGCCTCGGTCTCTCAAGCGTTCGCGATTTCATCACATCGAACGGCGGCGAGATCGAGTGCGTGAGCGCGCCGGGCCGTGGGGCGCTTTTCATCATCTGGCTGCCCACATGTACAGGTTGAGACCTCGCTAAAGCCGATTCGAGGAGATAGAAGAATGACTGCGCCTCCCAGGGTCATGGTAGTCGAGGACATCGCGGAGATTCGAAAGCGCGTTTGCACTGTTCTCGAGCGCGCCGGTTACGAAGTGGTGCCCGCGGTCAGTTTCGGGGAAGGGCGTGCCGTCATCGACGCCATGTCGATCGATTGCGTCATGCTGGACATAAGCCTGGCTGGCGATCGAGAGGATGGCGACCCGAACACTCGCGGGGGAGTCCGGCTCATGGAATACATAGCCGTCAACGCCCCAAACACGCCCGTTGTGGTCGTCACAAGCGACACCCACGCCGCCACGGCCGCCTCCTTTCTGCAGCGAGGCGTTCTTCAGTACTTGAACAAGCCGGTGCCCGACGAAGTCACGTTGCATTGGGCGGCAGTCGGAATCGAACTCGCTCGGAGCAGACGCATCGCAACCGATGGCGTGGGCGTCGAGGCGCTGCCAAAGGACGGTCCGGAATGGCATGTCGGCTCAACTCCCGCGATGCTGAAGGCTGAGCAGGAAGTCAACGCCGTCGCGCCGACCAATCTGCCCGTCCTGATATACGGGCGCACCGGCACCGGCAAGGAAGTCATCGCGCGCGCAATCCGAACGCGGTCGCGCAGAGCTCGGGGTCCTTTCGTTTGGATCAACTGCGGTTCGTTTTCCCAAAATCTGATCGAGAGCGAACTTTTCGGCCATGAAAAGGGAGCATTCACCGGCGCGCTGGAGAAGAAGATCGGATTGTTCGAGGTGGCCGACGGCGGGACCATCTTCCTCGATGAGCTTTCCAGCTTGCCGAAAGAGGCGCAGCCAAACCTCCTGCGCGTTCTCGAGGACTTCACCATCCGGCGGGTCGGCGGCACCAAGGACATCAAAGTCGATGTGAGGGTGATCTCCGCGACGAACCAAGATCTAGCGGAGATGGTCGACGAGGGAACGTTCCGAGAAGACTTGCTCTACCGGCTGCGCGTTATGCCGATCTATCTTCCAAGCCTCAGCGAGCGCGTGCCCGACATCCCATATTTCGCCACGCTCTTCCTCAGGCAAGAACGGGAGGGCGTTAAGCCGCCCGAGAGACTGACCGAGCGGGCGATCACGGCGCTGTGCCAACACCACTGGCCGGGGAACATTCGAGAGCTCTACAACGCAATGGATCGCGCTGCGGTCCTGGCCGCCGGAGCGCCGCTGGTCGATGTGAACCTCCTTCCGCCCGACGTTATCGCGGGAGGGCTATTGTCCGAGCGCCGCAACGGTTCATCGAACGGCGCTCGCGACCTTTCGTCGTTGGATGGCGTGCTGCCGGCCGATCTTCCGCATGACGGCCTCGATCTCCTGGCCGTTAGGGATCTGTGGGAGCGCCGAATGATGGTTCAGGCCCTTGCCCGTTCGGACGGCAATCAGACACAAGCCGCCGACCTTCTCCGTTTGACCCGCGATCGATGGCGCAGCCGGGCGTCTAAGTTCGGAATAGGGGACTGAGGGACGCGAGCGGGGAACGCCCTGCGATCGCCGACAGCGATGGCTTCTTGCCGCGGGGATTTGGCCCGCCATGTGGGGAATCACCCACCAAATCTAACGCGTATCAGGTGATGGAGCGCGGGGTTATGGGTGCACATAGGTGGCACGCGCCTTGCAAATATCCGGGTCGTCCGGCTGGTCTGTTTCGGCAGATCGCCGGCGGACGAACCGGGGCGCGCGTTGACGTGCCCCGCCCATCGGGAGGCGGCACGTGGCAGGAGATCTCATGACGGATGCGCGGAGTACTCTAGCGTTGGCCATGTTCGCCCTGGGGCTTGCGGCCTGCGGTGCCGGCGTTTGGACCATCCTTGCACGCGAATACCAGCAGACGATAAAGGGCATCGTAGGGCAATCGAATCGGCTTCATGCCCGTTCCCTTACTGAGGTCGGCATCGTCCCGATACTCGACGCTTCGGCCCGGCTTGTCGAAGCCACCAACCAGATGATCCGCACCGCGATGGGCGTCGGAGCCTTCCTATGTCTCATCGGACTGGCGATGTGCGTCCTCGCCTTCTGGATGCTCTCCGCCTGAACGCGGTCAATCCTGTAGCCTTCACCCGGACGATCAGCTCCGTGAGGAGACCGAAATGAACTCAACCCCCGACCCAGGCTATCCAGAACTTCACGGCGTTCGACGCGCGCTAGAGATGATGCGCGATGCAGTGGCGGAGGAACGCGGCATGATCGGATTCGCGCCGATGAGCGTCGAGCTTGAGGATGGAATTCACGACGCGATCGACACCATATTGCGATCGCGCCGACTTGTGGTGACGGGGCCGCCCGGCAGCGGTAAGACGACCCTCTTGAAAGAAGTGAAGTCGCGTATCGTGTCCGCGACGCTAGCCGCCTTCGATGGATTCTCGCCGCCGACTTTGCCGCTCTACGTTGATCTTGCCACTGCCAGGTCCGGCGACGGGATAGACGATCTACTGGTCAGGGCTATGGCGCGCGATGGCATCCCGGAAGGTGCCGCTCCGACTATCATCTTGCTCGACCGAGCCGAAAGGGTTACCGACGAATACCTTCTCGACGGCCTTACCCTCATCCTCCAGGCCGGCGGCGTATCCAGCGCAGCGGTGATCGTCGCCTGCCGCGAGGCGGAGTGGGAAATCTGTCGCCGCTGGCTCGAGTCGACTCCGCGAGCCGAGCTCATGCCAATAGCGGACGAGGTGGTCCACGACTCGCTAGCCCGGGAGTTGCCAAGGGAAGTAGCCGCCGCGGCAGCGGAATGGCTTGCGCGCGACGAGGAACTGGCGCGTGCCGTCCGATCGCCGCTCGCGCTGGGAGCATTGATCGCGTGCGCACGGCGCGACGCGCCTTCGCGGTGGCGCCGCGTGATCGTGCTCGAGGCGCTCTTCGAGAAGATCCTCGACGGGGTGCCTTCCGTCGAGCGAACCGCGCACCGTGCCGCTCTCGCCGACGTCGCGTTCAGTAGCCGCGGCCGAGCGCTCGCCGATCAGGTCGATACTCTGGCGATGGGTCTCGGCGTGACCCGTGATGCGATGATCGAGTCAGGCGCCGTGGTGGGCCGGGGCGCGACCTTGAAGTTCGTCGAGCCGCTGCTGGCCGAACATTGCGCCGCCGCCGCCCTAGCGTTCCGATTCCACGACGACCCACGCCAGCTCGCTGAGCGGCTCGCTCCGCTCGATGGTGGCGAGAGCCATAGGGCTGAGTGGCTGGCCAGCGTTTATCACCTTACTGATGATCCGCTCCGCTTCCTAGCCGCGATGATGACGCTCGAAGATGGACCCGAATTGGTCGCATTTTGCCTTGCTGCCCCCGACGCGGCGGATCCGGACGGTCCGGCAGGTGCGGCGGCCCTCGTGTCGAGGCTGGTTGAACCCGTCAAAGGAGCAGATCGTGCTCAAATCGATGTCGACGCGCTCGAGGCGCTTCGCGATGCCCTGATCGAACGGTCCGAATTCAGCGCTGCCGCCGTAGCTGCCGCCGCTGCGGCGGAACGACGAGCCTTGGATGCCGGCCGGCAAGCCGTGCCGGTCGACGAAGAGGCGCTGGATCGATATCGCGACCTGCTCTCGCTCGGCCGCGACCTTCGCGTTTCGGATCTAGCCGGTGCCGAAGCGGTCTTGCGACAGGCGTCGGCGCTCGCGACACGGCTTGAATCGGACACCGGCTTCGAACGCGGGAACGCGGCGGAGGATGCCGGCGACTTCCAAGCGGCGCTCGCCCACTACTCTGCAGCGCTCGAGCAATCGCCCGACGCGCCGGACTACTTGGCCGCGATGGGCAGGACCCTCCTTGCGCTCGGCGAATACGCACAGGCGATCGAGCCTCTTGAGCGCGCTCGTTCGTTGAATCCCGAATCCGCGCGTGTAACGGCCGATCTCGGTACGGCGCTACGAGAGGTAGGCCGACTCGAAGCGGCGACCGCGCTGCTGGCCGACGCCGCGGCGCTTGCACCGCATCGTCCTGAATACGAAATGGCGGCGGGCGAAGCCCTCGCGGAGATCGGGCGCCTGGATGCCGCGGAAGCAGCGATGTCGCGCGCCGCAGCCATGCGTCCGGATCGCGGTCAATGGCACGACGCACTCGGTCAAATCCGCCTCGAATTGGGTCGCGCGCAGGCCGCGGCCGAATCCTTCGAGCGGGCGTTCACCTTAGCCCCAGACGACGTGAGCCTCATGCGGCGCCTTGCACGAGCGCTTGCCGCAGCCGGCGAGCCGGCCCGGGCCGTCGATCTGCTGTCCCGGGCGGTCGGCATGGCCGGCGACGACGCTGGTCTTCTCGGCGACCTGGGGCGCGCTTTAGCCCGCGCCGGCGACATCGCAGCAGCGATCGACGCGCTGCGCGCCGCGGTTGCAATCGATGACATCTGGCCGGCGGACCACGTCTTACTCGCCCGGCTGATGCGCGAAGCCGCACTTCAGAGCGGAGATATCGGGTCGCTCGCGGACGCCTTGACTTATGCCGAGCGAGCTGCCGAACTCGCGCCTTCGAGCGCTCTGGCGCGCGACGAGTGGACAGCTGCGCGTTCGGCGGCCGGAGTTCCTGATGCACTTGAAGCTGGCGCGAACTCAGCGCCAACCGATACCGGCGCCGATCATTCTCAGCGCGAGGCCGATGCGATGACGCTTGGACAACTCGCGACTCTCTACGAAGAAAGCGGCGATATTCAAGCCGCGTATCGCACCTTAGTCCGAGCGGCCGAGCGATCGCCTTCGGACAGCGCTATCGCCCGTCACGCCGGTGAGATCGCGCGCCGACTCGGTCGACCAGGCGACGCGGCAGCACACTTTTCAGTGGCGACAGCGCTCACGCCGGATGATCCGGAGCTGCTGCGGGCACTCGCGGCCGCTCATGCGGAAGCTGGTGGTGCGGAGCAGGCGTTCGATGCATTGCGCAGGCTCGCCGACCTAGAACCAATGGACGGCGAGGCCTTGATCGCGCTCGCGCGCTCGGCTAGAGGCTTGGGCAGGCTGGACGATGAACACTCAGCGATTCAGGCGGCGCGCTCAGTTCTGCCTGAAAATGCGGAGGTCGACGCCCTCGAGGGTGAGTTTGCCCTCGCAGTTGGTGACGAAGCCGCTGCCCGAGCTGCGTTCGAGCGAGCGGTGAAGCACGCTCCGGACGTCGCCGAGCATGCGATCCGCCTGTCCGACCTTTACGCTGCCGCATCTCCGGAGCGCGCGCTTGAGATTCTTGCCGGAGCGCCCGACGATGGGCGCGTTCACGAGCGCCGGGCGACGCTGCTCGCCGCTGGCGAAGAATGGACTGCCGCCGCGGCTGCGTATCGTGCGGCGCTAGCGGCCGGGGTGGATTCGCCGGAGATCGCGGCGGCCCTCGGCACGGCGCTACTGCGCGACGGAAGACCCGAAGAGGCTGTCGAACTACTGCAGAATCGCACGTCCGCGTGGCAGGCTCGCGGCCAAAGCGAAGTGCCCGAGGTGATCTTCCCGCCGCTAGCCGAGGCATGCGAGCAGACAGGCCGCTTGCGCGACGCTTTAGTCGCCTGGAATTCGGCGGACGACTCATCCCTCAGCATCGAACAGCGATTGCGACATAGCCGCCTCGCTTCAAAATTGGGGGCGTTCGAAGAGTCGGTGATCGCGGCACAGCGCGCGGCTGCCCAACGGCCGGAGCTTGCCGCGCCTCGCGTGGCGCTTGCCGACGCCTACGCCGCGCGCGGATTGCTGGAATCGGCCGTCCGGGCGGCGCAGGCCGCGGCGGTTCTCGAACCCCTCGAACCCGTGCACCGGCTTCGACTTGCCGGCTTCGAGCGCTCACTCGGCCGGAGCGATGCCGCCATCGCTACGTTGTCCCGCGCCGCGACGGACCATCCGGAATCGGCAGAGATCAATCTGGTCCTGGGACGCCTGCTGCATGAGGCCGGAAACGTGTACGACGCTCGGAAGCACTTGAGTATGGCCGCCGATCGATCACCAGACGATCCGGCCGTACTGCGTGCGATGGCCGACACTTTCTCGGAGGACGAGCCCCGCCGCGCGGCGGAGCTTCTTTCCCGAGCCGTTCTTCGGGCCCCAGGTGACCCTGGGCTGCGAGCCAAGCTCGCCCGGGTCCTTTGGGCCGCGGGCGACGTCGATGCCGCGGCGCGTGAATGGGATCGAACGGCCGGACTGTGCGACGCAGCGGGCCCGGAAGCGGCCGAGGATGCTGCCGAAGCGTGGCGAGAGCTGTCGCGATGCCGCCTTGCGCTTGAAGATCTGGAAGGTGCACGAGCGGCTCTATCCGCTGCGCGCGTTCGGTCGAACACCAAGTTCGATCCTGATATCCTTCGCTTGGCATCGGAGCTTTCGGCGCGCTCAGAAGATTGGGTAGGCGCGCTCGACGCCCTCGAACAAGCCGTGGCCCTCCGCCCGCACGACGCTGAACTTCAGCGCGAGCTTGGCTTGCTCCGCCTATCGCGCGGCGACTTTGAAGGAGGTGTAGTCGCGCTGGAGACTGCTCTCGGAATGGAGCCGCGCGACGAGCGCGCATTGCTCGCGCTCGGCCGGGAGCACAACAGGGCGGGTCGGCATGCGAAGGCGGCCGAGATCTTCGAAATCCTGACCGAGCTTGATCCCGCGGATGCGCAGACGCTCATCGATCTCGGACGCTGCCGACTTGCCACCGGCGCGCCGGCCGGGGCGAGTGCCGCGCTCCGCCGTGCGGCCGAATTCGAGCCTGAGAACGCCATGATCCGCTGGCTGCTGTCGGAAGCTGAGGCGGCGGCCGGTCGCGCCGACGTCGCGCTCCAAGAAGCCGAGATCGCGGTGGCGCTCGCGCCGGAATCCCCGGAGGCGCAGCGCGCTCTGGCCGGCGCGCGCAGAGCTCACGGCGATTCGGAGGGCGCTCTGAACGAATTGGAGCGGGCGGCGAAACTCTCGCCCGACGACCCGATCACCTTCATGGCCATGGCGGCCGTGGCAGACGATGTAGGCGACATGGAAGCAGTGCGCGACGCCCTCCATCGCGCTGTTGCGCTGCAGCCTGGACATGCAAAAACGGCGGTGCGCTACGCGGAACTCATCGCGGCCGAAGGCTGGGACGTCGCGTATGTCACCCCGCGCGCGCTGATGCCGATCGACGAAGATTCCGCCACTGTTGTCGTGCGCTCGCTGACCCCGCTCATTCAGAGGGAGGGCGGTCCGCTCGTCGAACGCGCCGCTCGTGCGCTGTCGACGGTGCTCGCACGCCGAGGCGATCTCGAAGCTGCCGAAGAAGTGTTGAAGGTCGCATCGGAAGGCGGACCGGATGATCCTACGGCGGCGGTGTTCGACGTCGAGTCGCTCCTACAAAGAGCATGGCTCCGCCTGCTGCTCGCCGACGCGGAAGGGGCGCTTGCAGCCGCCAAGCTTGCGCTGGCCCATGGTGTTGACGACGCCCGCGTCCACGGGTTGATCGGCATGGCCCATGCGGCCGAAGGCGAACCCCTGGCCGCTTCACGGGCATTCCAAACAGCACTCCAGCGCGCGCCGGATGATGCAGGTATGGGTCTAATGCTCGCCGCCGCGCTCAAGGCGGCGGGCAGGGACGATGAGGCTGTCGCGGCGTTGGAGAACGCGCGGGCGGCCGGTGGCGGTTCACAAGCCGAAGTCGCGATCGGCGAGATAGCTCTTCAGCATGGAAATGCGGATGGGGCGATAGAGGCCTTTGAGCGTGGCATAGCCGCCGACAAGCGTAACGCCGACACATGGCGTCTGCTCGCAACGGCGCGCGCGGAGGCCGCGGACTTGACTGGTGCGATTCAGGCTCTCGAACGCGCTACGCATTTGGCGCCTGAACGCGCGGACTGGCAGGCAGCGCTAGGCGAGGCGCACTTGCGGATCGGCCAGGCAGAGGAAGCTCGCGCCCGGTTCGCGCGGGCCATCGTGCTCGACCCTTACAACGTTGACTATCGCTGCGGCGACGCGGAGGCGGCGCTTGCTCTCGGCTTCGAAGTCGAGGCGCGGACAACCCTTGCGGATGCTCTACGCGCTGAGCCGGGACACGCTAAGGCGCGGGCGATCCTCGGCCGATTGGAGTTCGACTCCGGCCGGCCGGACCTAGCGCGAGACGAGTTTGCTGCCGCCGTTGCCGGTTCGCCGGACGACGCGAGTTTCCATCGATCGCTTGGCCTCGCCGCGCGTGGCGCGGGTGACGACGAAGGCGCGCTCGGCGCCCTCGAGCGCTCCGCCGTGCTGGATACGGGCGAAGCCTCGACATACATGGCACTGGGCGAGCTGCACGAATCGCGGCGCGAGACGGACGACGCCATCCAGGCATACCAACAGGCTCTGGCTAACGCTCCGGATTCGGCGGAAGTGCATCTCAGGCTCGGCCGACTTTGCGGTGGCTCCGGGATGATCGAAAAGGCGCTCGCGCACTTGTCGATGGCCGCCTCGCTCGCTCCGGAGGACGCTCGTCCGCTGGTCGAGACGGGTCGCGCACTGGTCGCCGCTGAAGCGTTCGACCTCGCGCTTGATGCGTTCGACGAAGCGCTTGGCCGCGACCAAGTCGCAGATCGGTCCGAGGTTTACCTCGAGGCCGGCCAGGCCGCGATGCGCGTGAACGATTATTCGCGGGCGAAGGCGTATCTGGAACTAGCGAACGTTTCCGCATCCTCCGGTCGGACGCGGCGCCTGCTCGCAGAAGTCAATGCGCTCCGCTTCATCGGCAGAATCGTGCCCCAACGGGCCGGCGCCGGAGCCGGCGTGGGTATGCGCGGAGAGGACTTCGGCCGATGAACTGGGTCGCGACGTCTGAACCTACTGTAACCGTTTCGAGCCGCTTCGGGATGCTGAGCGCGCTCCGCCACATGCGACTGCCCGCGCTCCGGCGGGACGGGGACTTCGAAACGACGGCGGTGCTAATTGTGTCGAGCCGGCACCGGCTTTGGCAGCGTTACGGCGACGAGGGCGTTTTCGAGATCGAACGGGCCGTTGGGCAGCTCATCGAATCGATGGCTATGCGCGGACTGTCAGGGACGCTCGCCTATGTCGACGATGGACCTATCTTATCTGCGCTGGGGGTGCTTCCCGCGATGCCGGGCGACGCCGACGACGTGGCGCGCGTGGTGCGATCACTCGGTGATCGGTTGGCCCTGACCGAAGAGAACGCCCGGCACATCTTGATCATCGGCGACGACGGTATCGTTCCGTTTCACCGCCTCGAGAATCCGTCGATCGACGATGACGAGAACGTGCTCTCCGACCACCCCTACGCCACCTCTAGTACTGAACCGCTGCATGCGGCGCGAGCTGTCGGGCGCATTCCGGACGCAGGCCTCGGCGTGTTGCTAGCCGGACTTCGCGGAGCGGCTGCCGCACATCGCCGCTTCGCCGCCGGCAGACTGCCGCGGCTTGCGCCTGAAGCGTTCGGCTATTCCGCGAGCGTTTGGAAGCGCGCGGCGCGCGGCGCGTTCACCGCAGTCGGCACTCCGGGCGCGCTCAGACTTTCGCCGCCTCTCACCAACGCCGAGTTGCCGCATCCTGGACCGGACGGGCCGCGCTTCCGCTACTACAACCTACACGGACTAGCCGACGCGCCAGAATGGCTCGGACAGCGCGATCCGACTTATCCGGCGGGCTACCCTGAGTTCCCGGTAGCCTTGACCCCCGAAGACCTTGCCTTCGCCCCAGGTTGCGTCGCGTTGAGCGAAGCTTGCCATGGTGCGCGGATCATCGATCGCGCCCGCAGCGACTCGATCGCGCTGACCCATGTTGCGGGGGGCGCCCTCGCCTTTGTCGGTTCGACCGGTGTGGCTTACGGCGGACTTGACGATCGTCTAGTCGCGGCTGACTACCTTGCGCATCGCTTCTGGCTTGCGCTGATGTCCGGCGTTCCTGCCGGTGCCGCACTCTCTCTAGCGAAGACGGAGCTGGTTGGAGAGGCGCTTTCGCGCCAAGGCTACGTCGACGCCGAGGACGAAAAGGCGGTCCTTTCATTTGTTCTGTACGGCGACCCGAGCCTCAGCCATCACCCGGCCGCTCGTTCGGCAGGGTCGGATGGTTGGCTTAGGCCCGACGCCGTCGGATCGGCCGGGTCGGCGGTGCCGGTGGGGGCACCGCTGATCTCGGCCTTGCATAAGGGTACCGTGTTCGAGGTGGATCGGCCGGACGCGACCGAGATCGTGGCCCGCATATCTCGTGAGGAGCGCGATGCTCTGGTCGAACATGTGCGGCGGACGGTGGCGAAGCGCCTGCCGATAGTCGATGGGGATGACGTTTCCATGCGGGTCGCTTCCGCGCCGCGCCGAATTTCCAAGAACGGCTCGGGTGCAGCCGTCGGCGCGGGCTCGCCCATCGTTATCACGCTCGCCAAGAGCATCCCGACCTGCGCGGGACCGATTTGCCGCACCGTGGTCCAGGTGACGGTCGACTCCCGCGGGACCATAAGCAAGCTCATCGTCTCGCATTGATCGACGTCCAACACCGAGTTGCTGGTCGCAGTCGCATCGCACGTGCATTGAGCTCGACGCCCGGCTTCAACCCGATCGCCCTCAAGGGCTGGTCACGCAAATCATCGAGGGGGTAAACGGTGACCATGAGTGCATCTCGCTCCCTACGGATATTGATCTTCGCCCCGCTTCTAGAGATCGCGCCATGATCGACACTCCCGATTCTGGGGTATGGAAGCGAGCTTACGATCGTGCTTCGGCATGTCCAGTGATAGCCCGCTTAACCTCCGCCTTCGACTCGCACATGGATTCCAGTCGGATAATCGTAATCGGCGTGGGTGGAGCCGGGGTGAACACCGTCGCTCGACTCGCCGACACCCCGGTCCCAGGCGTCGGCCTCCTGGCCGTGGATACAAGCGCCCAGACCATCTTGCGTGTCGGAGCGCTCGATCCGACAGCGCGTTCCGGCGGATCGCGAGCCGAGATCGCACGGACAACCCATGCTCAGGTAAGCGATGTATCGCCGATTCTCGCCGATCGACCTACGGGGGCTCTCTCTTCGATACTGCTCGCACGCGGCACTCGTGGGCTAGGTGCAGGCGGTGATGCATCGAAGGCCGCCGAGGCCGCGCGCGCTGATACGGCCGCGATCTCGGAAGCGCTGCGCGGTGCGGGCATCGTCTTCGTGGTCGCCGGTTTGGCGGGGGGCACAGGAGGCGGCGCGGCGCCGATCGTCGCGCAATTGGCGCGAGAAGCCGGCGCGGTCACGCTCGGTTTCGGCATCTTGCCCTTCGCGTTCGAGACGAAGCGCCGGCACGCGGCGGCGTCGATCGCGCGCGCTGCGCTGAGCAATGCGTGCCATACGACGGTCGATCTCGACAATGAACGGGCTGTCGATCTGGCCGGGAGCGCTCTTTGGCTCGAAGCCGCTCTCCGGGTGGCCGACGATGCCGTCAGGCAGGCCGTCGCCGGTCTGAGCGCATTGATCGGGGTTGGCGGTTGGATCGACGTGGATGTCGCCCGCGCGCTCGAGATTCTCCGCATGCAGGGTGAAGGTTGCGTTGCGCTCGGCTCGGCGCGGGTGGACGACGGTGAAGGGACGAGCGATCGGCCGGCGCTCTCCGCGCTCCGAATGGCGCTCGACAGCCCGTTCGGCGGAATGTGCCGCCTTTCCAAAGCACGCGCCGCCATGCTCCAGGTTTGTGGTGGTCCGGAGCTGGCGATAGCAGACGTGGCCGACGCCGCCGACATCGTGAAGCGCAGGCTTCCGGTGGGATCAGAGCTTTTCGTCGGCGCATCGTCGTTGCCTTCTCTGCGCGGCGTAGCGCGCGTGACGCTGCTGGGAACCGGGATCGGGTCGGCGCAATCTGGACGATGGTCCGGCGACTCTGAGCCGACTCAATCGACCGACGCAAGGAGCCTAGTTAGAAGGATTGCGCCAAGTGCCGCGACCGGCTTCGGGACCAAGACGAGGCCCGGCAGGCCACTTGATCGGGATCGTCACGATCCGCGACCGTCGAACCGAGGCCGAAATGCGACAGATGTACCCGGCCTTGCCGCGGCGCGAGCGGTCTGATGGCATCGGCGATAGATCCGCGACGCGCGGCGTGTGAGGCCGCCTGGGAGCGCGTGCCCGCGCTCAAAGGCACCAAGCCGAGCGTTTCGCGCGCCGGCCCGCATCGGATTTACACGTTCACAGGTCGTTCCGACTCCGGGCCCGGCGGCAAGACCGTCACTCAATACGTCAAGGTCACGGTCGCCGATGATGGCCGGGTGATCAAGGTGGTCGCAAGCCGCTGAGCAGCGGTGGCCGGTTCGCGCCGAAAGCATTGATGCTTCTGAAGCGCAGCCTTGGATAGCAGATCCGATGACCGAGCCTGCTACGCCACCTTCGCCGGTATCCGCACCTCTACGCGTGCGCCGCCGTCATCGTCGACGCCTTCGCGCCACCCGCAGCGAGCACGTTCGGTCAGGATCCTTGCGATCAAGAGCGCGGGCCGCGCGGCGATCGAGGACTGGCTCTCGCCGCCACTGTCGGCTGTGCCCCGATCGCGATAGTCTATCCGGATCCGGACGTTGGAACGATGATCGCTCGATCGATCGATCGTTGCTCTCAGAATCGTTCGCGACCCGTAGGGCGAACAGGCGGCGGCGTTGGTCAGCAGATTGTCGACGATCTGCGCGAGCACCTGAGTGTCGACAAGAGCCGGCGGCAGCCAGCCGTCGACGGAGAGCCCGAGCTCACCGTCTCTTTCGCTAAACTGTGGTTGGGCCCGTTCGACGCAAGCGCGCAGGACATCGGCGACGTCCGCGATCGCCCCAGGGCGGTGGGGCGCCGGAGTACCCTCTTCGATCTCAAGGGCGGTACACAGATTCGCGAGCAGAACATCGAGCCTGCGGAGCGTCGAATTAAGGATGGCGAAGTGGTTCTCGATATCCGCTTCCGGGAGGCGATGTGTTCCCGTAGCGAGCGAGCTGAACGCCATCAGACTCCTGACCGGACCCCGGAGCGCTTCAACAAGCGAAGGGACGATTTCGCCCGCGCGCTCTGGGATTCCGACGACGGGATCGACGAGCAGTAGCGACCCCGCATGTCCACCGCGCTCGTCGACCAGCGCTTGAAGTTCTAAGGCGCGCTTGGTGCCAGATACTTCGACTTCGAGTTGCGTGCGCCCTTTAGTCTTCACTTCTCTGAGCGCGCGTGCGACTGAATCGGCGACGGTTGGTTGCATGAGGGCGGGTAGGGAGGCGCCGACGTCGAGCGCGATGTGCAGCCGCCGTCCCGCGCTTGGGCTGGAAGCGAGCACCCGCCCGACCGGATCCAGCACAACCAAAGGAATCGGGAGCCGTTCGATAGACGAATTGAAAAGGTTAGCGACCATTCGCGCATCGTTGGCCACGCGCGCTTGTTCAACCAAGCGTCGGTCGAGATCGGCGACGCGCGAGCGCAGTTCGGCAACCGCAATGGTTTCCGCCCGAACGAGGTGGGTCGGCACACGTGCGCCGGCCGCTGCATCAGGAGTGAGCAGACCAGCGCCCACCATCGCGCCGGCCGAACGATCGCCGAATTCCGCGCCGCCGCCTCTGACGATCTTGCGAAGTCTGCGAGCGGCGATTGACGCGGCGCTTTCCCGCGTTCCGGCGGCCCATGGCGCGCTGACGGACGTTGTTGTGAGCACCAGAGCAGCGCAAAGAGTGCCGAGGCGCGTCCAAACGGCCGCCGTAAAGCTGAGCGGGTAGAGCGCATCGAGCAGCGCCCCGAGCGCGAGCAGACCAACGGTGGCGAGTAGCCATGTGGGCGGGCGCTTAGGCCGGCGCCAAAGTACGAACGTCAACGCCGCGGCTGCGCCGGCGAGCGCCAGATCCCATATGGCCGACAATCCCGAGGGATCCGAGGTTGCGAATCGCGCCGGGTTGGTGCGATACAGTTCCGCCCATACGCCGGCCCACGTGGACCAACCTATCGCCGCGAGGCCAAGAACGACGAGCAGACCAATCCGAATGCGGGGCGTTGATTGGGTTGTCGTCAAGGCTAGAGCCAGCGTCACCAGCAATACGGTGCCCGCGAATCTATCGAGCGGGCCGGACCACATCGCCGAGTTGGTCCCGGTGATCGCGCCGAACGCCAGATACGGCAGGGTGATCGCGGAACAGGCGAGCAAGCTTGCTGCCGTAAGGCACAAGTACTCCGCCGCACGGTTCCCACCGAGCCGCCATGCTTGCCAGCCGAGGGCGAGACTTGTCGAGAGGGTGATCAGGAGGGTGGCTGCAAGGCCGCTACCCATAAGGTAGTCGATGACGATCGCCGGGGTGAAGTTCACGGTTGGGGCGCTCCGTTTCAGCGTGCGATCTACAGTCGGCCCGACGCCTTCTCCCCCTGCCGAAGTCAGCGCGCCGTCGCGCACCGATGTGCTTGCAGGAATATACGCGGGTGGCAGGGAAATTCCAGCGGGGAGCTTAAGACGCACACTCATCGGCTCTGACGTTTTCTCCGCCGAAGGCGAATTTGATACTAGATGTAGTAGGCAGCGGTCCACCGGTGTACGATATGTGGACTAGGTTACAATTTGATCGAAGTGTAAATTTGTTTCGGCTGCTTAATGTTCAAGTCGACGGGTAAATGACGGCCGCGGCCAAGAATATGTGGTTCGAATTTCGGCGCGGGATCGGAGCGCTCGATCGGGCGCGGTGAGTCCATTTCGTCCGGCTCGGTTCCCTTGAACTCCGCTGTCCTGTGAACTCTGCTGCCCTGCAAACTTAATTGTCCTGGTCGGCCGGCTCCGCGAGGCGGGTGTAGACGACGAGTCGCTGGTCGTAGTTTGCACCGCCGGCGTCCCAAGCGCCGTCGCAGGTGATCAAGTTCATCATGCGCTGTGGCGTAGCTCCGAAGATCTTCTGGGCAGGGGCTTGGTCGAAGGCGTAGCGTTCTTTGTCCTCCACGACGAAGACGTGTCGATCTCCGTTCGAGTACGTGACCGCGATCTCATCCCCGGGGACGAGTTCCCGGAGCTGGTAGAACACCGCCGGGCCATATGGATCGTCGAGGTGGCCCGAGATGACCGAGGTCTTGCCGTTCTCGCCCGGAAGCGCGCTTTGGTTGAACCAAGCGACGTTCGCTGAGATCTTTGGCACGTCGACCCTACCAAGGGCATCGAGGCCGACCTTCTCGATAGTCGCATCTACACCGATCGCAGGGATCTCCAGCCGGACGGGAACGCCGGCGGCTTGGAAGACGGTCAGGGTAGGGGTTGCGTACTCAAGGGTTGCGGTGGCGGACGGCAGAGGGGTCAATGTCGCTGTAGACGGAGGGAGCGGCGTGTAGGTTGGAACAAGATCGGCCCTTGCCCATGTGTCGGTGTCTTCGGGGATGACGTCGATGGCCCGGCATGCCGAGGCTCCGAGCGCGAAGGCTAGGATGAAGAGAGACGAGATGGCGGTTTGGAAGTGCGCCATCGCAGGCCCTTCGGCTGGGAACCGCAGACCAGGAACGGATTCACGTTCGGACATGGAAGAGCGCCTCAACGATTCAGCGACAAGTCGACCCGATACAGTCTACACGAAGGATTGATGGTAACTTCAGGCCTGTCCGGTCAGCAAACGCTGTGCCTCATTGGACTCTGCTGCCGCCGCTCATCCTGATCTCAGAATTTGAAGTCCGGACCGTATCTCCAGGACGCCTTTCGCGTTTTGTGTCATGCGTTCTGCCCTGCGCATGCTGGGCAGGGACGGCGTGGACTTAAAATGCTGAGCCTTGCTCGGCACACCAGACCATCAGAGGAACTATGTCGAACCAACGCTCTGAGTCTCAAGACGCCCTTTCTGCCCGTGGGTCGCAGTGCCGGCGTCTTAGGGCGTTGCTGAACGGCCTCAATGCAAACTGCTTCAGCCGCCTATCCGATTCGAAGATCACATTGGAGTTCAGAATGTCGTCTGCCCCGAATGTCCCTTCAAGTGCTCGATGGATTCTGGGCGCGCTCGCGGCTTTCCTCCTTGCTTTGCCAGGGCAATCGATCGCCGCCGCGCCCGACGACTTTTCGACGCCGTCGAACGCACCGAAGTCAGAAGGGCAGGCGTTTGCGCAGAGTGCGTCAGTTGCTCCGGTAGCGAATTCAGCCGGTCATGTCGGGGTACCTTCGACAATACAGTTCCAAGAGCGACCAGGAGTCGATTGCAGTCCCGCGCTCGACGTCGCGTTCGTGATCGACGACACAGGTAGCATGGGCGGCGCCATCACAAGTGTCACGAACGAACTGGCCGGCATCCTGGATGAGATCGAGCAGACGTCCAACTTCAACTATCAGACGGCTCTGGTGACTTTCAAGGACACGGTCCAGGTTGATCTTGCCTTTGGCTTGAACAATCGCGTGGCCATGACCGCGGCTTTCGGCGCGCTCACAGCCGCGGGCGGCGGAAACACGCCCGAGGCTTCGGACGAGGCGCTCAACACCGTCATCAACTCTCTTCCGCTGCGGGCTGGCTCGGCCGGCTTCGGCGGTTGGCGGCCTTCTGCAATCAAAGTGATCATCTTGGTGACCGACGCGCTGCCCGCCGGTTTCGACGATACGTTCACGCTAGGCGTCGACGACGTCAACGCCGCTACGCGCGCCAACGAAGCGGCAGCCAACGGCATGATCATCGGCTCGGTTCTGGTTCCGACCGGCGGCGTGTTCGAGCCTCTTCTGAGCATCATGCAGAACTATGCGACTGTGACCGGCGGCACGTTCTTCCTGACGGCGCCGGACGGCACAGGCACAGGTGAGGCGATGCTCCAGATTCTCCAGGCGTTGCCCGTCAACTTGAGCATCGATAAGACCGGTCCGCTTGACGTTATCGCGGGCGAAGAGGCTTTCTACACCATCACCGTGTGCAACAACGGTCCAGGCGACGCTCGGAACGTGGTCGTCACTGACACGCTTCCGGGAGAAGTGACCTTCTTAGAAGACACCGACAGCTGCTCGGTGGTCAGCATCGATCCGCTGAGCGGCGATACGCTCCTAAGTTGTGAATTGGGCGACATAGAGTGCGGCGACTGCGAAGAGTTCGTTCTCAAGACCCGCGTCAAACGGGATGTCGTAGCGAGGGAGGCGGATGGAGTAGTGTTGGCCACGAACGTGGCCAGCGTATCTTCCGATAACCTTGAGACGGACCCGACCGACAACGAAGATGACCATTCGATGTTCATCCAGGACGAGGCGGACCTGAAGGTCACGAAGTTCATAGAGCCCTTCACGACGATCCGGGCCGGGGAAGTCTTCACGTACACGATCTTCGTCGACAACTTCGGGCCGAGCGTGGCGCGGAACGTCGTGATCTCGGACACGTTCCTGAGCAGCGGGGATGTCAGTATCCAGAGCTGCGCGTTCTCTGTGTCGCAGGGCGGCGGGGCGATCACGCAGTTTAGCTGCACGCCGGGGCCGCTGATGTCCACGCAATTCGGATCGGATATCGGCACCTTTGCCACGAATTTCCTGGAGCCGCTGTCGCCGGACAGCCAGGGGCGGCTGCGAGCGTCGTTCCGAATGGTCGCGAACAACGACATCGATACGACCAACACGGTACGGGTGACGTCCGACACGCCGGATCCGGACATGAGCAACAACATGGCGATGGTGTCGCTGAGCGTCTCGGCTACGGCCGACCTAGCGATAACGGATCCGGACAGCCCGGACCCGGTGATCGCGGGCGAACTCCTGACGTACACGATCAACACCACGAACACGGGTCCGTCGCCGGCTGAGAACGTGGTAGTCGAGGACAATCTGCCGGCGGAAGTGGATGTGGTGAGCGTGACTGGGAGCGGCGGCGGATCGTGCACGGCCGGGACGCCGGGCGATCCATTCGACCCGACGACATGTAATTTCAACACGATGGCGCCTGGCGCCACTCGAGTGATGACGGTTGTGGTGCGGGTGCACGCGGACGCGGTGACGGACGTGGTGACGGACCAAGCGCTGATCCACAACGACGTGCTGGTATACAGCGACACGTTCGACCCGGACAACAGCAACAACATCGACCACGAGGCGACGACGGTGTTGGCGCAGGCTGATCTTCAGATTTCGAAGTTCGCGATCGGGTTGCCGGTTGCGGGTCAGCAGATCCATTACGAAATCACGATCAGCAACCTTGGTCCATCGGTAGCGCGGGACGTGACGTTGCGGGACTTCCTGCCGGACGGAGTGGTGTTCCAGAGCGCGATCATGGACTTGGAAGGCGGCACGGGCGGGGTGGTGCTGGCGTGCGACGTGACGGTGGGCTCGAATGCGCTGTTCTGCCCGCTCGGCGACATCGCGCCGACGGATGGTGTGCCGATCATTGTGTTCGTGAACGTCCTGATCGAGTCGGACGTGCCGGCCGGGACCGTCCTGACGAACAGTGCTGACGTGTTCCTGACGGACACGCCGGATCCGAACCTGGCCAATAACTCTGACGATGCCAGCATCACGATCATCTCACGGGCGGCCTTGCGGATCGAGAAGCAGGCGTTCGCGGCCAATCCGGCGGTAGACGGCGACGGCTTGGGGACGACGCCGCTCAATCCGGCGGCCGGGACGCGGCTGACGTATCGGATCCTGGTGCACAACGACGGACCTTCGGATGCGGTGAACGTCGAGGTGACCGACGTGCTTCCGCCGGGCTTCTTGTACCTCGGTTCGAGCGGTGCATGCGCCGAGGTGCCGGCGGGCAGCGGGAACTTATCGTGCCGGCCGGCCGGAGTAGCGCCGGATTGGATCCTGCCGGCGGGTCAGAGCGTGACCTTCGACATCCTGGTTGAGATCGATCCCAGCGTCGCAGCGACCGACGTTAACAACACGGCGTGCACCACCGCGGATAACCTGTTCATCGATGGAGACGATCCGGTCATCGATACAGGCGATGTGTCCACTGACTCCGGCGAGCGCACTGACGCCCCGAACCTTCAGCCGGCTGCGGTCTGTGACACGGCGACGGTGCGCGTCGACCGCTTGGCAGACTTGCGGATCCGCAAGTGGGGCAAGCCGGACGGCGCGGTGCGCGCGGGCAATACGCTGACGTACACGCTTTTCGCGGACAATCTCGGGCCAAGCTTCACCAACGCGGTGGTTATCACGGACGAGATGCGTTCGGACCATCCATTCTTCCTGTTAGGGATTCGGCCGGACGTAACCGGTGATCACGGCCTGGCGCGCTGCACGTACCAGGTTTGGGATCCGGTGACGCGCTCGGCTCTCGCGACGGGGATCGTGACGACGAATCCATTGACGGCCATCATTGCGCCGGTAAGTGTGAGCACGGGCCAGTTGCGAATCACCTGCATCTTGCCGACCGCGCTCGAGGTATTCCGGCCACCGTTCGACGCAGGGCGCTGGATCATCGATTACGCGGTGAAGTCGGACATCACATCGAGCCTGAACAACCTGGCCTCGATCAGCGGGCCGGATCCGGACCCGGATCTGACCAACAACGAAGCCGAAGTGAGCCACGACATAACTGACGTGGCCGACTTGTCCGTGACCAAGTCATCGCTCAGTCAGGTGCAGCTTGAGGGCTGCCCGCCGCTCGTCGGCGAGTCAACGACTGAAGTGACCGCGGGCAAGCCGATCACGTGGACGATCACGGTCAACAACTCCGGCCCGTCGCCGGCGGAGAACGTGAAGATCATCGATCGGCTGCCACCGTGGGTCACGATCACTGGGTTCGACGTCGTGAACGGGGCCGGCAACACGGTCGGCAGCTGCACGACGGGCATGCCGGGCAGCGCGCTAGACCGCTTGATGTGCGGCCTCGGCTTGATTGACGCGACCTCGGACACGGCTGGGATCACGGTGACGCTGCAGGGCGTGGTGGATCCGTCGACACCGGAAGGTACGATCCTGGAGAATGACGTCCAGGTTATCTCGGATATCTTCGATCCGGACAATTCGGACGACTTCTCTAGTACGCTGACGACCGTGAACACCCGGGCGGATCTGGTGATCACAAAGACGGATCTACCGGACCCGGTCATCGGCGGCAATATGTTGAAGTACACGCTGCTGGTGACGAACACCGGCATGTCGGACGCCATGTTCGTGGTGATCAGCGACGAGCTGCCGCCGGAAGTGACGTTCATGTCGGCGGAGTTTTCGCAGTCGAGCAAGGTGAAGGGCACGTGCGCGTACGACAAGTTCACGCACACGGTGACATGCATGGCCGGGACACTGCCGGCGGGTCACGTCGCTTCGGTCGACATCGTGGTGGTGGTGAATCCGGATGCGATCCCGTCGGGCGATGGGACGTTCGACCTGACGAACACGGCAACGGTGAGCAGCATGACGATCGACCCGTGTCTAGCCAACAACACGGACACGGAGATCACGACGGTCGAACGTGAGGAAGGGCTTTACATCGAGAAGACGGACTCGCCGGATCCGGTTCTGGCCGGGGACGAGGTGACGTACACGATAACGTTCGGCAACAATGGTCCGACGACGGCGACGAGCGTGTCGGTGGTGGACACATTGCCGGCGGGCGTGACGCCGCTGCGGTGCGAGCCGCAGGATCCGGCCAACTTGGTCACGTGCGACGTGAGCATGGTTCCTGGCGGGACGGTGACGCTGCAGGAGATCCGAGAAGGCGGGATCGTGGTGTGGGAGGACTTCCCGCCGAACGGGCCGCTGAACGACTTGGATCCGGGCGAGGAGTACACGTTCCAGATCGTGGCGCTTGTCGATTCGGGCTACGTGCTGGATGGACTTGGAGACACGGGTCCGGGCGAGGCGTGCGAGGGCTTGTTCCTGGCGACGGGCTGGCCGCACTACGCGCACAACAGTGTGACGGTCACGTCGCTAACGGATTCGGCGACGGCCGACGAGTGCACGCGGGTGGATGCAGCGGCTGACCTGAAGATCGAGAAGACGGACATCTTCACGGCCGACTTCCAGGAGTGCGATCCGGTGGAGCCGGGCGGGATGGTGACATACATCCTGACGGTGATGAACCAGGGACCGTCTGACGCGGCCGTGGTGCAGGTGATGGACTGGCTGCCGCCGGAGGTGGTGCACGATCCGGCGCAGGTCGAGGTGATCGTCTCGAACGGCGAGGTGATCGAGATCCGGGACGACGGAAAGATCACGGTGCGGCTGGGAGTAGACGGCCGGATGGACGCCGGGACGACGGAGACGATCACGATCCGGGCGATGGTGAGACGGGACGCGCGCTGCGGGTCGGTGATGCGGAACGCGGCTATGGTCGGGACGATTCTTGATGATCGCGGTGTGTTCGCTCCTGGCGATACGCCGACACCGGATCCGGACCAGACGAACAACTCGGACTTCGAGGACACTCGGATCGAGTGCGCGAGGCTCAGGGTGAGGAAGACGGTCAGCTACGACGGCACGTGCCCGGGCTACGAAAGTACGACGACGGTCCGTCAGGGCGAGGACGTGACGTTCTGCTTCGAGATCACGAACACGGGCACGACGTACTTGGATGACATCACGGTGGTGGACACGCTGTCGACGCGGGCGATGCCGGCCGGGATGGTGGTGTTCACGGACACGATCCGGTTTGGAGTGGACCCGAAGGTGCCGGTGGCGCCGGGCGAGGTGGTGGTGCGGAAAGTAGTGGTCACGATGCTGGACATGGAGTGCGGGATCGTGAGTAACCTGGTCGAGGTGACCGGGATTCCGGTGAACGCGGGACGCACGGTGCTGCCGTGCATCACGCCTCCGACGGCGAGCGACTCGATCGACATCTTCTCGCCGTGCGGTGGAGCTGACCTACGGCTGCAGCTGCCAGTGTTGGATACTGAAGAGTGTGAGACGTGGCTGCAGATCCAGAACCTCGGCGATAAGATCGGACGCGGGGTGTTGGTGATCTGGGGCGAGGCGGGCGCGTGTCCGCCGCAGGCAGCTGGACCGCTGAAGGTGGAGTGCACGGGCTTGCTCAAGCCGGGCAGCGCGTGGTCGATGTCGAATGACATGTTGCCGCCGGGCTCGCGGAGCGCGGTGCTGTACAGCGTGGACGCGCTGACTTTGGTCAATGACGGGCGAGGCAACAGGATCCCGTTCGCGGACCTGGTGTGCGGGACGCTGTTCGATCAGATAGTGGGCAGCCACGACGAGTGGTTGCGATTCGATCTGGCGTATCGGTCGGAGTCGAAGTACTTCGGCCGGATCAACCTGATCACGGGCGAGCAGACGATCCTGGACTTCGGGACATATCAGGGCGAGCCGCTGGCGGTGAGTGTGAACCGCACGTGCCCGGACCCGGTCGACCCGGCGCGGAGCGTGAGCGCGGCGTACTCAGGGATCAGTTCGGACATGGAAGGCGCGGTCGACAGGTTCTTCGGCGGGCACACGTACTACGCGCCGATGATCTTTGCTGAGAAGGGCGGGTTGACGAGCTGGCTGTGGATCCACAACTCGGGCACGGTATGCACGTCTCTGGAGATCTGGTTCCGGACGCAGGACAACTGCTTGCGGCCGATCCTGGGCGACGTGTTGAGCGTGGCTCCGGGCGAGAGCGTGCACTTCGATCCGTCGACGGTGACGGGACCGGACTGGCTGGGCAGTGCGTGGATAAGGGCGACGCAGCCGTTGGGCGTTATCGTGGACTCGATGGGCCCGAACCACTTCACGAGCTACCGTGGGCAGGCGGCTGACACGTCGAACGGATGGAGCGTGGGCAGCCAGGTGAACTACGCGCCGCTGATCTACTCGGAGTACCAGGGCTGGGACAGCGCGCTGACGGTACAGAACATGAGCCCGGTGGTGGCGGCGAAGGTGAAGGTGTACTTCCTGGACCGATCGGGCGGGATCATCACGACTTTGGTTGACTGGATATGCCCGCGGGGTAGCCAGACGTTCTTCCTGCCGGTGATCGCTGACCTGCCGGGCAATTGGGTGGGCAGCGCGCGGGCGGAGAGCCAGGAGTGGATCTCGCCGGGCGGGCCGCTGGTGAATCCGCCGCACATCCAGACGGTGGTGCTCTTGGAGAAGTGGAGCGATCCGGCGCGGACGGAGAGGCGCGAGGCGGTAGCGTACAACGCGCTGACGGAGAAGCTGAACTTCGACTGGCAGATAGCGCCGGGTACGAAGGGCGGGTTGACGTCGGGCGTGGGCGTGCTGGCGGTGCCGCTGGTGGCTAAGGGTTATCGCGGGATCACGACGGAGCTTGCGATAACGAACGTGGTGCCGAAGCCGGGCTTCACGGACTTCGCGATCTACTTCTTCGACCAGAACGGCTACCTGGACAACATCTGTGAGAAGCTGAACCAGAAGCAGGTTGAGTACATCGACCTGGCGTCGTGGGGGATCATACCGAACCGCTTCCTTGGCAGCGCCGTGATCTCGGCGACGTTCTGGGAGCACGAGGTGTGGAGCGACCGTGGCGTGTTCGAGCGGAATCTCGTGGGCCTGAGCGGTGTGGTGGTTGAGCGCGTGGGCGGGACGCTCGGCGGGGAGGATGTGCCGGGCGACGAGTCGAAGGCGTTCGAGATGATCCCGATCTTCCACCCGTTCGGCTTCATGGGGGCGGCGGCATGCCCGGGGGTGCCGGGGCCGCGCTGATCCGCTGGGATGTACGGTTGGAATGAACCGATAAGGGTAGGGCGGTAAACACAAGGGCGCTCGCGGGAGACCGCGGGCGCCCTTGCCGTTAACGTCTCCAGCGAGGCGGAGTACTGGCCGGCGCCAACGTTCTCGTCTAGAGTGCCCGACTCGGAGAAATTCCCACCAACTGTCGCGATTGACCAGAGTGAACCGCCTCGGATTGCATCCGTCGGGCGCGCATCATGCCATTCTGTGTCCAACTGAAAGACAGAACTGGAGCTTGGCATGG
>JBCLES010000020.1:0-44985 GCA_038913135.1 Anaerolineae bacterium
CTCGGAAGCGCCTGATCTAGCTACCGGGTTCTGTTGTCCGGCAAGTCCAGCTGGCGGGAGCCCGGCGCTTCCACGCTCACGGGCCACTCGGGGCCCGCTGCTTCCGAACTGATTGAACACACTATCCCACGGAATCGGACACCGATGTAGACGACTTTTCTTAAATTTTCGATCAGCGCGATTCCGCTATCATCCCGAACATGCATGGTGGAGGATGGTGGTCGTACATCAGCTACGACGATTCGCGCGGGCAGCCCAAGATTGATAGGGCTCTGCTCTTGCGCGTCGGCGGCTGGGTCCGTCCCTTTGTACCGCAGATCCTTGGCATGCTCGCGCTGCTGCTCGCGATCGCGGTTATCGAACTGCTGCCCCCGCTGCTTTACGGCCGACTGATCGACGCGCTCATTCCCGATCCCGACAGCGGGGTCATAGCGCTCACGCCGGAACGGCTCAACCTGTTTGCGGCCGGACTGCTCATCGCGCCGGTGGCGAGCAGCCTCCTAGGTGTCGCGCAGCGGCATATATCCGCCTCGATCGGCGAAGGCTTAATCTACGATCTGCGGGTAGCGGCGTATTCGCATGTACAGCGGCTCGGACTGCGTTTCTTCACCGAGACGCGAGCGGGCGACATCATCTCCCGCTTGGACCATGATGTGATCGGCGCGCAGACCGCCGTGGCGAACACCATCCCCAACCTTGTCTCGAACATTCTCATCCTCACGACGACGCTCGTGATAATGATCCGAATCGAGTGGCGCCTGACACTGCTCGCGCTCGCCGTGCTGCCACTGTTCCTCCTTCCGACACGTCGTGTCGGCCGCATGCTGCGCGGCATCCGGCGCGAGTCGGCAGAATATAGCGCCGAGCTTTCCAGCCAGCTCCAAGAGACGGTCAACGTGAGCGGCGCACTCCTGGTCCGCGTCTTCGGCCGACAGACGGCAAGCGTTGAAGCATTCTCGAGCGCGGCAGGGAAGGTACGCGACATCGGCGTCAGGCAGGCGGTTGTTGGGCGATGGTTCTTTCTCGGCCTGGGAATAGCCGGCGCAATCGGGACGGCACTCATGTACTGGGCCGGCGGCCATCTGGCAATCCTCGGGCCTGAGCGCGGCGGCATCACGCCGGGCACTATCGTCACTTTCGCGGCGTATCTATCACGGCTCTACGGGCCGATCACCGCACTTTCAAACGTCCAAGTCGAATTCGCGACTTCGCTTGTCAGCTTCGAACGCGTTTTCGAATACCTCGACCTGCCGATAGAGATCACATCGCCGCCGAACGCAGCACCGCTTGACGATCCGCGCGGGCACCTCCGACTCGAGGACGTGTGGTTCAGTTATGACGAGCTGCCGCCGCTTCTCGGCAACGGAGCGAGCAACAGGGCGAAGGACCGGGCGAACGACAGCGTAAAAGATAGAGCGAACGACAGCCCAAACGACGGCACGCTCGTCGACGCGAACGAGGGCACGATCGCGGGCACGATCGACAGCACAATTCCATCAGAACTGAGTGTCGCCGGATTGCAGTCGATCGGCGACGCTGAGCGCTGGTCGCTGCGCGAGATTGATGTCGACATTCCCGCCGGCTCGATCGTCGCGCTTGTCGGACCGAGCGGCGCGGGCAAGACGACGATCAGCTATCTTGTCACCCGCCTATATGATCCTAGCCGCGGTCGTGTGCTCCTGGATGGTCGCGATCTTAGGCAACTGCCGATCGAAGACATCGCAGCCAACGTCGGGGTGGTGACGCAGGAGACGTTTCTCTTCCACGACACAATCCGCGCGAACTTGCTATTCGCGCGACCCGACGCGACGGAGAGCCAACTCGAATCGGCCTGTCGCGCTGCGAACATCCACGACGTGATCTCAGATCTTCCTGACGGCTACGACACCGTAGTCGGTGAACGGGGCTACCGCTTGTCAGGCGGCGAGAAGCAACGGCTTGCGCTCGCGCGGGTAATCCTTAGGGATCCGACGGTCCTTGTTCTCGACGAAGCGACTAGCCACCTCGACAGTCAGAGCGAGTCTCTGGTACAGGACGCGCTGCGAAGAGTGATGGAAGGGCGGACCAGCCTTGTGATCGCTCATAGGCTGAGCACAATCCTGAGCGCTGACCAGATCTTGGTCCTCGACGGCGGTCGCATCGTCGAACGGGGCCGACACGATGATCTCCTGACCCGCGGCGGATTGTACGCAGAGCTGTTCGAGACCCAATTCTCCTCTCCGGAGGCGGTGGCCGGCTGATCATCCTTTCATCGAATCGGCCAGGCCACGGACGTGCTCACGTTCTATTCGGCGCATGCACCGCCAGCCGATGGGTCACATTTTTGCTAGGCCGCATCGGCTGGACATTTCTCAGGACCTTTCTACTGGCGTCCAACACAAACCTCGCCGACACCTTGCCCAGTTCAAGATCGTTCCTTATACTTGACGTTCGGCTGCCGCCCCGGCGGACGCCGAAGCGTGAACAAGTATTCGGCCCCTCTAGTCGGGGCGCAGGAGAACGGACCGTGGCAAATTCCTTATCGGCATCGAAGCGGGCGCGGCAGTCGGTCAAGCACTACTCACGCAATCGCTGGTATCGCGGTCGCGCACGAACGTTCGTGAAGCGCGCACGCATTCACATTGTGGCCGGCAGGTCGGAAGAGGCGCAGGGGGCAGTCAAAGACGCCTGCCGCGCGCTCGATCGCGCAGCCCAGAAAGGCGCGATTCATGCCAACACCGCCGCCAGGAAAAAGGGGCGGCTCGTGAAGGCGTTGAACGCGATCATCTGAGTCCGATCACCAATCTTCAGAGTCACTGACTACACAGGATCACCGAATAGGTAGTCTGAAACGACCCTGAAACTAAAAGATTGAAGTTGGCGCACCGCCGATTTGGCAAGGGCGCCTTCTTTCGTTCCGCTAGTTCTGACGCCAGGGCTCTCGATCTCGAAGTACTCAGCCACGCTGAATCCGTCGGGTTCGATCACCGAGGCGCCCGCACTACTCGACATATCCAACGAGCCAGAACAACAGACGGCTTGACAGCGAACATCCGTTCGGATATTATCAGAACACGCGTTCTATGTTGCCGATCGCCTCAGCAAATTCGGAGGTGCAAAGTGCCCCGTCTCGCCCAACTCGCTCTTCAGGAAACCGCACTACTACCGCGCGTCACGGAAAGGTCGACTTCTCCCACCCAGCCCGCCTGTCGCCTTCGACACCGCCGTCTCCGGCTGGTCGCTTCTGTTAACACTCCGGCGACAGCCCGGACATCACCGATTCCGTCGGCACCAGCGGCGCTCGATCCGCTCGCGTTGACAGCCGCGATCATCCATGGCGAAGGGCATGCTGCAGTTCGAGCGTTTACCCTGGACGCCCCTCTAGGCGATGCGATCGTCGGCGCCGGAGATACGCTGATCGTCTCGGAAAGGCCGCCTGCGGATGGTGAGCTCGCTCTTGTCGAGGGACTTGACGGCACCCGGCACCTGCGCAGATTGTATCGCGACGGGGACTCCCTGCTGCTCCAGCCTGAAGACCAGTCGATAAGGGCGGAGCGTTCGGAGGTCAACGACATCTCGATCATCGGAACGGTGATCACGATCGTCAGGCGCCAACGCCATACCTGTCCCGCAACCGAACCTTCGAGATAGCCGTGACCGTGTCCTGAGTTTGGAACCGTCGAGATTGCCCCTGACCGTGTCCTAAGTCTGGCCAGCGCGAAATCGGGCGGCTATCCTCCTCGCGCATGGAATCCGACGCCAGACGATCCGACGTTCGAATTGGGGCCGCGCGTATCACCGATGCCCTTTCCCGATTCCTACCGTATCGGGTCTTATCTCCGTACAACGCGTGCGCGCTGCGGCGCGGATGAGCGACCGATACGCGAGAATCGCCGCCGGGCGCGACAGGCTCATGTCTTTCATGCGCCGCCTGATCTCACCGGCTAGCGCTGCGGCGATTCTCGCGGCCGGGCCCTTCATTCTGCTCTTCAGGCAGACGATCGGCGGGCGCACAATAGTTCCCTTCGACATTCTCGCGTCCGATCCGGCCTATGCCGCTTCATTGGTCGGGCGTGTAGCGGCGGCGCCATGGAATGCGCTCGCGGCGGATCTGATCTACCAGAACTTTCCATGGAAGTCATTCATACTGTCCGCGCTCTCCGAGGGCCAAGCGCCACTGTGGAATCCGCATATCTTTGGCGGGATGCCGTTCTTCGCTATCGGCCTGCACGGAATGCTCTTCCCGAGCAATTTCCCATTCCTATTGACGGAGCCGGCGCATGCGTTCGGATGGGTTGCCCTCCTCAACCTTTGGATTGCAGCCGGCTCGGGCTACCTCCTAGCGCGCGCCTTCGACCTTGGCCGGCCGGCGTCACTGTTGGCCGGTATCGCGTGGAGCGTGTCGCTGCCGTTAGTGGTCAACACGCCGCTTCCGATGATCCAGGCGGGCCTCGCCGCAGCACCCATCCCCCTCGCGGGAATCATCCGAGGCTTGAGGCGCGACGATTCGGGCGGGTTGCTGCCCTCAGCGCGATCGACGATTTGGCTCGCCGTAACGGCAGTCGGCCTGATGCTCGTCGCATTCGCGGGACATATCGAATTGCTGATCCAAGTGCTCTTGATCGCCGGAGTTCTGATTCTTGCCATCGCATGGCGCAATGAACGGGCAGCAGACGGAGGCTGGAAGCGCGCCCTAAGGACGCTTCTCTGGGGCGGCGCGGCTCTGCTTGTTGGGCTCACTCTCAGCGCCGCCCAAGTAATCCCAATCTACGAATTAGCCCGGACCAACATTAGGGCCGGCGACGCAAGCTATCAAGAAGTGGTCGGCTGGGCCTACGGCATCCGCCAGATCGCAACATTCGTCGTTCCAGACTTCTTCGGAAATCCGTCGCATCACGGCGTGCTGGATATCGCGAGCTGGCGAAGGGTGCCATTGGCCAGCCATTCGATGTGGGGCGACGCGTGGGGCTCGAAGAATTACATCGAAGCCGCGTCTTATGTCGGCATCCTCCCAATGCTGCTCGCGATCGTCGGGCTCTTTGGAGGCCGGCGCCGCATGCTCAGCCTCGGGCTCGCCGTTCTCGGCCTCGTCGCGCTCTCCTTCGCATTCGGCCTGCCGACCTATCGCATCATGTATCACGGCGTACCTGGATTCGATCAATTGCGCACGCCATTTCGGTGGGTGTTCGCCTACGACCTCGCCCTCGTCGGCTTGGCTGCGATCGGACTCGACTCCCTTTGCAGACCAGCCGATAGATTCGGAGCCAGCGCACGACGAACGGGCCGGTACGTCGGCGCGGCGGCGGCCGTCATCGGGGCGTGGCTCGGCCTAGTGCTGGCGTTGGCATATGCGTCGCCGACCCGATGGACTGGCCTTGTGATCGACGCGATCGGGATGCTCGAGGGGGCGCAAAGCGCCGTCGAGGCGCAGTTCCCGAGTGCGTCCAGCTTCGCATCGTATCAGTTCTGGAACCTAGCTCATCTCACCGTATTCACGATCGTCGGCGGACTTGTTCTGCTAGGCCTGACCGTGCCGCGAGCCCCAAGAAGAGTCCGGAGCTTGTTAGCGCTGGCCCTTGTAGCCACAGCGCTCGACCCGATCTTGATCGGTTCCGGCTTTCCACCCGCGCTCGATGCCGATCTTGCCAACGTCGTTCCGCCGACCGTCCGCTTCCTCGAGGGGGCGAGTGACGTGAAGTGGGGCCGGGTTATCGGCCATTCAGGCCCGGCGCCGGACGGAACCGAGGCTGATCGTCCCGCCAGTCGGATCCTTTGGCCGAACGTGGCGATGATCGCCGGCATCGACGACATCCGCGGCTACGACTCGATCATCCCGCGCTGGATCGCCGACACTCTTGTTGCGGCTTACGATCAGGACGGCATGACGCGCTTCAACCGAATCGGAAATGTGCCCGACGTTGAGGACCTGGGACACCCTACCTTACGCGGCTATGGAGTCCGTTATGTCGTGAGCGCGACGCCGATTGATGCGCCCGGAATCACCTTGATTTCGGAAAGCGATGGCGTCCGAATCTACGAGAACGCGGCCGCCATGCCGCGAGCATGGCTCGTCAACGAGATCGAGGTGGTGGAGGATCGGGACGCCCTGCTCGATGCGCTGGAGACGCTCGAGATCGAATCCGTCGCCCTACTCGAGGAGACGCCAGACCTTCGGATCTGGGATGAGATGATCGCCGGCCGACAGATCTTCCAGACCGATATCAAGACGCAATCGGAAAGCCGCAACGAACTCGTCTTCGATGTTTTCGCGGCGCGGCCGGGATTGCTGGTCGTATCCGAGTCTCACTTCCCGGGGTGGCGCGCATGGGTGGCGCCCTCGATCGACCGAATCGCCGCCGGCGAGCAGCCGCCTAGGGCATTGGATGGTTGGGTCGCACCTGAAGACATCATCGGCCAACGCGAAATAGAAGTGCCGGTTTATCGCGCCAACGGTGCGTTGCGCGCCGTACCTGTGCCGGCAGGACGGATGACCGTCAGGCTGCAGTACTTCCCTATGTCGACCAAGATCGGACTCTACGTCAGTCTGCTCGGCGCGGTCCTCCTGCTACTTGCGCTCGCACATGCTGCATCGAAGCGCTTCTTCAGATTCGATGGTAAGGATGAGCTAGGACTGGTCGCCGTCAACAGCGCCGGGCCGATCGCAGCCGCCGTACTGAACAAGGTCCTCCAATTCGCCTTCGCCCTACTTTACTTGAGAGTGCTCGGACCGGAGGACGCGGGGCGGTACGCCCTCGCAATCACGGTCTACGTCTTGGCGGAGATAGTGACCAACTTCGGTCTCAATCTATTGACCGCACGCGAAGTCGCGCGAAGACCCGAGGACGCCTCTCGGTACTTGGTGAACTCGATCGTCTTGCGGCTCGGTCTTTGGCTCCTCGCCATTCCGGCGCTCGCCGCTTACGCGCGCTTCATGGCTTCGGTCGGTCATGCGCTGGACTTCTCGACGCTCTTCGCGATGGGTCTGTTTTTCGCGGCCATGATCCCTTCGCACTTGAACGCGGCGGTGACCAGCGTGTTCCAGGGCCTTGAACGCATGGTCACGCCTGCCATCGTGACGATCTTCTCGACGCTGCTCACGGTTTCACTCGGAGCGCTCGCCTTGGTCCTCGGTTACGGCTTCGTCGGGATGGCAGGCGCGGCGATCATCACCAATTGGCTTACATTCGCTCTCCTGACATGGCTGGCAGCGCGTGAAGGAATCGGTTTCAGGGCACCGATCTCACTGCCTCTAGTGCGGACTATGGCTCTTATTTCACTCCCGCTCATGCTCAACCATCTCCTGCAGACGGTGTTCTTCAAGATCGACATCCTGCTTCTGGAACCGCTGCAAGGCGAAGTGGTAGTCGGCTGGTACTCCAGCGCCTACAAATGGATCGACGCGCTGCTGATCGTGCCGTCATATCTGACGATGGCTCTTTTTCCGCTCATGAGCCGGCGCGCGGCCAACGATCCCGCCGGCCTAACGACCGCGTATCTGGGAACGCTGCGCTGGCTGCTGGCGGTGTCGCTTCCAGTGGCCGTGGCGACCACTTACTTAGCTGAGCCCCTGATCGGCCTGCTCGCGGGCAACGACTATCTGCCCCACGGCGCCAAAGCGCTCCAGGTCATGATCTGGTTCCTGCCGTTCTCGTTCGTGAACGGCGTGACGCAATACGTGCTGATCGCATTGAATCGCCAGCGTTGGATTACGCTCAGCTTCGCCTTGGCGGCGACTTTCAATCTGGTCGCCAATCTTTATGTCATCCCAATTTGGAGTTATCCGGGCGCGGCGGTTGTCACCATCTTGAGCGAAATCGTCCTGATGGCGCCCTTCTTCTACGGTCTGCGCGATATCGGCGCACCGCCGATCCTAGTGCTCGCTTGGCGACCGCTGTTCGGAGCAAGCGTCATGGCGCTGGTTCTGGCCGCATCCGAATCGATCGGCGCTCCAGCACTGATCGGTGTCAGCGCGGCTTTGGCAGCTTACACCCTTGCCTTGCGCGCTCTGGGCTGGCTTACCGACGCGGATCGCGCGCTCATCGCGCGGCTGCGGCGTTGACCCGCGCTGATCGCGACATAGAATACGTTGGCTCGGGCCACAACTCCGGGCGTCGCAGCAGTGCCTGAATGGAGACCGAAGTGAAAGTCACAGTCACATATTGCGCGGCTTGAAACTACGAAACGCGAAGCGCCAGTCTGGCGCAAGAGGTGTTGAGTGAATTCAAGCTGCAGATCGAGTCTTGGACCCTGATCCCATCGTCGGGCGGCGTACACGAAGTTCAGTTGGACGGTGAACTCGTTTTCTCGAAGAAGGAACTTGGGCGTCATCCGACTTCGGGGGAGATCATCGAATCTATTCGAGAGTGTCTCGCCGGCTGATCGATTGCGTATTTGGACATTATTAGACCGGCGGTGCGGCGGGACGGAGGCCGATCTGTGGAAACGATGAACGCGGATGAAGCCCGCCGGCAGGTTGACGCAGCGGTCGGCGGCACGCTCCCCGATCCTGAGCGTTGGCCCGAAATCGTCGATGCAATCGTCGCGGCGGACGAAGCCAAGGATGAAATCGCTGCGATAGGGCGGATCCTGGACAGCGCCGTCGAGGCTTCGCCCGAAGCTCCGGGAATGTTCGTCGCGCGGGGCGAAGTCTATCGTGCGCTCGGCCATCTGGCGGTAGCTGCCGACGAGATGGCCTACGCATGTGAGCTCGCACGGACCGACGATCCGGACCCATGGCTGAGGCTTGCTTCTATCGAAGCCGCGCTGGAGCGCTGGGACGAAGCGGCCAACGCGCTCGACCAAGCTCTCGAACATGGGGCTGAAGATCCCGAACTTTTCGCCCGTCTCGGTGAAGCGCATTTGGAAGCCGGGGATGCCACGCGGGCGATTGCGTCATTCGAAGAAGGGCTGGAGGAACGGCCCTCGGACCCGCTCCTCAGGCTCGGCCGAGCGAGAGCGTCACTCGATCTCGAACTCTACGAGGATGCGATAGAGGATTGTGTCGCCGCGGAGGCGTCTCATGAGCATCCGGCGGCGGTCTTCCGCGTCCATGCGAGGGCCTTGATCGGACAACGTCAAGACGCGCGCGCCATCGAGATGCTCGACCGTGCGATCGCCGCCGAGCCTACCGACGCGGAGAGCTTCCGACTGCGCGGCGATCTCTTATCGAGCGCGGGCAACGTAGCGGGCGCAGCCGAAAACTACCGTAGCGCGCAGGCGATCGAACCGGACGATGAGACCGAGATCGCGCTGGCTGACTGCCTGATAGAAGTGGGCGATCCAGGCGGTGCTCTTGAAATTGCGCGGGGATTGCTCGAACGTATCGGGTCCGCAAGCCGCGCGCCGCACGCATCTCGCACATTCGGCAGCGTCGACCTGCCGTCCGTGGACGAGTTCGACGCAAACATCGTCATCGCCCGCGCACTTCGGGCGATGAACCGCGAAGCCGAAGCGCTCGAGACACTCCATTCGGCGATCGAAATCGACCCCGAAGCGGCGGAACCGTATCTCGAGCGCTCAGAGATCCATTCGGCAGCGGGTCGCTCGAACCTTGCGTGGCGCGATGCTCGGTGGGCGATCGACAGGGATCCGGAGTCGATCGATGCATATCTGATGCGCGGGCGGCTTGCGCTTGAAATCGAAAGCGCATCCGAAGCGCTGGGAGACTTCGAGGCCGCGCTTCAGCTCGACCCGGGAAACGGCCAAGTCCGGGCTTGGCGCGGCCGCGCTTTCGCACTTGCGGGCGACATGAAAGCGGCCGCGGCCGATTGGGAGCTGGCGGAGCGCGATCTACCGTCCGGGCATGCGCTTCTCGCGTCGATAGCTCAATGGCGTGACAGCAGCTAGTGCACCGCCACCATTCGGTTCACCGGAATCGATTCCGAGCGGAGGATGGTGGGCCTTCCCGGCGCGAACGTAAGCTGTCAAAGGAGTATCGAATGAGGTCGACGCCTGCGTCGAAGGCGCAGCTTCGCCGCGCAGCCTGGCTTCGGATCTTCGCATCCGCAACGCTCGCTCTGTTGGTCTCGGTCGCGCTCGTCTCCGGCCCTTCGGCCGTTTCACGCGGCGAGCGCGCGATCGGACACGGGACGCACCTGGTGCCGGGGCCGACGACTGGGCGGCCGACAGAGCCGACCGACGGCCGGTTGCTTGGAATCGCCGCCGACCCCGCGCCCATAGCCGTGACGCTACTCGGAAATTCGATCGAGTGGCGGACGACACCGAACACGATCGTCCGAGGAAGGTTGTTAGTCGGGGGTGAGGCGGCGGCGCTTGGCAACGCATCCGCAGACGTCGACGGCTTCGTGCGGATTGCGTTCTATGGCACCAGCGGTGGCTTCACCATCAAACCCGGCACGTCGATCGAACTCCTCCCTGCGGGCGCCGACGCGCCGCTCATCTTCGATGTGCCTAATCTCGCCGCGGACGTAGATGCTGCCGATGATCATGTAGTCGGATACGCGCCGCCCGGTGCCGAGATTCGTTTGATCGTCCGCGACGAGTCGGGCGAGCCGATCGTCGATCGCGCGCTTCGAGCGGCGGCGGACGGCACGGTTGACGTGTCACTTCTGGGCGAAGTCGACATCGTCCCCGGACAAGTCGGAGCACTGGAGATGATCGACGCTTCCGGAAACCGCTACGACGCCCGTTTCGCCGCTCTCCGACTAGACGTGCAGCTGGGCGATAGGACGATCCTCGCGCGAGCGTCGCTTGGTACGTCCGTGACGGCCACCATCATGCGCTCTGACGGATCCCACAAGGGCACGATGAGCGGCCGAGTCGCCCCATGGTACACGCCCGTCGTGCCGAACGACGTCACCTTGACGGGCGTGATGACGGAACCGATCGAAGCGGGCGACATCATCTGGATCTCGCGCTCGGGCGGTTTGCTCGATGCAGGCGTATCCGATCGGACCGTGACTGATCTCAGTGTCGCGATCGACCGGGCCGCCCGGCGGATTATCGGCACCGGCCCGCCCAGCACCACGCTCAGCTTAGTCGCGATGGGCCCGCTCGAAGAGCTTTTTCGGACGGCTGTGGAGACGAACATCGGCGGGGCGTTCGAGTCGGCTGTGGCGGATGATCTCGGTGCCGGTTGGCGTGCCGAATTGTCACACGATGACGGCCTGGGTCTCCGGGTCGCCACTCTGGGTCTCGAGCCCCAAGTGGTCGCGAGCGTGCACGGCAGCGTCGTTTACGGTGTGAACACGCCCGGACTCCCGATCGAAGTCGCGTTGCGAGGTCCAACCGGTGAACTCAGCGACACATGGTCGGTGTCCACGCCCGCGGACGGCGTCTTTCGGGTTGTCCTGGCCAGGCGCGGCACGGCCGGCGAGCCCCGCACATATTGGCGGCTACGTCCCGGCGACGTGCTCGAAGTGCACCTCTCTGAAGGCGATCCAGTTGTCATGCCTGTTCCAGTTCTCGGGGCGCAGACCGACGCCGAAGCCGAGGTGGTGAGCGGGATTTCGGTGCCGGGCGTCGAATTGCATTTGGTGGTGGAGTCCGACGTCGCCGCGGCGGCAGGGGGTATCGAGGCCGGACTACCCCGACCATCTTCCGATCGGAGCATAGTCGCGCGCTCAAGCGTTCACGCAGGAGCGGACGGAGCGTTCGCGTTCGATGTCGGCGCCTTGCGCGATCCGGATGGGACGCCGCTCGACATCGAGTTCCCGATGAGCGGGCGCGTGAGATCGAGTCGGCCGGACGGACACGCCTTCGAGGTCGGTTGGGCGCCGATCGTCATCCGACTGACCATGGTCGAAGAGAGCTTCATCCAGGGCACCGGCGCACCCGGACGCGATGTCTCGATTGCCATCGTCAGCTCGGACGGCCGTCGGATCGGTGCGATCGGCGATCGCGATGCGAGTACGGTCTTCAACGCGGAACCCTATTGGTTTGCGGATCTGCGCGACGCGATCGGCCTGCCCGTGCCCATTCTTGGCGACGACATCTTGACCGTCCGAGTCGGAGACGACGAATCGGTACTTCACGTCCCGCCGATCGCCGGCGTTATCCACGTGTCCGACGACATAGTGTCGGGACGTGGCGACCCAGGCATGCGCCTCGTAGCCCGCATCTTCGGCCTAGATGGATCGAGCAGCGTTGTCGCGGGCGAAACCTTCGACGACGGCTCCTTCCTTGTCGATTCCGGTGCAGCAGGCTTCGACATCCGCTTCAACTCGAAGGTCACGCTTTCGACGAACGTCGAGCGACACGTCGTCACGCGACCGATGAGACGGGCCCGGGCTGTCCATCGATCTGGTCGATGGCTCCGTGAACGGTTCGGCTGAGCCAGGCCTGAACGTCGAACTCGAGCTCATCCGCGACGGCGGACCGATCGCGCGCCACGAATTCCTGGCTCCGCGCGGTGGCGCGTTTCAAGTCGCTTTCGAGCGACTCGATGGTGAACGATTGGTGCCGCAAGAGGGCGATGTTCTGATCATGCGTCTGGACGAAGGTCCGACAAGAGATCGCGAAGTTCGACTCGATGTGCCTGTAATGACGATCGAGCACGACATCGATTCTGACATCGCCTGGGGGCGTGTGACACCTGAGGGACGCCTAGAGCTCTGGGCCGATCAGGTGGTGCCGCGCGAAGACGAGCGCGCCTGGGCCGGTGAAGCGCGGGTAGAAGTAAGCGCGGATGGACGCTTCACGGTCGCATTCGAGAACGAGATCTTCGACATCCGGCCCGGAACATCTTTCTTCGCTTGGCTTCAGCTCCCTTCTGGACACTTCGTCACCACGCGAAGGATCGTTCCGATCGTGAACTCGCAAATCGGCGCCGGCACGGCATGTGGCTGGGCGCACTCGCCGCGATCCGGCGTGAACGTTGCGGTCGAAGGCGGCGAAGCAGGCGCTTCGGTGCGAGGGGCGGGCACGACCCGCTCCGCGCTGGATTCGAGCTATTCGACTTCTCTGAGGGCCGAAGACGGACGTCCGTTCACCTTGCGTCCGGGCGACCGGCTGCAGGCTGATCTCGCTGGCGAAAGGGTCGACTTCACGCTGCCGCCTCTGGACGTGTCGATCGACCAAGAAGCCGACCGCCTGCTGATAACGACGACTCCCGGGACCGAAGTCGTGATCTCATGGCCTTTCGGCGTTTGCGGCGACGACCTCGTCGAGCGGGTGTGGGACGGTGGCACCTTCGAATCCAACGCGTCAGGAATGGTCGAATTGCCGCTTTCGACCTTCCTCGCACCGGTGACGGGCATCGACGCGCCCGACGGCGCCGTAATCGAGATCGCGGTTTTCGAGCCGGGCGGTCATAGGCTGTTCATTCAGATCCGCCCACTCACTCTCGAAGTCCACATCGGCACTGCCCGCGTGACCGGATGGAGCCAGTCCGGATCGGCGGTAGCGCTCCGGCTCGTCGCTCCGGACGGCACTGAGCGAGCTTTCGCCCGGGCCATAGTCGGTGACGACGGGAGTCTTGACGCGCTTCTGATCGACGCTGAGGGCGATCTCGTATCCAGTGAAGCCGGCGACATGCTCGAGATCCAAGTGGAAGGAGAAGACTCCTCAACCACGTTCGTCCTAGAAGATCTCGACTTCGATTTCGATCTAACGTCCGGCCTCATCGGGGTCACGGCGCCGGGGCGCGAGATGTTGGCGACGATGCGGTTTTTTAATGATACGGCGACCACCGAGACAACGATCGATTTCGAACTGATGGCGGACGCCGCTGGACGATTCAACCTTTCGGAGCCGCCGGCCCGGAGCGAGTGGACCTTCGCGGACGTGGTCGAGCTCAAACTCTCGATCCAAGTCGGCGAAGGCCACAAGATTGTCTCGACTTTCGCCCGCCGCCCCGAGTTAGATCCTGGCTCGCCTGCGTACTTGCCCATGGTTGGGCCGGGGCGCTGAGTGCCCCGGACCGGAAGGCGCTCCACCATTGAAGGCGGGACGCGTCATCGTGACAAGCGGCGACTTCAGCATCTGGTATCATGAGGCTCCGTCGCCAGGAGCAAGAAGATGCCCCGATCAGTCTCCGCCGGTGCGCCAAAGCAATCATCCCTCAAACGTGCTCGAACACTCCGCCGCCTTGTCTACGTAGCCGCTTTCTTCGCGTCCATCTCCGGGGGCGGTGCCGAGCGAGTGTCTGGCGTCCAGCTCGCGGCCGAGCCGGCCGAAGTCTTCATGAATACTCGCTTCGCCGAGTGGCGCGCGGCGGCAGGCGCACGCGTTGAGGCGTCGCTCGATCGTCGCGGTAGGCAGGTTGCGTCGGCGACGGCCGTAGCAGATTCCGAAGGCGTCGTTTCACTGGCTGTTTCCGGCGGTGGCGGATTGCCGATTACGATTCAACCCGGCGATGCACTCATTCTCGACACGGGCGGAGCGGCGCCTGAACGCGTCGAGATTCCGAATTTCCGAGCAGGGATCGATGCCGGGACGGATGTTGTCGCCGGCCAGGCGCCAGCCGGCGCGACTCTCACTATCTCGCTCCAGACCGATGTCGGCGCGGATGTCGAGCGCTTGGTGACCGCGGATACTCACGGGCTGTTCGAGCACGACTTCACGGGTGTTATCGACATTCGGCCCGGCGCCGCGGGCAGCGTGGCGTTGGTGGTCGAAGAAGGCCACGTGTTCCGCGCCAGGATCCGGGCGCTCTCCGCGCTGGTCACGATCGGATGGCCCGAGTTCGAGGCGCGCAGCACTCCCGGTGACGGTCTATCCGCAACCGTGTCGGGCGCCGGCAAGCGGCTGGCCGGCGGAGGTCCGTTCATCGCCGGCGCCGACGGCCTCGGCTCCGGAGAAACGTTTGACACTATCGATCGCGCGATCATAACTTTGCGAGATCCGATTGCGGCCGGTGACGCCGTAACCCTAACCCGACGCAGCGGGGTTCTGTCGGAAGCGGAATTCAAGTTCATCGTGCCCGAAGTGGCGGTTGCCATGGACGCCGCGCGTCGCCGCCTTATCGGTACGGCGCCCGCGGGCGGCTCGATTGATATCGTGTTGCACGGGCCTGACGGATCGATTCACCAAGTCGCCGGCGTATCTGGAAGCGATGGACGATTCGACATTCCCGCGCCGGACGCCCCGATTGGTCCCGGCTGGCGAGCGGAAGCGACTTGGGACGGTCTTCTAGGACTCCAGGTGCGCGCCATCGGGGTGGTGACGCGAGTAACCGTTGGATTGCACACGCCGCGGGTGTTCGGCATAGCGCGGCCGTTCTCAGACGTTACGATCATGCTCTTCACCGCCGCCGGCGACCGCGCAGGGCCATGGCGGGCGCCGATTGATCGCGATGGGCGCTTCACGACGCTGCTCATCGGGAGCGATGGTGTCGGCGCGATCGCGCATCGGATCGGCCCTGGCGACGTGGTCCAGATCGACTTCGCGGAAGGCGACCCGATCCCGATTCAAGTGCCATCGCTCACCGCGCGCGTGGACGCCGATTCGGAGGCGATCGAAGGCGAAGCGCCTCCCGGAGCTGATCTCGTAGCGCGATTGGAGGTCGGCGCTCCCGACCCGTCGATCGCCGAGGTCGCAGGCACCGCGGACGCCGCCGGCGGTTATCGAATGGCATTCGGAGGGACGATCGATGTCGAACCGCCGGCGGCCGGAACGGTATCCTTGCTGCGCGGCGACGGCCACGTGATCGAGATCGACTGGGCATCGGTTGCGCTGCAAGCCGAACTTGCCGGCGCTAGAGTCGAGGGCAACGCGGCCCCGGAGCGGCTAGTCTCCATCACCGTGCGCGATGCTGGCGGCGCCGTACTGGCTTCGGCCGAAACGCGGGCCATCACGCGGGTCGATGACGTCGTGCGCTGGTCAATCGCGCTAACCGATTCTCTCGGCACGCCGCTGCGGCTAACGCCGGGCGACATAGTCAGCGCGACGGTAGGCGACGAACACGTCGAATTCACTCTTCCGCCGCTCGACGGAGTGATTCACGTCGCCGATGACCTGGTTGCCGGCCGAACCGCTCCGAACACTCCCGTGAAGATAACGGCCACCGGACCGACCGGCGAGGGTGGAGAGCGAGACGTCGTCTCCGACGGGACCGGCACGTTCGCTGTCGACTTCGCCGGCGCGGTCGACATCCTCTACAACGACCGCGTGGGCTTGATCGCCTCCGTCGACCGGCACAGCGTACGGCGCGAGGTGCGAGCCCCTGGAGTGACACTAGATCTGGGTGCGGCGACGATTTCAGGCTCGCTCGAACCCGGAGTGACGGCCGAAATCGATCTCCTGCGCGACGGCGTTGCCGTCGGAGCTGCTACGGCGCGGACTCAGGCTGATGCGACTTTCTCGGCTCAGATCCGCGATTCGGTCGGCCGTCCGGCTGCCCCGCTGACCGATGATCGCATCGTCATCTCTGCCCCGCTGGCGGGCGCAGAGCGGCGGATCGAACTCGACGTTCCCGAGCTTTCGCTCACGCTCGATGCCGGCGCTGATCGTCTCAGCGGCCGGGCAGCCTCCGGCGGCGCGCTCGACATCGCGCTTGCCCACGCCTTCGACGAAGGCGAGATGGAGGTGTCGCCCGAGATCGGCGCGGATGGGCTGTGGGACGCCGGTGGGCTCGGCACACTCGATATCAAGGCCGGCTCGCGGGCGACAGCGCTTTTGCGCTTACCGTCCGGCCATTTGGCTCGTCGAGCAAAGGTCTTGCCTATACTAAATATCGCTTACGGTCTCGATCAAGTCTGCGGCCAGGCCGATCCCCTCAGCGCTGTCTCACTCCGTTCGATCGGCTCTGACGGGGGCGAGAATGCCGCCGCTTCAGTGATCGCGGACGGCACAGGGACTTTTGCCGCTCGACTGGCCGGCGACGGCGGCCGGCAAGCCGCGCTGACGAACGGTGACACATTGATCGCTGTGTTCGGAACCGAAGAGCATCTGGTTAAGATCGGCGCTTTCACGGCTGAGCTCCAGTCCGCGCGTTCCGTAATCTCGGGCACTGTGCCGGCCGGCGCGCCGGTCACGCTCGTCGCGCCGCTGGACGAAGCTGATTGTCGGGGCCGAGTCGCCGGCCCTGTAGATCGACCAGACGCTAGGCGGACCGTCGCGGACGGCGCCGGCAACTATGCCTTCGCATTGCTAGGCGACATCGGAACGATCGTCGCCCAAGGCTTCGAGGTCGCGTATGTCGGTCCCGAAGACCATCGGGTCTTCCGCTCGGTTCGCGGCGTCCGCGCTGATGTTCACGTCTATCAGGACCGGATCGAAGGCCGCGCCGTACCGCGTGCTGAAGTCGCTGCGCGGCTGCTCGACGGCAGTGGCGAGCCGACTGCGACAGGTACGGCTGTAACACGTGCGGATGGGAGCTTTTCGCTTCGGCTGAGGAGACTCGATGGTGGTATGGTCACCATACTCCCCGGCGACCTTATCGAGATCGTGAGCGCCATTCTCCCCGATCGCGTCGAGATCGTCCGAGCGGAGCATCTCGATTTCGATCTGGTGAGCGGAGGGGCGATCGTCGGTTCCGCGCTCACGGGCCGCACCGTCGATCTCACGCTGAAGCTGATCGACGGCCGGAAGATCGAGATACCGAGGGTGACCGACGACGATGGGATCTGGGGATTCGGACCAGCCGACGTTCCGGTTCGTGCCGGATGGAATTTAGAGGACGTGGCGCACGCGCGGGCGCGGGTTGAGATCGGCGGGACACACTCGATGGTCGCGGAAGCCGAGCTGATCGACCTGGTCGAATTGGGGCGCCGCATATTCTTGCCTCGCGTGTTCCGTGGGTGGCCATGGCGGTCGAATTCGCGGAACGCTATCGGCCGGACATGTGTCCATCGATGTGTCGAACGACAGTGGAGAGGATCACTTGACAGTGCTTGCCGTTCCGATCAATGCGCGTCAAGCCCGCGAGGCCGATCCGGACATCGCCTTGGTCAACGCGATGTCCGGCGGTGACCGAGCGGCGCTCGCCACTCTGTATGAACGCCACGGCGGCCTGATTCTCGTTTATTTGATCGGCAGGCTTGGCGATCGTGATCTTTCCGAGGAAGTTCTGCAGGATGTCATGCTAGCGGCGTGGCGCGCCGCGGGTGCGTTCCGCGCCGAAAGTAAGGTCCTAACATGGTTGTTGACCATCGCTCATAATCGGGCGATCAACGCGAGGCGTCGGAAGCGCGTGGAGCACAGCGAGTTCAATCCCGGCTTCATAGACGCTCGAATGAACCCGGATCGCACGGATCGATCCACGGATAGCATCGATATTCGAAAGGCGGTGCGCCGCCTTCCGGAAGACCAGCGTGCTGCGCTTGAGCTTGTGTTCTTCCACGGCCTGTCGATCAACGAGACGGCCGAAGTCTTGAACGCGGCGGCAGGGACGATAAAGAGCCGCCTACATCGAGCCAAAGCGATGCTCAGGGAACAGCTGGACTTCGAGGTGGAATCGAATGACTGAAAATAGACAAGACGCGCTCCAGCGCTACTTGGAATCGCAGAGCGACGGGCACGCGGCGCAGGCATTACGCAGCGATATGGTGTCCGATCCTGTGCTCCGGCATGAAATCGACCGCTGGCGTCGTCTCGCCGCCGTCGTCAACGAAGATGGCGAGCGGACCAAAGCCGCCGCGGCACTGCCACCGGTCGCGGGCTTGCTCGAAGCGTTGCACGCCGCCGCGGCGACAGGCGGTGCAGGGAGCGCGCTTGCAAGCGCGGGGAGCGCCTTCGGCCCGATCTTAGCCGCCGCGATCATCGTCGGTGCGATAGGCGTCGGCGTCATCGCCACCCGCTTCTCAGGCGGCGAAGCCGAACCTGATCAATCCACCTCTCTTCTGGACTCCGATTCCGAAGCTGCAGCGGCGCAGCGCCCGACGCCTATCGCTCGATCGTCCTCGAAGGTTGGGCTTGAATCGCGGCGGAATACTGATGGCGGTTTTGGAGGATCTAAGACTGGCGGGCAAGCGGCGTCCGACGCCGCGGCTGGGGCGGCTGCCAATGGCACGGGTTCGACCACGCGAACGTCGGCACCGGTGATAGCGTTCGCTCCGCCAGCCGAGATCGCTGCACCGCTCTTAAATCCAAGCTCCGGCACACCGATCGGAAGCGCGGGCGGTCCGGCCGACCCTGAGCTGGGTAGCCCTGGCGGGAGCGGGGCTGCGCCTAGCCCAACCCCGACAAGCGGGTCGGGCGGGCCTCCTACGGATCCGATCGAACCATCGCCGTCCGAGACAGCGTTCCCTGCTCCCCCGACAGCGACGCCGACCATCGGTCCTCCGTCAAGTGCGGAGTCCGGTGTAGCAGGGACGGTAGTCCGGCGCGACGGCCGATCGATTGACGGGCTCGAGATCACGCTGTGGGCCCATCGCGACGGCTCATCCGAAACAATATCGATTGCGACGATCCTGGATGCGGGCGGCGGTTATTCCATGCCGCTCAGCGTGGGATCTTGGTGGGTGAGGGTTGATCCGAACGATGCCCGGCCGGCGTGGGCCGGCAGTGGCGGAGGCGCCCTGAGCCCGATCGGGAGTGCTCCGATCGTCGTAGAGCCTGCGACATACATGTCAGGCATCGACATCGTCCTGGACAGCCTGCCAGGCAGCATCGCGCGCGGATTGGTTCTTAGAGCGGGAGGCGGCCCTGCTGGACACATCCTCGTTTCCGCGCAAGCGGGTGGGACAGGTCCTTGGCAGTCGGCCCTCACCGGCGCCGACGGTGTATTCGAACTGCCGCTCGCGCCAGGCGCCTATACTCTGGGCGTTTCCGACTCGCTTTCCGGTCCGCCGGTTTGGTGGCTTGGTGCGGCCGGGGCACTCGGAAGTGCTCCGACCGTGCTGGACATCAGCGCGTTGGACGGGGTCACGCTCACGATCCGGTAATCCTCGGCGGTGGGCCGTCTGCTACAATGGCCCGCTATGGTCGACACTATGAATCGCAGCATTCTGATCGTCGACGACGAGGCGGATATCGTCGAACTCGCCGCGCTTTACTTGCGTGACGAAGGATTCAAGGTATCCGGAGTGAGCAACGGGCCCGCGGCGCTCGAAGAGATCGAGCGATCGTCGCCGGACCTTGTCGTGCTGGACATCATGCTGCCCGGAATGGATGGGTGGGAGGTCTGTCGCCAAGTGCGGGCGCTACACGACACGCCAATTATCATGGTCACGGCGCGCGGCGACGCAATCGATCGCGTTGTGGGTCTTGAACTAGGCGCAGACGACTATATCGTGAAGCCGTTTCACGGGCGCGAGCTGGTCGCTCGGGTTCGAGCCGTACTTCGCCGCTCGGCATCGTTTCCGACTCCTCCGACGGCTCATGAGGAAGAAGAACCGGTCAAGATCGGAGACGTGAGCATCGATCCCGCCCGCAGACAGGTATTTGCGGGCAACGTCGAGGTTCACCCGCGTGCCCGGGCTTTCGATCTGCTGCTCTACATGGCTCAGCATCCGGACATCGTACTTACGCGCGATCGACTCCTCGAGCGCGTATGGGGTTACGATTTCCTGGGCGACAGCAGGACGGTCGACGTTCACGTTGCGCATGTTCGAACCCATATCGAATCGAGTGAGACGGTGACTATCGAAACTGTGTGGGGTGTTGGGTACAGGCTGGTTGCGCGCCACGGGGCGTCCACCCAGGGCGCCAACCCCAGCGCTGAGGAGACCCACGATACGGACACTACAGTCTCGTAACACTTGCGGGTTATAGTGGCGCGATGACCCGAGTCTCCGCTCCCAAGCTGTTCGGACGTGCGGGCGAACATGCTTCGCTCCGTCGGCGCTTGCTCACCAGCTATGGTGGCCTCGCGCTCTTGACCGTCGCGCTTGCGAGCGGCGCCTCGCTCGCGATCTTCGAGTTCCAGAGCGAGCGCCGATCTCGTAGCGATATGGCGGGCGACACAGCGCGAATGGCCAGCGCCCTTGAGATGAGCGCAGAAGATCAACCCGACGCGCTGCTGCGCAACCTGATCGCGCGTTCACGCAAGGTCGCTAGGACACTCTCCGACGTCCTGATCGTCGACGCGGAGGGGCGCGTGATCGAGGCCTCCGGCAGATTCGCCGGCTCGATGACCCAGTTTCCGGTGTCAAACCGCACTTCCGGCGTCGGCAACCCAACGGTCAGACGGGTTCAACTCGAGGGCCTGCCGACGCTCTATTCGGCGAGCATGCCTTTGCCGACGATCGCCGGCCAATTCGGTCAGCCCGACGGCGTTTCTTTGGTCATGCTGCGGCCAGCGGCGGAGCTCCGCGGTGCCTGGCGCAGCCTGCTGCCTTCGATCGCATTGGTCGGCACCGTTGCCCTCTTCTTGACGGGAGCGATGGCCGTGCTGCTCGCGCGGTCGATCACGCGGCCGCTGGAAGCCATGACGCAAGCAAGCGAGCGTATCGCGGAAGGGTACTTCAAGGTGCGCGTCGACGAGGAAGGCAGCGACGAACTCGCCCGGCTCGCGCGATCTTTCAACACCATGGCGCGCGAAGTGGGCGAAGCCCATGCTCGCCAGCGCGACTTCGTTGCCAACGTTGGGCACGACTTACGCACGCCGTTGACGAGCATCGTCGGATTCACCGATGCTCTGCGCGACGGAACCGCTCGCACGGCGACTGATCGAAGCGCGGCGCTCGCGATCATCGCCGGCGCCGCTGAACGGATGACTGATCTGGTCGAGCAATTGCTCGAACTCGCCCAACTTGAGCAGAATGCCGCCGGTCTTGAGCTCGTCACATGCGACGCGCGTACCCTTTTGGAGCGTGCGGCCGACGCGGTCGCCGGCCAGGCGGCGGCCCGTCAGGTAACTATCGAGATCGCCGCCACGACGGGCATCAGCGTCCGCGCCGACGCCCAGTGGCTCGTCCGGGCTTTGGCGAACGTGGTTGACAACGCTGTCCGGCACAGCGAGGACGGAGGCAAAGTGACGTTGACCGCGCACACGGCAGCGCCGAGCGTCTCGTCGTCCAAGGGCACAGCGATGGTCGCGCTTGATGTCGTGGACTCCGGCACCGGGATCGCACCGCAGGACATTCCACGGGTGTTCGAACGCTTCTTCCGCGCCGACCCGGCCCGGACGAGCGGGGCCAGCGGCCTCGGCCTTTCAATCGCACGCGAGATCGTCGAAGCTCACTTTGGTTCGATCGACATCGCGAGCACTCTAGGCGACAAGACTGTCGTCACGGTGCTCATTCCGGCGGTCGAGGCTTCCTTATGACTGTTTGGCGCGGCGCGAGGTCGTCGACCGCTACCGCTTGAGCCGTAGAACTGCGCGCTGTATACGGAAGCCAGATCAGACGGGCCGTCGGGGCTGGCGCCTTGACGCGAACGAAGAGTTCAGCGCGTACTTCCGGAAAGCCGTCGGCGCTAGCTTCTATCCGCAGCGGTCCGATCGACGCGGCGACCGTGAGGGTCGCAGACGCAATGCCGGCGTCCACAGGAACCACTCGCTCAAGTGCTCCGCCCCCGAGATCGCCGCGCGAGACGTTGATACGGACGGGAGTTCCATCGGCGACCGGGTTGCCGCAGGCATCGTTGAGCGCCACACGAATGCTCATCTCATCGCCGACGACGCCAACATCCGGGCTCACGCCGAGCGCTATGTCCGCAGGCGGTCCGGGTCGCAAGTCGATGTTCACGGTGGCTGCACTGGGTCCGCTTGATGCTCTGACTCTAGCGAAGCCTGTCAATCTGTCGGCGACTAAGACCGCGTCAGCGACACCTTCGGCGGTTGTTGACATCGGCGCATCGAGCGCACCGAGCGTTGTGGTCCAGGCAACCTCAACGCCGTCGGCCACAGGATTGCCGGCGATATCGGTGACTCGGGCTTCAAGAGCGACCAGCCCCAACGGACAGGTGTCGACTGCGCTCGGTTCAGCGGTGAGTTCGACCTTGGTCGGCGGCCCGGGCACGATCGAGGTTACAAACGTCGAGACATTGTCAACTTCATTAGAATCATCACCGTCCGCCATCACCTCTACCCGATGCGCTAGCGTGTCGCCGACGCGGCTGGCCACGGGAACCTTCCACTTGATCCAGAGCGCGGGCCGGCCACCTGGACCGAGGCGCTCGAATTGCCACTGCGCACGTCCCGGACCAACGATTCGTCCGGGCTCCGCGACATCTATGATCTCGGCCTCAGGCGGCAAGTAGCTGTTGACGATCACGTTTGCCGCCGCCTCGGTCCGGGCCAAGTTGCGCACGATCAAGTCATGCTCGACGATTTCGTCCGGATGTGCGTCCGAAGGTCCTTCGATGTCCGCGATAAGGTTGACGCCACCCGGCAGGCGGACGGCGATCGCCGCGTCGTTGTTGAGATGATCGATGTCATGAACGGCGGAGCTTATCTCCACCCGAGTGATCAGTTCGGTGTCTCCGCGAACGTCGCCATCTATGTTCAACCACACTCTGAAGGCGCTGTTCAACGGTACCGGACCGATGACGCGCCAGACCAAGGTTCGGCTGTCCGCATCGAGTGGATTAGCTTCTTCCAGCCGAAGGGAAGCGCCGGACGGGATCGACCAGTGGTCGAAACTTGATCCGGCCGGTAGTGTGGACGTAATCACTCCCCCTGACGCTAGCGTTTGAGGTTGAAGGTTGCCGACCCCGATCTCATAGACCAATCGGCCTCCCGGCCCAAGGGTGCTTGCAGATCCGTCTATCTCAATCCCGATGGACACATCGGTTGAAGTGACCCGGACCTGTGCGGTCCGGACGAGATCGGACACGCTAGCCTCAGGAGTGGTTGACGTCACCGCTCCGCGAACGAAGAACAGATCGGCGCCCGTCCAAAGGTACGACCTGTCGAAGTTGCCTGAAACCGTCACCGTGATCTCTCCGCCCGGAGCAAGATCCGGCACCGACCATGCATCCGGGCCAACGGAGACAGGCGGGTCGATGGGTTCCATAAGCGGAATTCCCGCGGCAGTCGTCGCGGTCACGTCGAGCAGTGGTGGTGGGAGGCGCGCTGAGACGATAACATTTCGAGCTGTGGCCTGGCCGGTATTGTGCACACCCAGCGTCAGACTCAGTAACTCGCCCGGATGGATTTGCTCCGTGTCGTCGAGAGTCCCGCGCGGCCCGCTTATGGAGGCGCTTATGCCGAGGTTTGCCGGCGCAACGGCCACGCTCACGTTCGCTAACAGAGGTTCTTCGCCCTCGCGAGTCACCCTCGCCGTAATGCCAATGTCGCCGATTTCGCTTCCTGAAGTCCATGTAGCCGTGGCGAGGCCACGGCGGGTAGTCTCGACCATCCGTGCGAATGATCCTCCGACCGATGCGAATTGAACGGACAGCCCGTCGGCAACCGGATTGTCCCACTCATCGAACACAGCGGCGCTGATCGCGACCAATCCCCCGTCGGCGCCTATGGTCGGCGGCTCAGCGGACAGCGAGATGCGGGCGGGTGGGCCGGCCAGCCAATTTATGATCCCGACACCCGAAACTTCCGACTCAGGTGGACCCGCCAGGAAGGACAGGGATTGCATCCCCGCGCGCTCAGCGCTCCATTCGAAGGTGGATCGGCCGCCCAGCGTTTCAGCGATAAGCGGTTCGACGTTTCCGTCGGAGGCCTCCGTGCGAACGGTAGTACCGTCTGCCACCAGATTGCCGAAGCGATCCACGACATCCACACGGAAGGTGACCGTGGTCCCGGAGGTCGCGGAGACTGACTCGGTGGCCGGCGTCACCGTCGTCGGCAGTCCCGGCAAGACTTCGATGCGCGACATGGCTGAGATATCGTCGACTTCTACTCCGATATCAACCGGACCGACGATGCTTGGAGCGCGATAACCGGTCGTCGCCACTCCGCTCACTGTGGTCGGCATCGCGTTGTTGATTGTGCCCGCGTCTGCCTCGAATCGAGCGATCGTCCCGTCCGCTACCCATGCTTCACGCCCGTCCAACGCGAGCACGCGGAGTTCGCCTTGTGTGTCGACGATCATCGTTGGTGGGACGCTGATCTCTAGCCTAGCGGCATTGGGTGAAAACAGGTCCGTGCGGCGGACCGCGATATTGTCAACTTGATTCGCGTCACGAACGCCTTCCCAAATTTCGAAGCTAGTGGTGAACGCCCCGCCGGCTCCGAACGCGCTGTCGTGGCCGACGACGATCTCCGGACCGGCCATTTCTCCACTGCCTTGAGCGGCCGGCCCAAGAACCCATCGCAAGCGAGCAGGTCCGATGGGCGTGCCGTCGACCAGATCTGCAGGCGGCGTCGACGTCAGGTAATGCACTGAAGCCGGGAGCGTTGCGGTCATGATCACGCGCCGCGCAGACGCTCCGATTTCGTTTGACCAATACGTCCTATAGGATGTTTCCGATCCGAGTGCGGTCAACTCACCGCCCCGCACGTCCAACCGTAGGTCCGACAGGACGATCGTTATTGGGGGCGCCGATTCGGAACGTCCGCCGATCGATTCGTCCCCAGACGCTGAGCCGACAGCCACGGAAGCGGTGACGGTGGCGTCGGCATCTAGTTCGGCCCCAACACGTGTGATGACTTCGAAATCGATCGAACTTGGGCCGTTCTGCCGTGCGCACTCGTACTCGATAACGTCGCCATCGCCGGCCGGGACGCGGCGTACAAAGCCGTTGTCCGAGCCCGTGTCGGACATCCACTCCAGACCGGCACCGAGGGTTACGCTCAGCACCACATCGTCGGCCGGCACGGTGCTCACATTGTCGAGTCCAATCGTATAGGTCAGTCTCTCGGACGGGCGAGCGGTAGTCGACGACGGCGAAATACTGGGTCTGAGGTCATGCATGGCGATCGTTGTCTGCCATTCGTCGACGTTGTTGCCCAGATTATCGTCGTGACCTTCGGTCGAAACCTCAGCACGTGCCGTTAGACTTTGGCCCACTCCGAGTATTGACGATATGCGACCCGTCACCGCGACAGTGCGTGTCACCGGACCGATCAAGTCGCCGAGCTCCCACACGACGAGTCCAGGGCTGACCTCGGAGCCACCCGACGACATGGACTCCAGACTCGACGAACCGGGAAGCGTGACCGTCACCAGCACCGCGGTAGCGGTAGTCGGCGAACTGTTGGTCACTTCAGCCTGCCAAGTGGCTCTGCCACCCGGAGCCGACGATGCGGGGCCTTCGATCACGACTCCGGCGTCCACGGAAAGATAGGCCGCCTCTTTGGCGGACCGCGCTCCGTCGGCCGAGATCACAACGGCCGCTGCGGCCCCAATTTCGGCGTTGGCTATCCATTCGCGTTCGCTAGAAGTCAGAAAACCGAGCAAGACGAAACCCGCGACCAGAATCGTCGCGGCGGAGACAGCGGCAAGAACTTGTCGCAAATTCGCATACGACACGGCAAAGCCCGTGATCGTGAGGCAGGGGGATGGTCGAGGCGCCTGATTCAGGGCCTCTGCTCTATAGACGGGCCACGGAGGTTATCGGTTACGCCGATCGCGAAGTTGCGACTCTGCCCGAAGCTGAGCGGCGATGGTCTCGAAGAGGCCACCCACGGCAGCCGGACCCGCGCCGCGGCTCCGAAGACGTCCGCCCACGCGCCGGCCGTTGATCCGCGACTATCCGTGGCGGTAAGCACCAGAGTGATGCGCTCGGCTGCAGCGCCTTCAAAGCGAGCGCTCGCTGTGATGAGGTGCGAAGCATCGATGCCTAACTCCCCCGACCAACGGATCTTCCGATCGGCGGGGTCCCAAGTCGGCGCCGGCCCACGGCTCGAGCGCAGGCTGGATGTATCTACCTTCAGCCCCATCGGCACCTGCAGCTCGACATCGGATGATGAGAGTGAGTCCATCCGACTAGCTATCGTGACTTCGATCAAGACCGACTCACCCGGCCACGGCATGCTTGGCGCAACCCGTAACTCCGCCGATTGCCTCGTCGGCGGACCGATGTTCGCAACCACTTCGAAAGTACGAGCCGGCTGACCGCGCGCCCCGATGACTGCACGAACGACGATCGGAGCGCCTGGCGCGAGCCCTTCACGGATGTTCACTTCCCATATTAGGTCACGCCGCACGCCAGGTCCGAGCGTTTCGCTCCACATCCCGTCCTTCCCCGGCCCGGAGACGATCGTCGCTGCCGCGGGTGCGACAAGTCGGACCTTGAACTCGCGCGGCTCGAAGTCGCCATCGGCCCCTACGCTCACAAGGAAGCGCGCTCTACCGCCCGCGGCAGGGGCCGAAGGGAGTATCGATATTTCAGACCAGTCCCGACGAATCGGGTTGGCGCGCACTCTGCCGGTCATGACGCGCTCAACACCTGCCCAGCGAAGCGAGGCGATCGGGCTCAATGTCGTATCGAGAGCCAGCGACGAGGCGAGTCGGGTTCGGAAGGACAGTGCTTCCCAACCACCAGGAGATCGAAACACAAGCGAGCGACGATAGATGTCCGCCGGATCCGGACGCACTACTAGGCCGTCGCCTTGTCGAACTCCAAAGTGAGCGTCCCGGACTGCGGTCGCTGGACTCCAAGCCATGGCGATGTGGCCCTCTGCATCAAAGCTGGCGGCTGACCAGGCTTCCGGATCCTCGCCACTCCAAGAGACCGTCATCCGCTCCGCGGCTCGTTCGACCATCGGCGCGCCGACGCTCTTCTCGCCGTTCCACCCGACCGCGATCGCCGCTCCGTCGAGCCCGTCAAGTCCTCTGCCGGCGTCGGGCGACAGCAATTGCGGCTCGAACAGGATCAGGCCTTGGTCACTCACCCAAGCCTGTGTGAATACCGATGTTTGCATCGGGAAGGCGAAGTCGAACGTCATCGGTCCACGTAGTCCGGTCAGTTCGGATCGCTCGGGTAGGGTCCCGGCGGCTGTAGGACGGCTCCACGGCTCGGCCCCAAGCGCCTCGTACCTTGAACGAGCGGGCTCGACGTCTAGGTCCCATGCGATGGCACCCGCGCTCACTTCGAACGATCCGCCGGTTGAGCGAACGCTGCCCGGCTCGATCACCATCGTGGGAGGAAGAGAGGCGTTGGTCGCAAATCGACCGGCAGCGGTCCCGTGATTGGCCACCAGAAGCGTTCCGGTTACCGTGCTTCGGGACCGCGCCGCACCCGGGACGAAGACGAATCTCGAAAGAGCGGGATCCGGCTTGAGGATCGATATTTCGAGATCGCGTTTGACAATGGCCTCCGGCCGTAGGCCGTCGTCGACCGAAATCGAAAGGGATTCGCTTTCAGCCTCCCCGCTCGCGATCAACCGGATGTCGAAGGTCCGGCTCACGCCGGCGGCAATTTCGAGCGAATCCACCGTCGTCGGTTCGATTGTGACGCCGCGCAGCGCACCGATCTCGAAACGCGCGTCGGCGGCCGTGTCGCCCACGTTCAAGAGCGAGATCGGCAACGTGAACGGACGCCCGGCGGTTAGCTCGATCGGTCCGCCGTGTTCCGGCTCGGCGATCACGATCTCGGGACCACCGATCCGCGCCTCGGCATTGATCAAGAGGCGCGTACCGAACGAGCCCGTCAGAGCGACTCCGAAGCGGCTGGGCGGCAGCGCCGCCTCACCTAGCCGTCCTGAAAGCGTCACGCTGACCGATTCCTTCGGCTCGATAATGCCGGTCCATTTCGCAGTGCCCGCTTCCCACAGCGTGGTCCCGCCGCTGGCACGGAGCGAAGGTCGATCCGGAAGAAAGTCGACCGGCAGGTCATCGAATTCCATGCCGGCGACAGTCGACGCCGTGCCGGCGTTTAAGAGGAGCGCGTTGAGCTCTACTACACCCGCCGCCCGACTTCGCGCCGGCGTGACTTCGAGGCGCGAAGCGTAGAGATCAGGTGCGGCGATCGTGATAGCGCTCGTCGCAGTCAGCACCTTCTTTCCGGTCACGACGGTGGCGGTGATCAGGCGCCGGCTTCCGGGAATGCCCGAATCGGGATCGAGCTCCAGCACCGGGTTGAAGTGCAGGGATGTGCCGGCGCCCAGTGCGCCGCGCCAAGTGAGCACGCCCTCGTCTTTCCAAAATCCTCCCAGCGTTGCACCCGGCCTGACACCGGGAGGAAAGTCGACTTGAACATCCGCAGTCAGAGCGCTCCGCCCAGCGTGCAGCGAAAGCGTTGCCATCACCGGAGAGTCAAGCGCTAGGGTTCCCAAGTCCTCGTCGAAGCCAATTCCTGGTACGTCGAGCCAGCCAAGCAAACGGTCGAAAAGCTCCCGTAGGGCAGAGCGGCCGCCGGCACGCTCCAGGCCGACGGTTATCAAGGCACGTCGGCCGTTCGCATCGTCGACGGCGACACCATAGAGCTCATCGCCGGACCGCAGAAGCGGAATGATCTCGCCTTCCGGTCGTCCCGGCGCGGGCGCTATCCATTCGCCCGTCGCCCGCTCGGCCGAAATCCTGCCGATCGTCGAACGCAGATCGATGGCGAGACCCGCTAGCGGACCAACGCCCAACACATCATCAGGTGCGGAATAGATTCGCATTAGACGTGCGCCAAGCACGTCTCGAAACAACTCGGGGGCGAACCGATTCGATGCCGGGCCGTCCTCAGCGTCCCAGGCACCGATACTGCGCCCGGCGACGACCAGGCGACCGCCAAGGTGCGCGTAGTTCGTCAGAGCTGAGGTGAGGGTCCTATCGCCCCGCGCACGGTCGATGCTGCCCGGTGAGCCGTTGCCGTGAAGCCAGATGACGACGTCGTAGCGGAGCAACTCGGCCGTCGAAATGGTGTCTTCAGCGCTGTCGATGGTCCGAACGTCTGCATCGAATCCTCCATCATCGAGCGCGCGATCGATGTACGGCCAAATCCGTTCGGCCTGATATGCGTCTGCATCGACTATCAAGACACTCGGTGATGCTTCGAGCTCGACCTCGAACGCTCCGTCTTCGCCGGAAAGAACCTCCAATCCGAGCGTGATCGCCCTGTGCTTTTCGGCGCTTACATGTACCACCTTGCGCCCGGCCGGCAGCTCCAGCACGAAGTCGCCGGCCCCGTCGGTCACTGCGCTAACGGACCCCGATCCATTCGGATCCGGCCATTCGACTCGCGCCCCTTTCAACGGTCCCCACCAGCCGGACCGAACAGCGCCGACGACCCGGCCGGTGGCGACGGACTCCATGACGAAATCGCTCGTCGTCGCCTCTCGCGACTCGATAGTGACCACGCGCCGCTGAACTTCAACCCCGGGCGAAGAGACTTCGACCTCCCACCGATCGCTCGGAAGGTCTAGCTGAAAGCGACCATCCGCGCCGACGAACGTGCGCCACGGGGTCGGATCGCCGTCTCGAACGGAATCGACGCGCCGAGCCTCGATCAGAGCCTGAACCAACGGCTTCTCATCGATCCTCCGCACCATGCCGGATACCCTGCCGGCACCCAGGGCCGCCCCGACGGCCGCTCCGGCATCGAGGGCGCCCCAACCGTAAAGCACATCGGGTCCCCTTTCGCCGCTATCCAGTGCGTGTGCGCGCAAGAAAGCAGCAACGGCGTCGGGTGAGAATTCTGGGCGCGCCGATCGAAGCAGCGCGGCCGCCCCGGAAACATGTGGCGCCGACATCGATGTTCCGGTCCTGGCGATGCTACCGCCGCGGGCATCGGCGGACACGATGTCCACCCCAGGCGCCATCAGATCCGGCTTCAGCTCGCCATCAAACGCCGGACCACCTCGGGACAGCCACCACGCGATCCCGCGCGCGTCCAGCGCTCCTACCGCCAAAGCGTGCATGTGCGCGCCGGGCATGCGAATCGTCGCCCACGCACCGGATCCGTCAGTGTCGTTTCCCGCCGCGAATACGGCGACGATCCCCGCATCGCGCCATGCCTTCAGGATGTCGGAATACAGGGGATCCGCCCCGCTCTCGAGCGTCCATGAGCCGTTGATCACGTCGGGAGCAAGGTCGGGACGTGGATCTGAGCCGTCGATCGCAGTAGGCGCAAGCAGCCACTCCGCTGCTAAGAGCAGACTTGAGTCCGTCGACCTGCCTGCACCGTCAAAGACCCTTGCGGAGATCCACTCGGCGCCCGGCGCGACACCCCAAGTCTCGTCTCCTGAGCGGCCGACGATCGTGCCCAGCACGTGCGTTCCATGCCCGTTCGGATCGACGGGAGCACGGGCCGGTTCGTCGCCCGTGACGTCGATCCAATCGTGATCATGAACGCCGTCTCTACCACGATATGAGTCGCGGAGCGCCGGGTGGGACCACATCGCGCCGGAATCGAGCGTCGCTATCACGGCGCCTTCACCGATCACTCCGAGGTCCCAAGCGGCCGTCGCACCCGAGCGCTCGAGGTTCCAACCGGCGCCCACAGCGGGAATTGGCCACTCTGCCGAATGGTGCGCGTCCGGAAGCGAATGTACTCGATCAGGCCATACGTCCAGCACGTTGGCGCTCATGAGAAGGTCAGCGTGGGCTGACGCTTCGGCCTCGACAATCGCGTAGCCGAGCCTCGGGAGAATCTTTACGTGCGACACTGAGCCTATCGACGCAAGCGACTCGAACAGACGGTCGGTCCGCTTCGGGCCAGGCACCAAGCGGGCGATGAATGTTGTACTGGGCCCCGTCGGTAGCCGGTAGTCCGCGCTCTCGTTCAACCAGTCCACAGTGGCGGGAGCGACTCTGGCTTCGACGGCCGGTGTTTGAAGAACTCGGACAGAATCCCCCGGCCGTACCAGATCAAGGGGGATGATGGCCATTGCCAGGAGGAGAACGGCGACTGCAATACCCTTCAACGCGGGATATAGAGCCGAGAACGTAAGAGCGCCCCGCCCCGGCGCGCCTGCTCTCGCGTCGGGGCGGGGTGTTACTTTGCGTTGGAGCCCAGTTACGGCCCGCAGTCGCGATCGATAGATCAGAGGCGTCGTCGTCGTTCAGAAACGAAGCCGAAGGCCGCCAGTGCGCCCAAGGCCGCCGCTAGTAGGCCGAAACGCGGGAGCGGCGGGATATCGGAGAATCCGGTAGACGGGAGCCGGACACCACTGCCGGCGCTCGGCGCAACATAGCGCGGCGCGTGTTGGTATGTCGGCTTGTGCGCCGGCGGGTGCATCCGGCCGCGATCCGTGTGCCGGAGAAGGCCGAAGTCGTAGCCACCGTTGATCCCGCCCGCGACAGGCACGACATACTTGTTCGGCGTCGTGATGTACCACTCCGATCCCGGTTCAATGAAGAGATCGTAGACACCTGCGCCGAGCGCTTCGAAGTTGAAGACACCGGTCCCATCGGTGAGGTGCACGAGCTGAAGTCCACCGCCTCGGAGCTTGACATCCACCCCGTTCAACCCAGGCTCTCCTGCCTGGAAGACGCCATCCTCATTGTTATCGACGAACACGATGCCTTTAATGGATCCGAGCTGATCCGTCTCGAAACGGGAATCTTGCCGCTTGCCGTCGCCATCATCGCTACCACTGCCGCCACCAGGACGGGCCGTAGGGACAGGCCGGACTGGAGTCGGATCGCCGGGGCGCAACGTCGCCATCGGCACCGCGGTCGGATCTACAACTCCTGCACAGCCTTGGTAGAATCGGAAGTCCTCGCGGGTATTTCCGAGCGAGAAGTCCATGAAACTCAACGTCCGCGCCGGAGCGTCATCGAAGCAGAGCTGCCAGCCCGACGGGTCGCCCACCAGAGCGAGTGTATAGGTTTCGTCGTCGGCCAAATCCGGAACTTCGAACGTCACGCGCTGGAAGCCGGCCAACGGAGTGGTTGTCCCGCGAGCAACCTCGGCACCACCGTCGTCCGTGACAACGAATTCCATAGACGTGAGTGGTGTCGTCATTGCGAAGTTCTCGTCATCTTCGTCGTACTCACCGTTACATGCAGGGCACTCCGGATCACTGCCCCCGGCCACGTCGACGAAGCCGACCGCAAGGATTGTGAGCGTATCCTGTGCCGCAGGAGCGGCGTGGACAGCCGGTGAGGTGGTCGCGCCTAACGCTGCCGTTGCCAGCAGGAGCGCGCCGAACGCAAGGGAAATCCGCTTCGCTATCGTTTGCATCGTCCCATCCTTTCGATTCATGATCGGAGAATCCCTCAGGCGTAGCGCGAGGAGCGGCGTCGCTCAACAAGGAGACCGAGCGCGCCTAGCAGTGCTGTAAGCAACGAGAGGCCGATAAGCAGACCGCCAGGGCCACCGGTCAGCACGCCGGTGCTGGGCAGCGTCGCCACACGCTCGCCGCGCGAGGCCGCCGGCCCATCCCCATGGATCAGGCCGAAGTCGATGCCGAGAATCGTCTGATTGTCCACGTATATGCCTTCGTACCGTCCGGTTGTGCTGAGGCTGTAACCTGCCGGCATGTCGATCGAGACGTTGTATGCACCAACCGCAAGACCGCTGAACTCGAAGGAGCCGGCGCCGGTGGTCGTGACATAGAAGCCCTCACCGCCCCCGTCGAGCCTGATGCTCACCCCGGCGACACCCGGTTCGTCCGGACCGAGCACCCCATCGCCGTTCACATCGACATAGACGAGACCTCGGATCGATCCGTTCGCGCCAGGCTCGTAGGTTGTCGAGCCGCCGCCGGAGGAACCGCTCCCGCGGTCGTCATCGTCATCGTCGCTGGTCGCGGTAGGCGATGGACCAGGGGTCACCGTCGGTCCGCCTGGCGTGACCGTCCGGGGACTGAACGGTGTGGAGGTCGGCCGGAAGGGTGTGACTGTCGGACCGCCGGGCGTGACGGTCGCTGTCGCCGGAACCGACGTCGGTGTTTCGGTAGCAAGCGTGTCACAACCGCGTGTGAACGGAAAGTCGACTCGGGCCAGTTCCGTTGTCGGGTCGAAATCAGCCGCCGTGATCGCGACGCTCATGGTCGCGCTCGGGCACAACGCCCAATCTGCGGGGATGATAACGATCTCGACCGTATAGTTACCCGCGCTCGGGACCATGAAGCCCGCCGCTTGTCGACCCTGCGATAGGGCGCTCGTCGTTGCGGTTTGCGTCATTCCGGCGTCATCACGGATCCGCACTTCGAGCGCCGGCAGAGGGTCGGCAGATGCGATGAGTGCGTCAGCCGCCGTGAACTCACCGTCGCAACCGGCGCACGAAGGCCAGAAGTCGCCCTCGCCCGCGACATCCGGGAAGGCAACTATGCTGATCCGTGGCCCGTCTTGGTCCGGTGAGGCCTGCGCGTTAGCAACAGCATCCTTGCCAGAGGCCATGCCCATGGCAAGTCCTGCGATCACAGCAACTACCGCGACTGAGCGCGCCCTCCAAGAAAGGGGATTTGCAGTGTTCAAGTCCATGTTCGTCGATCCTTTCCGTGTAGCCGCCCGGAATCGGGGGCCTCTACATCGCGGCGGGCCGATCCTTCGAGATACCGCCCAATCGGCTCCGACGCGTCCGACCCGCCGTGCGCTGCAGCCGCACACCATGCGGTAATCGACCGCTTCGATAATGAAAAAATAACCTGTCGTAACGGCATTATAACCAGGAGGGGGTAGGGCGTCAAGCACTTTTCCGAACTCTTGGACGTTGCGAGGGGGCAAGTCGGCACGGTGTGTCGTGCGATTCGCCTTAGCGCGGACCCGCTGCGCACGAGGCGGAGCGGCTTTGAGTCGGTGCGGATCTGGGCTCGCCGCGCCTCAGGGCACCGGAGCCGGTATCGAGATCAACCGCTGATCAGCGATACTCAGACCGCTCCGGGCCGGGCATAGAGCCACCAATACGAATCGCGCGGGTGTGCGGCCTCGAGCGCAGCGTCGAGAATAAACGGGCTGGGTCCAACAAGTCGCTTGGCCCGTTGATCGCACGCGATCAAGCGCTCAACCTCAGCCGACACATCGATGGCGTAGCTCTTTGCATCTTCGATCAAACGCTGAGCTCTAGTTCTGCGCATAGCCTCGTTGCGCCAGTTCGCGCCGCCGTCTGATCGCTCGAGATCATCTATGGAGGCGCACCAGAGATTGGCCGCGCTTCTGATCTCCTTTCGAATCTTATCGGCCCAGCGTTCCGCCTGTTCGGTGCGGACGGCATCCAACTTGGCCTCAAGCGATGCAGCATCCGGATGCTCAGCACTCGCCAGAGACTGGAGCAGGAGGCCGAGCGTCAGAGTCATGTGTCGGGGCCCGCGCTCCGATTCAACCACTATCGGACGAAATGCGGCGCTGCTCGAGACATAGGCGCCGAGCTGCTCGATCATCTCGAGCAGGTCCACGTGCGAATTGACCTCTTCGCTCATGCTCCAGCTCCGTTACCTGCGCGGACTTCAAAGGACCCGGGCGTGCGTTCGCGAGCCTCATCCGGGGATTGATCAGCGTTGTGCATGACCGCGACATCCGCTCCGTTCGAAGTTACACGCTTCGCTTTCTCTTGTTCAGCATGCAGTCGGACCGCCCGCAAAAAGCTCTTGAAGAGTGGATGGGGCGATACGGGTCGGCTCTTGAACTCCGGATGAAACTGGCTGCCGACCATGAAAGGATGGCCCGCGATCTCGCCGACATCGACCAGATTGCGCTCTGTGTAAACACCGCTAACAACAAAGCCGGCCTTTTCGAGCATCGGCAGGTATTCCGGATTGACCTCGAAGCGGTGTCGATGGCGTTCGGAGATCAACTCTCGCCCATAAGCGCGACCTGCGGTCGTATCCGGACGTAGGCGGCAAGGCCATGCGCCGAGCCGCATGGTGCCACCCATGTCCGTTACGTCGGCCTGTTCGGGGAGCAGGTCGATAACCGGGTGCTTCGTAGCCGGATCGAATTCGGTCGAATTCGCCTCATCGGTGCCGAGAGCCTGGCGAGCAAGCTCGATCACCATGATCTGAAGACCGAGACAGAGCCCGAGATAAGGCACTTTCTCCGTCCTGGCGAAACGCGCAGCGCGGATCTTGCCTTCGATTCCGCGGTGTCCGAAACCACCTGGAACCACAATCCCATCGACTGCCCGAAGCGTGTCCCAGCGGCGATCACGCTCTAGATCCTCGCTGTCGATCCACTCGATCGCGATGTCGACGCCCTCGCTTAGACCGGCGTGATAGAGCGCCTCGGCAACGCTCTTGTATGCGTCGTGCAATTCGACGTACTTACCGACTATCGCCACCCGCACAGCAGGCTTGGGCGCCCGAATGCGCGCGACGAGGTCGCGCCACGCCGCGAGATCCGGCTCGACGTCGGGCAGACCGAGATGCTCCGTGATGAGGCGTCCGAGCCCGGCATCCTCAAGTTCGAGGGGGACAGCGTAGATCGTGTCCGCGGTTACCGCGGGGACCACGGCCTCTAGGGGAACATCGGTAAAGAGTGAAATCTTGGCTCGGATATCGTCCTCGACGGGGTAGTCCGAGCGCGGGATGATCACGTCCGGCTGAATGCCGATGCCGCGGAGCTCCTTCACGGAATGCTGGGTAGGCTTTGTCTTGAGTTCCCCCGTTGCCGCCAGCTGAGGCAGCAGCGTTAAGTGGATATACATGACCCGCTCGCGTCCTATGTTGACCCGCATCTGTCGGATCGCCTCGAGAAACGGCAGCGATTCGATATCGCCCACGGTTCCGCCAACCTCGACTATCAACACTTCCGCGCCGGACTGCTGGCCGGCGAGTCTGATTCGCCGCTTGATTTCGTTAGTGATGTGCGGAATGGTTTGGACGGTCTTGCCGAGATAGTCGCCTCGCCGCTCTCGCGCGATCACCTCGGAGTAGACCTGACCGGTCGTCACGTTGGCCGAGGGTGGGAGGTCTTCCTCGATGAAGCGCTCATAATGTCCAAGGTCGAGGTCGGTCTCGGACCCCTTCTCAAGGACGAAGACTTCACCATGCTCGAATGGGCTCATGGTGCCCGGATCGACGTTGATGTACGGATCCAGCTTCTGGATGGAAACCCGAACGCCCCTGGCCTTGAGAATTCGACCGACCGCGGCCGCGATTATCCCCTTGCCAAGCGAACTGGTCACCCCGCCAGTAACAAAGATGTAGCGTGTCTTTGGCTGCTGCTCCACTCGGCGACTCCTCGCTTCCAATCCTGCCGCTCGAACGCCCGGCACATAATAGCCCGTTATGCGTCCCGCATGCCACCGATGGCGCTGAGCGCTCGTCGGGAGGCGGCGTGCGCACTATAATCCCGCTCGCCGCCCGGCCCGGACGTCCCGGGTCGGGCATACTTTTACCCCTGCGGCGCCGCCGATTACACGCTGGGCGGTCCACCAAAAGGACAAGCGCGCCGTGAGCACCCGCTTAGTTGCAATCGATCTCGAGACCACGGGCCTCGATCCGGAACGCGACGCGATCCTCGAGGTCGCCGCCGTTCGCTTTGAATCGGGTCAGGTACTCGATGTTTTCCATCGCCTAGTCCGGCCTGAAGCGCAGATTCCGCTGGCGGTAGAACGACTGACGGGTCTGACGAAGCAGGACTTCCGCGATGCCGAACCGCTCGCCGACGTTATCTCCGATCTTCGCGAATTTACTGGCAGAGACCCTCTTGTCGGACAAAGCGTCAACTTCGATCTGCGATTCCTCGCCAACAACGGCCTCCGCTTGGAACAGCCGGCGATCGACACTTTCGAGCTGGCGACCATCCTTGTGCCCGAGGCTCAGCGCTACGGGCTGAGCCACCTGGTCGAAATCCTTGGAATCGATGCGCCGGCAGTTCACCGCGCGTTGGGAGATGCACACGCCCATCGCCTCCTTTACGACTGTCTCTTCGAGCGAGCGCGCAGACTGCCTACCGATGCCGTCGCAACCATAATCCGTCTGGGTTCAGATCTCGGCTGGCCGCTACTTTCGGTATTCGAACAGGCCGCGGCATCGCCGTTCGCGATCGGCGCAGGTCAGGCGACCGCGGCTGATAATTGGCCCGCCTTGAGACCTAAGGCGAGCACCTACGGAGTTAATGTTGACGGCATAGAGGCGTTGATCGCCGAGGGTGGGCCGCTCGCCGGGAGCATGGTGCGCTTCGAAGATCGGCCCGGGCAACGCGATATGCTTCGTCGCGTTGCCGAAGCTTTCAACGAGGGCGACCAGGTCCTGATCGAGGCGGGGACAGGCACGGGTAAGAGCTTGGCCTATCTTCTGCCGGGGGCAGCTTGGGCACTCGCGAATGGCCGGCCGGTCGTTGTCGCGACGAACACGATCACCCTTCAAGATCAGCTGATTGAAAACGACCTCCCTCTGGCTAAATCGCTCCTTGGACAAGATCTTCGTTTCTGTGTCCTCAAAGGCCGTGCCAACTATCTCTGCCGAACACGGTTCGAGCGTTTCGTAGAACGCGAAGATCTCGACTTGGACGCCGTAAGAACGGTGGCGAAGATCCTGGCGTGGTTGCCGACCACACGCACGGGCGATCGCGCGGAGCTTATGCTCCGGCCGGAAGACGGACCCACATGGCGCCAAGTGAGCGCCGAAGGCGATGCCTGTACGCGCGACCGATGCAAATACGCCGAACGTCATTCCTGCTTCGTCCACCTAGCGCGCGCACGTGCAGCGGCATCGCACATCGTAGTGGTCAATCATGCGCTCCTGGCGTCGGACGTCGTCGCTAGGATGAGCCCCACGGGCGCCGGCACAGTTTTGCCGGAGCATCGGCACTTGATATTGGACGAAGCACATCATCTCGAAGGGGTCGCGACCGAAGTGCTGGGAGATCAGATCGGCTCGCGAACGATCAGCGATGCCGCCGGAGCCATCGGGGGGGGTGGATCTGGTGGACTGCCCGCTCGACTTCGGAAGGTGGCGGCGCTCGAGGCGGCTTTAGGTGCGCGCGAATCCCTGTTCGAGCTGATCGATCCACTCACATTCGGCGCGGCGTCCGTTCGGCGGGAAGCGGACAAGCTGTTCGAAGCGATCACTCAAACGATCGGCGGCGAGGCGGCAACCCGGCTCACATCGGGCTCCCGAAGGAACGAAATCTGGCTCCAGGTCGAGATGGCATGGGATCGAGCACGTGAAGAACTTGCCGCGCTTACAGATGCCGCCGCGCGTGCACAGAGGAGTATCCTGCCGCTTGTCGCAGACCCGTTCTCCGAGCCGGCCTCCGTTAGTCGCGAGCCGGGCGCCGCGGCGCGAACGTTGTCCGAGCTGTCAGGCGCTATGTATGCGGCGCGCGAGCTGATCGAGCGCTTGGACCGCCTCGTTTCGGCGCCCCACGCAGATGACGTGACATGGATCTCCCGCCGGCATGATGGCGTAATTCATCTCTGTCGAGCGCCGCTGCACGTCGGCGGAGCGCTCGAAACACATCTATTCGCCGACAAGGAAACGCTTGTCTTGACGTCGGCGACGCTCAGGGCGCCCGATTTCGACTTCATTCGCGAAAGGCTCTCTCTGCTAGACGCGGACGCTCTGGTCGTCGACTCACCGTTCGACTATTCGGAGCAAGTCCTGCTCTGTGCTCCCAGCGATCTGCCCGCGCCCGGTCGCGGCGACTACGACAACGCCGTGGCACGCGCCCTGATCTCGCTTTGCACGGCGGTCGAGGGCCGAACGCTTGCGCTGTTCACGTCGCATTCCGGGCTCAGGCTAGCCTATCACGCGATCCGCGGTCCGCTTGGCGAGCATGGAATCAGCGTTATCGCTCAGGGGATCGACGGCTCGCGCCACTCACTCCTTTCGATACTGAGGGAGCCCAGCGGACCGACGGTCGTTCTAGGCACTCGATCGTTCTGGGAAGGCGTGGACGTTCCCGGCGACTCCCTGAGCTGCCTTGTAATCGCGCGGCTGCCGTTCGACGTACCAAGCGATCCGATCGTATCGGCGCGCGCAGAGACATTCGATGAGCCGTTCGAGGAGTTCTCGATCCCGCAAGCGATCCTCCGCTTCCGTCAAGGTTTCGGGCGCCTGATCCGCAGCCGATCCGATCGCGGTGTTGCGGTCGTTCTAGACAGCCGCATCCGCAGCCGCCGCTACGGTGACGAATTCCTACAGGCATTGCCGGCGTGCCGGCGCTTCGATGGTCCGGTATCCGAGGTGCCGCTTGCCGCTCGGAACTTTCTGAATGAGCCGGCGGCTATGGCACGATACGACACGCTAGAATCAGCGAATCAAGCAATTCCGGGAGGATCATCGATATGATCGAAGCGGCTCAGTTGCGCAAAGGCACAGTGATCGAATTGGATGGCGCTCTTCACGAGGTCGTCGACGCTGCGCTCCAGAAGATCGGCCGTGGCGGCGCTACGGTTAAGACAAAGCTGCGCAACCTCGAGCGCGCTTCCATGATCGATCGCACGTTCAACTCGAACGAGCGGCTCGAGGACGTGCGGCTGGAGACGCGTCGCGTCCAATTTCTGTACTCGGACGGCGACCTGTACCACTTCATGGATCTGGCGACTTTCGAGCAGCCGGCGCTTTCGAACAATGCCGTAGCCGATGTGAAGCAATTCCTGATCGAAAACCTTGAGCTCTCGCTCGCGATGCATGAGGGCCGGGCGATCAAGATCGAGCTGCCCGTGACCGTGGATCTTGAGGTCACGGAGGCGCCGCCGGGATTCAAGGGCGATACAGCGTCCGGTGGAACCAAGCCCGTGACGCTGTCAAACGGACTTGTAGTTAACGTACCGTTCTTCATCGAACGCGGCAGCATCATCCGTGTCGACACGCGAACCGGCGATTATGTCACGCGCGTGACGGGTTGATCGGGATCGCCCTGCGCTGACGACTCAACCTTTGGTATGATTGCCCGAGAACTCGCCATCCCGACGAGGGCATATTGCCCCGTTCACAGACGCTAAGGAATGCGACCATGCCTCAGACAACCGTTCGTGAGATCATGACCAAGGACGTGATCTCGATCTCGAGAGATCTCAAGGTCGACATTGCCATCGAAACGATGCGTGCCAACAACATCCGGCGCCTGCCGGTGATGAGTTCGACCGATAGGCTCATCGGGATCATCACCATCGACCAGGCCATGCTCGCGATGCCGAAAGGGTCTTCCTTCTACGCTGAACGTTCGGATGAGGAAGTTCCAACGGTGAATGACACGATGACGGACTATGTCTACACCATCGAGCCCGAAGTGCCGGTTGGAATGGCCGCGCGAAAAATGGTAGACCACACGGTTGGCGCTCTTCCGGTCGTAGAGAACGGCGCCGTGATCGGGATCGTCACCGAAAGTGACCTCTTCCGCTATCTCGCAGCACAGATGGAAGCGGAACCGGAGTCGGCTGCAGATTGAACGTCCCTGCAGTCGTCAGATAGTTCTTCAAGCGAATGGATAAACACTTGGCGACTGCCACGCCGCGAGTTCCCAGCCAAGGCGGGATCAGTCGATCCGGATCTCGGGGCCGAAGAGTCCCATGTGGCCTCGCCCGTCCGATGCCGCAAGGCCGACGGCGATCGGTCCCTGCGGGCGGTCGGCGGCCGCGATATCGATGCCGTTTTCGGCGGCCGCCCAGAGAAGAAGCGAATAGGTCTGCGAGCCTACCTGTCGCACCCCGACCCAATGACCAGCGACACCCGGATGGGCAGTCTGCAGCCAGTCGATCCGCAAGTTCCCTGAACCGTCGACGGCGGACGACACTGTCGGAGCGGATGATGGCGGCGGCGGGGCGAGTGCCAAAGTGGCCACCAGGGCGACGTTCAGCCGCACAACTTCCGCATGATAATCATTGTCGAGTACATCCGCGGTGTCCGCACCGCTATGCTGCCGACGTAAGTCTTCCACGGACGAGACGATACGGATCGCCGCGAAACCCGAATCGGAAAACGCCTGGTGATCGCCGTGACGGCCCTCGCGATCCGCGGCGGGCACGACCTGCGCTCCCAACCCGGCGTAGCGCGACGCGATGACGGCCGCCCAGCGCGCAAGGCGGCGAGACGGACCATCGTCGGGGTCGGCGGAAAAGATTCGGACGGTATCCGCCGCCAGGGTGCCTTCGGCGTCGGGACCCCCGCCGATGATATCGCTGTTGAGCACGGCCTCGATCGGCAGGCCAATGTCCCTGGCTCGCGGAGCGTGATACTTGCTGCCGTATAGTCCTGGCTCCTCGGCCGAGAAGGCGATGAAGCGGAGCGATGCGTCCCAGCGTCTTCGTCCCAGCACCCGGGCGAGTTCGAAGAGCGCCGCCGTGCCGGAAGCGTTGTCGTCGGCACCAGGTGCATCCGACACGCCATCCGCGAGGTCCTCCATTCGTGAGTCGTAGTGCGCGGTCACATAGACAAGACGCTTGCGATCTCCGATGCCCGTCAGCGTGCCGATGACATTGCGCTGTCGGGTCACTCTGCCCGACCAATCCAGGTCGAAGTCTTCGCTCTCTACGGTGAACTGGCCGGTCGACTCCGCGCTGGTTCGTTGAAACTCCTCCAGGATCCACTCTCGGGCGGCTCCGATGCCGCGCGATTCGTCCTCTACGCTAGAGAGGACGTGGCGCGTGCCGAAGCCGCTTAGCCGCCGGACATCCGATCGGAGACGTTCAGCGCTTACATGCTCTTGAAGCGCAACGATTTCAGGATCGACAAGTGGCGGCACGGCGCCAGGAATCGATGTCGGAACTGAAGTCGGCCTGGGCATACTCACCGGAGAGCGTGGTTCGAGCATCGGCGCCGGAACGGCCGGATCGGCTCCAAGTACGCCGCCGGGCGGCGGAACGGTCCAAGTGGCCAGCGCAGAAACGGACCCTGGTCCCGACGCCGGGGCAACGTCGCTGAGTTCGAGCGGCTCGAGCGTGCTGACTGAGCGTACGTTGGGCAACGGGATGGCTTGTTGATCGTCAGAATCTCGGCCGCAGGCGCCGAGCGTGATCGTGAGGCACAATGCGGCCGTTCGCACGATGGCGGTGGCAAGCCGGACGGTTGCCGGCGGTTCTTCACGCATCTGCGGGAGGAATTTCTGTCTGGAGAACAAAGCGAACGCCTTCGATATGAGAGCAGAGACACGCAACATGCGCAGCATTATATCGGTCCGTGTGAGCTATCGGTGAGCGGACAAGCGGAACCTTAGCTCCGTCACTCCAGACAAAGGTCCTTGAAGATCGCCGCGAAAAAAATCGACCTGTTGGTGCTCTCGCCTCATTACGACGACGCAGCCCTTTCTTGCGGCGGCGAAATGGTGCAGCGCGCGGCGATGAATCAGTGGGTTGTCGTGGTCAACGTCTGCAGTGAGGCGCCTACGGAAGGCGTTCTCTCTGACTTCGCGGCCGAACACGTCGAGCGCTGGCGTAGCTCGGTAAGTGACGCTCGGGATAGCGGGCCGACTTCGGAAACTAGGAGCGAAGTCGAACCCAGCGACGGCGACGTGGCCGGCCCGGACGATATACTCGCGCTCGCGGCGAATACGAACGATCCGCTCTCGCTTGCGGCAGGCACGGCCGATCCCTTCACACTCGCGGCGAGCATTGACGATCCACTCACGCTCGCGGCGAGCCTGGTCGAAACCCGGCATGTAGAGGACGTCACAGCTATGAAGCGCCTTGGCGCGGATTGGGTCAATCTCGGACTCACGGATGCGATCTTTCGTCGAGTTGTCGGCCCTCTACACCCGTATCGAACCGTCAAAACGCTCTTCGGTCCGATCGATCCCAGAGAGGCCGACCTCGTTAAGCTCATGACGCTCCGCCTGGCCAATCTGCCGGCGGTCGGGCCGGAGACCCGGGTGCTCACCCCTCTCGGCATCGGGGGGCACGTCGATCATCGGCTGACGCGAGCCGCGGCCGAAGCATGGCGGGATCTGGCCGGCATTGCGCTCGCGTACTACGAAGACCTCCCTTACGCTGCCGAGTTAGCAGCTCGATCTCAGGCAGCTGCGGATCCGGCAGTGGCGGGGCTCACCGCGGGAAACGCACCGCCGCTCGTCTCGCACCTGGTACCGATGTCGGCTATGGATCTCGAAGCGAAGATAGAAGCAATGGCCGCCTATCGAAGCCAAATCACTACATTCTGGTCGAGCGAAGACGAGATGGCCGATGATGTCCGTCGATGGGCCGACGCTCACGCCGTCGACCCCTCGCTTCCGGCAGGCATCCTCGGCGAGTGGCGGCACGCCGCCGCCGCTGTCAATCCGGAGACCACCATCACATGACGGGCACAGTCGTTTCGGAAATGGAGTTCACGCTGGCCGCCCTTCAATCCTGCAACTCTACCCCAGCTAGGAGCCGCCATGCGACCGCCAATCGACGGCGCCACCATCGTGATCACGGGTGCATCATCGGGCATCGGCCGGGCGATGGCCGAACTCCTGGCAGAGAGAGCCGGGACCCTGGTGCTCGTCGCTCGACGCCGCGAGCAATTGGCCGCCGTACGTGACGGCATAATGCTGCGCGTACCGGCCGCCGACGTCAGAATCATCCCGTGCGACTTAGCTATTCATGGCAAGCGCATGAGCCTTCTGGCGCAACTCGCGTCGGAATTCGATCCGGTCGACTGTCTTATCAATTGCGCCGGCCTAGGGCATCAAAGCCCTCTGACGGAGACCTCTCCCGAGACGATCCATGCGATGATCGCCGTCAATTGTGAGGCGCTCACGCATCTCTGCGGCGCGCTTGTGCCTGGGATGGTGGATCGCGGGCGCGGCGGCGTCTTGAATGTCGGCTCTCAACTCGGCCACATGGTGCAACCGGCGATGGCGGTCTATTCGGCAACGAAGCACTATGTGGATGCGATCTCCGAAGCATTGCGCGCGAACGTAAGAGGGACAGGGGTCGTCGTGACGCAGCTCTGCCCTGGTCCCGTCCGCTCAGGATTCGCGCAGGTGGCCGGATACGGTTACATCCCCGGCTCGGCTCGTGATCGAATGGCCATGTCGCCCGAAGAGTGCGCCCGGCGCGGCATCCTGGGCTTCGAGTCCGGCAAGGCGCTCGTCTTTCCAGCGACCGGAATGCGCCTACTTCTGGCCATCGCTACGCGACTACCTCGATCGGCGCAGCGGCTCATCGGTCGGCGCATGGCGGACGCGACTGCCGGCGATCGACAGTAGAGGTCAGCGGTCGTACAAACAGGGCTGTACCGGACGCGTTCTTCGAACGTACTTGTTCAGCCGGGGGGAAGCGTGACGGCGGGGCCGGCGACTGACGCTCTGGGTCGGATCGAGCTAGTACACCGTCACCATGAATCCCAGAGGCGTCGATGCGCTGACGGCGAAGATAGAGGAGTTGACCGCGAAGCTTCCGGCCAACAGCCGGAACTCATCGAAGCCCCCATCCTCGGACGGCCCGGCGGTGCCGCCGGGACGACGGACGAAGGGACGTCGGAAGCGCGGAGGGCATCCAGGAGACTAAGGCACGACTCGGGCCATGGTGCCCGTCGAGTAGGTCGACGAGGTGATGGGCTGCCGGCCGACGTGCTGCGAGGGG
>JBCLES010000021.1:0-44683 GCA_038913135.1 Anaerolineae bacterium
GCGCCGAAGTAGCTCACGACCTTCGATCTCAATCCGCTTACGCGTGCCGCTGAGAAGGAAGCACCGCAGGGCTCGTGGCTGGCGATCCGCAACCTGGCGATCATCCAGATGCTGCGCTACACAGGCCTCGTGATCGGCAAACTCTGCGCACTCACCTGCCAGGGTTCGCGACTTGGTCTTGACGCAATGTCCCTGCGACCTCCTTGACCTATGCCCGCCGCGGTGATAGCGTACCGCGTTTGGCGGAGCCGGTTCCGCCACGTGGTTGCGCGCCAAATCGGCGGGGCCGCGGACGGATTGGACGATCGGACATCGTGTCCGGTTCGTGCAGGGCCGCGGCATGACCGCGAGAGGGACGGCACGATGGTCGAGCAAGACAACGGGTCCGCGTCAGCGGCCGAAGACGAAGCACCCGAAATGACGGCAGCGGTCGACGCCGAGGGCACTGTCGAGGACACTGCCGAGAACGCTGTAGCGGCCGAGGTTCCTGTGGATTCCGAGGCAGATGTTGCACTCTCGGAAGAGAACTCTGGTGAGTTGACGGCTGCGGCGGATGATCTGCCGCAGGAAGAGCCGCCGCAGGAAGAGCCACCGCAGGAAGAGCCACCGCAGGAAGCGCCGCCGGTCGCGATCATCGCCTCAGCCGAGGCTGAAGGCGCGCCAGAGGACACGGGTGCAGCGGGATCTACCGATGAAGTTGACGGCGAAGCAGCGACTGCAGCAGCGACTGAGTCGAAAACTGCCAAGGTCGTCGACGGTAAGAAAGCCGCCGCTAAACGACCCCAGCGCCAGAATCGCGGCAAGCCGCGGCGCGCGCTCGAAGAGATCACAATCGGCGAAAAGATCAATGGCAAAGTGGTCGGGCTCGCCAAATTCGGGGCTTTCGTCGATATCGGCGCCAAGACCGACGGCCTCGTGCACATCACCCAGTTTCCTGGCCGCCCTAAGACGGTCGAGGAAGCGGTGAAGTCAGGCGATGCCATCGAAGTCTGGGTGAAAGAGGTCGATTTGAAGGACGGCCGGATCTCCCTGACCATGAAGGAGCCGGCTGAGAATCCGCTAGGATCGCTTCTTCCGGGAGCGGTTGTTCAAGGCACCGTGACGAGTGTTACCCAATACGGCATCTTTGTCGACATAAGCTCTGAAACCGAAGGCCTTGTGCATATCAGCGAGATGTCGAGCGGCTACGTTTCCAAGCCGGAGGACATCGCCAAGCCGGGCGACTCTATCGAGGTGCGCGTCAAGGAGATCGACGCCGGCCGCAAGCGAATTTCCCTGAGCATGGTCGGACTGGCGAACGATACCGGTGGTGGTGAGGCCCCAGCGTCATACTCCGAGCCGGAATATGTACCGGAGCCCGAATCCGACGAGCCGGTCCCGACCGTGGTCGAGCTTGCGCTCCGCAAGGCGCTGGGCGACGACGACGATTCGGATAAGGCGTCATCCGGAAGCTCCAAGCGCGGCAAAGGCTCCGGTCGGACGGATATGGCCGATCTCTATGCGCGCATGATCCAAGACTACAAGCAGACGAAAGCGGAAGAATCCGGCGACACAAAGGCTTGATGCTCGATCTACTTCGAGAGCGAGCGGCAGCAGACGACCCGATCCGGGTCGCGCTTGTCGGCGCCGGATCGATGGGTCTTGGCATCGCGTGGCAGATCGGGCGTACTCCAGGCATGCGATTGGTCAGCGTCACGGACCTTGACGTATCCGCGGCACGTGCCGCCGCCGAGGCGTACGGTTCGGAGGCGATCGAGGTCACTGCGACAACCGCGCTACCCGAGCCTCAAGATGCGCCGGTTCTGCTCTCGGACGACCCGTTCTTCCTGCTCGAACGGCCCGAGCTGAGGCTGGACGTCGTTGTCGAATCGACCAATACGATCGGCTTCGCCGGTCGGGTGAGCGAGGCGGCGATCGACGCGGGCGCACACGTCGTTCTGATGAACGCTGAGGTCGATCTCGCGCTCGGTCCGTGGCTTATAGAGCGAGCCAGAGAACACGGCGTGATCGTCACCAGCGACGCGGGCGATCAGCATGGCGTGCTCGCGCGGATGATCGAGGAGATTCGCCTTTGGGGTTTCGATATCGCGATGGCCGGCAACATCAAGGGCTATCTCGATCGTCACGCTACCGCCGCGGCGCTTGCACATGAGGCGGCCATTCGGCATCTCAACCCAATCCAGTGTTGCGCTTACACCGACGGCACCAAGTTGTGCATCGAGATGGCTCTTGTAGCCAACGGCTTCGGGCTTGTTCCATGGGTTACAGGCATGGAGGGCCCTCGGGCGGCTGACGTGCGCGACGTTTTCGATAAGTTCGACTTCGCGCGCTACGACAGCGTTGGTGTAGTCGACTATCTGCTCGGCGCAGAGCCGGGTGGCGGTGTGTTTGTCGTCGGCCGCTGTGACGACCCGCTTCAAGCGCGTTACCTCAGCTATTACAAACTGGGCGAGGGACCGTTCTACCTCTTCTATCGTCCGTATCACCTCTGCCATCTGGAGACCACTCGGGCGATCGGGCGCGCCGCGCTCTACGGCCAGGCCGTTCTCCAGCCGTGGCACGGCCGCGTGGCCGATGTCTATGCCTTTGCCAAACGCGACTTAGCGGTAGGCGAAACGGTCGAGCACGGGATCGGGGGCGATCGATTCTATGGCATGATCGAGCGCTGCGAGGTGGCCGACGCTAACGGCTTGGTCCCGATAGCACTGCTCGAACCGGAAGGCGTCCGAAAAGCGGTCGTCAGCCGCGCTTTGCGGATGGATGTCCCGCTGACTTACGACGATATCATCCTTCCGGACTCCTACCTCAACGCTCGCTTTGCCGCGCATGTCGCACCGACGATTCAGGCTGCGGGCGCAGCCATGGCAGTGGGAGCGCCGACGTGAATCTGGAAGGCGTTATCGACAAGGCTTCGAAGTCGTCGAAGGCTGTCGTCGAGTCTCCGCCCCAAGTAGACTGGGACGCGCCCTATCGTAACGGCGGTGAACGAAAGGTCGGAGCACAACCCCACATCGTGGTCCTTGGTGCAGGCGTGTGTGGCCTGTACGCCGCGCGGACTCTCAGCAAGAGGGGGCTGCAGGTAACGGTGATCGAGCGCGACGAAGTTGTCGGCGGTCTGGCAGCCGGGCACGCCCGCGGTGGGAACTTCTTCGACCTCGGTGTCCATCACCTACACGCTTTCGACACTGAAATCTTCGAAGACGTGCGTGCGATGATGGGCGAGCGGATGATCGCGGTGGAGAAGGACGCGCGGATCCGATACGGCCGCGGTTTCCGGCGCTACCCGCTCGAATTCTTCGACCTTTTGACCGGCATTCCGCCGTGGACCCTTCTCAGGGCGATGTCCGGATTGCTCGCGCAACAGGTGCTCAATCGGCTGCGCTCACGGGAAGCGCTGAACGCCGAAGAGGCGCTGGTTCAACTTTACGGCCGCCCGCTCTATCGCTATTTCTTCCGCGACTTCACGGCCCGCTATTGGGGCATGCCGCCCACGCGGCTATCGGCGGCGTTCGTGCGACGGAAGATGCCGCGGCTGTCGGCCGTCGACGTGATCAAGAAGGCGCTGGCGTCGATCGGTATACATGATCCTTGGGGCGCTGCGGTAGATAGCGCACTTGCCCGCGAAACGCTGTATTACGGCCCGACCGGGTCACGCGAGATGCCCGAAGCGATTGCGAACGCGATCCGGACTGCCGGAGGAAGGGTGCTGACGGGCTGTCAGGTGACGGGCGTCGAACTCTGTCCGGAGACTGAGTCCGAATTTGGAGAGCCGGCCCGGCGGGCCATCGCCGTGCGCTTTCGAGCGCCGGGCGGCGAGGAGCGACGGCTGACGTGCGACGGGGTGATCTCGACAATTCCCGTCAGTGACCTTGTCCGCGGTCTGGAGCCTGCTCCGCCCGAAGAAGTGATACGGGCGGCCGATCGACTGCGGCATCGTGCGCTCGTCGTCTACGGCATGCGGGTCGCCCGCGATCGCGTTTTACAGGCGCTCTATGTCTATTATCGCGATCGGCGCTTTCACCGTCTCGCCGAGCCGAAGCTGAGCGGCCTCGAGGTCGATCCACCTGATCACACCCTCGTGCTGGTAGAGGTGATGTGTGACGTCGGCGACGGGTCGTGGAACGGAGAGCCGGAGGCGATCGGCGCGATAATGGATGACCTCGAAGCCGAAGGAATTCTTCACCGCGGTGAGGTCGTCGAGATGCACCGCGTACAGGCGGAGCACGCCTATCCGGTCTTCGAGCTTGGTTTCGAGAATCACCTCGCGGAGGTCAGGGCTTACGTCGACGCCGTGCCCAACCTGCGCTCCGTCGGGCGTCAGGGCGGTTTTTGCTATCCGAACATGCATGTTTCTATGCGGATGGGTGCGGATGCGGCCCTTGAGCTTGCCTCAGCCTTCGAGTCGGTCGACCAGGAACTTATCGTTACACACAATGCGCGGGAATCGCGCGATCGAGGACAGCGTGTCTAAATCCGAATTCGACCTCGACGACTTTCTGCGCAGCTTCGGCGCTGGCGACCGCGATTCCGGCAAGTCCGATAAGGGCGGCGGCGGATCAGGTCGCCGGACGATGCCGCCCTTCGTGCGCAAGACTTGGATGCTCATAGGCATTCTTGGATTCCTCTTCTTTGGAGTTCAGATCGCGGCGCGCGTTTATACGGAGTGGTTGTGGTTCGAATCACTCGCCCGCGAGTCGGTCTACAGGACCCGCTTGGTCGCTCCGGCGGTCCTCTTTCTGGGGACTATTCTGATCGCTGCCCCGTGGCTGGCCGGTAACTGGATCTTGGCCTCCCGCCGCGTTTCGCTTCAAGAGGTATTCCCCGGCCAACGCGCGCCGTGGGCTGCCTTTGGCGAGCGTGGTCTGCGCATGCTCGCGGTGCTGGCGAGCCTCGGTCTAGCCGCCACCACGGCTATCGGAGTCGCCGGCGCGTGGCCGACTTTGATGCTCTATCGCTCCCGGCAAGCGTACGGAACGGTGGACCCGATCTTCGGCCGAGATGTCGGCTTCTACGTTTTCGAATTGCCGTTCTATCAGCTGGTCGTTGCAGTGCTTTGGGGACTGCTTTCGCTCGCGCTCCTCGGTTCGCTTGTGATGTACGCCTTTGGGGGAGTGCTCGACTTCCGGCAACGCGGTGTGCGGGTGCTGCGTCCGGCGCGCATTCATCTAGCGCTTCTGGCCGCGCTCGGGGCGCTCCTCTGGTCGGCAGGACAATGGTTCGCGCGTTTCGACGTCCTCTACACAACGCGGGCGAGCGGCGCCTTTTATGGTGCGGGCTACGCGGATGTCGCCGCTAAGCTGCCGGGTCACAACGCTCTCGTGTGGGCGGGAGTTATCGCGGCCGTCGCATTCTTAGCGGCTGCATTCGGACGGCGGCTCGTGCTGCCCGCGCTCGCGCTCGGCTTGCTTGTCGGATTGCGGATCGTCTTGATCGACATCGCACCGTCGCTTGTCCAACGCTTCCGCGTAGCGCCCGACGAGCTGTCGCTAGAGTCGCCTTACATCGCGCACAACATCGCAATGACCCGCGCCGCATACGGTCTCGATGACGTCACCGTAGTGCCCTATGCGCCGGATGGCGTCGCGACGCATGAGTTGTTCGAGGCCAACCAAGAGACCATCAAAAACATCCGACTTTGGGACTGGCGCGCTCTGAAGGACACGTTCCGTCAGCTTCAAGAAATCCGGCCGTACTATGAGTTCCTTGACGTCGACGTAGATCGATATGCGGTCGGCGACGAAACGCGGCAAGTCCTGTTGAGCGCCCGAGAACTTACACCTGAGCAGCTTTCGAACCGCACCTGGGTGAACCAGCACCTGAAGTTCACGCACGGTTATGGTGCGGTTGTCGCGCCCGTTGACGAGGCGGATCGCCAGGGACTACCCGTCCTCTGGTCACGCGACATCCCCCCCAGAACCGTACCCCCGTTCGAGCACGATATCTCGCAGCCGCGAATTTACTTTGGCGAAGCGCCCAGCTCGACGCAGGACTACGTGATCGTCGGAACACGCGGCGGTGAGTTCGACTATTCCACGGATGAGGTCGAGGAGGTCGAGACGGTCTACGACGGTACCGACGGCGTGACACTCGGCTCGCGGTTCCGGCGACTCCTCTTCGCGCTCCGCTTCGGCGATCTCGAAATCCTCCTTTCGGACGAGATCCTGTCCGAAAGTCGAGTCCTTTTCCGGCGCGCAATCCTCGAGAGGTTGGGCGCTCTTGCGCCGTTCCTCGTCTTCGACCCCGACCCGTACTTGGTCGTCGACTCAGCCGGCCGACTTGTTTGGATCGCGGACGCATATAGCATCACGGATCGCTTCCCGTACTCTCAGCCGATCCAAGCCAGCGCCGAATTGGCGCAACTTTCGGGCGCGAATTCAATCCGTAACAGCGTGAAAGCGGTCATCGACGCCTACGACGGCACGACCCGACTTTTCGTCGTCGATCCGACGGATCCGATCGTCAACGCTTGGTCGGAGATCCATCCTGACCTTTTCGAACCGGCCGAGGCGATGCCGGCCGACCTTGTAGCGCACTGGCGCTACCCTGAGACCCTCTTCCGCGCTCAATCCGCCATCTACTTGCGTTATCAGATGGAGACGCCGGACGCATTCTTCCGCACCGACGACGAGTGGCGCATTCCCACAGAGTCCTTCGGCCAGGGCACTACACTTCCGATCCAGCCTTACTACGTCACGATGCGCTTGCGAGGTGAAGACGCGCCTGAATTCCTGCTCATGCTCCCTTTCACACCCAAGGGCAGGGAAAACTTGAGCGCGTGGCTCGCCGCGAGGAGTGACCCGGGCCACTACGGCGAGCTCGTCTTGTATCGCTTCCCTCGCGGCCGCCAATTCTTCGGGCCGCAACAGATCGAGAGCCGCATCGACCAGGACACAGAGATATCGCAGGAGATCACCCTCTGGAGCCAGAGCGGGTCCCAGGTGATTCGGGGCAACCTGCTGATCATCCCGATCGAGGATGTCCTGCTCTATGTTGAACCGCTCTATTTGAAGTCGGATGACGCGAGTGCGATTCCGGAACTGAAGCGGGTGATCGTGGCCGATGCGACTCGCATCGTGATGCGCGATACGCTCGACGCCGCGCTCGCGGCCCTTGTCGAGGCCGAGCCATCCGCCCTTTCGGCAACGGAGCTGTTCCAACTCGGCGCTGAGGGTGGAGACGCGGGCGACCTAGACGTCGGCGACGAGGACAAAGGTGCCGACGACTCCGGATCGGGCGGCGCTGACGGAGAAAGCGGCGCGGACGCGGGCGACTTTGACGACGACGATGATCCGCAGTCGCCAAGTCTGGGCTTGACCGACCAAGACCTCCAGAACGCCAGCGTCATCGAACTTGTGCGACTGGCGCGGGGCCGTGAAGCCGCGGCGGCCCGAGCGCTCCAGAACGGAGATTGGACCGCGTTCGGTCGCGAGATGGACGCCTTGCAGCGAGTGCTCGACGCTCTGTCGGAGCTGACAGGTGCAGGGGAAGACGGCGGGGACGAAGACGTGGGTACCGGCGAAGATGCCGACGAGGCAGGCGAAGGCGAAGGAGAAGTCGAGGGAGTAGGCGAGGGCGAAGGGTCAACGCCGTGACCGGTCTAGTTGGCCGCTGGGGCGTACCGGGAGCCAGAGACTTGTGGTCCCGCCGGCCAAGCCGCCGCAACCCTGGCCGACCGGGCGAGCAGAATGCGGACTTGGATGGGCATTCTGGTCCTGACGATGGCAAGGCGGAAGCCCTGGCCGGGAGGTCTGTCGACGCCGGAACGATCGCCAACGCGGGTTTCGGTGGCGACGATCACGAGGGCGAGTGGGTGACCGTCTTTTCGGCCGGCTCTTTTGAAGAGGCGCACATCGTGAAGGGCCGCCTCGAATCTGAGGACATTCCGGTGTTGCTGCGCTACAGCTCGCTGTCGCGCGTGTACGGCAGCGCTATCGGTTACGGCGGTGCCGGCGTCGAAGTTAGAGTGCCGCGCTTGTTCGAGGATCGGGCACGAGCCGAGTTGGAGTCGTAGGCGCTGACCGCGTGATTCATCGTGGTGGGCGAAGGAGCAACGCCCGCACAAGCGCGACCGGCAGGCCGATCACGTTGCAGGCCGATCCCTGGAGCCTGGACACCGGCGAGAAGCTCTGAGACTGGATCCCGTATCCGCCGGCTTTGTCGAACGGGTCGCCGCTGGCGATGTAGGCTTCGAGATCCGGTACCGTGAAGTCGCGCATCCAGACGCCTGTATACTCCGCTGCCGACGCCGAAGCGCCACTCGAAGCGTCGACGACGGCAACGCCGGTAATCACCAGGTGGCGGCGGCCGCGTAGGCGGAGGAGCATTGATCGGGCCTCGTCGGCGTCTCCCGGCTTGCCGAGGATCTCTCCATCCGCGATGACGATCGTATCCGCTCCGATAACCAACCCGGCCTCACGCCGTTTCGCCACAACGCGCGCCTTGGTGAGCGCGAGCCGGATAGCATGCTCCACAGGCTGCTCGCCCAGCAGCGCGCTTTCGTCGATATCGGCAGCGTCGACTTCGAATTCGAAACCCGACTCGGCCAGAAGCGCACGGCGCCGAGGCGAGGTGGATGCGAGGATGAGCGGCGGACCTGGCTCGTCCATCTCTTCGACGCCAGGCAACGACGACGTTGTAGAACGTGTGGTTTCCGAGATCATGCCATGTCCCTTTAGCGGCCTCGCGAAGCGCCGGTGCTCAGCGATCCGCGATTCTAGGCATGGTGGTCGCCGACGTCGAGTCGCCGAGGCGATCCCGTCGGAACCAATCCGCCCCCGATCCCGGATCATTGACCACCACTCCGCCGGATCGTATCATCCGGCCCACGGTCCACGCTCCGACGCGCCGCCCCGCGGACCCATCCAAGGAGCGAGAGCATGTCGACGATGATCCGCCCAGCGATCGCGGTTCGCGCAAGTGCAGTGGCGCTGGTCGGTTTCCCAGGCGGGCGGATGGTTCTTGCCGCCGGCGCGGACGCGGAGCCGACGACAGGATCCGTAGAAACACCCGAGGCGACGCCTGGCGGCGGGGCATTCAGGATTTTCCTGGCACTTGCGGCGAAGCGTCTATGAGCGGGAAGCCCTATCCGCGGGTCGGCGGTCTGTGATCGAAGTCGTCTTTCTTGGCACGTCGGCTTCGGCACCCTCGATCAGGCGCGGACTCCCGTCGACGCTTGTCATGCATCGCGACCGGCGTTTTCTAGTCGATGCCGGAGAGGGCACGCAGCGCCAGATATTGCGCAGCGGCCTCGGCTTCCGGCGGCTCGACACGGTGTTGCTGACCCATGGCCACCTTGACCACATCCTTGGGCTCGGGGGGATCGCGAGCACTTTTTCAACATGGGAGTCGGCCGAAACGCTTGCTATTTACGGTGGGCGCTGGGCGCTCGAACGGGTGAGCGATCTGATGGACGTCGTGCTGCGCGGTGAGGATCTTGGCCTGAAGATCGAACTCTTAGAGCTGGAGCCGGGGCCGTTCCTCACGGCCGGCGACCTGGAGATCACCGCCATCCCGGTCAAGCATCGCGGGGTTGGCAATTTCGGCTTCGTCTTTCAGGAACACGCGCGTCGCCCGTTCCTGGTCGAGCGCGCGGATGCGCTCGAGCTTCCGCAAGGTCCGGTGCGCAGGGATTTGGTTGCCGGCAAGAGCGTGACGCTCGACGACGGCCGTGTGATAACGCCTGACGACGTACTCGGAACCGTGGAGCAGGGCACGAAGCTGGTTGTACTGGGCGATGTCGCGCAAGTCGACGACCTCGTCGACGTCGTGAGGGGCGCGGACGCTCTCATCTGCGAAAGCACCTACCTGTGGGAGGATCGAGACGCGGCGCGGCGCTTCGGCCACCTGACCGCGCGTCATGCCGCCGAGCTGGCCCGCGACGCCGAGGTGAGCGCGCTCATCTTGAACCATGTCTCGCGCCGCTATTCGGCGGCACAGATCCGCGCTGAGGCGCGGAGTATCTACCACGAGGCGTTCATCGCGGAAGACTTCGACCACATCGAGGTGAGGCGCGGCGGGGTGGAGCGACGGGAGAGAGAGCGTTAGGGGCCGGCGCATCGGCGCCCGAATTGCGAGGATTATTGCTTGACGGCCCCTTAGGAGAGGCGATGAGCCGACCACACCCAAGTCCTATAGCAGATCAGTAGGATCCACGTCGATCCTCCACCCCGCCGGCAACGCGATCGGCTCCAGCAGCGCGTGCGGGTCCGGCGACAGCACGACTAGCTGCCAGCGTGTTCGTCCGCGCAGGCGATGGAAGAACGCGGGCGCCGGACCGACCACCCCCGTCTCCGGGAGGCCCAGCCTTCTGACTTCCGCGTCCAATGTCGCCTTGAGCGCGTCGCCCGCTTTCTTGCCGGCCGCATCGCCCCCTTCCGAGACGTGTTCTAGCCGCACCAGGTTGCGCCACGGCGGGTATCTATGGGCGGCGCGGAAGGCGATTTCGGCGTCATAGAAGCCCGCGTAATCGTGGCGTGCCGCATAACGGACGGCCGGATGTCCCGGCTGGTACGTCTGGAAGATCGCTCGGCCGCCGAGATCGGATCGGCCGGCCCGACCGGCGACCTGCGCCAGTGTCTGGAACGCTCGCTCCGTCGCTCGATAATCCGGGAAATGTAACGCCGTGTCGGCCGAAACTACTCCGACGAGCGTGACCAGCGGCAAGTCCAGGCCCTTCGTGATCATCTGAGTTCCGATCAGCACGTCGGCCGTCCCACCGGCAAAGCGGGCCAATATCGCGGTGTGTGAGCCCCTGGCTCCCGTCGTATCGGCATCCCAGCGCAGCACACGCGCATCCGGAAAGATGCTCTGAAGCTCGGACTCTACTTTCTCCGTACCGGCTCCGAAATAGCGGATCTTCGCACCACCGCAGGCCGGACACATCATCGGCGGTGACTCGCGATGGTTGCAGTGATGGCAGACCAGAACGTCCGAACCCGCCGACCGGTTACCATGGTCCGTGAGCGGCACGTCGCAGCGCGGGCACTTGACGACATGCCCGCAATCCCTGCACAGGACGAAAGTGGCGCTGCCCCGCCTGTTGAGAAACAGGATCGCTTGTTCGCCCTCTTCCAGAACCGCCGCGAGGCCGGCCCTCAAATCCCGGCTGAAGATCGACGTATTGCCCGCCCGCAGTTCAGCTCGCATGTCGACAATACTCACCGGCGGCAACCCGGCGTCGATTTCCGCCAGTCGCCCGGATCGCGCTCCGTCGCTGTCCGCTGAGGACGAGACCACTACCCTGCGCGGAAGATCCAATAGGTGCCAATCACCCTTCTTGGCGTGCCAATAGGAAGTGACCGCCGGAGTCGCGCTCCCCATGATGACCAGTGCGCCGCTCAACGTGGCTAAGTGTATTGCGACGTCGCGTGCGTGGTAGCGGGGTGTTCGAGCCTGCTTGTACGAGTCGGCATGCTCCTCGTCGACTACGACGAGCCCAAGGCGCGGCAGCGGCGCGAAGATGGCCGAGCGTGAGCCCACGATGACGTCCAATACACCGTCCCGAGCCCGCTGCCAGGTGTCGAAGCGCTCGCCGTCCGACATCTGAGAGTGCCAAAGCCCGACCCGACCTGGGAAACGACCGGCGAAGCGTTCGATGGTCTGAGCCGTCAGCGCGATCTCCGGCACCAGCACTATCGCCTGGCGGCCTTGAAACAAAACGTGCTCGATCGATCGAAGATACAGCTCAGTCTTGCCGCTGCCCGTCACGCCGTGAACCAGGCAAACCGGAGCGCGCGCCGGGAAGGACATGCTTGGCGCGTTGCCTGTCCCGATGTACGAGGCACTGCCAAGCAGTGCTTCGATCTTTTGGAAGGCCGCCGATTGATCCTCCGTAAGCGCGGGTCGGGGGGAAGCTCGCGAATCTGAATCGCCCAGCGGGTCACGCCAGGACCGCCGCTCGCCCGACACAATGAGGCCCGCTTCCTCGAGCTGTTTCAGACTCCTTCTTGTAGCGGTCGTTTCCCGCAAAACCTCCGCCGCGGGCGCGACGTCGCCGCCAGCCGCGAGATAGCCGAGCACCTCGGCATGTGCTGCGACTCCGCGCGCATCGATCTCGGCCGATCTCGCTCTAGAGCCTCGCGGATTCAAGACCACTTCGCCATGCATTTCCGCAACGCGCACCAGGCCCCGCCGCGCCAGCCCGCTGGCGGCGGACTCCGTAACCCCGGCTGCCTTCAGGACCGCTGCGGCTTCCATTGGCCCACCGGAGGCAGCGAGTTGTGCGAGCAGAGCGGCTTGGGCCGGGGCGCGCAGAAGCGTGCCGCGCGCGTAGTCTTCGGCCGCTTCAGGACTCACGTCCGTTTCGAGCCACCGGCGCGGCGGCGTGAGGGTCACGATGCCTTCCGCTTCGAGTTGCTTTAGTACGGCGCGCTTGACTCCTGTCGCGGCAATGAGTTCCTCGGCCGTCGGGAGAACGGTCTCCGGGCTGCGCAAGTAGGCAATAGCTTCTGCGCGCGGAGTCGAGCGTATCGACCGGAGGCGGGCATCCTCCTCTTCCGAAGAGTCGACGATGCGGCGGAGGATCTGCTCTCTTCGAGCGCTGATGCGCGGACCGCTGCGCGCCGTTTCAAGCCGGATCAGCCCGAATTCGACCAGAGAGTCGATCGCCGCGCGAGCCGCGCCTCGCCGTCTGCCGAGCGTGCGGAGAAGCGTGTCCTCGGACAGCGCGCGCGTCCGTCCGAAGCGTCCGAGGACGATTTGTGCATCGCGATCGAGCCCGCCCGCCACTCCGGCCTTGCTTTCGAAAGTCGGACTTGCGTCCGTGCGCGCATAGCGACTCACTTCCCTGCTCTGCGATCCCGGCGGCATCAGCGCGCGCAGGCAGTCGAAGAACGGCGCCAGATAGTGCGCGCTCATCCATCGGGCAAGGGCGATCCCGACAGGTGTCAGCCATGGCCGCTCATCGACCAGCGACACGATATCGCGCGTCCTTGCAACCGGTGAGACCCGGCTGAGTCCGACAACTACGCCTTGAACGCGCCGCCGACCGAACGGCACCCAGACGGCGTGTCCGGGGGTGACGGCGCCGGCCAGCGACTCCGGGATCGAGTACGTGAAAGCGTCTCCGATGCCTTCCGCCGTGCGGTTCGCCGTGTTCGGGACTTCGACCACCACTTCGGCGAACGGCCAAGACATGGCTTGGCGATCGGTGTCCGACGGCCCGTCGACCCTTGGCCCGGCGCTCATCCGGGCCGCATCACAAGCGCGGCACGCCCCGAGGGTGGACTCGGTGCTTCTCGGCCGAAATGATGGCGAGAAGCATATCGACCGTCGATTCGAGTTGGTTGCGTTTGTTGATCACGACGTAGTCGAAGTCGTCGACGGTCTTCAATTCCTCGCGCGCATTGGCGATGCGGAGCTTCAACCGATCAGGCGGGTCGCTCTTGCGCTCCCGAAGCCGGCGTTCGAGTTCCCCGACCGAGTCTGCGACCATGAAGATCAAGAGAGCTTGCTTGCTCAACCGCCGAATGGTCTTGGCGCCCTGGACGTCGATTCTGAGCACGACGTCGAGGCCTGAAGCGAGTGCATCGCGCACTTGCTGCTTTGGAATGCCTTTGTAGTCGCCGTAGACGATCGCGTATTCGAGCAGCTCGCCCTGCTCGATCATACCGGCGAAATCATCCACTGAGACGAAGTGATAGTCCACGCCCTCGATCTCCCCTTTGCGTCGAGGCCGGGTCGTAGCCGTCACGACGAAGTGGAACGGATGATCGCGGGCCTTCATCGCCTTCAGGGTCTCGTCTTTGCCGACGCCGGACGGACCCGAGATCACGATTAAGAGCGGTGGTTGATCTAAGGCGCGCTCGATCGCGCTCGACTCGTCACCCTCGGCACTCTCGATCTCTTCGTTCCCTGCCGCACCATCCAGATAGGAGTGGCGGATCGATTGCTGGGCATCATCGGAGGTGGAAAGGCCGTTGGCATCGAACTCCGCGGACGCGAGGACCCGGTCGGAGGCTGTCTTCACGTCGCTCGACAGGTCGGACAGGAGTGGATCATCGGACGGTCTCATGGGACCGCCAATATTGGCGCAGGCTGAAGCACGAGTCCAGCAGGCCCGGCCGTCGGCCCACGATCGATCGTTCCGCGTGACATGTATGCATTGACAGTCGCTCGCCTCTCTGAAGCAAATCGCGGGATCACGCGTGCTCCATAGCTTGGCCGATGGAGCTCGCGACTGCTCTCCATATGTCGTCCTGGACTGATTCGATGTCCCGGTCGGCGTCGATCAGCCGCCAGCGCTCAGGATCGGCCTGCGCAATAGAATGAAATCCGGCGCGGACCCGCTCGTGAAATGCGAGCCCAGCCGCGTCCAGTCGCGTGAGCGGTTCTGAACTCGCCGCCTTCCGCGCGAGCCCAACGCTCACCGGCAAGTCCAGGAGGAGCGTGAGATCCGGTATCAGGCCTCCGGTGGCGAAGTCGACGAGACGGCGAAGCTCGTCCGTCTCGAGCCCGCGGCCAAAACCCTGATAGGCCAGCGTCGAATCCGAAAATCGATCGCACAGGACGATGCAATCGTTATCCAACGCCGGACGGATTACCCGGGCGACAAGCTCGGAGCGAGCTGCGCTGAAGAGCAAAGCTTCAGTCTCCGGGCGCAACTCGATTCCGTCGGGATCGAGCTCAAGCAGCAGCAAACGAATGTCTTCTCCCGGCCGCGTGCCGCCCGGTTCGCGCGTTCTTATCACCGTGATCCCGACAGAATCGATCCTCTGAGCCAGGCGTTGGATCTGTGCCGTCTTGCCCGCACCTTCCGGCCCCTCGAAGGTGATGAAAACACCTCTGCTTCGCCGAAAGGTGCTACCTCCGGCACGGCCGTCGGCGAATTCATCAGCCATCGAGGTGCATTATCCGAACTCGGCGGCGGGGCTCTTTGCCGCGCGACAGCGAACGGAGGTTAGCCTGGCGCGCCATGTCGTGTTGCTGCCGGCGGATCGGCGCATCCTGTGGAGAAAGCTCGATCATCTCACGCGTTCCTGAAAGTACGCTGCGAATCGCCTCACGCGTCTCTCTTATCGCGCGCTCGCTCGCCGTTCCGGTTGGGCTGAGGCCGAAAAGATCGACGAGCGCGCGCTCGATCTGCGCCGAAGTGTTCGAACGAAGGACGAAGACGGGAATGCTGCGCACTTCGGCGTCGTTGATAACGACGGGCCGCTTCCTGAAATAGCTCTTGAGCGTGAAGAGGGCGTCCGCCTCGGACAGATCGTCGGCTAGCCGGAGAGGTACGCCCACGGTGAGGGCCGCCCGACGCAGCCGGCCCTGACTCACGCCGTAGGCGTATACGCCGCGCGACGGAAGCGCTGCGCGCTGCTGGGTGACCAGCTCTTCGGCTGCCTCTTCGCGCGCCCCGTTCTCAGCTGTAGCCCGATCTTGCACGACAATCGACCGGGCCATCGGAGCGCGAGGAAGCTCAGGGTTGGATTCGCGTGCTCTCGGCTCGACCTTTACCGCCCCTTGATCGTCTCGAAACCTAATCTCAGGGGTAACTGGCCGCCCGCGGAGCATGGAGTCGATCGCGACGCCGACGTCCTCATGGAGAGCAAGGCGCTGCCAGCCCTGGATCTCTATCGCCGTGTCGAAGGTGGGCGGTGCCCGACGTTCGAGCACGCTCTTCTGCGTCCCGCGGCGGCGGGCCTCCTCGTCGGACAGGGTGACGCTCTCGATTCCGCCGACGAGATCGGAAAGGGTCGGGTTCATCATGACGTTCTCGAGGGTATTGCCGTGCGCCGTTCCGATCAACTGAACGCCCCGCTCTGCGATCGTCCGGGCAGCCATGGCCTCCAGTTCGCGGCCGATCTCGTCGATGACGATCACTTCAGGGTTGTGGTTTTCAACGGCCTCGATCATGACCTCGTGCTGGAGGGCCGGCGTAACGACCTGCATTCGGCGTGCTCGGCCTATCGCCGGATGCGGAATGTCGCCGTCGCCCGCGATCTCGTTGGATGTATCGACTATCACAACCCGCCGGTGTTCCGCCAGCAGCCGCGCGGTCTCGCGCAGCATCGTCGTCTTGCCGACGCCGGGCCTGCCGACCAGAAGCATGCTGTTGCCGGACTCGATCACATCGCGGACGATCTCGGCCGTGCCATAGATCGCACGACCGGCGCGCAACGTCAGTCCGATGACCCTCCCCGATCGATTGCGGATCGCGGAGATTCTATGGAGGGTGCGCGCTATGCCCGCTCGGTTGTCGTCTCCGAACGCGCCGATGCGGCTGACAACGTGATCGATGTCGTTTGCCGTGACCTCGATATCTTCGAATACCGAGCGATCTGAATAGGTCCTCACCTCGGGATTGCGGCCGAGATCGAGCACTATTTCCACCATGTCGTTCAGGTCAGCGGACGCGCGGATCCGCTGCCGTATCACGTCGGGCAGGACGTCGATCAGCCGATCGATCTCCTCCCGCTCCGAAGGTGCTTCGATGGCGGACTCAAGGGGTGATGATCCGCGCTCATCTTGGGTTGGATCCATAACTGGGGTGGGCACGACGCTCACCGGGCCACTCCTGATTCGGCGGTCGGTGCTGAACACCGGCCGAAGGAATTTCTGCTGCGAAGAATACCCTGCAAGGGCTTCAGAGCCGACCCGAAGTTCAATCGGTCGTCCGCTGAGACTCCATCAGGCGACATAAACGCTTTCCGAGTCGACAGCCGACTCGGCCGGGCCTCCGAATTGCGTGATCGGCGGCGAAGGCGATGCGGCTACGGCATGCGGCAGCTCGGCCCATGCAGGCGCCACGCGCCGTGCCGCGAGGTGACGCACCAGGCGGAAACGCGAAGCATGGGGCAGAAAGCCGGCGGAGCGCAAAACAAGGTTGACGCCGGATTCGTGGCCGAGCGCAGTGCAGAAGACAGGACGCGGTCCGCCGAGATCGCCATCGATGTGTGCCAGCGCCGCGTCCAGAAGTTCACCAGGATAAGTGGTATCGCGGCAGGCGATCCGGAGCCAAACCCCTCGACGGCCCTGAATGATGCGCCATGCGCCGGCGACTTCGCCGTGATGATCGAGCATCACGCGTCCGATCTGGGCGGTAGCGAAGCGTCCGCCCATGGCAGCGCGTTCCCAGTCTCCGCCGTCCGGTTCATGTGCCTCCAGACTGTTCGGGCGCGAGTTTCGAATCATGCCATGGATGGCGAATCGATGGACAGAGTCCTCGGTGACGTAAGTTGGCCGAGGCGCAGTCCCATCCTTCGCTTCCATAGGTTGCACCGCGCTGCCGTCAAGCCGGAACACGGTGTCATTCGCATAGGGCTGGAACGCGCATTGTCTGAGCACCTGAAGGGTCAACCCATCGCCCTCGTCGACTGCGGCGTACACACGGAGAACGCCGGACTTTGCAAGGAATTGGCAACCGTCGCCGATTAGGCGCTGCCACGTCAGCGCCGCGCCCGGAACTTGTTCGATCGCCGGAGTGATCGCGAACACGTCCGACTCGAAGACACCCTCACGGACCGGCCTGCGAAGACGCAACTGGACAAAAGCGGCAAGTCGACGCGATTCAGGCGGTAGAACAAAGCTTGCGACGCTCGAAGCGCCGACCTTGCCACCCTTGAGCGGATCTAGAAGGCCGCTGACGGCTAACCCTAACGGGGAGCGACCATCGAGAACCTCGGACTCTAGATCGAAGCACGCGATCGCATCGCCCTGGCGCCGGAGCCAGAGCAAGTCCCGGGCAGCGAACGGACGCGTCACGGTCGGCAGGGCGTCAGTCCTTGTGAACTCGATAGGAGGTCGAAATCGGCTCCGAATCGCTTTCACGAGTGTGATCGGCGACCACTTCCTCCGGCGCAATCTGGATGAAGATGCGCAATGCGATGGCCAGAATCGTCAGATCATCGACTATGCCCAACGGACCGACGATCATCTCCGGCAACAAGTCGACGGGACTGACGAGATAAACGATCGCAATGGCGGGTATCAGCTTGTGCCACGCCGGTACCCTGCCGTCACGCAGGAGCCGCAGTGCAAGCCGCGCCTGTCCGAATGCCTCTCCGATGCTCGGTCGGCGCAATGAGCCGATACCGATGTTAGATTCGTCACGCATTTCACCCTCCTCTATTGACCCACGGAAGAGTAGCTGCCCGCTGCTTGAAGTCGAAGCTTGTCCCGGCCTTGCGCCCGTCTGTATGGTCCCGAATGGATCGAGCATCAGGTGGTTCGTATGAACGGGAATGTCTCGCCAAGGCACGGTCTCGGCAAGTTCGGCGGGTCTGACGGGTCTTACGGGTCTTACGGTGCTGCGATCGTCTCCGTCCCCAGCGGCGCCGCAGTCCTGACGTCTGAGCTTTCGGAGCCCTCGACCGGCGCGGCCTCGGTGCCAGCTGCAGCGTCAGTCCCTGTTTCGGTGGGCACGGTGGCTGAATCCGGCGCGGTCGTGGGTGATTCGCCGGGCGTCAGGGCTATCGAGATCGTCGAGAGATCGTCGAAACCCATGGCACCGGGGGAGAATCCTCCAAGCCGCTCCGAAACGATGGCTATCGACCGCGCTGCCGCTAAGAAAATGCGCGGATCATCCTCTCGAACCGTCCGAGCCGCTTCGCGATATGAGTTTGCCCTCGAGTCGCTGCCGAGCGTCCGTTGCGCTTCGAGAAGCAAGTCGAATAGGAGGCGATTGTCATATCGCCCTTCGGAGCCTACCCGGCTCGGGCCGAAGTGGTAGTACCACGCGTTGTCCGGATCAGGCGATTGTAGTTCCCATCCGATAATCCACGCCGTTGTGCGGCCGGTTGCGCGGCGTGTGAGGAAGCGGCGCAGCGTATCGGTTTGGACGTCTGCTTGGATTCCGATCGCGCGCAGCATTTCCGCGACCGCGCGGCCCGTCCCGACCGGATCCGGCAAATAAGGGCGCGGCGTGGTCGGCACCGAAATGTTCAGCACGAAGCCGTCAGCGACGCCGGCGTCCGTCAGCAGTTGCTTGGCCGCTTCGATGTCTTGGCTTCGGGTGGGAAGCTCTTGTTCAAAGCCGGTCATGCCTGGGACCAGCAATTGGTCTGAAGGGAGCGCCGCCGCGCCGAAGTGACCGCGTGCCAAGAGCGCTCTATCGATCGCAAGCGAGAAGGCTCGTCTGACGTCCGGTTGGCCGAGTGGCGGCCGTTCGTGATCGAGCATAAGCCATGCGTTCGAACGCGCTGGGCGTGGGATCATTCGGATCGTTGGGGCCAGCTCCAGGGTCAAGCTTATCGTGTCCGAAGGCGCGAGATCAGCGGCGTGGGCGAGTCCATCGGTCACTGCGCCTATTCGTTCCGCCACGTCGGGTACGGTCACGAAGCGAAGGCTCGGTGAGGCAGGCGGGCCTGAGTGATAGGCTTCGAAAGCCGCGAGCATGACCTCGCCGTTCTCCGGATCCCACTCGACGACGCTGAAGGGTCCGCTGCCGACCGGTAGATTCGACCCGTCCGAGCCGTAGCGTTCGCCCTGCTCTTCGACGGCCTTCGGGCTCGCGATGCCGAACGGCACCATCGCCAGGTGGTTGAGGAAAGGGGCGAATGGTGCGTTGAGCGTGATCCGAACGGTCTGAGCATCAAGCGCTTCAACCCGTTGGACGAGGTTCGGCGTACGCCCAGAGTCATCTTCGGCTTCGGATGCACCGCCGAACATGGAGCGCCACGCTCTGAAGTCGCCGATGTGTCCAGGGTGATTCGGATCCATCCAGCGCTCGAAATTCCACTTGACCGCGGGCGCGTCTAGCGGCGTTCCATCGTGGAAGCGGAGACCGTCGCGTATCGTGAAAGTGTAAGTTTTGCCGGACGTATCGACGTCCCAGTCCTCGGCCACCCCAGCTCCAAGCTGGAACGGTCGTTCGCGCTGAAGCGTGAACAGTCGATCATACACTTGGGCCGCGACCTGAAGTCCGCCCATATCGATGGCGGCCCGCGCCGGATCCAGCGTGACCGGAGCCTCCGACAACGCCCAGATTACGGTATTCGGATCCGGCGTAGGCCGCTCGGCTGCGGGTCCTAGGGGACCTGCGATCGGCTCCGTGACGAGATCGGCCTCTATGGGCGGCTGCTCACAGCCGGCCAAGCAGAGCGCGGCGACCAGCGCGCTCGCAACCGCATGGTTTCGGAGTCTCAACTGCAGAGCACCTCGCCGGCGATAGCCTCATAGATCGATCTGAGGAGTGCCGCGCTCGGGGCGAGGAACGCACGGCGGTGATCGCCGGCGATGAATGAAAGGAGTCCCAGGTCAGCGTCGGATCCAAGTCCGACCGCATAGATTTCGATTCCGGCTGCGCGCGCGTCTCGCGCTTCGGACAAGGTGCTGCTTTCGGAGCCTTCGCTAGGCTGGCCATCGGTCAAGACGATCATCACCGAGGCGTTGGAAGGATCGTGGCGCGGACTGAGAAGCTCACCAAAGGCGACACGGATACCCCGGTCGATTCTGGTTCCGCTGCCTAATTGGAGGCCGCGCAACTCGGCCTCAAGCACCCCGCGCGAACCGGTCAGGCGTTGAACGACTCGGGCGTTCTCATCGAAAGTTGCGATCGACGCCTGATCCAGCGGGAACTCCATCTGCGCCATGAACGTCCTCGCGGCGTCGACAGCCGCTCCGAGCTTGTTCCTGCCCGAGCCGTCGTCGGCCGATCCGGCCATACTGCTTGACACGTCGATAACCAACACGACGTCCGCACGCTTCGGACGGCAAGTGTTGCGCGACACGTACGGCATGTAAGCCTGCCAAGCCGATCGCTCATTGACCAAAATCCGCGGGATCGGAAATGCCAGGCTGTCCGTCGCGCCGGTGACATCGGTGTAGTCGATTGTCGCACTTACATTGGTCGGACGTTCGCCTGGAACAGTCGGGATAACTTCGAACGTCAGCTTCACGCCTCGCGGAGGCACGTCCGTCAGGTTCCATGTAAGCGTTCGCGCCACGGGGTTCCATATTGCGGGCGGCAAGGCGGAGTCGCGGACATACGTCATATCGGCCGGAAGCGTGTCCACGACGGTCGCCGTCTCAAGGAGGCGCGTGACCGAAAGGCGGCGCCCGATGTCGGCATATACTTCGGCGAGCGCGAGTTCGGATGACGCCGGATAATAGAGTTCAGGCGAAGACGCCATACGGCGCAACACATCGGCGTCAAGATCGCTTCCTAGGCCGATCGTATAGAGCGTTAGGCCCGCGGCTTTGACAGAGGCGGCCGCGACGAGCGCTTGCGCTTCGTCCGTCGGTCGCCCGTCGGTCATGAGGACGACGATACGCGGCACCTCGGGCCGAGCCATGGGCCCTTCGAGCTCTGCTAAAGCCAACTCGAGACCCGGTCGCATGTTGGTCATGCCGATGGGCTCGACGCCCCGCAAAGCCTGCACTATCTTGTCGAGATCCGGCGTGAGCGGCTGCAGTACCTCGGCGAGCGTCGAGAAGGGCACCAGAGCAACCTGCGCAGCGCCGGGGACCAATTCGCCGAGGAAGCTGATAACGGCATTCTTGGCGGCGACCATCTTGCCGCCTTCCATGGAGCCGGATCGATCGACGACGAGAACGACGTCGAAGCGGCCATCGCCTTGAGGGCAGTCGCCGTGTACGTCGAGTGTGATAGTTGCGGTCTCACCCCGTTCAATCAAGGCCGGAGTGGCGCGTTTGTCGGTGATAATCGTGCAGCGTGTGCTCGGTTCATCAGGGATGGAGGCCGGAGGCGAGCCGCCAGGTTCATAGACGAGGATACGTGGATTGGCAGGTTCGGTCGGGTCAGGGTCGGCGATGTACAACCTGCCCGCCGGACCCGCGGCCAGGTCGCTCGGCGTCCCGTCCGCCGCTGTCCGCCATGCTGAGACCAAAGTCCCGGCGCTGTTGTACTTCCAGACCCATCCGTTCCGTCCGAGTGCGAACAAGAAGCCGTCCCGAGCGCTGATCCTGAGTGCGCCTCCGGGCACGGCTATGTCGGCGACGATGACGCCCGCGGACGTGTAGACGCCTACGGAACGTGTTGCCCGATTTGCGAGATAGACGCGATCACTGTCCAATGCGACGTCGCTATAGACCGCGAACCCGGCGGCTGAAGGCAGCGCCCAACCGCCCGTCTCCGCGCCTGTACGATCGAAGAGGATCAAGCGCTGGCGGCCTAGGTCGACCGCCGCTAATGCAGTGGACGATCCGTCGATGGCCGAAAACCAGGCGCCTGGCGGAACAGGTATCCGCCAAGCTGTTCCGGCTCCGTCATGACATGCCAGTGTCGATTCGCGCAAGCTGCACGGATTCGTGCCGCCGCCCGCCACATCGCTGACCAAAGGCACGTCCCAGAGCGAGATCGGGCGGCCGTCCAAAGACCAGCGTTGGATCAGCTCCTGGCGCGGCGTGGATTCGATCACCCAATCCGTGATGAAGACGTCACCTGACGGTGAGGTAGCGACGCGCTGCGGTGCACTCAGGTTGCCAAGTGCGACGTCGGAAAAGTCCCAGCGAAGAATCGCGTTTCGGGGAGTCGAGCGGTCTTCTTGGCGCGAAATACCCTGGAAGCGTCCGTCCGAAGAAGTGACGACAAGGCCGGCACCTGGGCCGACCGCAACGCCGATAACGTTGGGAATGCCGGCGTGATCGATGTAAACGCTTCCCGCACCGCCGGAGTCGAAGTCAACCGCCGAAACGTCCCAAGCGACAAGCCGGGCGTTCGCGGGGCTTCGATCGTCGCGTTGTAACGCGAAGACCCTATCTTCGGCATCGACTGCGACATCGACCATCTCAGGCCCGAGGATCGAGGCGGCAGGCACCAGCTGAGCCTTCACCGCTCCGGCACGCCAGGCATAGACGGTTCCGTCGCCGGAAGCCAAGAAGACCGTCCCGTCCAAACTCACATCGATGCCGTGCGGCTCGATGATGATGAAACCGGTGTCGTCCCAAGTCTCGAGCCGTGTGCCCGCGACGTCATGGACATCGATCACCGCTTCAGCCCCGAATGGACCGGGACTATTGCGAGCGACGTAAACGCGTCGATCGGCCCCGACGGCGATCCCGGTCAGGCCGTTCTCGGCCCAGCCCCCAACGCGCGATCCGGTACTCGAGAAAATGTCAGCGCCGCGCGAACTGATCACGAAGACCCGATGCCCAAGCACGGGATCGACAATCGCGGCGACATCGATCGGCGCTTCGCCCGCCGGTGTCGACGCCCAGTCCCCGATGAGTCGGCCGCCTGGGTCGAGCTGGAAAGTCCTGTCGAGACTGCGGTCGACGACGAAGATGGAGTCATCGCCGGCCACGTCGATCCCGCGCGGGTTCTCGTAGTCGACCGCGCCGAGATCCGGCCGGCGGCTCTCCCAAGTGTCGACCAGTCGGTAGCCTTCAAGGGCCGGCCCTTGCACGGCCGGGGCGGCCAGCGAGTAGCTCTCGCCCTGCCCCGTATCAGCACCGAAGGCGAGAACGGCAAGGACTGCGATTGCCGATCGGACAACAATTCGTCGTGGTGAGCGCATGGTAGCTTCCCCCTGCTCGTCGGCGCCGGAGCACCGCGTTGCATGCGCCTTTACGGCGCGGTCAGTCAGAAACAAAGTAGGTCGATCGCTCACAGTGTCGATCGATCGTCGATCGCTTACAGTATAGTGTTCGGGCCCAAGCCCAAATCTTGAGATTCATCCTTCACGGTGTAAAAACTGTGTTCTGGAGGACTTGGATAGACCTTCTCTGTTGGTGAGTCTTATTACTTGACGGCCCCTTTATCCGCAAGGAATCATTCCAGCGATCGCCCGATAGATCGCGGCAAGCTCGCCTTCATTGGGTGCGAAGAGAGCGCGACGTGGATCTCCGGCGATCCGTTCGAGCGCCGGAAGGTCCGCCTCAGGGCCGAGACCGATCGTGAAGATGATGATCCCGGCAGCCCTGGCGGCGTCCGCCTGCTCGTACGCGGCCTCGATCTCAGCTCCGGCTTGACGTCCATCCGTCAGCAGCACGATGGCTCGAATGCGCCGGGAGTCGATCGCAGGCAGCGCGTCGATAGCCGCATCGAGCCCAAGATCGATCCGTGTGCCGATTCCGGTCGGCAGTCGATCAAGCGCGCCCACCGCTGCGAGCGCATCGTCCGTCAATGGCTGGACCAGAGCGCCCTCGCCGCTGAACGCGGCGATGGCAACGCGATCCCTGCCCAGCGACAGCTGGGCGATGAAGATGCGCCCGGCTTGTACGGCGGCTTCTAGATTCGTCCCTCCGCCCGGCAGCGTTACGCGCATGCTCGAAGAAGTGTCGAAGACAAGCGCCACATCGACGCGTGCCTTCGGACAGCTCAGCTTGTCGGCGATCGGCAAATGGATCGACCAACTGACGGGGGTTGTCACGTCGATCTCAGGAATCGGGAACGTGTACGTGCCCTCGGCACCGGCGCCGTCCACGAAGTCGGCGACGGCGCTCACGTTGGTCGGCCGGTGTCCCGTCCGCTCGGGCGTGACGCGATAGCGCAGGCTCATGCCCGACGCGGGGATCGTGGACAACTCCCAAGTCAGCGTTCGCGCTACGGGATCAAACCGCGCCGGCGGCACCGATGAACGCCTGACGTAGCTCATGTCATCCGGGAGAACATCGACTACCTCCACACTGCGCAGAAGCGCTGTTGCGGAAACTCGCCGGGCGATCGACTCATAGACCTTGGTCAGCTCGTACTCTGTCGGAGACTCGAAGTAGAAGTCAGGGGTGGTCGCGAATCGGCGCATGAATTCGCTGGCCACGTCGAGCCCGAGGCCAATCGTATAGATCTCGCCCCCGGCGGCCGAGAAGGCGGCAGACATACTGTAAAGTCCGCCCAGATCGTCGTTGGGCCTTCCGTCGGACAGCATCACGATCACGTTCTTTGCGTCCGGGCGATCGCGCTCGCTTGCAAACTCGCCTTGGGCGAGTCCCATCGCCCCGGACATGTTGGTTCCGGCGTCGTCGCCCAGCGTCGGAACAGCGCGGATCAGCTCGCGCGGGTTGTTCGTCAAAGGCTGGACGAGGTCGACCTCGGTGGAGAATGTGATCAAGCCGACCTGGTGCAGGCTGTAGTCAAGATGACCTATGAATTCGAGCACCGCGCTGCGCGCAGCGGTCATCTTCGATCCGCCCATCGATCCCGATGTATCGACTAACAACAGGATGTCTGCCCTGGCATCGAAGAGCGGGCAGTCGCCGTTGAGCACTAGTTCGATCGTGACGTCATCGCCCAGAGGAACCTCCGTCGGGTTCGCGGTCTTGTCCCCTTCGATTCGGCACCGATTAGGGAAGTCGGGCAGGTCGGACGGCGCGCCCGTCGGATCGGGGCCCCACCCTGTGATGCGCCCATCGTCGAGTGCGATCCACACCTTGTCGGCGGTTCCGGCGCCTATATCGGTAGGCTGCCTCTCTGCGCCCGCTTCCCAGATCGCGTGGAGCGAACCGTCCGGTGCCAGCAGCCACACCCAGCCCTGCTCGAGTAGCACGGCGACAGAGCCGTCGGGCAACACGTCGAGTCGGCGCGCGCGACCCGGGACGGTCCACGTTTCTTCGACTTCGCCGGTTGTGTCATCCATGACCTTGATGTCGCCTGCGCGGCGGTCGAGGACGAAGATCCGCCCGGGGCCGAGCGCGATGTCGCCGATGCTTGTAAAGCCATCCGGTGGAGAGATGGGGAAGTCGGCCAGCCGGTTGCCGCTGAAGTCCAGCCGCCAAATGTGCTGATCGCCTGTGTCGAGCACGATAACTTCGCGGTCGAAGCTGTCGACGTGGGTCAGCCAGCCGTACGCCGGTCCGGTGTCGGGACTGGTGCTCGGAGGCTGCCACGTCCAAAGTGCCGTTCCGTCCTCAGTCCAATACACGAGACGATGCCCGTCGATCGCATAGACCGAGCCGCGCATGCCGGCCGCGATGTCCTGGACGCTGCCGATCCCGAACTGAGTCCGCGGTGCGCCGGCGGTGTCCCACACCTGCACCCGCGGCCAGCTGTCGAGCACGAACACGCGATCGTCGGCGTTGGCCGAAACGCGGCGCGGTCCTTCAAGTGATCCGAGCGGAGCGAACGGGCCGCCCCAGTTTGCCGCTATAGGTGTCACGCTCCGCCGGTCAGGGAAGGCGCGGATGCCGGTGAACCCGAGCCGGTAGTCCTGCACGGAAGTCACGAGGCCGGAGCCGGGGCCGATCGCGACACCACGCGCGCCGGGATTAGCCACCGGAACGATCAGCGACACCCCGCTGCGCATGCGAAAGAGATGCAGGTCGGTGACGATAAAGACTTCGGGATCCGCGCGATCCTCAACAGCCACATCAAGCGGGGTCTGGTTGGCACCGTCGACCGACGTCGTCATTCCGCCCTGCAGCACCCCGTCGCGATCGAAGATGTAGACCACGTTGTCCACGATGTCAGCGACGTAGACGCGCCCGTCTCCGCCAACATCGATGCCCCACGGCTGGTCGAGCGGACTGGAGGAGCCATCCCAGACGCCCAAGAGCAGCCCGGTGTCGTCGATGATCCGGACTTCGCCGGCGCCGGTTGTGACGAAGATTTCGCCTGAGTCGAAAGCTATGCCCTGAGGTCGGCCGCTTACGGCGAACGATTCGACGAGTGCGCCGCCGGCGTCGAGCACATGTACGCTTTCGGCATCCGGATCCGTTACGTAGAGTAACCCATCACCGTAGGCTATCTCGCGGACCGCGCCGAGGACGCCGCCACCATCCCAGAGCGCGCGCGGAGTGCCGTCGCGTTCGAGGACGTGTACCGCCTTCAGGCCGGCGTCGGCCACATAGATCGTATCGTCCGGGCCGACATCGAGGCCGTTCGGGCCGCGATAGAGACCGGACGACGGCGGGGTATCGACCGGCGATATGGTTGTCAGAAGCTGCCACGCCTCGGCCGGAGCGCCGGGATCCGTTGGTTGGGCAACCGCCAGAGGCGCCGGTTGGACGGGACCAGCTTGCAGGACGAGTGCAAAGGCGATGGCGGCCAAGGCCTGAAAAGGAGCCATTCGCCAGCGCCGGATCGGCGCCGAGTTCGCAAACGAGATCAGCGTCGTGGACGTCCCTGACCGCAAAGCGTGAATCGAAGGAGCCGTGCCGGTCCGCGCCACAAGCGTTTCGGTCACCTCGCATTGCTCGCTCGTTGACTTCCGTGTATCGCGCATGGCAATGGTCTCCGTTCGAGCGGGTGAATCGGTCTGCTGCGATGGGTCGAATTCAAGCTGGAGATCGCGGGTGGCGACGGCCGCGGACACGTTATGGTGCCGAAGGCAAAGCCGGACACGCCGAAATTGGTTCGACCGGTTCGGGCGTCGGCACGTCACAGGCCGACCAAAGGGCGAAGCCGACCTCGTGCCATCGGTCGGCGCCGATCCGTGCGGTAGTGATCGTCCGCGATGATGGGCTGTTAGGACAGGCGACGTAGCCGTTCGGAGCGCGGACGAGTGCGATGGAATATGGTGGCGGCGCGCAAAGCGTTGCGATCGCCCTGCCCGGGCCGGTAGAGCTCGAAGCGACGTCGCCGACCCAGAGGAGCATGCCGCCCGCATCACGAATCACGACCGTGGCGGGCAATCCCTCTACGCCCCGCGACCAATAGTCTCCTCCGTCGAAGCGGCCGTTGCAGCCCGGGCACTCGTAGCCGCCGAAGCCGGCGCTGTCCGGGAAGACTACGAGGCCGATGCGCCACCTCGAGCCTGTTGGGCATTCTGCCGCTGGCGGTGGGTACGGAATCGGCGGAGTTGGAGAGGCTTCGGGCGGGCCGCCGGGGGTTGGTGTCGCCGGATCGCCCGGAACCGACGGAACATGGGCCGCTTCAATCGGGGTGGCCGGCAAGCGGTACGTGCGACGGGTGCCGTCGGCATCGCCGTAAAGGACGCGTGCTTCGCCGACCGGCCAGCGGCCGGATTGCAGGGCATGAAGTGTCCAAGTAAAGGTGAGTCCTTCCGTCGGAAGAACGGGTCGAGTCCATTCCAGCCGGTCGCCTACGACCAGGGGGGGAGGGCTTCCGGTTCCTGGCACGTATTCCACGTACGGTCGATTCGGGACCTCTTCGATCACGAGATCCGTCAAGCCGATCGATCTTACGATCCGAAGGATCGTTTCGTAGATCTTGTCGAGATCGACGACGGCTGGGGCGTAGTAGAAGTCCTCGCGAGAGCTTGCAAGCGCCTCGAGCAAGAGCGAGTCGACGAAACGTCCAAGGCCGATAGTTATGACGTATGCGCGTCGCGAGCGCGCACGTTCAGCAGCGGCGAGAGCCGCGGTATCGGCTTCCGGAACAACCGGCAGGTTCGGCTTGCCGTCTGTGAGGACGATAACGACCGGCAGTGCGTCCCGCCTTGCTTCATCCCCGATGTGCAGCATCGCGGTCTGGATTGCGGCGTGGATGTCGGTGCCGCTGCCTTCGGCCTTGAGAGAGTCGAGGGTGGCCAGAAGCGCAGCTCTATCGCTGGTGAGCGAATGGTCCACGCGTGCATCGGTGCTGAAGGTCACCAGTGTCGCGCGGTGGTAGCGCATGTCGAGTCCGTCGAGGAAGCGACGCGCCGCTGCTTTGGCCGCATCCATCTTGCCTTCCGCGATCATCGAAAGCGATCGATCGATCACCAACGCGACTTCGGCGCCCGAAACGGCGTCCGGCGGGCACTCGGCGCGAATATGGAGCGTGACTTCCGCCGTTCCGCAACGGTCGATGGAGGCTGGGACAACCGAATGTTCGCCGACTAATCGACAGGAGCCGGCTGTGCGCGGCGGGTCAGGCGGGACGGGCGTAGGAGTTGGCGGTGTGCCGGGGGCGTAGACCCGAACTTCGCGCGTAACTTCGTCAAGCACGTAGATCCGGCCCTCGAACCCCACGGCCAGATCCATCGGCTCGCCGGGAACGAAGAAGCGCGCGACCAGCGTGCCGTCCGGCCGGTGAACGCGGATCAGTCCATCGGACAGCAGTACCGCGACCAGGGTTTGTCCGTCGACCTGTGTGCCCGCGCCGACACGGAAGGGGCCCGAGGATTCGAGCATCGTCCATGTGCTGTAATCGCCCGGCAAATATGGCTCCGGCCATGCATAGACGGCGCCGCCCTTGAGATCGGTTGCGAAGAGCGTGCCGTCTGGCGACGCATCGACATCAGCCGGGAATCCGTCCGAAGCCGAGCGAGCGGTAATCTCGCCGCTGACACGGCCGTCGCCGCTTCCGAGCCAACGCAGGGACTTTATTGCGGGGTCGGTCAGCCAGACTCGACCCGGCGTCGCCGCGACTCCGCTGCCTGTAGCGCAATTGCAGCGGCGACTCCAGACCTCGCCGCCACTCTCGTCGTAGCGCCCGGTGTTGAACATCGCCTCACCGCTGCGGGGCCTGCCCGTCCAGCGGCCAAGATAGAGATGCCCATCGGGGTCCGCGGCGAGATCGAGGGTATCGCTCGGCACCGGACGTCGCTCGTCGAGTGTGCCGTCCGGTGTCAGGGCCACCGCTTCTTCGGCCGATCCGTCGACAAGCCAAACGCGGTTGTCCGCGCCGGTCGTTATGTTGTTGGGGGCCGGCAAACCGTGCGCTTCGGCCGGCCACTCCGCTTCGAGCCGATAGCCTGAGATGGGCGAAGCCGGCGCCGATGGCGCAGAGCCGAACGCCGCCCACAGAGCGACAACAACTGCGAACAGAATTGCCGTTTTCCGCGGCGCGCTCGGCTGGGTCTGGATTAACGAATGACTTCGCATGGTCAATCCTTTGCGACGGCATCGTGCCGCCGATCCATCATACACAACGCTTCGCCTTGAGCCGTCGTGACGAATCCGTCGCTGGGGGTTGGTCCGAACTCAGGCGTCAGGCGCCAGCCCCATGGGCACCATCGCTACCATCGCTAATGATCGCCGACGGCTTGTCGGAGGTCAACGGCTCACTGCGGCGAAGTTACGGAACGCCCCGAAGCGCATGTCAGGCGCAATTCGACTTCAACGGGTGGCACCTGCGGCTCCAGCTTCTGCGATCGGCAAGTAAATCTTTCGCAGCTGTGTACCTGGAGTGGGGCTCGTGCGCGGGTCCGTCGACGGTGCCGCGGACGGTGTCTCAACCGTGCCCGCCCTCGGAGTCGCCGTCGGCAATGGGAACGTCGGCGCGGACGGCGGGTACTCGGTCGGTCCAGCAGGGGGGAGGGTAGGGAAGGGGGGCAGCGTGGCGAACGGGGTCTCGCCCGGTAGACCCGGAGGGGTCGCGCTCGCGGGAAAGGTCGCCGTCGGCGGCGCCTCGACGGTCGGGGTGGGCGAGAAGATCGGAGTCGAGCTGGCCGGAGCGGCTGGGCGAGACCAATCCGGCTCAGCGCCCGACACGAGCGGCTCGGAGATCGCCGGACCGGCCACAAGCGAGGTGGTGCGCAGGCTGCTCTCGCTAGTGCCGCTCGACGGACGCGCCTCGAAGACCAAACGGTTTCCGGAGGGTGACCACGAGGGATGCCTGAGGTCGAGCGTCGGATCGGCAAGCCACACCCCGAACGTTCCTTCTTCCACATCGAACAGCCAGATTCCGTGACGCGGGTTCGGCCTTGTCGCGCCCGGCTCGAGATAGAAGCCCGAGGCGAACGCGATCAGCCGGCCGTCCGGCGACCATGCCGGCTCGATGTCATCCCAGCCATCGTGTTCCAGCAGACGATGTGCGTTAGTACCGTCTGCATCCATCGAATAGATGTCGCCGCCGCTCTCTGTCGTAACTACGAAGGCAATCCGATTGCCATCCGGCGACCACTTCGGTCCGTAGATCAGCGCCGTCGTGTCTTGAAGCGGCGCGATGATCGGTCCGGGAGCGGGATCGCTTGCATCGACCACGCTGATCGAGGACGACTGGAGGGTACGGCCTCGTTCCAGGGTGTGGGCGAATGCGATCAGCCGCCCGTCAGGGCTCCAATCCGGCGCGTCGTCGTCGGGACCGAAGCTCAGAGCTACGTTTTCGGAGGTCCGCGTGTCGAGCACCCAGATCGCGCTCCGCGCCTCGACCGGCCCGTCGTCGCGACCGGCGGTGTACGCCACGCGCATGGTGTCCGGGGACCAATCCGGAGCGCCCTCACTCACGCCGGCCGTATCCGTAAGACGCCTGCCGATCGGAGCTCCCCCTTCTTGGGGCTCGACCCCATACAAGTCTCGGTTGAACGCGCCGAGCGTGAATACGATCTCACCATGACCGCCGTCCGCCTGCGCGCCGATTCGTTGGCCCGGTCCGGTGGCGGCCGAAACGGCTAAGGTGGCCGCGATGGCCGCTGCCGCTATGAAAGTGAAGTTGCCGATGTGAAGGGGCGCACTGCGACGGATCATCTGGAAGTGTCTCCGGGATTGGCGGGGGCGCTCTATTGTGAACGGGTGTGCGTTGCGTCCCGGTCGAGGTTTCGATCGCCAGTAATCGATCAGGCGTTCACTGTCGCAGGTCAGGGCGAGGAGCCCAAGAATCGCGTCATCGCATCAACTCGCCACCGGATTGAGAACGAGGACGCGACGGCCGGTGTTACTCCTTACTTCATTGAGAACTCAAAGCAGCACGATCAGCCCGGCGTTTCGCCCGGTCCGTCCGCCTTCGGCGCGGTGGGAGAAGTATCGATCGCGGTCCGAAACGGTCGAAGCCGCGTCGATCTCGATATTGTCGGCGTCAAGGCCGGCGGCCATGAGCTGCTGCTGATTCGCCGCGCGGAGATCGATGCTCGGCCGGCCGGTATGCGTCGACGAGGCGAATTCAGCGCCTATCGCTTCGATCACTTCCGGACCGACGGCGTAGTCAGCAGGTCCGATCGACGGTCCGATCGCGGCGACTATGTCTTGCGGATCGCACCCGAAAGCTTTGACCATAGACCGGACCGCATGCCGCGCAATTCCTGCCGCTGTGCCGCGCCACCCGGCGTGAACCGCGCCGATCGCGCCCCGCTTGGGATCAAAAAGCAGGATCGGTACGCAATCCGCAACCAGAACACACAGGCACAGACCTTTGGTCGCCGTAATCAAACCGTCGGCGCCCGGGACGGCCGTCGCATAGTCGCGCGCGCCTAAGCCAGCATGCCGGCGTCCGACCCGAACGACGCGCGATCCGTGGACCTGTTCCCCGACGACCATGTCATCGAGTCCGATGCCGCCGTCGAGCGTTTCAAGTGCCCTGCGACGGTTCTCGATCACGGCCTCGGGATCATCGCCGACATGAAGGCCGAGGTTGAGGGAGTCGAGCGGTGGAAGGCTGGTGCCGCCGGCGCGCTCCGTGAAGGCGCCGGCAGCCGTCAGCCCCGATCCGACAGGGGGAGAGCCAGCCGCGGCCTGAACTCTCGCTACGGACAGCCGCACTTGATCACGATCGGGTTGTAGCGAGCTTCGTAGGGCTTGCCGGAATCGACGAGTCCAAGCCAGCGCCGCCACGGGTTGAACGGGCTTGCCGGCTGGCTCTGATAACAGCGGAGGCCATAGCCTCTGACCGCGGAGGGATTGGCGAGCGCCGCGTCGATGGCGGACAGAGGGGCACGAGTTTCGAGCCTTGGGCAAACTTCAATCTCCGGATAGTCGGGAATCGGGGTCGGACTTGGCATGAACGTTGGCGTGGGGGTCGCGCTCGGGCCGCCGGGCAGCGTCGGGGTCGCGCTCGGTGGATCGGTCGGGGTGAAGGTGGGACTTGGTCCGGGCGTGGGCGTGATCGTCGGCGTGCCTGTGATGGTCGCTGTCGGCGTGATCGTCGCCGTTCCTGTGAAAGTCGCTGTTGCCGTGATCGCTGCAGTTGGGGTCGGAGTCGGGATCTGATCGCTTTGATACGTCATCACGAAGCCGCGATTGCGCAGCCAGCGGGGATGGCTTGAGGTGGCGGAATCCGATTCGGAATCATCGATGAACGTTATCGAATCGTCGGGTGTGCCGTCGCCGTTCGCATCGAAGCTGAACGTGTTCAGGGCTTTTTGGTCGAGCGCGGACGAGTAGGCGATGCCCGGTGGTATCACGATTTCGGGGAAAGTGATGCGCAGATCGGCGGCGCCGCTTCGTTCGACCCATGCGCCGGACTCGTTGCCGATACTGTCGAGTCCGCGATAGGTACCGACATATCGATCCCATGCCCCAGGGAGAGTCGAATAGTCGGGGCTCTCGCCCGGCATGTAGTCGAGCATGTTGCGGAGAGCGCAACCCGCTGACGCGGTCAACGATGTCATCGTGTTGGCTAGAATCGAGATTCCAACCCTCTGTGAAGGTACCCAGAAGAGTTGTGAGCTGAAGCCTGGAATGTTCCCGCCGTGGTTGAGGGCGCGAATTCCGCCTAGGGCCGGTACGTCCTCGACGAACACACCGTACCCATAACTCTGCTCCGGAATGACCCCGACGTCGACCTGCTTGGCTTGCATCGCGTCGGCTGAGGTCGTCTCGAGCACGTCGCCGCCGCCGGTCATGAGCAAGTCGGTCCAGCGGACGAGATCCGACGGCGTCGAGAATGCGTATCCCGCGGGTGCGATTACCCAATTGTCGTAAGTGTCCGGTGCCGCGATGACGGGTTCATCGGCGCTGAGAGGGCCGTTGTAGTAATGGCCGTATGAGTAGTTGCCGTGAGCGATGACATCGTCCGGCACCAGGAAGGTGGCGTCCATTCCGGCTGGGCGCCATACGGAATTGACCATGTACTCGTTGTACGGAACTCCGCTTGCGCGCTCGACAAGCAGTCCTGCGAGCGCGAACGGCCCGTTGGAATAGTTCCAGAATGAACCGGGCGGAGCGTGTAGAACGACCTCGCGTTGGGCGGCCGCCCATTCGCTGAGACCGCTGATCTCTGTGCTGCCGACCCACGACAAGTCATAGATGATGCGATCCGGATAGCCGCTCGAGTGCGTGAGTGTGTGCCACGCGGTGATGTCCTCGGCACGTTCAGCGGGATAGTCCCATACGCCGCCGAGGGCCCATTCCGGTACAAGATCAGTTATGGGCGAATCGATGGAGATCGTGCCAGCCTCAACCTGCTGGAGAACCGCTGCCGCTGTCATCATCTTCGTGGTTGAGCCGATGCGGAACACGGTCTCGGTATCGACCGCTTCGTCCATCTCCTTATGCTTAGTCCCGAATCCGCGGGCGTGAACGATTTCGCCGTCGACCATTATCGCGATCGATGCACCGGGGGTGGACTTCGATGCCATCTCAGACTCGACGCATGCGTCTGTCCTATCGGTCCTTTCGTCCAACGTGCTCGCCGGGGAGAAGTCCATGCCGTCCGATTCGAGCTGCAACGAATATTCCGCGACGACCTCGGCGGCGCTCGAAGGCATAGGATGGTCGAATGGGTGGTTGAAGGTCTGAGCTGCCGGACCAGTCGAAGGCGGTTGGGCGGCAAGGGAGCCGCCTGCCCATCCGAACGCTATGAACGCAATGACGGTAGCGCCAACCAATGAGCTAGTACTGCGCCTCCGGAATTCGTACGTGCTCTGACCATTGTCGTTCATGTTCGGAAAGTCCTCGCGAGGTTCTGAGCCGGGTGAAAGCAGGCAGATCGAACCGTTGTTGGGCCTGCTTGAGCAGCGCAGTCGTAACCCGGCCATGATGCCACAGCGTGCCTCATGTACAAGATCCGGCCATCCGAGTTCAGGGCGTGAATCGTACGCTCGCCGGCGAAATTGCCGAACCTGACAGACTCAGCGTGGCGGAGGACTAGGGCGATCAGGCTATCATTGCCGACTGATCGAGACGACGAGGAGCGGCAAGTGCAATATCGAAGATTGGGTGATGCCGGGATGAAAGTGAGCGCCGTGTCGCTCGGTGGATGGTTGACCTTTGGCCGTACCATCGACGCGCCAGGGGTTGGAACGCTCGTCGATGCGGCGCGCGATGCCGGCATCAACTTCTTCGATCTGGCGGATGCTTATGCTCGTGGCGAAGCGGAGCGTGTCTTCGGAGCGGCCCTGGCGCATCACAAGCGGCAGGATCTTGTCATCTCCAGCAAGGCGTACTGGCCGATGTCCGACGAGCCGAACGATCGCGGGCTATCGCGCAAACACTTGTTCGAGTCAGTCGAAGGCTCTCTTCTGCGACTCGGCACCGACTACCTTGACATCTACTTCTGCCACCGCCCGGACGTCGAGACTCCGATCGAGGAAACAATCCGAGCGATGGACGACTTGATCCGCCAAGGCAAGGTCCTGTATTGGGGGACCAGCGTGTGGCCGAGCGCTCGGATCGCGGAGGCGGTGGGCACCGCCAAGCGCGTTAACGCGCACGCGCCGAAGGTGGAGCAGCCGCGCTATAACATGCTCGACCGACACGTGGAGCCTGAGATAATGCCGACGTGCTCCGCGCACGGTATGGGGTTGGTGGTGTGGAGTCCGTTGGCCGAAGGCATGCTGACCGGGAAGTACAACGATGGAATCCCGGCCGGCAGCCGTGCCGCCGGCGACGAGCGCATGCGGCGCGGGATGGACGAAGCAGCAATGGAGCGCATCCGCGCTATCAGCGAGGTCGCGGCCGATCTCGAGATTTCTCTTCCACAGCTCGCTTTAGCATGGTGTTTGCGGCGGCCAGAGCTCTCGGCGGTGATAACGGGCGCGACTCGGCCCGAGCAGATTGAGGAGAACGCACGCGCGGCCGACATTTCGCTTGACGAGGCGACTTTGGATCGCATCGAAACGATCCTGGACAACGAGCCGCCTCCCCCTCCGATGTGAGCGCCTGTACTCCGCCTCGCTGAATCTGTCAGGTTCGGCCGCCGCTGCATTCGGCGCTCCGGCCCGCAGCTCCTCGGCCATAGCCAAGGCTATTGCCTCGTCTCTGCGAACAAGATCGCCGGTACATCGACGCCCTCTCTATCCCGCTGCATCTGTGAGGTTGCACTTAGGCGTAATGAGAAATGCAGGATCAGCGATATAGAATTTTCAGAATGGCGATGATCGGCCTTCGATCACTTCGACTTTGTGACCTCGAAGACAACCTCTTCCGGCTTCGATCGTAGAAACTTGATCTCTAGCCCAAGGTGGTCTGCGGTCTTCTTCAAACGACTCTTGATCGTCTGGCGCCCGACCCTCGCCATTTTGACCGTCGTTCTCCCACCCTCGCCGGCCTTTAAATCCGACAAGAAACTAACATACTCTTGCGTCTGTGCCCCGCCGCTCATCGAACTGAGTTGAGTGCGGCTAAGCTTTTCGAAAGTCATTTCGTTCTCACCCCATTCAGGTTGGAACACAGTCTCGTACACATGGCAACCCCGACGGTTCGTCCAATTTGCAAGGTGGGTTCCCATGAGAACGAAAGTGTGTTGGAGAATTCAATCTCGAATTATAGTCACGACTTTAGAGAGCGACAAGACTACACGCGGTTACTACTCTTGAATCAATCGTATTCTGGCGGGAATGTATACTATCTCGCTACCACCTGCCCGTCCTTACGCGGGTCGCTACCGCCGAAACGCACGCCGTCCGGAGTCATTACAATGACCTGTCCGCCGCCGAACGTTCCGGTTCCCGGCGATTGGCTGCGCGGCACGATGTTGTGGCCGCGTTCAGACAGGTCGCGCCGCACCTCATCGTCGAACCACGGCTCGAGCGCGAGTTGCCCATTGGGCATGAGTTGAAAGCGCGGGGCGTCGAGCGCGCGCTGCGGGTCCATTCGATACGTGAGGAGGTTGGTCAACACCTGCAAATGTCCCTGCGGCTGCATGTGGCCGCCCATCACGCCGAAGACTGCTAGCAGCGACCCGTCCTCTTCGCGCGTCGCCAGCCCTGGCATGATCGTATGGAATGGGCGCTTGGCGGGTGCCGCCTCGTTCGGATGCCCGGCTTCAAGTGTGAATCCAGCGGCGCGGTTCTGAAGAGGGATGCCGAAGCGTTCCGAAACCAGCCCACTGCCAAAGCCCATGTAGTTGGAGTTGATGAGCGAGCACGCGCCACCGGACTCATCGACAACGGCCAAGTAAACAGTCCCGCCGTGCGATGGAATTCCTGTAATCGGTGTCTCCAGCGTGCGGTTAAATTTAATGAGAGATCTGCGGAGTGTTGCATAGTCGGACGAAAGGAGCTCAGTCAAAGGTGTATGCGAATGTTCGGGATCAGCGATGTGGGCGGCCGCGTCGGCGAAACCGAGGCGCATCGACTCAATCAGCGGGTGGAGGTGGTCGGCTGTGCCCCAGGGAGGTCCACCGAGGTCGAGATCCCTCGCGATCGCGATCGCCAGGAGCGCGGCCAGTCCTTGGCCCGGCGGTGGGCATTCCCATATCCGCGCCTCATCGAAGGTGGTCGAGATAGGCGTAACCCATCGCGATCTGTGCGTGGCGAGGTCCTCGAGTGCGAGCACTCCGCCGGCCGCGCTGATCGTCTCCACGATATCGTCTGCTATGGGGCCGTTGTAGAATGCGTCGCGCTCTCCGTCCGCAATTGCCCGCAGCGCGAGCGCCATCGAAGGGAATCGAATGATCTGCCCGGCTTGAGGTGCGCTCCCTTGGGGCAGAAAGTGTCGGACCGCGGCTGGATGCTGCGACAATAGGGCCTCAGACGCCTTCCAGCTCGCGGCGATCAACTCGCTTACCGGGAAGCCTTTCTCGGCCAGCCGGATCGCAGGCGCCAGGACATCCGCGAAAGTACGCGTGCCGGCAGCTTCCAGCAGGGTCGACCACGCGTCTACCGCCCCAGGCGTCGTGACTGTGAGGGCTCCGCGCCGCGGAAACGTACTTTGACCGGCTGCGCGGAGGAGTCCGGGTTCGAAAGCGCGGGGTGAGCGGCCGCTGCCGTCAAGCGCTAAGACGCGGTTATCGTTCGGCGTGTGAACGAGTGCGAAGCAATCCCCGCCGAGACCGGTGCCGGTCGGCTCAGTGACGGCGAGCGCCGCAGCAACGGCGACCGCCGCATCCACCGCGTTGCCGCCTCGAGCCATTATATAAAGGCCTGCTTGCGCGGCCAGAGGCTGGCTTGTCGCGACCATGGCGCCCGTTCCGGCGACCGCGCTTCTTCGGCCTGGGAACGTCGACAAACCGGCTGACGCTTGATCGAATGATTTGAAGATCATCGCCCCTACCTGGGTGTGGGCTCCGTTGCCGGACTATTTCGAAAGCGAGGATGATCGGAACGGCTTCCGATTCTAACACCATCGCCTTCCGGCCCGTCGGCCGCGTCGGTATACTCCTCGACCGTACGGCGGCGCGGCGAGGATCAAATATGTCAGGCGACGAAAAATGGATGGCTCAGATGAGGAGGGGCTCGCTCGAGCTTTGCCTGCTCGCCATCCTCTCGCGCGGTACGCGATACGGTTACGACATCGTCCAAGCGCTCTCGGGCGAGGGCGGATTGGTCATCAAAGAGGGCACGATCTATCCGCTGCTCGGTCGCCTGCGCAATGAGGGAATGGTCGATGCCGAATGGCGGCCGTCACCACAGGGTCCCCGTCGAAAGTATTATCGGCTGACTACGGAAGGCGTAAAGCATCTCGCCGAGATGCGCTCCGAGTGGCGCGGCTTTGCGGACGACGTCGAACGGATCCTGGAGGGTCGACAGTGAGCGATCGAATGGCGCGCCTCCGGGAGGACTATTTGGTTCGATTGCGCCGGGCCCTGGAGGGCGTGAGCGCTGACGTGGTCGATGAAGCGGTCGACGAGATTTCGACCCATATAGATGATGCACTCGCCGCCAGGCCTGACGGTGGTGAGGACGAGCTGCTGGACGTGATCTCGCGGCTCGGACCTCCCGAAGTCTATGCTCGGGACCTGGGTCTCTATCTAATGGTGGATCGAGGGTTCCGACTTTGGTCGGTCAGGCACATGATCGGCTCGGCTCGATTCTGGGCCCTGTCGACCGTCGCGGGCGCTGCGGTCGTCATGATCTTTGGTTTGATGTTTGCGTTCGCGCTGGCTGCTACCGCGGTCGGTGCCTTGCACGCGTTGTTCGGAGTCGGAATCGAGGCACCCCTAGTCGGCCCCTTATTCCAGCGAATACCGGCGTTCGGGCTTCTGGCGGGTGGGCCGCTCGCGTTGATCGTGCTCACATTCGCTCTGCGTTGGTTTATCGGACAGTATGTTCGTCGAGCTCGACCACACACACTCGGTGGCGAAGCCGCCGACGCAGCGTGGGTCTCGGACTCCTCGCGGACCATAGTGGTGCTGGCTATCACGGGTCTTGTCATAATGGTCGCGGCCGGACTTGCCGCAGGCGCGGCCCGCATAGACGGGAGCGCATTGGTGGTCGACTTCGCGCCGTTGACCGAGTCTTCACCGCCTGCAGTTGCCGGATGGTTAGGTCTGGCCTTATTCTTTCTGGCGCCGATGATCGGCCTGCTGCTGACGGTCGCCAGGGCGCGCCGCCGCGGATTACGCTGAGGCCTGTCTCATAGCTGAATGCGAAGGCGGTGAATGCAAGGGTAGAATTCAGAGACAATTGCCGCTTTCCGGGCGGAAGTATGCAGTCTAGAGTCCCTGGATTGCCGTTTCACAAGCACATTCCCACGAAGTCCTTGACACCGGTTCGCGGGAGGTGTAGACTACCCCCCGCTGACGAGGCCGTGGCGGACACGCATTCGCGGGTTCGCGACTAGCTTACAATCTAGAAAAAGGAGGCGGGTGACCGGAGAGCGAGCTTAAGTAATGAGAGCTCAGTTAGTATCTCGGAGACCCGCCGTCGTGACCACGGTCGCGACGGTCTTTTTTTGCCAAGTCGGTCGGGCACCTTACCAACAGCAGAGAGAGTGGAAGCGGGCGTTCAGAAATATCAGCTAAAAGCTGACGAAGAGTTTGATCCTGGCTCAGGATGAACGCTGGCGGCGTGCTTAACACATGCAAGTCGAACGAACAGCCTTGGCAACTTCGGTTTCCAAGGTGGGTGAGTGGCGAACGGGTGAGTAACACGTAGGAACCTGCCCTGGAGAGGGGGATAACATCCGGAAACGGATGCTAATCCCGCATAGTCTTGCTTCGGCAAGTAAAGCTCCGGCGCTCTGGGAGGGTCCTGCGGCCTATCAGGTAGTTGGTGTGGTAACGGCGCACCAAGCCGATGACGGGTAGGGGGCGTGAGAGCGTGGCCCCCCACACGGGAACTGAGACACGGTCCCGACGCCTACGGGCGGCAGCAGTGAGGAATCTTGCGCAATGGGGGAAACCCTGACGCAGCGACGCCGCGTGCGGGATGAAGGCCTTCGGGTCGTAAACCGCTTTTCTGGGGGACGAGGAAGGACGGTACCTCAGGAATAAGTCCCGGCTAACTACGTGCCAGCAGCCGCGGTAAAACGTAGGGGGCGAGCGTTATCCGGAATTACTGGGCGTAAAGGGCGTCTAGGCGGCCTGTTAAGTTCGGCGTGAAAGCTCCCGGCTCAACTGGGAGAGGGCGTTGGATACTGGCAGGCTTGAGTCTTGGAGAGGTGCGCGGAATTCCCGGTGGAGTGGTGGAATGCGTTGAGATCGGGAGGAACACCAGAGGCGAAGGCGGCGCACTGGCCAACGACTGACGCTGAAGCGCGACAGCGTGGGGAGCAAACGGGATTAGATACCCCGGTAGTCCACGCCGTAAACGATGACAACTAGGTGTGTGGCAGCCTAAGGGCTCTGCGTGCCGCAGCAAACGCGATAAGTTGTCCGCCTGGGGAGTACGGCCGCAAGGCTAAAACTCAAAGGAATTGACGGGGGCCCGCACAAGCAGCGGAGCGTGTGGTTTAATTCGATGCAACGCGAAGAACCTTACCTGGCCTTGACATGGCGGTAGTAGGGATCCGAAAGGTGACCGACCCTCGGGAGCCGTCACAGGTGCTGCATGGCTGTCGTCAGCTCGTGCCGTGAGGTGTTGGGTTAAGTCCCGCAACGAGCGCAACCCCTGGCGTATGTTTCACGTGTCATGCGCGACAGCCGGCGTAAGCCGGAGGAAGGTGGGGATGACGTCAAGTCAGCATGGTCCTTACGGCCAGGGCTACACACACGCTACAATGGCTGGTACAATGGGTTGCCACGCCGCGAGGCGGAGCTAATCTCCAAAGCCAGTCTCAGTACGGATCGGAGTCTGCAACTCGACTCCGTGAAGGCGGAGTTGCTAGTAACCGCAGGTCAGCCACACTGCGGTGAATACGTTCCCGGGCCTTGTACACACCGCCCGTCACGTCATGGAAGTCGGCCACACTTGAAGTCGGCTATGAGAAGTATCTCGGCTGCCTAGAGTGGGGCTGGTAACTGGGACGAAGTCGTAACAAGGTAGCTGTACCGGAAGGTGCGGCTGGATCACCTCCTTTTTAGGGAGATCTGGGCGATTCGTCGCTCACATGCTCCAAGTAGCACATGTAGTACTGTTCGCAGCTTCCACTCTCTCTGCTGGTGGGCGAGGTGCCCGAGTTGGTTTCGGGGCTGTAGCTCAGCTGGGAGAGCGCCTGCTTTGCAAGCAGGGGGTCAGGGGTTCGAATCCCCTCAGCTCCACAGCGGGCACTCGGTTCCGGGATCGGCAAGTGGTTGGGGCGCCGATGCGCGGTCGTCGGACTTGTTCGGGCGATCGGGGATCGGCGGTGACAACCGCCTCGGATGGCACCTTAACAGTTGAACAAGAGTCAAGGAAGAAACTCGCGCGGACACATCAGGAAAGCTACAAAGGGCGCACGGGGGATGCCTTGGCACAATGGGCCGATGAAGGACGTGGTTGGCTGCGATAAGCCTCGGGGAGCCGCCAGCAGGCGCTGATCCGGGGATTTCCGAATGGGGAAACCCGGCGTGGTAAACCCACGTCACCCTCACGTGAACACATAGCGTGCGGGAGGTAAGTCGGGGAACTGAAACATCTCAGTACCCGGAGGAAAAGAGAGTATTCCGTAAGTAGTGGTGAGCGAAAGCGGAAAAGCCTAAACCGGTGTCGTGTAAGCGACGGGCGTTGCGACACCGGGGTTGTACGAGCCGGTGTGAGAGGCCGCTCCCTCTCGACGGAGTCATAAACCTTTGATGTAGCCGAAGACTACTGGAAAGTGTCGCCAAAGACGGTGAGAGCCCGGTAGGCGAAATATCGAAGGCTCCGATCGGATCTCGTGAGTACCACGGGGCACGTGAAATCCTGTGGGAATCTGGGTGGACCACCACCTAAGGCTAAACACCCATTGTGACCGATAGCGGACTAGTACCGTGAGGGAAAGGTGAAAAGAACCCCGGAGAGGGGAGTGAAATAGAACCTGAAACCGTGTGCCTACAAGCTGTGGGAGGGCTATGGCGTCTTCGGACGCAATGCCTGACCGCGTGCCTTTTGGAGAATGAGCCGACGAGTTACCCTCTGTTGCGAGGTTAAGGGAGTCACACCCGGAGCCGGAGCGAAAGCGAGTCTGAATAGGGCGCTGAGTAGCAGGGGGTAGACCCGAAACCCGGTGAGCTTACCATGGCCAGGGTGAAGCGGGGGTAATAGCCCGTGGAGGCCCGCACCGACCAATGTTGCAAAATTGGCGGATGAGCTGTGGTAAGGGGTGAAATGCCAAACGAACCGGGAGATAGCTGGTTCTCCCCGAAATCGCTTTAGGGCGAGCCTCGGGGGGTGGTTGTCGGAGGTAGAGCACTGGATGGGCTAGGGGGCGTCAAGCTTACCAAACCCAACCAAACTCCGAATGCCGGCAACCGGACCCCGGGAGTTGGACGGTGGGAGATGAGTTTCATCGTCGAAAGGGAAACAGCCCAGATCGCCAGCTAAGGTCCCTAAGTACATGCTAAGTGGGAAAGGAAGTGGGCGTACCGAGACAGCCAGGAGGTTGGCTTAGAAGCAGCCACCCTTTAAAGAGTGCGTAACAGCTCACTGGTCAAGTGCTCCTGCGCCGAAAATGTAACGGGGCTCAAGCATGTCACCGAAGCTGCGAAGCGGCGCTTAGCGCCGTTGGTAGGGGAGCGTTGCCCGAGCGTCGAAGCCGTACCGTGAGGAGCGGTGGAGTTCGGGGAAGTGAGAATGTCGGCATGAGTAGCGAGAAATGCGTGTGAACCGCATTCGCCGAAAGCCTAAGGGTTCCAACGGAAGGTCGATCCACGTTGGGTTAGTCGGGCCTAAGCCGAGGACGAAAGTCGTAGGTGATGGACAACAGGTTAATATTCCTGTACCGACTTTGGGGAGTGATGGGGTGACGCCGAAGGGTAGGCCAGCCGGGTGATGGACGTCCCGGTTCCAAGCGTGTAGGTCATTGATGGGTATAGGCAAATCCGTACCCGGAGACTAAGGCGTGATGGTTAAACCCCGTAATGGGGTGATGTGGTTGAGCCCATGCGGCCAAGAAAAGCCTCTAAACGTAGATCCAAAGTCGCCCGTACCGCAGACCGACACAGGTAGGCAGGTCGAGCAGACCAAGGCGAACGAGAGAACCCTGGTTAAGGAACTCGGCAAAATGGAGCCGTAACTTCGGGAGAAGGCTCGCCCCTGGACTTGAAGCCCGTACGGGTGATGTGGGTTCGGGGGTCGCAGAGAAACGGCCCAGGCGACTGTTTACCAAAAACACAGGTCTCTGCGAACGCGAGAGCGGACGTATAGGGGCTGACGCCTGCCCAGTGCCCGAAGGTTAAGGGGACGTGTCATCGTCTTCGGACGAGAAGCACTGAACCGAAGCCCGGGTGAACGGCGGCCGTAACTATAACGGTCCTAAGGTAGCGAAATTCCTTGTCGGGTAAGTTCCGACCCGCACGAAAGGCGTAACGATCTGGGCACTGTCTCAACCAGGGACTCGGCGAAATTGAAATCTGCGTGAAGATGCGCAGTACCCGCAGCAGGACAAAAAGACCCCGTGGAGCTTTACTACAGCTTGTCATTGGGTCTGGACTGTACATGTGTAGGATAGGTGGGAGGCTATGAAGCCGGGTCGCTAGATTCGGTGGAGCCGTCCTTGAAATACCACCCTTGTGCAGTTGAGGCCCTAACGGTCGGCCGTGAAACCGGCGATCGGACAGTGGCTGGTGGGTAGTTTGACTGGGGCGGTCGCCTCCTAAAAGGTAACGGAGGCGCCCAAAGGTCACCTCAGGCCGAATGGAAACCGGCCGTCGAGTGTAAGGGCAAAAGGTGGCTTTACTGTGAGACGGACATGTCGAGCAGTTGCGAAAGCAGGGCCTAGTGATCCCACGGTACCGGGTGGAAGGGCCGTGGCTTAACGGATAAAAGCTACCCCGGGGATAACAGGCTAGTCATGCCCAAGCGTCCACAGCGACGGCATGGCTCGGCACCTCGATGTCGGCTCGTCCCATCCTGGGGCTGAAGCAGGTCCCAAGGGTTTGGCTGTTCGCCAATTAAAGGGGCACGCGAGCTGGGTTCAGAACGTCGTGAGACAGTTCGGTCTCTATCCGCTGTGGGCGTAGGTGATTTGAGGAGAGCTGCCCCTAGTACGAGAGGACCGGGGTGGACTGACCTCTGGTGGGCCGGTTGTGGCGCCAGCCGCATTGCCGGGTAGCCAAGTCGGGAACGGATAACCGCTGAAAGCATCTAAGTGGGAAGCCGCCTCCAAGACGAGATCACCCACCGGGACAACCGGGTAAGCGCGCTGGAAGACGACCAGTTTGATAGGGCGGAGGTGTAAGGGCTGCAAGGCCTTCAGCTGACCGCTACTAATGCGCGAGGGCTTTTCTGGTCCGTGCGAATCGACTAAGACTCTTGTTCAACACTTAGGGTGTCATCCACCTTACAACATACGTGGACTCAGGGAACAATGGGTCCAGAGGTGATTTTAGCGGCGGGGCCACACCTGGCTCCATCCCGAACCCAGAAGTTAAGCCCGCCAGCGCCGATGGTACTGCAGGGGCAACCCTGTGGGAGAGTAGGTCATCGCCTCGGACCCGTTTTCTATTTAATTTCGACCTTGGCTTCGTCTCGGTCCGTGCCGGATCTCGGACGGGCCGGCTAAGCGTAAGCGACGATGATCGCAATCGCGAGACCAT
>JBCLES010000022.1:0-42048 GCA_038913135.1 Anaerolineae bacterium
AGGCCGGCTCCGCGTCCAGCTTCTCCTTACGTGCCAGCCAGTACTGCAGCGTCGTGCGCGGCACTCCGACGACTTCGCCAAACTCCCGCTGGCTGCCGCCTTGCCGTGCCATCTCTTCATGCGCCGCCACGATCGTCACCGTCGTCATCCGGTCCCAGCGCGGCTTGACCTGCCCGCTGGAGTCCTCCGTGCTACTGTGTACTCGAATGGCTCGACTCCGGGTCTCGATGGCCTTGATACCCTCAAGATACCGGGGTCAGCCATGCCCGTCCACCCCTCTCGTTATCGTCAAGTGGCCGAATCCGTGACGATGGCCGGTCCGACAACCGGCATAAAGGTCATCGGTGAAGCGATCGGAAGTAAAATGACCAGTGGCTGGCACCGAGCGAGTGTTGCGACTAAGGAGCTCTTCAGGGGCATTGCTGAATTGAATCCAATTCACAAATCGCGTATTGTGGATCACGTTGAGCCTCAAGCGGCTGCCTATATGCGACCTCATGGAGTCAATGATATGGATCTTGTGATTAACAATACGCCCAGCGGGCTTCCTGCCGGATGCAACGCACTGTTGCCAGATTTGCTACCGAAGGGGGCGACGCTTCGGTTTTGGGTCCTGGATCGGGCGGGGAATTTGTCCGATGAAGCATTGGAATATGTTGGCAAGGCGGATTCGGCTTTTTCCTCTTCATTTCAACGTTAGTAGTGAGTAGCAAAGTGATTTACATGAGTTGGGAGATGAGAATTGAGTAGACCGCCGATTCCATTGAAGAAGTAGAATCAATTCTTGACGAGATTTCGCGCGCATCTCAGGAGAGCGGAAAGCTTATGGTGGCTGCTGTCCGCGCATCACCCGATAGTGCAATAACTCTGGACGTGGGTGGTAAGCAGAGCCATCTCGAATATACGAATTCCAAATCGGTTCCTGTACTAGCGATCAGCAAGGGAGAATTAGGTTCAGTGGGCCGCGTGGTTGTGAATTTTGCGGGCGTGCCTTCAAGCCAGGAGTCTGACACGATGGTTGATATTGAGCTAGCTCTAGCAGCGGTGCGCGAGTATTGTGAGATGGATTCACTGCCAACTTGCATAGACTGGATAATATCACAAGACAACAGGCGGCAGTAACCTACCGAGAACAGTTGATCCGGTGTTCATAAAATTGGATAGTGCGACATTCCACTGGAAGGGCCTGGCGCTTGCGAAGCAGGAGCTGCAGTAACACATTGTATTCGACATAACCGACTAGGGCGACCCCTGCAAGAATCCGCGAAACTACAGTACACTACCGCATCCCGCGACAGCACCCGACTCTTAGCGCCTTCCCCAGTAGCTCTCCATTGGACATGGAATCTCGACGGCAATCGCCCTGTAGATGCTGGTGAGATCCTCGGCTTTTGGGGCCCGATAGAAGTACTCGGGCCGGCTGGCAATGTGCTCCAGGGCCGCGTCGTCGAGCTCGTTCCCGAGTCCGATCGTGAAGATGACGGCGCCGTCCGCCTTGAGACGTTCCGCCTCGGTCACCGCCTCGCTCACCGGCCGCGGATTTGAGCGGCCATCTGTGAGCAAGACCATGACTGCTCGATTGGATTTGATCGTGCGGTCACTCGCGAGTTCGTCTGCCGCTGCGCTCACACCGCAAACGATGCAGGTCTGTCGCTCAGTGCGGATCTCACTCAGAGCGAACCTGATAGCGTCGCGGTCCGCCGTGAGAGCGTGTTCTAAGCGCGCCATGGCATTGAACGAGACGATCGCAACCTGGTCGCCTGAGTCGAGAGCCAGTTGATCCACGAATGCCTGAGCGGCGGCGATCGCTGCATCAAGCTTCGTCAGAGCGGAACCCGGCACTGCCGACTCCTGCATGCTAGACGAAGCGTCGATGACGAGCACGACGTCGGCCCGGGCCCGTCGGCTGTCGCAGTGTTCGTGCAGTAGCAGAGGTAGGAAGATGGGCGCTGGCGTTGGAGTCATGGTTGCCGTGGGCACAAGCGCTGGTGTTGCGGTCAGTCGCGGTGTGCCTGTCGGCTCTGGCAAATTGGTGGGCGTGGGAGTCGTGGTAGCGATTGCCTCGCATGGTCCGGTGACGGTGAGCACCGACGAGGGGATTGGCACTAGCCGGGAGAGTCGAGCCGTGTCGGTAAGCGCGACCTGGCCGGACGCGAATGTAGTGGACAAGGGCATGGTAATGCCGTCGCGCGGTTTGACGCGGTACGTGAGAGTGATGGGGATACCGCTGGTGATGGGGGCTGTGAAGGACCAGCGGAGGAGACCTGTGGGCGGGTCGGTGAAAGCAGGCGGTGGCTCGGCGCTATCAGGGACGTAGTCGAGTGCGTTGGGAACCGATTCGTCAACGACCAGCGATTCGATCGATGTGGGCAATGGGCCGGGGATCAAATCCTCTAGAGCGTCCGCAAACCGTCCCGGGCCCGGCCCCTCGAAGTAAAAGCCTGGAGTCGCTTCGCGCCACCAGGGGCGTGTAGAGTAACTCTTGCAGGGCGTGCTGAACGGACATCCGACGACTAGTTTGTCGGCCGCACGCTTCGCAACTGCGGCACCCCTTACCCAGTCCAGGTAGAATGACTCGTCATCCGGTTCAATGAGCGGAAAATCAATCATGCCGCCAATGTAGACGATGACGCTGCGCTTATGCTCCGAGTCGCGGAGCACGCGCGCTGCAAGGTCGAATCCGCAGGAGAAGCAAGGATAATCTCCAGGCAACGATCCTGCGTTGACGTACTCAATTCGACTCATGCGCTTGACGTCGCCTTCATCATTCGTCAAATCCAAACGAATCGTAGAGGTCTTCCTCACATATACAATTCCTACCTGGACGTGTCGATTCTCCGGCATGGCGAGTGCGTCGATCGCAGCCTCAATCCACCTTCGGCTGATCTCGCGGTCATTTCCGGAAGGTGAAGCATATCCCAGCAACACCAGAACGACGTCGAGCGGCTCCGGGGGGCAGTTCGGTCTCACTACGAGGTCGACGTCGCAGAGTTCGCAGGTCCGAATGGTGCCAGCGGAGAGCGTGCGCGTGGTCGCGGCAGTGCAGCCTGACTCGATGAATCGGACAAGCGCGACGTGCTCCGCCTCGTATCGATTCGGTATTACACGCAAGATCCCGATTGAGCCGATGATTTGGGCAAGAGCTACTACGAGGACTAGGCTTTGGATCGCGCGCATTTCAACCCCCCAAGGAAGAGAAGGGCCCTCACGAAGATACTCCATTCGTGAGGGCCCACTGTGGAACCACTAGTGCACCGTCACCAGGAATCCCTTAAGCCCGACCGCTGCTCTTCGGGAATACCGCAAGGCTATGCTAGGGGCACGGATCGCCTGTGTCGTATTCGCAGTAACAGTCACTGATACCGCAATTCGTACAGCGAAGACATTGGTGCAGCGTGTTGGTGGATCCGACTTGATTCGCATCGCAACACAGGGTCGGCGCTCCGGCCACCGTACAACCGCCAGGACAGCCAGGAGGGCCAGGACAGCCTGCGCATGCCGGCACTGGGCAACATGGCGTAGCATGCGCTATACGCGGCATCGCGGCCGCGCCCGCCATGACGAGCCCAATGCCGGCGGTGACCCCTCCCACTTTGGCAAGGAATCCTCGCCGTGAGAGCCGTCATTTCCTGCCATTCAAGAAGCTTAGACATGATCTTCTCCTATTCGCGCATCAAGCGCAACTAGGCCAGCCCAACAACCGGGCTAGCCCGACTCCCTGACAGGAATCCAGGCCGTCGGCTGAAGTGTCCCCGATCCATCGAGAGCATCCTCAAGGTGAAGGAGCGTGTTCGGGACGGCCCGGATCGCCACCTGGCCAGCTTCGTCTATCACATACACCAGCGGCGTCACGCTCAGTTCGAGCGCATAGCCGATCGGTCGATCACCTACGTCTTCTACCACTGAGATCCGTGGATCGAGATCTTTGAGGTGAAGCTCGCCAGCGCCCTCGTCCACAACGACGATGAACCGTGTGTCCTTGGCTGTGGACTGTACAGCATTCAAGTGTGGTACCAACTCTTTGCACGGCCGGCAGTGCCCAGACAGGAATGCGATTAGTAGCCGCCCTCCCCGCATATCCGATGGCTTGAACGATATGCCCGTGCGAAGGTCGGTCATCTCGACATCCGGGATGACACTGCGTAGCGCGAGCCCATCCATGGGTATGAGCACTCCCTCGTCGGTGCCAAGCCGGCGAAGCGCGTCGCCTGTGAGATACGTGAGCATCGCTGCCAGAACAACTACCAGCACGATGCCGGCCGACTGCGCCACTTGGACGATCGTTCGCAGGGCGTCGATCTCAGCAGTGCTCATTACGGTACCACCAACCGCCGGCTGTTCGCAGGCACACTCCCCGCAAGCCCCCGCAACAGCGGCTCGAGCCCTCGAACGTCACTGACGGCGTGTGCCGCAAGGCGCCCCTCGAAATCCACGACCGATATGTGCGGGAAGAGCTGTACGTCGAAGGCGGCCTGCAGCAACCGGTCCGTGTCTGCGACCACGCGTATGGCAGGCGACAGATCCGCCTGAAAGTTGAACCCGTCACCCACCTCGATCACTGCTATGAACGCAACGTCCGGTTGCGTCTCCGCCAGCGCGTTCAGATGAGGTACATCGTTGATGCACGCGCTGCACGTCGGTGAAAGGAACGCGACCACGGACACTTGGCCTCCACCAGCGATCTCGGCGAGCACCACTGGACGCTTCGTGCGCGCTTCGTCCCGTCGCAGCTCCGGTGCGGCTGCGCCCACCTTCAGTAGGCTTGTTGAACGCGCCTCGGGTCCGATTCGCGCCCGGATGGACGCAACGTTGTACGTCAGGCCGGCGAGCAAGAAGACGAAGCCTACCAATAGCACTGTCTGCACCAGTTCCCACCAGAATTCGACGTTGGCCATCGCCTACGCTCCCTTCCCCACGGCTACCGTCGAAGCTTCAGCGGCGTTTTGGGCGCGGACCGCCCTGCGATCCTTGCGAAGGGTCACCACCTCCCGCACCGCAACCTCGAAGGGAGCAAGAAGCACTATCAATACGCCGATGGACAGAACGGCGGTCAGCTCGAGCACGGTGCCAAGCTCAAGAGACGGCAATGTGGGGGCGGCCGGTGCGGCGAGAACGACATAGGTCAAGAGACCGAGCACGCCGATGCGCAGTAGCGTGGAGACTCCGATGCGCTCCTCGGATGCCGCGCCGGCACAGAAGCATGGGACGCGCAGGCCTCTAATGAGATTGAGAAGCACTGCTGCGGCGAACACGCCGAGAATCAGAATCGCCCCGATCTCTGCGATCCGGCCACCCAACCCAAGCAGAAGAGCCGCACCGACAGCGAATTCAGCAAATGGGAGCAACCGAGCAAGCGGACGCACGATCCGCGGGTCGAGCACTCTCCATGAGACCGCACCGTCTACGAATCCGGGAACGTCGCGCAGCTTGGCAATTCCATACAGCACGAAGGACAAACCGAGCACTGTTCGTGAGATCCATGCAATCGTTTCGGGCGACGCCGAAAGGAATGCCATCGAAGCCCTCCGCCAGGCTGCTGAACCTGGCTTGCTACATCGGCGCGTCGTCTCCCAGGGCGGGTATGGTGGTGTACTAGGGATCGGTAGCGTACTGCATCTTGTGCTCGATGTCAATGGGTCGTATTCCCTCAGCGAAAATGTTACTGCGGCGACAATGGTTCCCTCGTTTGAGAATGTTATCGAGGGAGCTGAGGAGTGGACCCAGAACACGAGCGGCTGACGGTGGATGAGCGGCGCAAGTTCCTCAAGCAGATGGCGGCGAGGTACCGTGTGGCCGATCGGGCGGGGCGCGGCGTGTTGTTGACGGAGATGGTGACAGTGACCGAGATGCACGCATCCCATCATCCAAAATGTTACCGAGGCCAATACAGTTCCCCAGAACGCCTCCTCGGTAACATTCTCATTTGATTTGACACGGAAGACACCGACGGGTTCGAGCTCCTGGAGTGGAGCGACCCCGCTTGCGCGGACAGCCGTGAAAAGGTGGCTCAAGCAACCACCGGCTGCAGCGTAGCGTACTCAAAGTTGACAGGCGACACAAGCCCGAGCGCGGAGTGGCGTCGGTAGGGATTGTAGAAACCCTCGATGTCGTCGAATACGGCCGCAAGGGCTTCGACCGGCGTCCTCAAGGTGGTCCGGTCGATCAGTTCGCATTCCAGGGAGGCGAAGAAGCTCTCTGCCATGGCGTTGGACAGCACTGTCAAATGCACCCGATACGGAGGTCTCGAAGCGATGGCGATGGGCAAGGCGATAGCGGCGACGACGCTGGCCGTCGAGGGCCTGGAAGTGCGCGACGGCCTTGAAGTGCGCCTTGCCGACAGCCCGGATACCCTGGCAGCGGCGATCGTTTCCCTCCTCGGCGACCCAGCGACGCGGCGGACTCTTGGCACCGCGGCTCGCGAGCGGGCCGAATCAAGCTACCGTTGGTCAGCGCTCGTCCCGAAGATAGAGCAGCTCTATGGATGAGGAAGCCTTCGTTTCGAGCGGCAAAGCCGATGAATTGGTGCGCTTGGCCGAAGCCGATCGAATCGGCAGCGCGATACGCAAACGCCGAAGAGCGAAGGTGCTCCGCTGGATGCCGGGGGCGCGGCGCGGCGGGCCGATATTGCTCGGCGACCGCGGCATTCCCTGGCCGGCGCAGGCCCGGGTGCTCGTGATACGGCCGGACCATCTCGGCGACGTGCTGCTTTCCGGTCCGTCGCTCGCGCGACTGCGAGCCGGGCGGCCGTCGGACAAGATCACGCTACTGGCCGGGCCGTGGTCCGAAGCGATTGCGCGACGGCTGGCGGGTCCGGACGCAGTCGAAACCTATCGGTTCATGGCCTATTCGAGGGCCGTTCGGCGTCGCGTGCCCGGAATGGGCGTACTCGACGTGCTCCGTCTGGCTCTCTACATCCGTCGCGGCCGATGGGACATCGTCTTCGTACTGCGCGACGACGACTTCCCGTCAGCTTGGGCCGCCGCGCTTGCCGGCGTTCCGGTACGCGTGGGCCATGACGATCCCGGAGTCGCCCCTCTTCTCACCCACGCGCTGCCCACGACGTCGAGACCCGCGCACGTAACCGCGGCGGGTGTGGCACTGGTCCGGGCCGCGCTCGAAGGTGGCGGCGCACCGGCGGACGGTCCTGTCGGCGTCGACCCAGCGCTCGATACACTCGCCGTCGACCCGGTGCACGACTCGCCCGCAATCGAATTGAGGATCGATCCGATTTCGTTCGAACGGTCGAAAGATCAATTCGCGGCCGACCCAGCAATCGATCCGCTGTCTCTTCGGCTAGAGCCGGAGGACGAGGCGGCGGCGGCGCGGTGGATCGCAGCACTCGGTGAACTCGGGCCGATCGGCCCAGGAGGTCCCGTCGCGATCCACCCGGGCGCCGGCGCCGCCGTCAAACGCTGGACGGACCTGAAGTGGGCGGCCGTCGCGCGTGCGCTTTGTGCCCCGGGCGAGCCGTTGATCCTAACGGGCAGCGCCCACGAGCGGCCGATCACTGAGTCGATCGCCCGGCTGTTGCAGGAGGATGGGCCGGCGCCGATCGTGCTCGATGTGGAACGGCATGCGAGCGCAGCGTCGCATACATACGGAGGCGGGTCGAAGATCGATCCGGAGACTCCTCCGGGCCTCGACCAAAAGCCTCGCCCGAATCACGCCAACGTCCATCGGCATGCTCATCCGGTGCTCGATCTATCCGGCCGAATGGATATCGGCGCCCTCGCTGCCCTCTACGCGCGCTGCCGGCTTGTCCTCGGTCCGGACAGCGGGCCGCTCCACATCGCGGCGGCGGTCGGGACGCCGAGTGTGAGCCTCTTCGGCCCGGCCGACCCCAAGCGCTTCGGTCCGTGGGGATCTCCGGGTCGCCATAGGGTGATCTGGAGCGACTTACCGTGCGCTCCCTGCGGACGCCTCCATTGGCCTGATCCGATGGCGCATCCTTGCGTGCGGGTGCTCTCCGTGTCGGCCGTGATCGAAGCGGCGGAGGCGTGTTTGCGAGTGGGGCGCTACCTTCCGTATTGTTCCTCACGACGACTCCGCCCCTCCGCCCACCGCTTGACCGAGCCTCAGCCAGGCGCCACCAGGACACCATCGAGCCAATGGCGAACACTTTGAAGGCGGCACGCACCTACGCATTGATAATCGGATCAGGCGGCATCATCGGGGCCCTTGCACGATATGGCCTCACCGGGCTGGTGCAGCGGCAGGTCCCTCTCACCACCTTTCCCTTCGGGACCTTGGTGGTCAACCTTCTGGGTTGCTTCGTGATCGGAGTGCTCGCGGGACTGGTTGAGACTCGACAGATGTTCAGTCCGGAAATCCGAACGTTTTCCTTCATCGGCATCCTCGGCAGCTTCACGACCTTCTCGACCTTCGGCTTCGAGACTTTCGCAATGGCTCGGGACGCAGAGTACCTTCGAGCGGCCGCGAACGTCGGATTGCACCTCCTCGTCGGCTTGGCCCTCGTGTCGCTGGGCTACGGGATCGCTACTCGGAGGTAGATCGACCATGACACAGCATTCGAATGCAGCAGCGCCCGACCGCTCGGATGCGTACGATCACGCGGCAGCGAGTTTGGCCTGGGAGCGAACCCTAGCGTTCATTCGATCCGGAACTCGATGATTCTCGCCCTCCACCACGTGCAGCTCGCGATGCCGCCCAGTGCGGAGGACGAAGCCCGCGCCTTCTATCGGGACGTCCCCGGAATGACGGAGATCCCAAAGCCGGACAACCTGGCCATGCGAGGCGGCGTCTGGTTCTTCGCCGGTTCCGCCGAGATACATCTAGGCATTGAAGTCGACTTTCGCCCCGCCAAGAAGGCACATCCGGCACTGCTCGTGGGAGACGTGAAGGGCATCGCAGAACGATGTTCAGCCGCAGGGTTTCCGGCCAGGACCGGTGAGCCGCTACCTGGATTCGATCGAGTCTACGTCGCCGACCCGTTCGGCGATCGGATCGAGTTCATTGAACCAACGCCGGGCGCCTAACCTCGCGCGGCATGGCAACAAACAACAACAGCCTACAACCGCCCGGATCACCCATCGGACACACGCATCTGGGCAGCATTGGTCGAGCCTCATCAGGATGAACTCAATGGATATCTCGGATAGTCCCGCCGCCTACGCAGGCTACTCGGGCACACCCCTGGCGAAGAAGTTGGGGATCGTGCAAGGTAGCCGCGTGCTGTGCATCGGTGCTCCTGAGGAGTATGAGCGACTCCTCAAGCCCCTGCCGGAGGGAGTCGTCTTCACCGACAGATTCGAAAGGGACGTCGATCTCGTCCATGTCTTCGTCACCGAGCAATGGGACCTCGTGGAGCGACTCGCGACGCTGCGAAGTGCGCTCAATGCCGAAACGCCGGTCTGGGTCTCTTGGCCGAAGAAGGCGTCGAAGGTGCCCACGACCGTTACCGAGGACACTATTCGCGATGCCGCGCTGCCCATCGGTTACGTCGACATCAAGGTCTGCGCTATCAGCGAAGTGTGGTCGGGGCTCAAGCTTGTCGTCCGCAAGGCGCTTCGCTAGCGTATCGCGCACCCCGACTTCCTGATCGAAGTGGAGGCGGTCGCCGTCGTGCCGGAGGAATAGCGGCGGTCCGTCTGTCGCGCGGTGGGCTACGAACTCGACGATGTGATTGGCATGGGAAAGCGATTGGAACATGACGGCTGATCGGAGCGTCGAACGGGAAGTTCCGGGTATCGACGGACCCGACAAACCCACTTCCCCGAGAGTCCGATAGAAACAGGCCCTTTGCGGCCCAATAGGCCGAACCCTATAATCGTTCGACCCGGGCGGCCAAACCCGCAGCCCGGCTCCGGCGCCAACGCATCCATCACGCGCGACCACGAGCCCGGCCCGGCGCCGGAATGGATCCAAGGAGCGCCGCGACGTGAAGCTTTTCGACCTCACATCGATCGCATCGAGCATCGACGAACCTTTTCGGATCGTCAGTTTCGCCTCGCTTGGAGCCATCGAGGTGGGCCTGGTGATCTGCGAAGGCCCTAAGAGCTGGCATCGCAGCCTCGAACGCCGCGAGCTCGCGCTTGTCCTTGAGGGCGTCATCACAATCGATCGGCCGACTGTCCGGGTCGTCGCGAACGAAGGCTCGATCGTCAGCCTGCCGCCCGGGGTCGGCCTCACGACAACCTCCGGAATGCGGAGCACGGTCGTCGTGTTCAAACTGCGGACGCCTTCCGGTGAGACCAACGGCTTTCACGCACCTCAAGAACTAGACGACAAGGGCGTCCTTCACGTTAGCTTCGCGTCGGAAGCCCTTCAGGGCAACTTGAACCAGTGGCGGCCGGCTGGGGACGTCGGGATCTACTCCGCCTCGGCCACCCGAATGGCGGGCGATGGCGAGCCTTTCATCGGACCTGAAGGCGACATGATGCTGATGGTGTATCGCGGTGTGGTCGACTATCAGGGTGAAGAAGACGGCGAAAGCGGCTCAGTGGTCGGAAGCCAAGCGATCCTGGTGCCGAAGGACCATGCTCTATCGCTCACCGCTCCTCGAGGCGCCACGGTCATCGCCCTTGCGCGCGCCGCGGCAGTCTTACCGACGGTCGCCGTTCCGACCCCCGCCGATGACGACTCAGACGGTCATCAGGGTGACGGCGGCGGCCCGGAGCCGGCCGTCTGAACCGGCGCGTCGGAATCTCGCTCGGGCTCGGAATCGCGATCCTTTTCGGTGGAGCCGAGACAGTTCCGATCTCCGTAGCGCTCTCCTTGTCCGATGGTCCGCTCGACAGGGCGCTCGACGATCGCCAAGTTTATTCGCCCAACCTTCGCCAAGACGATTCGCCCAACGAACTGATCGACATCATCGTCCTGCTGCACGATCCCGAGGCAATGGTCCACGCGCCGTCGGATGATCTCGGCTCGACTGCGCACCAGCGGACTCTGCCCGAATCACAGCCGTCGGGATCGCCGCCCTCCAGTACCGATCGCGCCGATTTCGAGACCGCCCTCGATGCGCGCACGGCGCGCTTCACGAGCGCCGGTGCCTGGGCCGTCGCCCGGCTCGAGTCCGCATTAGCTTCGGGCGACGCCGAGGCGATTCGGCCCATCCCCGTCGCCGGCGCCATTGCTGCGCGGGCGTCCATGGGCGTACTGGCGGAGATCGCACGCCGGCCCGAGGTGCGCCTCATCGTGCCCGACGACGAAGTGGACATGGTGCCGGTCCTGATCGAGGACGAGTCGCCGCCGGGCGGCGGGCCGTCGCCCGGGCCAGTGCCCCTGTGGAACATAGAGCGCATCCGCGCCGACATGGTGTGGGAGCGGCTCGGCTTCGACGGCAGCGGGGTGACCATCGCCGTCATCGACTCCGGAGTCGACTATCACCACCCGCTGCTCCAAACCCGTTATCGCGGCTACACCGGCGGCGGTCCGCCGGTGAACGTCGACAATCTGTGGTGCCGGATGGGCGAAGATCTGCTCTGCGGCCTTGGGACGCGCTATCCGGCCGACGGGCTCGGTCACGGGACCCACGTCGCGGGCTCGGCTCTGGCCGGCGATGGGGTCGGCGTTGCACCGGGCGCGCGCTGGATCGCGATGCGCACTTGCCCCGACACTTGCCGCGTCTCTTGGATCGCCGACGCCTTCGCCTGGGTGCTCGACATGGCGCCGTCGAATCGGCCCGACGTGATCAACGCCAGCCTGGTGACCACATCCGAAGCTGGAGGCGTGCTCGTTTACCCCTTGATCGATGATCTCATTGACGCGGGCGTCGTAATGGTCGCAGCCTCGGGCAACGGCCGCGGCTTTCCCGGGCTGCCCGCCGCCCATCCGCGCGCGATAGCGGTCGGAGCGACCACGCCTGAAGATAAAATGTGGGAAAACAGCCAATTCGGCCGGACTCTGATGGGCGAAATCAAGCCCGAACTGGTGGCGCCCGGCACCGGCATAACCTCAACCATTCCCGGCGGTGGCTTCGCGCAGCTTCGCGGAACCAGCATGGCCAGTCCGCACGTTTCCGGAGTGGTTGCCCTTCTGCGCCAAGCTTCGCCCGATATATCTCCGGCTGAAGTCCTCGACGTCCTGAAGGAGACCGCCCGACCGCTATCTTCCGACCGCCCGGATCCGATGAGCGGCTGGGGTATCGTCGACGCTTACGCCGCCGTGCGCTCCGTGAGCGATGTCGGAACGCTAAGCGGGCGAGTGACGCGCGCCGTCGACGGTGAGCCGATACCGTGGGCGCGGGTGCGCATCGCGATGCTCGACGGCGAGCCCGTGATCAGCACGGAGGTCGAGATCGATGGCACCTTCGAAGTGGATGTCGCCCCTGGCGCTTATCTCGTCGTCGTCGACGCCTTTGCCTATCGATCGCAGACCACGCGCGGGCCCGGCGGGACGGGTATCATCGTCCGCACCGGCGAAATCACGCGGCTACCGGACATCGGGCTGGAGCGCGAGTCGCCGACAGGATTTTTCGGCGGGACCGTGTCCGATGCCGCCACCGGCGCGCCGCTTCAGGCGACGTTGAAACTCGAGGGCGTGCCATTCGGCATCGAGGCGAATGCCCTCGGCGACTTCTCCGAACGCCTACCGCCCCGGGTGTACAACGTCCGCGTCGAGCACTTCGGCTATCGGGTGCTCGAAACCTCGATCAAGATCGATCCCGACAAATTGCTAACACAGGACTTCGCGCTGCAGCCCGCGCCTAAGATCCTGCTGGTCGACGGCGACGCTTGGGCATTCACCACGGCGGCAAGCGCCTATCGGGATAGCCTCGGTCGCCTGGGCTATCTGGCCGAAGAGCATCACGTCACCAGCGAGCGGACGAATCCGGGCTCGCCGGGCGGCCCGCCTTCCCTTGAGCGGCTGGAGGAATTCGACCTAGTGATCTGGTCCAGTTCACTGTCCGGACCCGCATTCGTCCGCGGCGCAGGACCACTTTCCGACTACTTGGGCCGCGGCGGACGCTTGCTCTTGTCCGGACAAGACGCGCTGTGCATAGACGCCGGCATCGACAATCCGCGCGAACCGTGCGCGCTGAACGCCCGCCCGCACCCATACGTGCGCGAGCGCCTTCATCTGCGGGTCGTCGAAGACAACGCCCACAGCTCCGTCGTACACGGCTCGGACGGCGGGCCGCTCGAGGGGATAACGATCACACTGAACGGGCCGGACAGCATGGACAACCAAAGTGCTCCGGACGTCATGGAATCGATCGATTCGCTGCACGCCGGCCTGATAGCGACGTACGACACGGGCGCCGGCGCCGCGGCGCTCTCTGGACGATGCCTCGATTATCGGAGCGTCGTCCTCGGCTTCGGCTTCGAGGGGATTGCCGGCAATCGGGATCGGGACCGCGTGCTCGAACGTTTATTGGACGCCCTGACGGCCGAACCGCCGGCGCGCGAATTACACATCAGCGCGCCGATCACGGAGCAGGTGATGCGGGCGGGCCTGACGGCGGACTTTACGGTCACGCTGACAAGCACGGGGACTGAGACGACTACCTTCGAGGTCGGCATGGAGGGCTCGCGCTGGCTTGCAGGCTTGTGGAACGCAGATTTCACAGCCCCACTCGATTCGGACATCGAGCTCGAGCACTGCACCGAGACATCCTTCGGCGTTCGGATGCGGGTTCCGGATGACGTCGATCACGGGGCGTCGAATCCGGTGACAGTCACGTTCGATTCGACAGACGGCGAGATCTCAGATTCCCTCGACTTAGTCACCCGCGCCCCGGCGCCGATTCTAGTCGTCGACGGCGACTACACGGCGGACACTGAAGAGCGCTATCTCGAAGCGATGACCTCGTTAGACATCCCCTTCGACGTCTGGGAGCTTGGTCGGCTCCAGATTCGTCCGACCCTCCCGCCGACCGACACGCTCAAGCTCTATCCGGCCGTGATCTGGTTCACGGGCTACGATCCGCGCCCCAACGGAAGCATCGACCAGGCCGGCCTGACCCGCCTGGCCGCATATCTCGACGCCGGCGGGCGGTTGCTGCTCGCAAGCGAGGACTACTTGCGCGCGCGCAGCGAGCGGCCCTATCTGGACGAGCGCTTCTTCCACAAGGACTTCCTCGGGGTTGAATCGCACACCGAGGACGGCGGACGGGCGCATGGCGGTGAGATTCGGGGTGTCAGAGCTTCGATCTTCGAAGGGCTGCGCGGCTGCCGAGCGGAATATCGGACATCGATCGAGGACTTCAGCGACCGTTTAGACCCAGGCGCCGGTGGTCGGGCGGCCTTGCGGGACGTCTTCGGCGCGACGATAGCGACGCAGGCCGCGGCACGGGCCTTCAAATCGGTCTTCCTCGCATTCGATGCTGGAGCGCTTGACGCGGAGTGCAGCCGCGCGATCCACGCCCGCGCCGCGGATTGGTTCAGCCCGCTCACGTCCAGCACGCTTCGGATTGTCGACGCAGCCGGACGGCCGCTCGACCGGCGCGCGTTCGCGGGCGGCGAGACAATTCGGCTAGCGCTTACGCTGGGCCATGCCGGTCCAAAGGCGACAGCAAACGTGCGCGCGACTTGGACGCTGCCGGAAGGATCGGACTTCGATCCGGCCGAAGTGCCGGCCGGATGGAGTCATACGGCGGGCGAGCGCCGGCTGACGTGGCGCGGCCAGTTGCCGCGGGGCGGTGTCGAGGAGGTCGTCCTCATGCTCCGCTTGCGCGACGACCTGCCGGCGGGCACAACACTAACTTCGAGCGCCGAGATCCATGGCGACGGGCTGCCGCTCACCCGGGAGGCAACGTGGCGCGTCGATGCCGCTGACCTTTCCCGCTCGATCAAGAGCGCAAACGGCGACGGCGAGGGTTTGGAGGTTGGGCAGGATGTCACCTACAGCCTGATCGTCCGCAACGACGGCGTGCGCGACACGGCCTTCAGCCTAACCGACACATTGCCGAGCGGATTGATGTTGGTTGACGGCTCGTGGCTCCTGAGCGACCCATCGGGCAGCGTCGAAGCCGACATCGAGCGCGGAGTCCTTCAGTGGAGCGGCAGCGTGCCTGCCGAGCGGGTGACGACGCTTCAGTACAGGGCGCGCGTAGTTACGCGCGCCGGAGGTACGCTGCGCAACACGGCGCTCCTGACCGACGACGGTGGCGAGGAGTGGCGGCTTAGCGCGGACATCTTCGCGCGTCCTAGGCTCTACTTTCCTTGGAACGGGCGGGAGTTCGACGAGGATCCTTAGCCGGTGATCGTCGACATATCGACGGAAGTCGCATGCGGCTCGGGCGTTCAATCCGTTGCCGTGCCCGGAGACCGCAGTCTATAATGCCGCGCCCTCCCGACACCTAAAGACTCAGGCCGTCGGCACGCCTACAAAGGCGCTCAACGCACCGATCGGACCGCGGGACTCGGACTACAAGTCGGGAACGCGGCCAGCAGGAGAGCCCGCGATGGAGATCGAGACGACCGAGACCACACTCGACCGTCTGAATCAATTGTCCGAAGCGAGCGCTTCGGCCCGAGAAGAGGTCGCCACGCTCGTCGCTGAGGTCGTCGCTTTGCGCGGGCGGCTTGCGGACGCCGAACGGAAGCTCGAGGGCGTGCAGGTGGGCCGGGCCCAGGACGTCGAGCGCGTGGAGCGACTGATCGGAGATCGGCGCTTCGAAGGGCGTCTTGACGGGCTCGAGGAGCGACTGGGCGCGGCTCAAGAAGCCGGCCAGCGCAGTGCCGAACGGCTCGAGGCGTTCGCGGCAGACGTAAGCCGTCTCAATCGGTTGGAAAGCGCGCTCGATAACGTGCGCCGCGACGTCGCGGAACAGCTCGCCGCGTACATCGCAACGTTTAGAAGCGAGCGCGCCGCTTCCGAGGCTCGCCATGACCGGCGCGCAGCCGAGTCTGTCGAATCGCTGCGTGAGCACACCGAATTGATCGCCGGACTTTCGCCCATCGCCGAACGCGTCGAAGGACTCGAACGATCGCGCAAGGCCCTCGAGGCGGATGCCCAACGCACCACCGTGGAGATCGAGACACTTGCAGCTGAGCGCTCCAGTCTTGCCGACACGATTCGGCGCGGCGTCTCCGACATGGCTAACCGCACAGAAGCTCTCGGCGTCGAAGCACTTCGCCAAGAGTTGGGGGCGTGGCAGGCGCGCCTCGAGCACCAAGTCATTACCGTTGAAGCGGCGAAGACCCTGGCCGAGGACGTGCGCGCCAAGGGGGAGGAATTACTGGCGGCTCAGCGCGAATCCGCGGAGTCGCAGCGCGTCTTCGAAGGGCGCATCGATGCGGCGATCGGAGCAGTGCGGAGGGAAACGGCGGACGAATGGTCGTCATTCATAGTGCAGCGTGAGCGGGAGCACGAACAGGCAAGTCGGGCGTTACGGGAGGAGTTGGCGCTGCGCGATGCGGCGCTGCAGGCGGCGGTCGCTGCAGTAGATGAGCGCGTCACGGCGACGGGCGTCGAGATCGAACGCCGCCGGCAAGTCCTGGAGACCGATCTATTGGACCTGCGGCAGATGTCTCACGGAGCGATGGAGCGGTGGCGGAACGGCCTTGATGATTTGATCAAGGATTCGGAAGCCTCGATCCCTTCGGACGCCAAGCCCCATCTGGTCGCGGAGCGCAGACGGGCACTGCGGCGTTCGCTTCGCGCGGCGCGTGGCGCGCGCGATGAGGGGGGTGAGTGAACCGTGCGGCCGGTAGCGCGCTCCGGATTTCACGCCGGTGAGCGAACGCCCTGGCCGGATCGTCGTCATCGGGACGGCCGGACATGTCGATCATGGCAAAAGCTCGCTTGTCCGCGCACTGACCGGGACGGATCCTGACCGACTCGCCGAGGAAAAGGCCCGCGGCTTGACGATCGACCTCGGATTTGCGTGGCACACGCTCCCAAGTGGGGCGATCGCCAGCTTCATCGATGTTCCCGGCCACGAGGACTTCATCCAGAACGCCCTAGCCGGCGCCGGCGGGATCGACGCAGCGCTCCTCGTAGTCGCGGCCGACGAGGGCCCGATGCCGCAAACGCGGGAGCACCTCGCGATCCTGAACCTGCTCCGCGTCGAACACAGCGTGATCGCCCTGACCAAAACGGACCTGGTCGACGAAGAGTGGCTCGGCATTGTGCGTGACGAAGTCGCCACGCTCTTGGAGGGAACCACGCTCGAGGGCGCGCCGATCATCCCGATCAGCGCTAAGACAGGCGAAGGTGTCGCGGCGATCTCGGAGGCGCTCGACGCCCTAATCGACGTCATACCCACAGCGCGCGACGCGGGCCGCGCACGGCTTTCGGTCGATCGAGTTTTCTCGATGGCCGGTTTCGGCACAGTGGTCACCGGCACCCTCAGGGACGGCTATATCGCTGTCGGCGATCCGCTCGAGGTGCTGCCGCAAGGGAAGTCGACGCGGGCGCGCGGCGTGCAGATGCATGGCCGGGCCGTCGAGCGGGCGTTGCCGGGCACGCGGGTAGCGGTGAATCTGGTCGGCTTGGATACCGACGACATCGAACGTGGCGACGTGATCGCGGCGCCGGGCGCATACAAGACGACGCGCCTTATCGACGCCTCGATCGAGCTGCTGCCCGACGCCGACGCCCCGCTTCGCCACGACGCCCAAGTCGCAGTATTCCACGCGGCCTCCGAAATGATCGCGCGCGTGCGCCTCATCGGCGAACGGCGGATCGAACCAGGCGGGACCGGTTACGTCCAGCTCCATCTGGCGGGTCCGACGACGTTCGCGGCCGGTGATCGGCTTGTGCTTCGGCTGCCTTCGCCCAGCAAGACCATCGGCGGCGGGGTCGTATTGGACCCGCATCCGCCACGCCGGCACCGGCGCTTCCGCGACGAAGTCGTCGATCGTTTCAGGGTGCTCGAAAGCGAAAAGCCGGAGTCGCGCGTGCTCCAGGCGCTCGTCGAGCGCGGCCCGTGCGCGCCCGACGCTCTCGATGTAGCGTCGCTCGGACTCACGTCCGTGGCGCTGAGTGAGATCCTCGAATCGCTCGAAGCTGAAGGCCGGGTGGTGCACCTGTCCGGCGCGATCTGGTCGACGGCCGAAAAGTGGGCCGCTATCGCGGGCCGCTTGCGCGGTTTTCTGTCCGATTACCATCGCGCTCACCCACTGCGCCACGGTCCGCCGCCCGAGGAATTGCGCGGCCGGCTCAACCTGGAGGCCGCGGTGTTCGCGGCCGTCCTGCGCTGTGCCGAATCCGAGGGCTGGCTTGCCCGCGACGGTGCTCAGGGCATCCCGCGGCTCGCCGACCATCGGGTCAACTTGAGCGCGGAGCAAGAGGCGGCCGTCGCGGCGCTGATGGCCCGCTTCGCCGCTGAGCCGCACACGCCACCGGGCCGGGCCGAGGCTATCGAGGCGGTGGGCACGGCCGTCCTCGACGTCCTCATCGCTCGCGGCGATTTGGTGGCGGTTGAAATGGATGTCCTCTTCGATAGCCAGACCTATGCCGACATGCGAGCCGCCGTAATCGAGCGCCTGCGCGGCGGCGGTCGGATTACGGTCGCCGATGTGCGCGACCTCTTCGGCACAACCCGCAGATATGCCCTGGGCCTGATGGAACACTTGGATCGCATCCATGTGACGCGCCGCATGGGCGACGAGCGGGTGCTGGCGCGGACGTCGGAGGATGGGGCGTGAGGGGCGCTCTCGACGTGGTCATCGTCAACCACAACACGTCCGAACTCCTCACGGACTGCCTTACTTCGCTCATGACCGGCGGCCTTGATGGTCTCACCGCCACGATTCGGGTGGTCGACAACGCCTCGACGGACGGGAGCGCGGCGGCGGTGCGCACAAACTTTCCCGATGTACGGGTCATCGAAAGCGGCGGCAATCCGGGCTTCGCGGCGGCGAACAACCTCGCGCTTGCGGAGGCTGGTCACAGCCGCGGTGGGCCGGCGCCGGTCGAGCGGGACGGCCGAGCGCGACACGCACTCCTGTTGAACCCGGATACGCTAGTCCCGGCAGGCGCTCTTGCTGCGCTGGTAGATGCGCTGGAACGCGAGCCGGCTTTAGGCGCAGTCGGGCCGAAGCTACTCTTGCAAGATGGCTCACTCGACGTCGCGTGCCGGCGGAGCTTTCCGACGCCGGAAGTAGCCTTTTATCGCTTCAGCGGCCTAGCCCGACGCTTCCCGAAAAGCCCGCGTTTCGGCCGGTACAACATGACCTTCCTGGACCCTGACCAGCCGGCGGACGTAGACTCGGTGGTCGGGGCGTGCATGCTCGTGCGCGGCGCGGCGCTGGCCGAAGTCGGGGTGCTGGACGAGCGCTTCTGGATGTACGGCGAAGATCTGGATTGGGCGCTCAGGCTCCGGCGAGCCGGCTGGCGGGTCGGCTATCGGCCGCAAGCGGTCATACACCATGTCAAGCGGGCAAGCAGCCGGTCGAGCGACAAGGCGCAACATGAATTCCAGCGTGCGATGTGGCTCTTCTACGACAAACACTATCGGGCGGAAACGTCCTCGTGGATCGATTTTTTGGTCAGGCTGGGTCTCGGGTTGAAGGGCGGCCGCAGGTTGAGGCGCGAGATGCGCTTGGGCAACGGTGCCCGATCGGGAGCGGAAGTGGGCAGAGGGCTGGAGTCAGAGTCCGAGCAAGGGGTGGGCGGAAGTCTGGAGTCTGAGACTGGGCAAGGGCTAAGCCCAGGTCTTGTCTCAAGGCGAGGCGGGGGCGAATGAGGCACGCCAGAACTCTCCTCGAACGCGCTTCGCTGCTGCCGCTCGACATCACGGCCTTCGCGGTCGGACTCCGGTTGGCGCACGCCTTCCATGCGCGCACTTCGGGCCTGCAGGGCTTCGAGCCGCCAGCGGCATTCGAAACCTTCGGCGCCCTGATCGCGGCGCACGTGGTCGTATTGCTCATCGTCTTCTTCTTCCAACGGATGTATCACCAGCCGCACGACGTGCCGCGTCTGGATCTGGTCGGGCGGATTTTCAGGTCGGTCACGCTTGGCGTGGTGATCACCTTTGCCGTTACAAGCTTCCTCTTCCCTGCCCTTCAATATTCGCGGCGGGTCACAATCTACAGTTGGATCGCCACGTTTGCGGTCGTCACGGCGTTCCGCATCGCGCACCGGGCGCTGTGGGCGCTTTTGCGACGTCTCGGGGTCGGTCGGCCACGGGTGCTGATCCTTGGCGCCGGCGCGGCTGGGCAAGACTTGGTCGCTCGCATACACCGCCGTCCGTGGCTGGGCTACGACGTCGTCGGCTTCCTGGACGATACGCCGGGCCGGACGCAGGCGCGCGGTGTGCCGGTGCTTGGACCGCTTTCGCTCCTGGAACAAACCGTCCGCGATCAGGTCGTCGACGAAGTCCTGATCGCGCTTCCCAACGCGTCGCGAGCCGAGTTGGTCGAACTGGTCGGACATTGCGATCGGGAAGGCACGTCGATCAAGATCTTGCCCGACATCTTCCAGATGCTCGCGGGCGAAATCCAGATCAGCACTCTGGACGGACTTCCACTCCTGACGATGCACGACCTGGCCCTGCGCGGCTGGCGACGGACGCTCAAGCGGCTGATCGACATCCTGGTGGCCGGCATCGCGCTGATCATCACTTCGCCGATCATTCTGCTCCTGGTCGTCCTAGTGAAGCTCGAATCGCGCGGCCCGGCGTTTTTCGTCCAGGAGCGCATGGGTCTGGATATGCGTCCGTTCCCGATCATCAAGCTCCGATCGATGCGCACGGACGCCGAAGAATCGAGCGGCCCGGTCTGGGCCCGGCGCGACGACCCGCGCGTGACGCGCTTGGGCCGCTTCATGCGCAGCATGAACCTGGACGAATTGCCGCAGCTGGTCAACGTCTTACTGGGCCACATGAGCATCGTCGGCCCGCGCCCGGAACGCCCAGAATTCGTCGAAGAATTCCGCGGCGCGATCCCGCGCTACACCGAACGCCACCGCGAACGCGGCGGCATTACGGGTTGGGCGCAGGTCAACGGACTGCGCGGCAACACTTCGATCGAAGAGCGCACCAAGTACGATCTCTACTACATCGAGAATTGGTCGATCCTGCTCGACCTAAAGATCATGGCCCGAACGATTTTGGGCAGCGGTCGGGATCCGAACGCGTATTAGTAGGGGCACCCCTACATCGTTGTTGCGTATCGGGTCTCGCGCCAGATCGGGCCGGTTTCGCGACGCCGTGGGCACCCACATAGGGGTGCCCCTACATCGTTGTCGCGTATCGGGTCCCGCGCCAATCGGGCCGGTTTCGCGACGCCGCGGTTGGGATGCGCCACGTGAATTGGATTGACCCGTCCCCCCGCACCGCCTAGCATTCCGCCTATGTCCCCCTTTGACGATTCCACGCTATCTGAACGGCGGGCGCTCATTCTTGCGCTCGTCGTGCGCGAGCATGTCAAGCACGCACTACCCGTATCTTCGGCGGCGCTTGTCGAGGGCTACGATCTCGGGGTGAGTGCCGCCACCGTGCGCAGCGAGTTGGCCGCTCTCGAGGAGGCCGGGATGCTAACGCATCCCCACACCTCCGCCGGGCGGCTACCCACCGTCGCCGGATATCGTTATTTCGTAGAGCGCCTGATGAAGACGGCCGGGCTAGAAGGCGAAGAGCAGCGGACCATTCGGCACCAATTCCACCAGGCCGGCTGGGAGCCGGAGCGGTGGATGCGGCTCTCCGCGGCCATCATCGCCCAGCGCTCCGGCATCGCCGGACTCGTTGCTGCCAAGCGCGAGCAGCGTCCGACGGCACCGCGGTTGTATCATGCGGGCTTGACGCAGATCCTCTTCGCGCCCGAATTCGCGGGCTCTGAACGGATGCGGGGAGTGGTCGAGCTGCTCGAGCACGGGCGCGGGCTGGAACCACTCCTCGAACGGATGCCCCGAATGGGTGTACACGTCGTCTTCGGCGGCGAGCCGCCACTCGACGAGGTGCCGGAAATGACGCTGGTGATTGCATGCTTCGGATCGGAAAGCGCGCCGGCCGGAATCCTTGGCGCCGTAGGCCCTACGCGAATGGCTTACGAGCGCGCAGTGCCGACCGTAGGTTTCGTGGCCGATTTGATGACCGAGTTGATGACCGGCTGAGCATGTCGGCGTAGAATCCAAAGACTTCAGACCAAAAAGATTCGGAAGCGAGAGACCAATACAATGGCACGCGATTACTACGAGACCCTCGGCGTCGGGCGCGAGGCGACGGAGCAGGAAGTGCGCCGCGCCTATCGTGTTCTTGCCAAGGAGCACCATCCAGACGTCAACGGCGGCGATGAGCGATCTTCCGTTCGGTTCAAGGAAATCAACGAAGCCTACGAAATCCTGAAGGACGAACGAAAGCGCGCCGCTTACGATCGCTACGGCCACGCCGGCGTCAAGGGCGCCGGGGCGTCGGCGAGCGGCTTCGGCGGCTTCGACGACCTGGGCGATATCATCGAAGAAGTCTTCTTCGGCGGGCGCTCCCGACCTCGCACCCGGCGCGCGGGACCGGTTCCCGAACGGGGCGCCGATCAGAGGATCAAGGTCCGCCTGAGCTTCGAGGAAGCCGTCTTCGGCACCAAGCGGAGCGCCGATGTCGTGCGCCGCGAGACATGCGACACTTGCGGCGGAAACGGCGCGGCGCCAGGCACCAATCCAAGCCGCTGCTCCGCCTGCGACGGCATGGGTCAGGTCAGGCGCGTGCGGCAAAGCCTGCTCGGCTCGATCGTCAACGTAGAGACCTGCGCAGAATGCTCAGGCAACGGCGTGACCGTGACGGACCGCTGCACGGAGTGCATCGGGCGCGGCCGGGTCCAACGTTCGCGGACCCTGGACGTCGACGTTCCGGCCGGAATCGAGAAGGGGACGCAGATCCGCTTGAGCGGAGAAGGCGAACACGGGGTTCATGGCGGACCGCCGGGCGACCTTTACATCGTCCTCGACGTCGAGCCGCATCACACCTTCCGGCGGAACGGTGTCGACATTTTGCTCGATCTGCGCGTCAACCCGGCCGATGCTGCTCTCGGCGCCGAGGTCGAGGTCCCGACCCTCGAGGGAGATGAAACGATTCCGATCGCGGCCGGCACCCAATCCGGCGACACGATCCGCATCGAAGAACGGGGCGTCCCAATCCTGCGCGGCACGGGCAGAGGCGATCTGGTCGTCACCGTCTTCGTCATGACGCCGGAAAAGCTGACGCGCCAACAACGCGACCTGATGGAGCAATTGCGCACGACGCTCCCGCGCGCCGAGGTCCTGGATCGGAACATGGGCGGATTCTGGGAGCGCGTCAGGGAACGATTCACTTGATGCGCAATGCCTAAGGATGAAGGGGCGGAAGCCGGTGGATCGTCCGGGCGCCTAATCGAGATCTCCGTTCCCGTTAGCACTGACGCCGAATACATCCCATCACTGCGCGCGCTCTTCGAATACCACGGCGGCGGGGCGGCCGTCGAAACGCTCCTCCGGGGACCTGAGGACGGCGAAGCGTACGCGGAGCCCGTCACGTGGGTGCGCACCTGGATCCCGGAAGAAGATGCCGAGGCGCGGGCGCTCGTGGAGGAAGGGCTCTGGCGGCTCAACCGCGAACACGGAATGCCGGCGGCCATCGTGCGCCCGCTTGCGAAGGCGAATTGGGCCGAGGCGTGGAAGGCGCACTACGCGCCGATGCAGGTGGGCCCCTTCTGGGTGACGCCGGCATGGCATGACCCCGCCGAGGCGCCGGAAGGCGCCCATGTGATCCGGCTGGATCCCGGCATGGCGTTCGGCACGGGCCAGCATCCGACGACCCGATTGTGCTTGGCCTGCTTGCCCGACGAAATCGGCCCGGCCACGCGCGTGCTGGACGTCGGCACAGGGAGCGGTGTTCTCGCCATCGCGGCGGCTCGGGTAGGGGCGGCCGAAGTTGTCGGCATCGACATCGACCCTGCGGCGATATCGGCGGCGCAGTCGAATGCGGAGCTCAACGGCGTGAATATCGAGATGCTTGCGGGCTCGCAAGACGCTCTGGCCGAAAGCAGAGACCCGGACACCGCCGGCCCCGGCTCTGGCCCCGGCCCTGGCCCTAGCCCCCGCCTTCACGGGTTCGACCTCGTCCTAGCCAACCTCCTCGCCCATACACTGCATGCCCTGGCCGAAGACCTTTGGTCCTGGACAGCAGATGGAGGTGTGCTGATCGGCTCAGGCATCCTGGTCGAGCAGGTGGAGGATGTGATAGAGTCGCTCGAGCGTGCCGGCTTTCGCCGCCGCCGCGTGGCGATCGACGGCGATTGGGCCGCGATCATCGCAGATCGGCCGGGCTGAGCCCGGAGCGGCGTTCGGACGATGATCGGACGGCCGTGTTCGCGCGCCGTTGACCCAGTGGTTGAGATAGTGGACCCCACGAGAGCATTGACGCGATGCATTAGACGAACCCGCGCGACATCGGCCGGCTTCGACCCGAGGAGATGACGACCATGAGGGCTATTGGCAATTCGAATGCCCGATCTAAGTCGATGCACGGCGCGGAGGCGGAAGCGGCGAGAAGCACCAAGCTCGTGCGGATCGTCCGGCGTGTGCTCTTCCCTCTTGGTCTCGCCTCTCTCGTCGCCGGAGCGCTGAGCGGGACGTTCGAGCCGGACGCCGAGCAAGTGAGCGCCGCCGCGCCGGCCTTGGCGACGCCGCGCGGCCTCACGACATCCTGCCAGGGAAGCAGCACGACCGATGTGATCACGACGACCTTGCGGACGTGCGACGAGACGGAGATCGTTGTGCGGGCAGAGGTGGTCTGCCCCGTGTGCCCCGGCGGCATAAACGTGGTCTTCATCTTCCCGGAGCTTGTCCATGACCTCAACTGGCTGCGCCAGGAGGCTTTCGGCGTCATCGACGTCCTCCAAGCCAGGTCGCGGGACGAATATCTCAACACGGATATCCGGGTCGCCGTCATCCGCTACAACGAGATGTTCGGCGGCGCGACCACGCGGCTGTATCTAACCGACAACGTCGCGGCGGCCAGAGGCGCCGTCAACGTCATGGAGGACCTCGGATGTTTTCCGTTGCTCGGCTTCCTCGACGGCGCGGTGGTTGAGACGCAGAAGATCATTCGAGATGCACACGAGGAGGCCGGTCTCGGCGACGACGATCGGACGTGCGACTACGCCGTCCTGTTCATCGAGGGCACGGGGCCGGAAGGGATGTGCGCAGGCTTCAACATCGGGCTGAATGCCGCCCGCGCGATCCGCGCCGCTAAGAACCTCGAGCGCTCTGTCGACGAGCTGCTCATCGGCTGTCCGGGCGCCGACGGGGCGCACTGCGAAGGGCCGCGAGGGATCTCTTCGAATCCGCGCAACTACACGGAGGCGCCGCGGGTCGGCGTCCTGCCACGGCGGCTCGACGACGTGATCGAGGCGTTGGTGGACCCGATGATCCTGCGAAGGGTGACGATCCGGCAGGATCTCCCGCCGAGCGTAACCTATGTCGCGGATTCCGCGGCCCCGACGCCCGGCGTCGTGACGGCCTCGGCCGAAGGCACCCGGCTGGAATGGATGTGGGAACGACCGCGGGTCGAGGGCGAACACGAGGTTCGCTATCGCGTCGCTCCGCCCGAGGCGACCGGTATCTACACGGTGACCGGCTCGCTCGAAATCGTCGATGAGATGAACCGGCGGAGGGATGTGCCGATGACCCCGGCCGTCTTCGGCGTCGACGCACCGTGCTTCCCGCCCGCCACCGAGACGCCGATCCCTTCGGCCACGCCGACCACAACCCCAAGCCGAACGCCGACGACTCCGCCGACGGCCACAGCCACCGCCACCGCTACGTCGACGCGCGAGCCCCAGCCCCTATTCCTCCCGATCGCGCTCGGCGAGCTTTGTGACGAATCAAGGCGGGCGGCGGACGTGGTGCTGGTGATCGACGCCTCGACCAGCATGCTCGAAGCGACAGGCGCCGGCCGGACGAAGCTCGAGGCTGCGCTCGGCGCCGCGCGCACATTCATCGGCACTCTCAACCTGGCGATGGGCCGCGATCGGGCGGCGATCGTCAGCTTTAACTCGGGCGCGCGGATAGTACAGCCGCTGACCGACGGTAGGGGCGCGCTCGAAGCCGCGCTCGCCTCCATCGACGTCGCGCAGCAGACGTGCCTGCCGTGCGCAATCGAGGTTGGCGTCCTCGCGCTCGGCGAAGACGAAGTGCGTGTGAGCACCCGCACGCTGATCGTGTTGACCGACGGGCGCTCAAACCCGCGGCCAGCTTCCGAAGCGGTCGATCGCGCGGCGGATGCCAAGGCCGATGCGGTCCTGATCTTCACGATAGGCATCGGCGAGGAGCTGGACGTCGACGCCCTCGAAGCGATCGCGAGCGAACCCGACTACTTCTTCCGCAGTGCGGACGCCGGCGACCTCGATGCCATTTACGCGGAGATCGGATCGCTGATCCCGTGCCCGACCTTCTGGCCGCGACCATGAGCCTTCGGCGCCCGTCGGCGCTCGCGCCAGCACCTAGAAGTCCGCGATCTTGACAGCATCACTTTGGCCGGATTATCATCCGTGGGTTGCGGACCGTATACCAGATGATAACCCAAACGCCTTCAGCCTCCGTTCAGATTGAATCGAGACCAGATGCCGAATCCCATCGACAGCCCTGAATATTGGATCGAAGACTTCGAGCCGACGAGCGCGGAACTCGATGCTCTGTACGCCCGCGCGCTCGAAACGATGCTCCCGACGACCGTCGAAGCGCTCGCCTCAGACCTCATCATCGCGCGCGCTGACCGCGCTATCGCGGCCAGGCGGGCAGTCGGCAAGGGTGCCGGCGCCGTCTATGAACCCTCGAGTCGTTACGAAAAGGGCCAGAAGCTTGTTTTCCCGGCTTTGGACGGCGCGGCGGGGACAGTGAAGAGCGTTAGAGCAGGCACTAATCCGGAGTACGGAGACTACCAGGTCATCCAGGTCGCGATCGACAACGACACGCGCGAATTCGCAGCCGGGATCACTTGGGACCATATGCTCATGCAGGCGGAGTCGGCTTACAAACCGGACGAACTTGCTAAGCGTTACGCGCCGGTCATCGCGCCGACTCTGCGTGAGCGGCTGACCCGCGACAGCGAGTGGCAGAGTCTAGGAGAACGCTGGATCCTGAGGGCACTTCTCCCGGATATCAACGCGGGACATCTGAATCTGGCCGAGGCGATCATCATGCTCGCCGGCGAGCCTGTAGCGGTGGATAACATCTTGAGCGAACTCGATCTTGGAAAGTCGATACCTGCGTCAACGCGCGCGCTCGCTGTCGAGGCGGCGTTGGAAGCCGACGATCGCTTCCGCAACGTCGGCGCGTTCGAATCACCGTTGTGGGCGCTCGCTACCCAGAATTAACACGTCACGAAATAGAAATGAATCGGGGTATAGGCGGCGGAGGGTTCGCGCCTTTGGGGAGGTGACCGCATGCACGCACAGGTCGACGTTAACACGCCATTTCACATCCACTTCGCCTGGTGGGAGGAACGCGGCCGAAATCTCGGGCGCTTTCTAGCCGAAATTCTCGGCAGATCGGATGCGGACTTGGACTCAGGCGGTCCGCTCGACTTCATCGATCCGCAGACGGCGGAAGTCCACGAACTGGACCCGCTTTGGGTTGAGGTCCTGACCAGTCGAGCGTTTCAGCCGAGCTACATCACTCCATCGACGCCGATGACCAGCGCGGTGCTCAGAGCGCTTGTCGAAAACCTAAACCGACCGATGTCGAGCATCGAGTTGCACCGGCGGATAAATCGATCGAATCCGCAAACAATCCTGCGCGTGCTCAAGACAGCCCGGACGGAGTACGGCATCGTGCCGATCGTCGTGGAACGGCCGTCGGCAAGTGACTCCAAGCCCGCCGCCAAGAGTCGCTCGAAGACGAAGGCCTGATCCCCGCCGGCCTTGGCCGGGGTGGGTGTCGGCATCGACCTGCACAAGCCGTCGGATCGGGCGGTCGCGATTGCGATCGGTGTAACGGCGCTTGGCCTGCGCCTGTTTCGTGCGGACGCGCAGAGCCTGTGGTACGACGAGGGCACAAGCGCGGCCTTAGCCCTCCGCACGCCGGCCGAGATCCTCGCCTCCGCCGCGAACGACATCCACCCGCCGTTCTACTATCTGCTGCTCACCCTCTGGGCGCGCGCATTCGGCGACGGCGTGATCTCTCTGCGTGGGCTGTCCGCGGTAATCGGTGCGATCGGTGCGGTAGGCGTGTGGGCGCTCGCCCGGCGACTGGCCGGCCCGCGAGTAGCGGCGCTAGCCGGCCTGTTCGCCGCCACTTCGCCCTTCCTGGTCTGGTACGGCCAGGAGGTGCGAATGTATGTCCTGGCCGGAGCGCTCGGCGCGTGGTTGCCGCTAGTCGCGCTGCGCGTGATCGAAGGCAGGCGACGCCGAAGACGGCGAGCCGGCGACGGCGCCGAGGTCGGGGCGGGCGCGATGGTCGGGGCGGGCGCGATGGTCGGGGCGGGCGGGGCGGGCGTCCGTACCCGCCGCTCGGATCAGATCGACTCGGCACTCGCGATCGCACTGACGACCGCCGCGCTCTACACGCACTACGCCGCAGGCGCTGCAGTAGTTATTGGGGCTAACGCAGTGGCGGCCGCGGCGATATCGCGACGATGGCGGGTGGAGGGCGCCTTTCCGATCCGAGCGTCCGTAACATGGATCGCGACCCAGACGATCAGCGCAGCGCTCTTCGTTGCTTGGCTTATGCGCGCCTGGCCGACGATCAGCGCGTGGCCGGCGCTCGGTGATCCTCTGGGCACGCTCGGCATCGCGCGCGGAACGATCATCGCGTACGGGCTTGGCGTGCGAGCGCCGGAAGCTACGGCGGCGTTCTGGCCGGTGTTCGGGCTGGGCGTCGGAGTGGCGGTCGCGAGTGCGATCGCCGGGGTGTTCCAAAGGCGGCATGAGTTCGGCTCGATCGCCGCGGTCTTCCCAAAGCGGCGCGATAACGGACCTATGGTCGATAGAGTCGTGGAATCGCGGCTTACACCGACAATACGCACGCGGCTCGGATTCACGCAGCTCGGATTCACCGGAGTCGTCGCCTGTGCGCTCGCGATCGCCCCGCCGACTCTGCAGCTCGTCCTCGAGCGATCACGTCCCGCATGGGATCCGAAGTTCCTGATCGGCGGCGCGGCCGGCTTCGAGATCCTGCTCGCGGTGAGCGTGCTGTGGATCGCGGGAGCATTCACGAGTCGCGCTAGTGCCGGTCGTAGGTGGGCGGCGTGGGGTCCGATCGCAGCCGGAGCGTTGATACTGCTCATCGTCTTGCCCCGCGCCGTAGCCCTGCGAGCCATGTACTTCGACCCGGCGTTCCAGCGCGACGATTACCGCGGGATCGTGGCGGAGATCGAGGCGGCGGCGGGCTCGCGGGACGCAGTCATCCTGGTCGCGCCGACCCAGATCGAGATCTTCGACTACTACGCCCGCGGGGCGCTGAACACGCATCCGCTGCCCCACGCACGACCGCCGGATCGCGACGCGCTTTTGGCCGAACTCCAGCGGATCGGCGGTGAGAACCGAGATCTCTTCGTCGTGTCGTGGGCGGTGGAGGATGCGGATCCGGAACATGTGATCGAGGGCTGGCTCCTCTCGGAATCCGAACGGCTGAAAGCGTACGAGCGCTGGTACGGTGGGGTGCGGCTTGCGCGTTGGGCGGCAGGCCGCCCGTCGCCTGAAGGCCCGCCGTCGTCGCCGATGGAGCCGATCGTCCTCGGAGGTCGCGTCGCGCTCGACGATCTCCACTTGGGAGCGATGGAGACGACGGCCGGGGACGTGGTGACGTTTATCGCACGGTGGCGGGTGCTCGATGGGGTTGGCGAGAGCGGAGCCGGCAAGAGGGACGGGGTGGGCGGCGAGGCGGCAGGCGAAGAGGGATCCGGCGGAGATGGCGTCGTGAGCGATCGCGCGGGCGACTTGGACGCGGCGATCGCGAACGGCTCCCTGCCGGACCTCGTCGTCACGACCCAGCTCCTCGATGACGCCGGAACCCTCGTCGCGCAGCGCGACATGCGCCCAGTAGCGGGGACGCAGCCGACGTCGACATGGACGCCGGGTAATGTCTGGGCGGATCGCATCGCGCTCGAAGTGCCTCGTGGCACACCGCCGGGCGAGTACTCGTTGATCCTGGGGCTCTACGATCCGGCGAGCGGGCAGCGGTGGGCACCGGAGTTCGACGTGGGGGAGAGCGGCGGTGCGGGTGTGATTGGCACCCGCGATGGGGCGCTCGAGATCGGGCGGGTGCGGGTGTTGTCGGGGGGCGAAGGCGGCTGAGGCGCCAACTCCGGCGAGGCGCATCACACCATGTCAGCACAGCGACATCGAGACAGATGGAAAGTGTCCCGTGATTAGCGACGATTGACGCGCTGGACGAAGAGCTTCAGCACGCCCCGCCGGAAAGCCTCCGTCAGCACCGCCGTCGAGTGGGCCGGGAGGCGCACGAAGGTGCCATCGGGCCGGAAGCCGCCGTCGGTGACCAGCGCGTGGATGTGCGGCTGCCAGTTCAGCAGCGAGCCGTGCGTCTGGATGGAGAGCATGATGCCCACCCACAGCTCCGGCTCGTCCAGCGTCGAGCGCACGAACTGTGTCGCCGTACGCGCCGCTACCCGAGCCTGCTCGCCCAGCAGCTTCGCCGCTGAGCGATCGGACTACCGAATGACGTCGATCCGCACAGGAAGGTCCAGCTCCGCCCAGGCCCGATCCGCCGTAGCCGCCGCGACGCCCCGCTCCATCGCCAGCGCCAGGCAGGCGCGGTCGCCGAGCGAGAGACCGGCGGAGCGGGTCAGCGGTCCCAGCTCAGCGACCCTGCGCGCGTGATCGAGGGTGAATGGGACGACCTCGATATTCACCCGTTGCAGCTCGCGCATCGCCTCGGCTGGAGAGGCGCCCGTGCGGGCGAGGCGTGACAACACTTCGGCGACATTGACGGTGCTGATGATGCCGCCGCGCGCGATCGCGTTGGCTGCGTCGAAGCCCGCCTCACGGAAGTAGAGAATCAGCGCGACGGATGCATCGATCGCGACCACTTGGCGTCCTCCTTGGCCGCTTCCTCGCGGCGCTCTCGGATGAAGTCGTCGACGACGCCGGTCGGCTTGCGGTCGCCGAGCTCTGCGTCCAGCCAGTCCGCTAGGGCGCCGGGTTCGAGCGGTGCGACGGACTCGTCGTGGAGCGCCAGTCTCAGGATCTCACGCGCTTCCGCTTCCATGCTGCGCCCCTGCCGGGCCGCCCGCAGCCTCAAGCGCACGTGGACCTCATCGGGCAGCTTGCGGATCGTCAGCGTCGCCATGTGCTACCTCCTCTCGTCGAATGCATGCAGTGCTGGCAATGCAGTCATTGTAGATCGAGCCGCCGCGCCTGCCAAGAGCCGCGGCCGGCCTACCGCTTCACAATCGCCGTGCTCCAGCCCGGCGGCCAGATCGGCACCGTGACGACCCGGCCGCTCGGCGCCTCGTCGTACGCGGCAACGCCCGCCAAGATCGTCTCGTTCGGAAGGCCGCCAAGATCGTCTCGTTCGGAAGGCCGCCGACGTGGTAGTCGACGATCATGCCGTAGGCAATGCAGATCGCGACCAGCCATTTCGCGGGCCGGAAGGCAGTCCGCCATGCGGTAAAGGCCAGTTGGTACTTCAGCGCCAGTGCGGGAATGAACCAATATCTGCTGCCTGCCAATGGGGTCAAGCTGTCATGCAAGGATACCGATGCATCCGCTGTAATTCGCGATAGAGGTGCCGTCAACAAAATCATCAGTGCGACACCGCACAACATTAACCGCAGCTCTCTCTTTCTCGTCGCGACGACGCCGTGCACCAAAATTGCGATGATGCACACTCCCATGATCCACAGAATGGACTGTGGAATGAGTCCCGCGATGCGCAGCATCGTGTCCATGCCGAAGACTCCACCGATGCCGATTTGATATCCTGGTACTATCGGATAGCGAAGCAACGAATACTCAATGGTGCTCGCTTCTCGGCCAGAACGGACGAGGCACTACACAACGATCAGCGAGCAGACGGTCAGGACTGCGACGAACCGCGGATCTCGACGGCGCCGGTCCAAGGCGAAGAGAGCCGCCAGCGCCAGGGCGACGAAGAGCACGAGTGGGCCACTGAGGCCTACGAGCAGGACGGTCGCATGCTCGCTCCATCGCAGTTTGCCCTCCGTTGCTGCCACGCAGAGGACGATCAGCACCACAGCGCTGTACCACTGGAGGTTGGATAGATTGCCATGCAGCTCCAACGCATACGGCCCGAGGTTCATCAGCGCGATGAGCAGACATGCGGACCAGACGCCGATGATCGCGCGCCGCCCAAATGATCGCGGCGAACCAGAGTTGAATCCCGATCCAGATGCCGTAGATCGAGATCGCGGCCATCTCAGGGCCTTGCCACGAGATGCCGGACATGGAGGTAGCCAGCATACGGCTGAAAAAGCAGCGCGAACGTGCCGATGTTGTGCGCATCAGCGTACCAGTTGCGCCCATCTTCCGCCCAGAACTGCGGATGTTGCAGCCGGTGATAGGCGCGACCGAGCACGATGACGAAGAGCAGGAACGCCAAGATCCATGATCCGCGACCTTCCAGCCATCGTCCCGCTCGACCGATCTGCAACAGGGTGCGTCGCCGCGCGCGTCCTCGTCGGGCCGACGCCAGCAACGCCATTGCCGTCGTCACCCCCGTCAGGGCCGCCCCCCAGGCCAATACACCCCCCCACACGGAATCGCCGGGGATAGGAGATGCAATCGCATGCCCCGGAGAGTAGTCCCCGCCCAAGCCCGCGGCAACCGCCTCGCCCCTCCGCCCGGCCCGCCATCGCGACCTCATCCACCCGATCCGGGCACGCACAGACCCGCCGGCAGCCGGCCAGTCGCCCCATCGACGTTCCCGATCACCGTCCGCAGCGGTTCCACCGCGTCCAGCACGCAGCCGCCGACGCCGCCGGTCCTCCGACCGCCGGTGTTCCGTGGGCCGGCCGCGCCAGGGAAACCCAGCGCTCGCGGAGGACAGTCGCGGCGCCGATGGTCAGACTGGCGGCCAGGAATTCGCGGCGTGTCGGCATAATCAACCCCTCTCTGCGGCGCGGGTAGTGAACTATACCATTGCCGAGTGATCGGCACGGCAGCCCGTTGCTGGCGCGTGAGTGCTAACGTCGATCTGTCGCCAAGTAGGCGAAATTGCCTAGGCGAAGCCGCGAGATGAGCCAATTGCGCCGGCCAGGGCTTCTGCGTATCCTACGGGCCGTCGGACCCGGACGACGAACATCGTGGCGGCGGCAAGCCGGGATACCGAAGGAGGGTGGCCGATGGCAATGACACGGTGGGGAGTGATAGCCATTGGGCTGCTGGTGGTGGTCCTGCTGGCTCCGGTCTGGGCCGCCTACGGTGCGCTGGTCCCCGGCGGCCACGGTGGTGAGCACGGCGGGATGGTGTTTGATGTCGATGCCTTCGCGGCCGCAGCGGCACGATACGCGGCCGCCCATACCCTTCCCGATGGCTCGGTGATGGCTGTGACGGGTGAGCCGATCCCGATTCTGGCCCAACAGTTCGGCTTCACGCCGCGGATACTCAAGATGCGCACTGGCGAAACGTACTCGCTGGAGATCGCCAGCAAGGACGTAATCCACGGTTTCTCGCTGCAGGCGGGTCTCGGCAGCTTGAACGCCGTGTTGGTGCCGGGCAGCATGACCCCGCTGGAGATCACCCCTACGCAACCCGGCGAGTACCTCGTGCTGTGCAACGAGTACTGCGGCCTCGGGCACCAGGTGATGAGCGGCCGCATCCTCGTCGAGGGCCCGCCGGTCGACCGGGACAATCTGCCTACGCCAACCGGCAGTGAAGATCATCGTCCCAACGACCATGAAGCCGCGCCCTCGGCTGGAACGGAACCGGCCATGCCGGGCATGGCTGCCACGCCCGGCGGCCAGATCATGCCAGGCAGTCACTCGATGCCCACCGAACGAGAAGTAGGCAAGTGAGATGAATGCAGTGTCGCAGTCCGCGGCCCCTGGGAGCGAACGGGCCCCTGCGCCCTCGCTGGAAGCCCCGCCGCTCGACCTCGCCGCCGCCCGGCTGTTTCGTGCCTTCTTGGGAGTCGCACTCCTGGCGCTGGCCCTTGGCGGACTCGCGGCGGCGGGCATCGCCGCGGTGCGGACGCCTGCCCTCGGGCTCGCGGTCGCACCGCTCACGTATTACCGGTTGCTGACGCTGCATGGGCTGGCCACCTTCTACCACTGGCTGCTGTTCTTCCAGGTGGCACTGCTGTTCCTGGCCGTCGGCCTGTACATTCCCGGCGCACGCCCGTTCAGTCTGCGCATGGGCTGGGTGGCGTTCGGCACCATGCTGCTGGGCGCTAGTTTGCAGACGGTCGGGGCTTTGGCCGGCGGCGAGGTCCTGTACACGGCCTTCGCACCCTTGGCGGGACAGTTCCCGCGGAGCCCGCTGATCTACTCCGGCTTCCTGCTCCTGTCCATCGGGCTGCTGCTGGTGTCCATCGACTACATCCTGACGGTGACCCGCGCGCGGCACGCGGGCCTGGTTGCCGAGCTGCCGACACCGACGTTTGTCGGCCTCGTCTGGTCCATCGTCACCTCAGCGGCGGCCGTCATTGCCATCGGGATCTACACGCCGGCCCTGATGTGGGTGGCCGGCATCGTCAGCCTGGACCCGATGGCCTACATGATGGGCTACTTCACCTACTTCCACGTCAACCACTACGTGCCGCTCATCGCGGCCGTGGGTGTGTGGTACGCTCTGGCAAAGCACACCACCGGCGCCACATCCATTCTCGGGGAGCACTTCTCGAAGGCGGTCTTCACGGTCTACGCCATCATCGTGCCACCGACGTTCCTGTATCACCTGTTCCTTGCGCCCGGCGTACCCGACAACGTAAAAACCGTGGGCTCGGTGTTGTCCATGTTCATCGGCGTGCCCACAATCATCGTGGCGATCGTCATCGTGGGCATGTTGGAAGCGCGCATGCGGGCCGCGGGCGCTATTGGGCGCTTGGGCTGGCTGCGGCACCTGCCATGGGGCGAGCCTGCCTTCGGCGGCCTGGCGATGAGCATGGCCACTTTCGGGGTGGGGGGGCGCCTTCGCCTATGCGCTGTTGGCCGAGGGGCTGGCCCCCCTGCTGCACGGCACGTTCCTGATCCCGGCGTACTTTCACGCCTTCACTGGCGCCGGCGTGACCCTGGCCTTCATGGCGGCGACTTTCGCCTTGCTGCCCGGTCTCACGGGCCACGCTCTGGCACCGATCCGACTCGCCCGGTGGCAGCCCTATCTCATGGCGACTGGCGCCACCCTTTTCGTCGCCTTCGGCGTCCTGGCCGGCTACACCGGTGTGCCGCGGCGGGTGCCGAACATCGCGTACGGTGGCAAGATCTCGGACACATGGGCGCTCCTGATGAACGGAGCGGAAGGCATCGGCGGTCTGTTGATGGTCGTTGCCGGTGTGGCCTTCTTCGTCGTGCTGGTGGCCACGTGGTGGGGCAAGCCGGCTCCGGCCCCCGCAGCAGTGCCGACCGTTGATAAGCCTGGCCAAATGACCTGGGCTGCGACCTTGCCAGCGCTCCTCGTGGTGGCGCTGATCGTCGCAGTCTCCATTGCCAGCTTCGTCCTAATGCGCCAGGGCGCGTTCCTGGCGCATTAGGCGGCCCACCTTCCGGAGTGAACCATGAACCAGCCTGACAACGATGGCACGTATGATGAGAAATTGCTGGCCATCATCGCGATCGCCGGCCTCGCGCTGCTCGTGATGTTCATGCTTACGCCAGTGCTGCGGCCCTACTATGCCTTGCTGATGCCGGCGACGATCACGGTCGCGGCCGGTATGGCATGGGCGCTCTTGCGGGCCGGACGCCCGCTGTCCGATCCCCAGTGGCCTGCGCCGGGCGAAGAATGGGAAGATCAAGACCAGGGGTGCCACTCCCCGCCGGGATGAACCTGAATCGACGTCGATGACACAGTGTGCTGAATTGTCCGCACCTGGCACCGACCACGGCTCGGGACGGCTGCCTACGGAAGTGTCTTCAGGTAGGCAATCAGGTCGGCCAGGTCCTCGTCCGACATCTGCCAGCGGGGCATCGGGAACTCGAGCGTTGCGCCGGCCGGGTCCAGCCCCTGGGTGATGGCCTGCCGCAAGGTGGCGTCGTCGTACGGGAGATGCTCGGGCTCGCCCGGCGCGCCTTGGTGGGGCTGGGTCAGCGTCCGGTAGCGGATGTCCGGTGGTTCGAAGCTGCCCAGCATCATCATGGTCACGGCACCGCCACGGCCGTCCGCGCCGTGGCAGTCGGCGCAGGTCATCATGCCGCCACCGCCCATACCCATCGTCGCGCCCATGTGCATGCGGCCGATGGACATGTCGATCGGCGTACCCCGCTCCGAGGTCGCCGTCTTGAAGATCCGCTCGCCGTTGGACGCGATGCCCCCGAGCCGCAGCGGCTGTGGCCCCGTCAGCGCAAATCCCGCACCCAGGACAGCTGCAGAGAGCAGGCCGACCACTGCCCCGGCGAGCCCGGCGCGCACGAGACCGTTGGAGGCGTTCATGAAGAGGACTCGTCAGGCGCGCTATCGGCCAGCAACATGTGAGCACAGTAGGGGCAGGCCCGCCAGCCTACCTGAACCAGCAGTCCACACTGCGGACAGGGCATTGCGACGGGCGGCGGGCCACTGCTGGCCGGGGGCTGCGATACCTGCCGGGGGGGATAGGAAATTCAATCGCATGCCCCGGAGATTGGTCCCCGCCCAAGCCCGCGGCAACCGCCTCGCCCCTCCGCCCGGCCCGCCATCGCGACCTCATCCACCCGATCCGGGCACTCACAGACCCTCCGGCAGCCGGCCAGTCGCCCCATCGACGTTCCCGATCACCGTCCGCAGCGGTTCCACCGCGTCCAGCACGCAGCCGACGCCGCCGCCGGTCCTCCGACCGCCGGTCGTCCGCCCTGCCGCCCGCCTCTGGTGCTACCTGGGGCTTACGCTCTCGCCGCCGCGGCACCCGCCCGGTCCTCCGGCGACCCCGTCGCCCACGGCCCGGCTCGCGCGTCCCGGCCGCGCTGCCGCAAGTGCTTCAGGAACCGGTCGATCACCTTCGGTTGCTGTATCAGCGCGATCACCCGCATGGTGCCGCCGCAGCGCGGGCAGGCCAGCGGGTCCACCTCGTAGATCAGGCGGATGAGCTCGGCCCAGCGCCGCCTAGGGTCGCCGTACGAGAAGTCCTCCGCCTCCACGACCGTCACGCCGCCGAGCGGGAGCTCGGCGTCCGGTTGGCGTAGTAGCCGCAGTAGGGGCAGGCCCCCGTGCCTGCCCGCTGGAGCACCTGGCCCTTGTCCGGGATGTGCGCCACCAGGCGGGCGATGAACTCTGTAGCCTCGAAGGTGTGCCGCCCGGCGGTCGGGCCGTCGGCCTTGTCCGAGGTGTACGTGACGGTGCCGGCATCGGCGTCGTATTCCAGCCGCTCGAGCGACACCGGGCAGCGGGCACAGTACCTGGCGAGCCGTTCGTGCGCCGGCTGGTCGTCCTGGTCCGGCCAGACGCCATCGTGGACGCTGAAGCCGGAGTGAGACCACGCCAACATTCCTTCGGCGACTTCGGGGTCGAAGAGCTCACGCGGGACGAAGAGCTTCAGCACGCCCCGCCGGAAAGCCTCCGTCAGCACCGCCGTCGAGTGGGCCGGGAGGCGCACGAAGGTGCCATCGGGCCGGAAGCCGCCGTCGGTGACCAGCGCGTGGATGTGCGGCTGCCAGTTCAGCAGCGAGCCGTGCGTCAGGATGGAGAGCACGATGCCCACCGACAGCTCAGGCTCGTCTAGCGTCGAGCGCACGAACTGTGTCGCCGTACGCGCCGCTACCCGAGCCAGGTCGCCCAGCAGCTTCCGGCGCCACAGGAAGTAGGGCCGCAGCCGCTTGGGCACGGTGAACACCATCTGCCGGTGCGGCACCGGCGCCAAGAGCTCGTCGCTCAGCCAGACGGTCCACTCGGTCAGCCGCTTGGCGTGGCAGAAGGGGCAGAAGTAACGCGTCTTGCAGCTGAAGGCCAGCAGGTACTCGGCCTTGCAATCCTCGGCGAACGGTCGGCGGCGTGCGCGTCGGTCGATCGGGTAATCGACATGGGGGAGACGCGACAATGGCCCCTACGCTTTCACGGTGGCGCGATGTGCTCGGAACGCTTCGGGGCGTGCGTCGCGTCGCGCGGAAGCACTCTTAGTGTATCCGAACCGATCGGGAAACAGGATCGCAGGGCGTCACGTCGCCGTAGCACCAGGCGCGGAGCATGGCGAGACCACTCTCCGGATCAGCGACGAGGAATGTGGCAAAGGAATATCCATTCTCCATGCGGTATCGGCCGAGCCCAGCCTCGTGTCCGCTCGCCAGCGTGATGCGCTCCTCGTCGCGGCTCGTGGGCGGCTCACCGTAGTAGTCCACGTTCGCAAGCGCCTGGTCGATCGACTCGTTGGTGCGTGTCACGTCGTAGAATTCGATCTTGGTTGCGTCGAGCGGCACGGCTGCGCCTGGATTATGCGCGTCCTCGTATTGATATTGCCACGGAGGATATGATGCGATGCGGCGCCCTTTGTACGTGGAATCACTGTGCCAGCTCGCGGGGAATTCAAGCGCGAAGGAGACATCGGCAAGCTCGAACGCGATCGTTCGAGTCGTATCCGAGTCCGCGTCGGGAGCGGCATCAAAGCCCAGTTCCGCATGGATCCGGCCCGCCAGAAACGGTCGGCTGTCCCGCTCGAGCACGAAGAAGGCCGACTCACCACGTCCATCCTTACCCCACCCGCGGCTGAAGAGGACGTCACGAATCGCGAGGTCATGATCGACGTAGCCTCGAAGTGCGTCCTCGATGGCCGGAACGCTCTCGGGCACGTCGTCGAATGTGATCGTTTGCGAGCCGGGCGGTTCGCTCTCTCCGATCAGATCGCGTACCGCCTCACTGGAAATATCCGAGCCACCTTCGGGGAAGTGGATGGTCGTGAAGCTTCCGGCAATGAGCACTTCCAACGCGTCCGCGTCCCGCGCATTGATCGCCGCCTCGAGCGCCCAATTCAGATGCTGGGCCGTCGCCTCGGGGTTTGGTGGTGGATACGGATGGTCGGCCTCTGGCTCGATCGTGATCGCCCGCGCCGTCGCCCATGTATCCTGATCGCTTCGCTCGACCGATGGATCGGGATAGCCCGCGAGGTCGACGGTGGGCTCGGTCGAAGCGGCCGTGGCGTTATCCGAAAGAGGTGGCGCCGAGCCCGACGGCTGGCCGGGCCGCGCGCAGCCAGCGCCGATCGATAGGCCGATGATGATCGCCAGGCTCAGCGTGGCCCGGCGTGCCGGATCGGTGTGCTTCGATTTATTCGTGGTCATCGTGCCTTCGCCTTGGATCGCGCGGATAGTGCTTGCCGTGTTCGGTTGCAGATCCAAGGTACGGTCGGGGCAGAGGACTTCGCTCTGTCCCGCCCTACGTCTCGGCGCTGTTCGCCGGTCGGTATTGGGGCGGACGCGACGTTCCCTCTCGAGCCAGATTCATTATCAATCCCCCACCACTGCCGGAATCACGAACTCCTCGAGCAGTGCGAACACTGGCCCGTTCGTCGAGGCCGCCGCGCTGCGGAACCAGGCCGACGTGGTCACGACGACCAGGTCCAGGTCCTCGACAACGAAGATGAATTGGCCACCGTAGCCCCACGCGAAGTACGTCGGGTGGCCGGCGAAGTCACGACGCCACCACCAATAGCCGTACGTGTGGGAGCCACTCGCCGCCACCCGCTCGCCCGTCGATGCCGCCACCCATCGCTCGTCGAGGATCCGGACACCGTCCAGCTCGCCGCCGCGCAGGTACAGCTCCCCGAAGCGGGCCATGTCGCGAGGGCGCATCCAAAGTACGCCTCGCCCGCAAGCTTGCCGTGCCGCACCACGAGCAGGCTATGCAGGTTGTCAATCCCCGCCGCCCGCGCGCACGGCGCTGTCCGGAGCGTGTGACGAGAACAAGACGAACGCCAGGGCGTCGCCGCCGTAGAGCCCGACCGTGTCGACGCCGTCACCGTCGAAGTCGCCGGCCACCGGCTGGGCGCGGACGAAGGCTGTCTGGCCAAATCCAGCGTGGAAGCGCCGCTCGACCGCATCGGCCTCCAGCCCAAGCCGTAGCATGACGTAACTACTAGTCACGCCGAAGACGCCGGGGGTGTCGGCGTCGGCGGGAGGCGGAGGGGTTAGCGTAGGGGACGTTGGCGGGGGCGTCGGCAGAGGCGTCGGCTCGGAGGGGTGCTCCGTGGCGGTCGGGATCGGGTCAGGGGCCGGAAGTGGGGAGGCGTCGGCGAGCGCGAGCGGGAAGTGGATCGTATGCTCGGCCGCTTGCGTGAGTACCTCAAGCGTATCGGTCGGGAGCCGCGACCTGCCGCCGGCGGCGTCCGCCGACGCGAGTCGAATACCGGTGAGCGATGACGTCACGAGGAGGAAAGTGATCAGAGCCCGTCGTGAAGCGTTCATGAACCTTCTCTGTGGGCCGCCTTCAAGCTCGTCGCCCCGAGGATCGCTCGTCACTGGGAACACAACAAACTGCCCACCGTACATCCAGTGGGCGGACGACGGCGACGAGGACACGCATCGTCGCAAGACTACCCGAGCTGCGTTGTCCATGCGATGAGGTATAGCTCATGAACGAGCAAGCGATCGGTGCGAGGCAATCCATACTGAACGTCGGCCGATTGTCGGCCCTACTGTTGGGCGGCGCGATGACCGCAGCGTGCACGTCCACCAACAGCGGGGATCTCAGCGGCACCGGGGGGACAGGAAATTCAATCGCTTGCCCCGGAGATTAGTCCCCGCCCAAGCCCGCGTCAACCGCCTCGTGTTGCCGCTCGACGGGTTGACCCACGCGGTACGGTGACCGACCCGGTGGTGGGTTGGGAGCCCCATTCCCCCAGCCCCAACCACCCCGCCAACCACGGCCGCAGCCACCCCACTGCCCACGTCCCCGCCAGCACCCCAAGCAGCGCGAATACCGCGTAGACCTTGCCCTCGCCCAGGTTCACGATGATCGGGCCGGGGCACATGCCGGTGATCGACCAGCCGATGCCGAAGAGCGCGCCGCCGACCCAATTGCCGGTGTTCACCGCCTTGGGGCGTATGGCGATCGGCGCGCCGGACAGCGTCCGGCCCACGCGCTTGAGGACGACGAGCCCGAGGCCCAAAGTGAGAGCGCCGCTGCCCAGGATCCCGTAGAGCTGGAAACTCTGGAAGAGGAACATCCGCTGGATGAAGCCGTAATCCGCCGCCCCGCTGCGGCTGAGGACCCAGCCGAAGGCCGTCCCGAGGACGCAGTACCAGAGTCCGAGGCGCGCGCTCATCGGAACAGCACCCCGTAGACGAGCCACGTCGTGACGATGCCGCTGGCCATGAATGCCAGGACGGACCGCAGGCTGGCCCACTCCAGGTTCGCCAGTCCGAACAGGCCGTGGCCGCTCGTGCAGCCGTCGGCGATGCGGGTGCCCAGGCCGATGAGGACGCCGCCACCGAACATCCACACCGCTTTGCCGGCCGGCCCCCACCCGATCGCCTCGTCGAACGGCCCCAGCTCCCATGTCGGCCGCCAACCCCCGCCGGCCAACGCTGCCAGGATCCCGCCCGCCAGCAGTCCGGCGGCGAACCACAGCCGCCACCTCCCCTTGCCGCCCAGTTCGGACCGCCGGAAGTAAGGCAGTTCGCTCCAAAGGGCGCACAAGGACTCGTACGTCGTCGATAGCCCGAGCCGAGTGCCGGTGGTCCATAGCAGGATGATCGCGATCGTGCCGAGCGCCACGCCGGCAACGGCCCAGTTCATGGGCAGCTGGCCGTTCAAGATCAGCATCGTCTCCCTCCTCGTGTTCGCGCTGGCGCGTCGGCCGCGGGCGATGGACCGGGCGCCGGTTCAGACGATAGATAGAGGGAAAAGGAAGTTCAATTCCACCCCCCCCCGCCAGACTAGCCCCCCGCCTCCCCCCCGCCTCCCCCCCGTCAACCATGTCCTGCCGCCTCTCGGCACCCACCGCCCCGGCGCTGTTCGGCTGGACGGCCGAGATGATGCCGATGCCGGGGGGCCCCTACACGACCTTCAAGCTCGGCGACACGTTCGTGGGCAGCGCGAAGGCGATCTCGCCGGAGCTCGCCGCTGCCGCCGGGGGTGATGTTCTACGTGATCGCGTACGCCGCGTAGGCAGGGGTGGCGATGGCACTGGGATGCG
>JBCLES010000023.1:0-41786 GCA_038913135.1 Anaerolineae bacterium
ACTGCGGCAATCAGAGCAAGGCCCAAAACAACGATCTCGTTCAGGATTCCTGGCGAATTGTCTTGGCCGGATTCTCCGTTAGCGCGCGAAATTGGAGTAGCGGACGCCTTGCAGGCGGCATCGCCCGACCAAAGAGTTTCGCCTGCGGATTCCCGACGGTCAGCTGCGACGTCCGAGGTTCGCTCGTTCTGTGATTCGTCCATGTCGTTGTTCCCGCGATCGGATTCTGCGCACGCCGCGCCCGTCGATTCAGCTTGAGGGGACGCCCAGTGTATCACGCGGGGAAACGAAAACGCCGAGCAGACGCTCGAACGCGGGGCCAGGCTGCGGTAGGGTAGCGCCCGTCGCACCCATGATTTCTTCGAGCATCGGCCGAAGTTGGGGCCGGGAAACGATTGCGCCCCTATGCGCACGGACGACGATCCCGTCCGCATCGACGAAGAAGGTCGTGGGCAGAGCACGAACGCGGTAGACTAGCGAAGTCTTGCCGTCACGATCGAGTATCACGGGGAAAGTGATACCCATCACATTGACGTAGTTGGTGACGGTAGCCGGGTCTTCCTGCGAGTTGACGCCCAGAACTACAAGTCCGTCGCCATGCGTTTCTTGAGCGTTGATGAATAGAGGCATCTCGATCTGGCACGGAGCGCACCACGTCGCCCAAAAATTCACCATCACGGGAGTGCCGCGCAGCGACGATAGGCTCATCGATTGGCCGTCGGGAGTGTCTAGAACGATCTCGGGCGCTGGGTCACCTTCACGTACCGGCCGAACGTCCACTCCGTCAATTACAAAGACCACGTCCGAAGTCTCGGCGCGGACTGTGGCTACAACCTCTTCGTTCAGCTGCTCGGCGGCTCGGCCGGTCGATTCGGTGAATCGCGCCGCATAATCCCGAACGCTAGGCGAACTCAGAAACATTCGCGATCGTATCTGCGATTCTGCCCAACGCCGGAAGTCGGTGTCGTCCAAGCCGAATTCGCTGTTCACGACAGCGTCGCGGATCATATCCGTAGTCACGCCTGCACCGACAGCTCCGAAACCGGGTCCAATAGTGGGCATTTCAGTCGCGTAACGCGCATCGTCGACTGTAATGCCCGCCTCGTCGGCAGCGCCTTTCAAGAGTTCGCGATCCACGAGTCGGTCGAGCAGGTCTCGACGGAACGCCTCGCTCTTGGACTCGTCGAGTATCTGGCCTTGAAGCGCGCGCTGGAGGAAGCGCTGAACCACGTACTCGGCGTCGACTTCGCGCCGCAAGATATCGCGGCCGTCGACCGCGGCCAGGCGCTCGTCGAGATCCTCTGCGACCGTGCGAATACCGCCCGACAAAGGCACGGGACCGTCTTGATTCGTGCTCGCCGACTCACCGGCCGGTCCGAAAGGCAAACCGCCGCGAGTCACGAAGTATGCGACGGCCGCTAATGCCGCGAGGGTGACCAGGCCACCGATGATCGCTCCGGGTCCGATCGTTATCGCATCGGGCTGTTTGGCCACTGGCTCACGCCGGGCGCGGGACTGCGGCCCATCGTCCGCCTTTTCAATCTTGAGCCATTTCGGCATTTCCGCACCTCCGTCGGTCGCTGCTCTTCCCAATCGCTTCAATCACCAAGTTCACGGCCCTGACCGAGAGGGAGCACGCCCTTACGGGGTAGTAGCACCCTGACTCTCGTACTCCTCCATCGTCATACCGTACGTCGGTTGCATCACGATTCGGAAGCGTGTTTCGTGCGTGAACTCGGGCTCAAGGTCGTCGAAGACCGCCTTCGAAGTGTCGTTAGAGTAGATCTGAAGCCACTTCGCCTGAGCGCCGGTTTCTTTAGCCAATCGGGGATCGAATTCGACCGTAAAGTCGATGGACTCGCCCGGCTTCAAGGTCAACATCTCCGGCAGGAACCCGGCGGAGTCGATGGTCATGTCGCCAATCCGCGGCGCTGTACAACCACATCCGGAGTAGATGCGGCTGACAACAAGATCTTGGTCACCGATGTTGCGTATCTCCAAGTCCTTCTGCACCGGTTGATCGACGGGTATCCGGTCGAAGGAGTAGGTATAGACCGAATTCAAGCCGCCGATGGCAAGCCTCGGTCCGCCTTCGAGACCCTTGGTCTCAAAGTCCTCTACTCGATACGGCGAATAGTCCTTGTCGGTCACGTTCGGATCGCCGAGAGTTGCAAGCGTGCTCACGTCCCAATTCACGGCTTCGCGATTTGAAATGTCCGTGAGCGGCACCTCTGCACCTTGACCCTGGTCGATCATCTCTTGGAACTCTGCCGGCACGTCCGAGTCTGCGTTCTCCGGAAGAGACCCCGGCAGGCCCGGGTCCGGTGCAGGCTGAACGGCGCTGCCGGCATTCGGATCGACCATATAGCTCTCCGGACCGATCACGCTGACTTCTGCGCCCATTGCTTTGGCCGCATCCTCGGCCAGCAGCGAGGCGCGGTTGATATCTTCCTGCACGCTACCCATCGGCGCGCTGTTGCTTGCCGTCGTCGGTGGCGTTGCACCTGCACCGCGCCGAGAAGAGAGCATCCCAATGCCCAACGCGAGCCCGAAGACGACAACCACGCCAGCTCCCCAAAGGAGGCGACGATCCACCGTGACTACGACCTCTTTCTCCTCGGCGGGGGCTCCGTAAGCTGTTCGCTGCTTGTTCTTCGCCATTTCGATACTCCTGCTGGTCTTCGTCTGGGACGGTTGGAGGGTTTGTCGAATTCGGAAACTAGTCGCCGCGGGGCCGGGCCGGGCCGAAGCTACACGGCCCGACCCTCGCGGCCGAACGATCGGCGCGGATTACTCCGCGGCGACGTCCGCCTGAATCGTGAACTCAGCCAACGGCACCAGCGGATCGTTTGACTTGATCCGTACCTGCTTCTGGATGAACTTGCCGAACTCCTGATTGTGGCGCGGATCGTAACTAACGCGGATGGTCGTCTCTTCGCCCTCCGCGAGCTCGGAATCGCCGATTGCGGCCGCCGTGCAGCCACACGAAGCGCTCACGTCAGAGATCGAGAGCACGCCTTCGCCGACGTTCTTGATCACAAAGTCGCGTTCGACGGCCTGATCCGCAGGGATATCGCCGAAGTCGTAGACAAAGTTCGTTTCAACTAGGTCGCTGACGAACAGCCGAGGCTGCCCGGCTTCGATCGGCTGCGCTTCGACCGACACCGGCTGAGCCGGACGCGGATCGGCACCGGTCGCAGGGGTGGCAAGCGTGACCGGTGGCTGTCCTGTGCCAGCGCCCGATACCGGCTGAACAACCGGAGAATCGCCCGGGGCCACGGGGCTGGTCGCCACCGTGGCGGAGTCGTCTCCAAGCTGGTTGCCCAACCACCAGCCGATCCCGAATATGCCGAGAACGGCGAGCACGGCGACAAGACCATACATCACTCTCGAATCCATTTTGATCGTCACATCGTTACCCATTGGATGCTCCTCCTGTAAGTTGTTGTCCACCGTTCCGAGAAGTCACTTCGTAACACCTGCTATGAGAACGACGCATTGTCTCGCGTCAGTCCACCCACATGAACCAGCGTACGGCGCCGTCGATCTTCACGGGCTTGCCGCCCTGGCTTGCGACTGCATATAGCTGCTGCGCGCGATTCAGATACGAGAATCCGACGAAACCTAAGGAGTCGCCATCGGGAGACGGCATCAGATCGTTGATGTAGAACGCCTTCATCATGTCCGTAAGTTGGCGGGGCTCGCCCTGCCCGTCGGCCGACACCGAATACAGGTTTTCGATGTCGTTGCCGGCCTCCGTACGACCTGTGACCCCTTCCTGATCACGGCGGCCATAGTCCCGACCGACGCGACTGAAGACGATAGTCTCGTCGTCGATCCAGAATCGCTTGGCATCAGGACCTGGAACGGGCGGGGACTCCTGGAGTATCGGTAGGCGGGCTGTCAACGCCTGGCTGGAGCCGCCGTCCGAGCTGACCGCGCCGAGGACCCATCCATCGGGACTGGTCGAAAGCCCGTCACCGTAAGTGACTACTGATCCATCCGGCGACCAAGCAGCGCCGTAGGCGTCGGCCTCAATAAGCACAGTCTCTGTTCCGTCAGCATCGAGCTTATAAAGGCGGCCGCCGTCGGCCACGCGGTTGTAGACCCACGCTCGGGCTTCCGCCGAGAAGCGCGGAAGTTCGAGTGCGCCGCTCACGAGCGGACTCAGAGATCCGCTCGAAGTGTCATAAATCCAGATGCCTTGGGAAGCGCCTCCCGAGAAGGGATAGAAGTACAACGTCGTATCGTCCAGCCATTCAGCGGGATACGGGATCGCCACCGAACGCCCGGAGTCGAGGTTGAGAGCGGCTCTTACGGGCGCGAGATCTACCTGCGTCACCTCCCCGCCGGACATCACGAAGAGCGCGTTTTCGCCGTAGCCTTCGTCGACGGCCGTCCAGGATAGTGAATTGCCATCCGGCGACCATTTGGGGTTGACTTCGCGCTGCGGGCTCTCGGAAATCCGCGTCACCCGATCTCCCGAGCGCTCCCACACGTACAGGTCGACGACCCCATCCGTGGCCGAGACAAAGGCGAAACGGTCGGAACCCGGCGCCCAATCGATCGGCTCCTCACCGGCTCTCAGGCCGTAGATCGAAAGTTCGGCGTCACGTCTGGCGTCCTGACTCAACACGCCTTGAACGCCAACGTAGTTGCTGAGCGATCCGGGAGTAATTGAGGGGATCGGGCTTACGGCGCCTTCGACCTGGACATCGATCGGGGCCGCGCTCGAATTGAAGACCCGAAGCCTAGACTGCCCGCTCGTGGGCTGAGTTCCACCCGGGTACTCCGCCGCGGTCACCCCGAGCTGCTCTTCCCCGTAGATGAACCAGGTCAGGAGCTGGCGATCGCCAACCTCGAGCTGCGTTGCCGGGACGAGCTCTTTGCCATTTTCATCGACAAGGTCGAGCCGTACTGGACCGATCTTTTCGCCCGAGAGACCATTCGCATGACCGAAACGCATTGGTGAGCCGACCGATGCCCCGTTGAAGCGCGCCGCGATCGTCTCGTCGGCAAGACCTCGCGATGCGTGTACCACTCGGACGCGGCCTGAACCTCTGATGTGATATGAGTTGTCGTCGATCATGACTCCGAAGATCGTGTCATCGCCGCGCCCATAGACAAGCGTGTAATCTTGGCCAGGTCGAAGCTTGACAGATTGGGTCTTGCCAGCGACCGAGATATCGTGACTTTCATCCGGCAATGAGCTGTCTTGTACGGCGCGATTGTTTCCACCGTCTGCGTCCATCAACCAAAGCCCGGCATTGCTGCCCGCGAAGAAGGCGACCTGCTCACCGTCGGAGGACGGCCAGGCCCTACCTGGATCTTCGGGCGGCGTCCACAAACTCGGCATGGTGCTGTCTTCGAGAGATAATTTCTTGATACCGCTCCCATCGGCGTTCGCTGTGTAGAAAGCTCCGCTCCTGACGTATAGCAAGCGTCCGTTCAGCGCTCCATCGCGCGGGGACGGCGTGAACGTCGCGAGAGGTGGTTGAGCCCGTACCAGTGCGGACACATCCGCAATGCCGGCCTGCGCCTCTTGAGTTGCGCGCGCGACATCGACCTTCTCGGCTGCTTCACCGGGTTCTAGTGGCTCCTGATCCGACACTCCTCCCGGAAGGACGCCGTCACCCTCAACCGCTCTTATGAGCTCCTCCACATCGCTCGGCAGTTGACCTTGGAGGGCGTCCAGCGGATCGACTGTCGGAGTGCCCGAGTCCCCATCGGAATTCGTCGAAGTGCCGCCGGCCACGGCGGTCAGCTTGGCGAAGCCCTCATCGAGCGTCTCGCCCGCGATGGCGGGCTGGTCGACGTTTGCGCATGCGCTGAGCGAGAAGATCAAGAGCGTCAAGCCGATCGCGCCAGCCGCAGCGGATTCAAACTTATTCCAAGCAATTTCAGCCGTAGCTTCCATGGCGAGCCTCCTATTTCTTACAATCTGTAAGACTTTGTAGCCGATCTCGTTTGGCATGTCAGTCACTCAGTGTGAGGGGCGGATGAACGGCAGGCTCAGCGAGCCGTGCACTCAACCTCTGCGGTCCCAGCCGGACATGGCTCTGTATCCGCGGGAACTTCGACGGGCGCGGCGGGGGAAACCGCTGTCGCGATCAAGCAGGCTTCGACCAATGGCTCAGCCTCGGCCGCTGCAGCAGCGCCGTAGCTGAAGCCGAAAATCCCGGCGGCCAATGCGATGCTGATGATCCAATCCAACGGTCGCGGCCACGTACGTCCGGCGCGTTCCGGTTCCAATAGGCCGCGCAACCGCGCTTCGGTGGGCGTCAGCGCGCCGATCGCCAACACGCCCGCCGGCCACACCGGCCTCGGAGCTTTCAGCATGACGTAAAGCGCGCGCGCCAGCGGCAAGCCTTCCTCAAGCGCAGCAGCGTCAGCATCCGCGCAGATCTCCTTACCGGCCGAATAACCGCGCCGCAAAGCGCCAGCCAGCGGCAAGAAGAACAACCCGCTAGCCAGAGTGCGACCGACCAAAATCTTCAATGGATCCCAATGTCGAACATGGTGCCGCTCATGCAAGAGTACAGCACGGAGCTCGTCGTCCGTCAGGCGATCGACAAGTCCCGATGAAACACAGACGCGCGGCCGAAGAAGACCATGGCAGAACGTAAAGACGGTCGAATCCTCGATCAGATCAATTCGGTCGCCAATTCCGAGAGACTGCGCGATCCGTGAAAGCCGTTCGTCAGCGGTGGCTCGATTGTCCAAGACGCGGCGCAGCGTAGCGCTTGTCGCGATCAATTGGTGGCTCAGCGACAGCCCGGCTGCAATTGTAACCACGCCGAGCACGCCGAGCGGAAGCAATACGCCGAATGTCGTAAGCTGGGCGGCGGCTGCCGTGACGAGAGTCTCGCATGCGACAAACGGATCGTGAGCCAACGAATGACGCGCCGCGAAGCCGGCTTCGACACCGACGAATGCTACCGCTACCGCTCCGAGGAGCCACAACGGCCCGTCCGCAGTGAGGCGTGGCCGGCTCATTCGCTTTCGCTCCCGTCCGCCGTGCGGTCCTTACCGGCCGGACCGATTGCGCCTTCAGATCTCGCGCGGATCATCTGCTCAAGCTGAGCGAGCAATTCCGGATCGACCGAATCGAGAGTATCGACGAATTGCGCGACTGCGAGATCGCCGAAGTCCATCACGAGCCCTTCGACGACGCGGCGCGACACCCTGGAAACTAGATCATCCCGCGATTCAACCGCACTGTACAAATAGGCTCGAGAATGGCGGTGCCTTGAGAGAGCGTCCTTTTCGACCAGACGATTCATCACCGTCATCACTGTCTTATAGTTCGAGTCGGCGCCAAGTCGCACGCACACGTCTGAGACGCTGGCTTCGCCAAGCGACCACACGGTCTCCATCACGGCAGCTTCCAATTCGCCGAAGACCCGCGCAAGGCCGGTCTGGTCAAGCTTGAATGAGTTTACGCGGCGGCCTTGCAACATGGCGGCTTTCGCTCCGGGCCCGTGAATCCGACAAGAGAGATCGATTCGGGCATTGTCATTCGAAAAAGGGCAACTTCAGCCTTCAGATGAAGTCTTACACTTCGTAAGCCATTGCCGCGGAATAGAACGCAGCACGCGGCTCGGAAGATACGGTGACTTTCTAAGCGTTACATGAGCAAGCGGCACTGCGCCGGACGATTTCGGCTGAGTGTGTGGACTTCTACGTCCCCGATATGTTAGACTGCATGGGTTCCGACAACATTAAGGCCCCGAGTGAATTACCTGGAACGAGCCTTACGTCAGCGTCGGTGTCGATCGAGGACAAGGTATTCGCAAGCTGAGATACTGCGGATCGAGCGCGGATGCGCTCCGAAGGGGATTGACGAGTGATGGATCGGAATCGGTTTGGCGAGAGTGGGGAAGAAGTGAAGATGCAGCCCGCAAGGCGCTTGACCGCCGGTTCGAATTTGCGCCCGCTCATAGTCCTTGCGTTGATGGCGACGGCTCTCTTGATCGGATGGCGGCTGTCGCCGTCCGGACGCGATGCTTCACCCCGCACCAGCGCTGATCAAGAATCGATTCCCAACGATCTGGTCATGGATGGTTCAGGCGGCACGCCCGCGGTCCCGTTTCTTGCGATCGGAAGCGCGAGCGGCGAGTCGGTCAGGGATCCAGGTCCGGACCAAGTCCAAGGCCCGGGGCCAGGACCCGGCGTAGTCGTTGGTCGATTGGTCGATGCCGTCAGCGGTCTGCCGGTTATCGATGCCGGTGTGACGTTGCGCGATCGTGGAAGGCGCGTGATTTCGGGCCCTGGCGGCAGCTTCCGTTTCGACGGAGTTGACGGCCGCGAGATAGCGTTGATCATCGGACCGGCGGAAGGCTACCTGCCTCGTGGCGTTACCTTCGAGATGCGCGGCGACGGGGTGGATCTCAGTTTGATGGCTCTCGCCCGGGCCGAGCCGGCGGTACCGATTGACCCAGCGTATGGTGGTGTAGTCGCCGGATGTGGTCCTACCCGTCTGTCGCTGGCCGTCGGAGCCCTCGACGCCCAGCGCTTGGTAAGGGTAACGTGTATCGAACACGCGAGCACGCTGCCCATCGATCCTCCACCCGGGCGGCTGCCGCTAGCCGTCGTCGACCTTTCGCCTGCCGATGCACCATTGGCAAAGCCGGCTGATCTCGTAGTCGCTTTGCCTAGCCAGCCACGTTTTGCCGACGGCGTCACCCTCGACCTCTTCCGCTTCGACCTGGACCTTCTGGGTTGGCTGCCAGCGGGAGCGCTACAAGTCGATCGAAAGGGCGGAACGGCGAGCGGTCGAGTGGACGCGCTGGGAACGTATCTCGTGGCGGCGCCGCCGTTCGGAGCATTCGACTCCGAGGTAGGCGATCAGCCGACGGTTACGCGTTACGGCATTGCGGCGGCAGCTGACGGTGCGCCGGTAGATCTCTTCCCGCCGGAAACCTACGTTGTCTTCGGCGTGTTTGACTATCAGAGCATGGACAACACACCGATTCTAGTCCGGACGACCGATCCACAGGGAAACATCGTCTACGAGTCACGTCGCCCGTACACCGGGTCGGGCCAAGATATAGTACCGATGATCGCTCCAAGCGGGCCTTGGCCGGTTGGGGACTTCGCTTCCACCTGGTACATCGGCGATCCACCACAGAGCGTCGGTCACAGCATAGACTGGCGGGTGGACGCTAGGCCGACTCCGGCTCCAACGACGACCCCGCCGCCTCAGATCTCGCCGATAATGCGAGCGGCCATGCTCGAGGAGGTAAGCGAGGAGAACGCGGGACAATTGGCGCAGCTTCCGCCGAGTTATTGCACCAAACCGGCATATTGGTTCACCTACCCGATCCGATTGGGTGAGACCCTTACCTCGATCGCCCAGCGCACCGGCACCACCACGACGGTTCTGGTCGAAGCCAATTGCCTTGCCGCGCCGACGATCTTCGCGGGGAGAACCCTTTGGGTGCCTAAGCCGCCGAGCTTGAATCCGGCGCCTTACCTTCCAAAGCCGTCGGTTCCGACGTGGAACTGGCCTAGCGCCCAACCCACTCTAATACCCTTCGTCCCGGGCGGCTTCGGGAGCATTGTTTGGCCGACCAAAGAACCTCCGCCGGAGGCAACCCTAGCCATTCGGCCGACTAACCCTGTCCCCATGCCGGCCTTGCCGCCGTCCGGACCACCGGACGGAAGTGTGGAAGGTGGTTCCGGATCTGGGCGAAGCTCGGGACCGCCCCAAGCCGCGCCGCCGCAAGCCCGGCCACCGCAGGCTCCTCCACCACAAGCCCCTTCGCCGGTCCCGCCGAAAGATCCGGCGCCATCAGAGCCAACGCTGGCTCCGCGCCCAACAGCGCCGCTTCCGTAGGTCGCTTCGGCTCGGGATCCACATGGTGGTCACTTCGGCTCGGGATCCAAACTGTGTTCGCATCAGTTCGAGATCCGTTGCTTCATCGCGATGGTCCACAACGTTGTCGCGAAGAGAGCTTTCCGGATCGCGAGAGAGGGCCGTCTCGCGTCTGTGCGCGCCGGTTGTTCAATTCGAGAAGGCGCAGCAGCTTCAATCGGGCGGCCGCAATCTACCTACAACCGGGCAGCGCAACACGGTTTCTATCCCATGCGGTGCGTCGGCGAGTTCTACCGTGAGGTCCTGGCCGGCCCAATGCAAGTTACGATGAAGTCCCGCGCGCCATTCAGGGCTCCCACTCACGTCATACACCGTGCCTTCGACGGCTACGTAGGCTCGAGCTCGTGTCCCGTCGTGTCGCCCGAGTTCGCTCAAACTAAACCATCGATTATCTTGGTCATCACTTACCGGGCGGTTCTCGATCGGCTTAGACATCCCAAGGGCGCCGGCTGTCTGCACTGTTCACGATCGAACTGCCGTTCGACTCGATGCGGCAGCCGGCACAAGAGTTACCGTCATTCTGCTGGCCGGCGCCGAGTCGAGCACGGTCAACATCCTTGGAAGCCGATCAGCCGGAGTTGTCGGCGTTGGCCGGAGAGGGCCGGTCGGACTCGACGAATCCCCATGTGTCAAGCGGCCAAACGCTGATCCAGACTTTGCCCACGACTCTGTCGATCGGAAGCTCCGGCTCGCTCCACGAACGGGAATCGTTGCTCTGGGGCCGATTGTCCCCCATGACGAACACATGTCCAGCGGGAACCGTGAAAGGCCCGAAGGCGCGCTGATCGAGCACCGGAAGCCATGGCTCTTCCAACAGAACCCCATCGATCCGGAGCTGGCCCGAACTGATCTGAACCGTTTCGCCGCTAAGTCCAACTATGCGCTTGATGTAGTCCTTTTCAGGCTCGTCCGGCGCCGAGAAAACGATCACTTCACCGCGCGCGGGCTCATGCCACTTGTAAGCAAGCTTGTTGACGAGTACCCATTCTCCATCGATGAAATTCGGGTGCATGCTCGCGCCTTCGACCACGGTGCTTTGGACACCGACTCGAAGTACAAGAAAAAGGATGATCGCAAGGATTAGCGCTTCGACCACGTCCCTAACGATCGCTCCTACCTGCTTGATCACACTACACTCCGTTTCAGGGCGGTGATTGTCTCTGTCTGTTCCGCGCCGCGGTAACCGCTCAAGTCGCCTCGGTGCTCTCCAGCTGATGAAGGCGGGCGCCGCAATATGGGCAATGTGCGTAGTCCCGCTCCAAGACCGTATTGTGACACGCTTCGCAGATTCGGATCGGAATACCATCGTCGGTAGGCGGGTCCCCGAATCCATACCTAATTCTCGCGAGTCGGCCGATCATGCGAAGCAATATGACGAATGGCGCTGAGAGCAGGAGAAATAGCGCCCACGTAGGCACGCAGCCGGCGCCATCGTCGCCTCCGATGGGGAACATGGCGCGATGATAGCAGACGCATGGCGTCGGCGATGGCCAAGCCGCCGTACGGCGTTCTATAATCGCGGGCGTGAAGCTCATCCGATGGTTCGAGGCTGGCGTCAGGTCCCTGATCGAAGGCCGTCTAGGGCGGTTTTTCGGAGCGCGCGTTCAGCCTGTGGACGTCGCACGTTCACTCGCAGAACGGATGGAAGATGACGTGGCGATCGGAGCTGGGCGTCGATACGCGCCTAACGTTTACCGCGTGTTTCTAGCACCGGCCACGCTGTCACACTTCGAGTCCTATCGGCTTGCGCTCGAAGAAGAACTCGCTGCCGGGCTTGGCGCCCGCGGTGCGGCACGGGGACTTGATTTCGTCGGTCGGATTCGCGTGCGTCTTTTATCGGACGCATCGGTGCGCCCTGAGAGATTACGGATCGAGGCCGACCGCGTCGATCGCCACGGAGTGGTAGTCGGCTCAGTCGGCGCGATGACGGAGGCAATCCGTGTCGATGCTTCACCGGCTGAAGCCCCAGGAGCGATGGCGCTCAAACATGGTGAACGGTCTATCGCACTGCCTATCGATTCTGCTCTGTCGGTCTCCCTCGGGCGTGGACTCGACAATGACGTTGTCGTCGACAGCGCAACTGTTTCGCGACGTCATGCCCGCCTCTCGGCGCGTGGCACGCATTGGATGATCGAAGACCTAGAAAGCACTCACGGAACCTGGGTCAACGGTCGAAGAATTTCGACCGCGGTCTTGCGAGATGGCGATCGGATCGGCCTCGGCACAGCAGTACTGCACTTCGAGGCGGCCAAGGGTGACCCGAAAACGCACGCCGACAAGATCCCAGTCGATGACTCAGCTGTCGCAGAGAGCCATAAAGTGGGCCTCGACGACCTCTCAGAAGCCGCGCCTTGAGCGCCCTGGAGACGCAGCTGCTCTTCGCCCGAACCGTGCTGCTTGTCGGAATATACACATTTCTGGCTACGGTCGCCTTGGTGGCTCTGCGAGATTTGCGCGCTGCTGGCCGAGAGACCGCCTCATCCGAGGGCAATTCGGAAACACCGAGGGCGGTCATTCTGTCGCCCGGCGAAAGCGGTCGAGCAGCGGGCACTTGGTTTCCTATCCGCGATGTAACGAGTATCGGACGCGAACTCGACAATGAGATCGTGGTCCAGGATCCGACGATCTCCGCTAGACATGCCGTGATCTTGCGCCGCGATGCGGCATGGTGGCTTGAAGACTTTGGAAGTACCAACGGCACCTGGGTCGGCGGCCGCCGCCTCGAATCCGGGGTTCCCGAAGTCGTCCGCTCCGGCGACCTTCTTCAGTTCGGTAGCGTCAGATTGCGCTTCGTCACAGCTGAAGTAGATCGGGAGCGCGCAACTTGACCGCCCGAGGTTCAGGCGGCCCGGCTTCGGCGGATTGAGCACCGTGTCAACACGATTGACGCCGCGATTTCGCGGGACAGAACTCCTGTTGCTCATCAGTGCGTCGGCGATCGCGATCGTAGCACCTGCGCCGCTGCCCTTGCGGGCAGGCGGCCGTGTCGGCGTCTCCGACTTAGCGCCGGCACTCGTGCTGATCGGGGCCTTTGTTGCCGTGCATCTCCTATTCACATTCAGGGGCCGCGGCGAAGACGAGGTCCTCGCGCCGCTCATCCTCTTCTTGACCGGCATCAGCCTGGCGCTTAGCCGTCATCTCGCCCCGGACCTCGCCGATCGCCAACTCGCTTGGACGATCCTGGCGGTCGGCGCCATGGCCTTCGTCGCGATCGCCCCCTTCGATCCACGTCTATTGCGCCGCTATCGATATACCTGGGCGATCGCGGGCATTTTGCTCGTCGGGGTCACACTCGTCGCCGGACGCCCTGGTCCACTCGGCGGACCGCGGCTTTGGCTCTCTTTGGGCGGGCTATCGTTTCAGCCCTCCGAGGCGCTAAAGATCCTCCTCGTCGTTTTCCTGGCCGCATATCTCTCGGAGCGCCGCGAACTCCTCGCCGAGCGCCAGCTTGGATTCGGTCCGTTCAGCGCGCCGCCATTCGCCTATTTGGCGCCGCTTGGCGTCGTCTTCGGCGCCAGCCTCGCCTTGTTGGCCGTTCAGGGCGATCTGGGCGCGGCCCTCTTGCTCTACGCGATCGCGCTATCGATGCTCTACCTTGCCAGCGGTCGAAGTGGGACCGCAGCGCTCGGCCTGGTCGCATTCGCACTCGGCGCCGTAGTCCTGCACCGCTACATTCCGATAGTCCAAGTTCGGACGGCGCTGTGGCTCGATCCATGGTCGGATCCGCAAGGGTTGGGCTTCCAATCGGTCCAGGCTCTGATGACGGTAGGCGCCGGCGGCGTGATCGGAACGGGCCTTGGCGCCGGACTCGCGGCGGACTACTTGCCGGCCGTACACACCGACTTCGTCTTTGCCGCCATCGCCGAGGAGCTTGGGCTCGCCGGGGCGAGCGCAGTGCTCGCAGTTTGCGCGCTTCTGGCCCTACGGGGACTCCGCATCGCCCTGTCCGCCACCACCCCGTTCGCCCGTTTGCTGGCCGCGGGTTTATCGACCGCGCTGGCGATTCAGACCGTCATCATCGTCGGCGGAACGCTGCGTCTCATTCCGCTGACCGGAATCACTTTGCCATTCCTATCTCACGGTGGTTCCAGCATGCTCGTTAGTGCGATATCCGCCGGTTTGCTCCTGCGGATCAGCACAGGCGAGTCGATGTGAGCGATCCCGTTTTTAGGGTGGGCATCCTCAGGCTCGCGCTGGCGATCGTCGCGGCATATGCCGTCCTCATAGGAGCGACACTCTACTGGGGAGTCGTTCGGGCGGACGAGCTCGCTGGGCGCGCTGACAATCCGCGACGGTATGCCGAAGACCGCCGCATACGGCGCGGGGCGATCTTGGATCGTTCGGGGCGGGTCCTCGCGCGCACCGAATTCGACGGCGAAGATCCCACACGGCGTTACCCATTTCCATCGACGGCGCCTGTTGTCGGCTTTCAGACCTGGCGCTACGGCGCCGGCGCGGTCGTAGGAGCGAGCTACGGCGCCGGCGGGGCCGAAGCGGCATACGATGATGCGCTGCGCGGCGATGTCGGCCGGCCGATTCGAGAAGTGATCGCAGGCCGAATTCTGGCCAGGCCCCACGTCGGCAATGACATTGTTCTTACACTGGATGCTGAGCTTCAGTCAGAAGCCTTTGATGCCCTCGGCCCTCGCGAAGGCGCGGTCGTAGTGGTCGATGTGGAAGATGGGGCGGTCAGGGCGCTCGTAAGCCGCCCGACGTTCGACCCGACCGCACTCGATCTCGACCAGACCGACTCGTCAGACTTGGACCTTCAGCCCTTGTTCAATCGGGCGACCCATGGTCTCTACCCACCGGGATCGACTTGGAAGATGGTGACGCTCGCAGCGGCGCTGGCCGAGGGCGAGGCGCACACCGCCGATATCTTCGACGATGGAGACGCCGTAGAGTATTTCGAAGGCTTTCCGGTCGCGTGCGACAACAATCCGGAAGGCGTCACTCAATTCGACCTCGCCCACGCGTTCGCCTATAGCTGCAACGTCACGTTCGCCCGGCTCGGCGTCGCTTTAGGCAGAGAGCGTTTCGAAGAGTGGGGTGAACGCTTCGGGCTTGGCGACGCTCCGCCATTCCCGCTCGGCGTCGCTGATGCGAGCATTAGCCAAGATAGTTCGATCGACCTGCCGGAACTTGCCAGCGCGGCGTTCGGCCAAGGCGAAGTTCTGGTGACGCCACTACATATGGCGTTGGTTGCTGCAGCCGCAGCCGGAGACGGCAACTTACCAACACCCTACCTTCTGGACGACGTTCCCGGAGTGCGCTGGCGGCGGATCGCTGATGAAAGAGGCACGTGGCGAAAGGCGATGTCCGCCTCGACGGCCGAGGAGGTACGGCGCATCATGGTTACGAGCGTCCTTGACGGGTGGGCTCGAACAGCCCTTTTCGGTCGATCTGAGGGCTTCACTATGGGCGGCAAGACCGGAACGGCCGAGGCTCCCGGGGGCGCACCTCACGCTTGGTTCATCGGCTTCGCGCCGGCAGAGCAGCCGGTGGTCGCGATCGCGGTGCTGGTTGTAAACGGCGGAGAGGGCGGCGCCGTTGCAGCTCCGATCGCGGGTCATGTGCTCGAGAGAGCCGTTTCTCTTGACCAGAGTGCCGGTGAAAGCCGGTGAGCGTCATTGAACTTGAACATGCGCTGTAGGGGGCGGGACGGCGCAGCTGAGCTTTACTAAGCCAAAGGTGTAAATTCAGCCGCGGACGTGCAGAGTTTCTGGATCCGAGTCAGGAGAAAGACGGTGCCGATGGATCACGAACACTTTCAAAGCCCCCTTTCATGGCGCTATGGATCGGACGCCATGCGCGGGATTTGGAGCGAAGCCACGAAGCGGCGGCAAATGCGTCGCGCATGGCTCGCTCTCGCCGAAGCTCAGGCCGAAGTGGGGCTCGTTAGCCAGGCGGCGGTCGATGATCTGCGGCGAACTGTCGGGGACATCGATATCGATCGTACGACCGAGATCGAGTCGCGGACGCGGCACGATGTAATGGCCGAGATCCTAACATGGGCCGAACAGGCACAAGTGGGCGGCGGCTCCATCCACTTAGGCGCGACGAGCGAAGATATCAACGACACGGTCTATGCTCTCAGGCTCCGAGATGCTTTAGCGCTGATCAGGTCCTCGCTGTCGGAAGTGATCCTGGCTCTGGCCGATCGCGTCGACGAAACCGCTGACTTGGTCACACAGGGCTGGACGCATATCCAGCCGGCCGCGCCGACAACCGTCGGCTATCGGCTGGCCTCGACTTTGCAGGATCTTGTGACCGACCTTGGTCAGATTGGCGATGCGGCGGAGAATCTGCGCGCCAAGGGCTTCAAAGGGGCTACAGGAACAGGGTCGAGCTTTGCGACGCTGTTGGGCGACCGTGGCGTCAGCCCAAGCGAGCTGGAAGCCTCGGCGATGCAGCGACTTGGCGTCCGTGCCGCTCTCATAACCACCCAGGTCGCGCCGCGCAAACAAGAGTGGCTTGTCCTGAACGCTCTTGCCGGCATTGCCGCGAGCGCCTCGCGCTTCGCCTTCAACATCCGCCTCCTGCAGAGCCCGCCGTTCGGCGAATGGTCCGAGGGCTTCGATCCTGAGCAGATCGGATCGTCCGCGATGCCGTGGAAGCGGAATCCGATCGACGCCGAGAACGTCAACTCGCTGGCAAGGCTTGTGGCAGCGCTGCCGGCCGTCGCATGGCAGAACGAAGCGCTTTCGTTGCTCGAACGGACGCTCGACGACTCCGCGAACCGCAGGATCATACTCCCCGAAGCATTCCTCTTGGTCGACGAAATACTTCGTCGGACTCTTCGCTTATGCCGCCGACTGACGGTCGAGCCTGCCGCAGTCCGGGCCACACTCGAACGCTTCGGACCGTTCGCCGCGACCGAGCTTGTACTTCTGATGGCATCGGCCGCCGGCGGTGACCGACAGTCCATACACGAGCGGATACGTCGGCATAGCATCGACGCCTGGAGTGCCGTCGAAAGGGGCGAAGATAATCCTCTGGCCAAAGCGCTCGCCGCCGACGAGGTTCTGGCGGCGCTTATCCCGCCCGAGCGCATCCTCGATCTGGTCAGCCGGCCGACTTCGCATGTCGGCGATGCACCCGACAGAGCTCGAAGCATGGCCGCGCTCGCGCGCGAAGCGGCGGGCTAGTGCGGGTCATCCTAACGCACGATCGGAGCGACTTCGATGCGATCGCGTCTCAGATCGGCCTTCTCCTCTTACATCCGGACGCCTTCGCGATTCGTCCGCTTTCAATCAACGCCAACGTCGAACGCTACATCGCCGATCACAATGCGTCGATCCCGTTGCGACCTCGTGATTCCTTGGCAGGCGCTACGATCGAACACGCGTGGTACGTCGACACCGACCGCGCATCCGATCTGCCGGGCATGCGCCCGAGTACTCCGCGCAGCCTGCTAGACCATCACGGCGTCGCACCGAGCGGCTCAGACGCGGCTCGCTGGCAGGGGTTTAGCGTTGAACCCGTCGGAGCATGTTCGACGTTGGTCGTCGAGCGGATGATCGCCGCCGGCGTCTTGCCGAACGTCGTCGTTTCGACGTTGATGCTGCTCGGAATTCACGAAGACACCGGCTCCTTGCGCCACGGTGCCACAACGCGACGTGACGCTGAGGCAGCAGGGTGGCTGATCGAAGTTGGGGCGGATCTTGACCAACTTGAACGTTATCTCGAAAAGCCTCTCGACATGGATTCACGCTCGATTTTGTCGCGCCTCATCGAAGATGTGGTCCTAGTTGAGCGGCACGGGCACTTGGTGGCGGTCGCCGCGGCGAGCGCTCCGGGCTTCTCGGGCGAGGTGGCCCCGCTGGCTCAGCGTTTGCTCGAAACTCAGGGCTGCGAAGCCGCATGCGCACTGGTTGGCCTGGGGTCGATCATCCAACTTTCCGCGCGAAGTGCTTCGGATGCGATCGATGTCGGAGCGCTTGCAAAGACGTTGGGCGGCGGCGGGCATCGCCGCGCTGCGGCAGCGGCACTTGAGACGGCGCGACACACGCTTGATGACACGCGCGCAGCCGTGATCGCCAGGCTGGACGACGGCTCCGCCGACGGCCAAGTTCTCCTCGTCCAAGAGATTATGACTTGGGGAGAAGTCGTCACGCTGTCGGCGGATCTCACAATCGGGGCAGCGCTCGAAGTTGCGCGTCGCCACGGCCACGAAGGATATCCGGTGATCGACCACGGCGACCTGGAATCCATGGTCGACCGAAAGGACCTTGATCTTGCAGCCCACCACGGGATGCTCGGTCTACCGCTTCGTAGCCTTATCGCCCGAGCAAGGGTTGTCGCCGATCCGACGATGCCGGCCAGCGATCTCATCGCTTTGATGCGGGGGCGCGGCGTTGCGCACGTTCCGGTGCTCGAGGGCAATGTGCTCGTCGGCATCGTAACGCGCACTGATCTGATCCACGCGCTTTCACGGCAACTCACGGAGAATTCAGCACCCAGTCCAAGCGTTTCGCTTGCCGCCGCATTCGATGCAGTTACTTCGGAGGCCCTCCGATCTGTGGCGGAGGTGGCGCACGCTAACGGCCGGCGGGTTTACCTGGTCGGCGGTATACCGCGCGACTTGGTGCTCGAACGTCCTATCGGCTCGGATATCGATCTGGTCGTCGACGGCGATGCGCCGGCCCTGGGCCACCAGGTAGTGAAAGCGTTGGGCGGCGAGTTGACGGTACACTCGCGTTTCGGGACGGCCAAGTGGAGTAAGGGTGAGATTCAGATTGACCTTGTCACGGCAAGGGCGGAGTACTATCGGGATCCCGGAGCGCTGCCGATCGTTCAACCGGGAAGTCTGACCAGCGACCTCAGACGGCGTGATTTCACAATCAATGCGCTCGCTGTTGCCCTCGAAGGCAAGGACTTCGGGCTCATAATCGATCGCTTCGGCGGCCTCGACGACGTCCGGACCGGGACCGTCCGAATGCTCCACTCACTCAGCTTCGTCGAGGATGCGACTCGGATCCTGCGCGCGGTCCGGTTCGAGGGCAGGCTCGGGTTGCGCATGTCGGCCGATACGGAGCGGGCGGCACGCGCCGCAGCCCCTCGCCTAGATCAAATCTCCGGAGCCAGGATCACCGCAGAGCTGAAGAAGCTGTTCGATGAGCCGAGATCCGATTACGCGCTCGAAAGGCTTTCCGAACTCGGAGTACTGGACCGAATAGCACCTCGGATTCAGCATGGGCCCAACGTGAGCCGCACTTTGAGGGCCGCACCAGCATTCTGGGCATTCGCCGCACTCGCAAGTGGATTCGGGATCGATCCGCAGCCAAGCGCGGACGACCTTCTCTCGCTCTGGCTCGCGACTCTGGGCAAAGCGGCGTTGCCAACCGCGAATCGCCTTGACCTGCCGCGCCGGACACTCGATAGGCTGCGCGAAGTCGAGAAGTTGATCGCGGTTGATCGCCTTCACGAGGGGGTACTGCCGAGTGAGCTTCACGGTGCTCTCGAAGGAGTATCCGCCGAGTCAAGGCTCATCGCCTCGATCGTAGCTCCGAGCCCGGAAGTGTTCAGCGCCGTTCTCAGATTCGCCGCTCTTTCGAGGCGCGAAGCCGTACCCATTGACGGCGCCGATATCAGACGGCTTGGGGTGGCTGAGGGGCCTGAGCTGGGACGTATCCTTTCGTGCGTTCGAGTAGCTTGGTTCGACGGCGAGATAGCGGATCGTGACGCTGCGCTCCGTTTGGCGTCCGAACTCATCGAGACTTCCGAAGAAGGCTGAAACTATGGGTGTAGCGTTTCACAGGGTGGTTCGGCGAACGGTCCGGCCCCAAAAGCGGGGCTCTTGACGTTAGGATGACCACGTAGTGCACATGCTACAATTTGCCGCTATGTACACTCCGTTCAGACCAGATGCACCTCTGGGCATCCTTCGAAATTCACCCGCCGATCATCGCCCCGATCGATCGCACTGGAAACCGCTCGAGGAACCAGGGATACGATGATGGGATACGAATCGGAGCGCTCTAGGATCTCAGGGCTCGAACGCGAGGCGATGGCTTGGCCCCCGGCCGCCTTCGAACTCGAACCGACTCATTGGCGGCCGGACATTGCAATCGGCACCGAACCGTTGCTCCTTGGCGCGCCAGGCTTCCCTGCAGCGGAGAGGGCGTACCCGGCGACTGACAAACAGCGCGGGACGCTGGCGCGCGAGTTCGTCGAGACACTTGTGCTCATCGTGGTGATCTTCTTCGGAATTCGTACTGTGGTTCAGAACTTCCGGATCGAGGGCCAGAGCATGGAACCAACGCTTCATTCGGAGCAGTACGTGCTCGTCAACAAGCTCTCCTATCGAGGGTTCGGAAAGCCTCAACGCGGTGACATAGTAGTCTTCAACGCGTGGGACCGGGCGGGCGACAAGGACTTCATCAAGCGGATCATCGGCGTTCCAGGCGACGTGGTCGAGATCCGGGATGGCTCGGTGATCGTAAGCGGTGATGTCCTCGACGAGCCCTATCTCGAGCCCGCTATGACTAGCGGCACCTACGGACCGATCACGCTCGGGGACGACGAGTACTATGCTCTCGGCGACAACCGCGGCAATTCGAGCGATTCCCGTAATCACGGCGTGCTGCCGGGCGATAGTCTTATCGGTAAAGCGTGGTTCACCTACTGGCCCCCCGATCAGGTGATGATCGTACCCGACGGCAGAGGCTCCTTCGCAGAAACTCCTTGATTTCGAACTTTAGTGCGCGTGAACATGCCTACCTTCGCGCACTGTTCATCGTATGACGACCCAACTGCAAGCATCGATGGTGGACGCGGCACTCGCGGTCTTGACTTCCGGACCGCTTAATGTAAACCTAACCGCGTGAGAAATCGCGAATTGGAGGCGCTTGCGGATGTGCGGGCTTCGTTCCTCGAAGACGTCGCCCCGGACAGAACAGTCTTGATGCCGAGCAGCTCCAGCAGCCGCGTGCGTTCTTGGCGTCCGCTCGTCGAGGTCGGCATTGTCACCATGTTGCTCGCGCTTGCCGCCCAAACCGCTGTCCAGAGCCGTGTCGTCGAGGGATCGAGCATGGAGCCGACGCTCCGCGACGGCGAGCGCGTGCTTGTCGATCGAGTCGCGTACATCGGATCGCGCGAACCTCGCCGCGGCGATGTCGTGGTGTTCAGAGCTTGGCCGAGGCGCATGGATCCATTCGACTCCGAGATGGCGGACGCCGAGGACTTCATAAAGCGAGTGATCGCCATCCCTGGCGACGTGATCGAAGTCCGAGACGGGCGCGTGATCGTGAACGGACGCACACTCGACGAGAAGCACTCGGATCAGCCGACTGTCGGCGAAGTCGATCCGCTAGTCGTGGCGGGCGGAGAGTACTTCGTGCTCGGAGACAATCGTAACAATTCCAGCGATTCGCGCCTGTTCGGGACCTTGAGTGAGGATCGGATCGTAGGGCGTGCGTGGGCTCGATATTGGCCGTTCGGGAACGCCGGCCGAATGCGATAAGGACCACGCAACTCCGGCCGCGTGGTAACGACAACGCACTGTCGTAAATGCCGCGAAGCGCACTGGAGCGATCAAGGCTGTGCGAATCGTGCAGCGTCGTGATCGCGTTCAGTCGAGCGCATTGCCAGCCTGACGTAGGCGCGCTATGATCGATTTTCAAGAACATCCGTTCCGCCAAGTGCGTCGATCACGCGTTCGGCCGAAACGCCCCATTTGTCGGAGGTGGATTGCGCCGGAACGCACGGAGAATCAGCATGTCCAAGGCACGTACCGCATTCGTCTGCTCGGACTGCGGCGAAAGCCAACCGAGATGGTCCGGCCGGTGCCCGAGCTGCGGTGCGTGGAACGCACTCAAAGAAATGCATGTCGCGGCGCCAACCTCTGAAAGATCAAATGGGTTGCGCCGGCACTCCGACGGTCCGGAAGGCGCGCCGAGGGCAATGCTGCTTTCCGAGGTCGATATCGATGCGGTCACGAGGATTTCGCTCGGGATCGGCGAGTTCGATCGTGTGCTCGGCGGCGGGGCGGTACCCGGCGGCGTGGTGCTCCTGGCGGGGGAGCCGGGGATCGGCAAGAGCACATTGGTGCTTCAAGCTGCCGAGAAGCTGGCCGAGCGGGTGGCGCCCGTGCTTTACGCCTCGGGCGAGGAGTCGGCTGCTCAGATTCGGCTGCGGGCACTCCGTCTTGGCATCGAAGGCAAGGGCCTGCACGTTCTGGCGGAGACTAGCTTGGACCGGATCATCGATTCCGCGGTTGAGATCGGCGCCCGCGCAATCATCATCGACTCTATCCAGACGGTGCATATCGAGGGCGTTGACAACGCCGCGGGTACGGTCACGCAGGTCCGCGAATGCACAGCCAGTTTGATGCGAGTCGCGAAGGCAAGACACGTTCCGGTGCTGCTTGTGGGACATGTCACTAAATCCGGCGACATCGCGGGTCCGCGCGTCTTGGAACACATGGTCGATTGCGTTCTCCAGCTGGAAGGCGATCGCTTTCACAGCCATCGCCTGTTGAGGGCGGTGAAAAATCGCTTCGGATCAACAAACGAGGTCGGAGTTTTCGAGCTGCGGACCGAGGGCATGGTCGAGATCGAAAATCCGTCGGAGGCCTTCCTGGCAGAGCGCCTGCCAGGGGCCCCCGGATCAGCCGTTTCGGTCACGATGGAAGGCTCTCGGCCGCTCTTGATCGAGATTCAGGCGCTTGTAAGCCAAACCAGCGGGCAGACCCCGCCCCGAAGGACGGCGAACGGCTTGGACGTCAATCGGCTCTTGCTGCTGACCGCCGTGCTATCGAAACGGCTGGGCCTCCCGCTCGGCAACCACGACGTTTTCGTGAACGTCGTCGGAGGATTGCGCATCGGTGAGCCGGCTGTCGATCTGGCGGTCGCGTTGGCCATGGTCTCAAGCGCGCGCGGAATCCCGATCGACGACGATGTCGTCATCCTGGGCGAGATCGGTCTTTCGGGCGAATTGCGGAGCGTTGGACACCTCGAGCGGCGGCTCGTCGAAGCGGCGAAGCTTGGCTATCGTCGCGCCATTGTGCCGGCGACGACGAGTACCGGCGGGATGTCCTTCGGCGCACTCGAGCCGGTTGGTGCTCGGACACTCGGCTCGGCGCTGGACGCGGTGCTCGGGGGTTCGCCGGCGCCACGGCGTGGTTCGGGCTGATTCGGAGTCTAAATGAAACGGGGTCGGAGTGAGAAGGGGTCGGACTTCAACATCGTCGAATCGAGCGCGACAAGCACTGGGCAGCGGGGCCATCGGTCGATGGCCCGTAGATTCACGTTCTGTCTGGACGAAGGTTGGTTTGTGGGCAGAATGATGGGCACGCCATGAGGAGATAAGAATGCTCGACATCGCCTTGTTCCGAGACGATGCAGAAGTCATCCGCCGTGGGCTGGAGCGCCGCGGTGAAGATGCGTCGATCGTCGACACCATTCGCCTGCTCGACGTCACCCGACGGGAGACCCTGACGGAGCTCGAGGCGCTGCGCGCCACCCGTAACACCGAGTCGAAAGCGATCGGTCGAGCGTCGGATTCGGCCGAACGCCAAGCCAAGATCGATGCGATGAGGGTCGTGAACGAGCGGATCGCAGTGCTCGAAGCAACATTGTCGCAAACCGAGGCCGCTCTGGACGAGGCCCTCAACCTAGTTCCGAACATCCCGAGCGACCTCGTACCGGACGGCGCCGACGAGCGTGAGAACGTTGTGATCCGCGAGGTCGGCAGTCGCGAGTCCGATTTCGATGAGCCGCTGCCGCATTGGGAGCTCGGCACAGCGCTAGGGATGATAGACTTCGAACGCGGCGTCCGCATGAGCGGTAGTCGGTTCTATGTCCTTACCGGAGCGGGCTCACGTTTGCAGCGGGCGCTGATCCAATTCATGCTCGACTTCCACACTTCGCGCGGATACACGGAGGTCTATCCGCCGTTCATAGTCGCCGAAAAGTGCCTTTGGGACGCCGGCCAGCTTCCGAAGTTCAAGGACAATCTCTATCGAGACGTGGAAGAGGACTTCTGGCTTGTCCCGACGGCCGAAGTACCCCTGACGGCGATGCACGCCGGCGAGATCTTGGCCGCTGAGGATCTCCCCCGCCAATATGTTGCTTACACCCCGTGCTTCCGACGCGAGAAGATGAGCGCAGGCCGTGACGTCAGAGGCATCAAGCGCGGCCATCAATTCGACAAAGTTGAGATGTACAAGTTCACGCGCCCCGAGGATTCCCCGGCGGCGCTAGAAAGTATGCTAGCGGACGGCGAAGCGGTCCTGCAGGCGCTCGGCATCCCATATCGCGTTCTCCAACTCTGTTCAGGCGATCTCGGCTTCGGTTCGACTATCACCTACGACCTCGAAGCGTGGGCGCCGGGCTGCGGCGAGTGGCTCGAGGTCAGCTCGATCAGCGACTTCGGCAGCTTCCAAGCGCGGCGAGCGGGAGTTCGTTTCCGGCCCGAACCCGGCGCTCCGACCGAGCACGTACATACTCTGAACGGCTCAGGCTTGGGCCTACCGCGGACGCTGATCGCGGTCATGGAGAACTACCAGCAGCCGGATGGGAGCATCATCGTCCCTGAGGCCTTGCGCGGCCGCTTTGGAGCCGACGTTATAAAGGCGGGTTGAGACGGAAGCGGGTAGGGTTCAGGTCGATTCGCGAGTCTTGAAGTGCGAAGTCTCGGGCCTGTGGATCTCGCATCGGCGGCCGAACCCGACAGATTCAGCGTGGCGGAGTACATGCGCGCGGACGGATCCCGTCTCGCGCCTGTGGTACCATTCGAGCGTTCTCGGCACGATGCGCACAAATCTTTCAGTGCGCCGATCTGTAGCGTGGGCGGAGCGATTGGAGGAGTGCCGGAGTGGTCAAACGGCGCCGCCTTGAAAGCGGATGGCCCGCAAGGGCACGGGGGTTCGAATCCCTCCTCCTCCGCCTCTACTCCGAAAGTCACGGCAGCACCGTGGACGGTATTCCGTCTCGGTCGAGCCCTAGCTCGGGCGCGGAGCGTGATAGCGACGTCGCGTCCTCATGCGATCAGCAGGTCTTCCACCTCGTTTTCTCCATCACCGACTCATACAGCGCCTCGACCCGCTCGGTGATGGTCGGCCAACCATATGCTTCGGCCGTCGCGACGCCATGCTCGCCCAGGGTGTCGTGAATCTCTGGCAAAGCCAGCAGCGGCACGAGCTTGTTAGCTAGAGCAACAGGATCTCCGTCAGGCACAAGAAAGCCGGTCCGCCCATCTCGTACAAGGGTGGCGAGCCCTCCAACGTCCGACGCGATCACGGGCGTGCCGCAGGCCATTGCCTCGAGCGCGACCATGCCGAAGCTCTCATAGCGCGACGGGACGATGACCACTTCTGCGGCGTTGTACCAAAAGGGCAGCTCGGCCTGAGAAAGCATACCGACGAAACGTACGAAGTCGCCTAAGCCAAGTCCGCGCCTGAGGGCATCGATCCTTTCCATTTCTTCGTCGGACGCAATCTCGTCTTCGACTTTTTCACCGCCAACGATGCAGAGGCAAGCATGATCGAGTAGCGATGGCTCGCGCTTTACGACCTCGCGCATCGCACGGATCAACGTGTCGAGCCCCTTGACTGGATCCATTCTTCCGACAAAGAGCAGAAGTCGATCGCACGGATCATATCCAGTTAGCGCGAGCGCCTCGGCCCTGTCCATCGGGTGAAAGCGATCGAGGTCGACACCGGGCGGTATAATGGTTATCCGTTCCAGGTCGGCGCCGTAATGTTCGATCATATGGCCGGCATCGATTTCGGTAGCGGCCACAACGCGATCGACGGAATGCATGAGCAGCGTCTCGACTTCGCGCCGCGACGCGATCTCAAAGTTCGCGCCCTCACCGCGCGCTAGATCCTTCATCACGCCTAGCGTATGAAACATATGAATGATCGGCGCAGGATGGCGCCGCGCGATCTCCAGCGCCGCCCAGCCACTCATCCAATAGTGGCTGTGATAGAGATCGTACTCCAGGCCCTCGGCTGCAATGCGTTCCAGCACGCCTTCGACGAAAAGCGGCGCGGACGCCCAGATGTCACCGCGTCTAACGGGCTCTTCAGGTCCTGCGACGACATGAATGACGCGGACGTTAGGCCCGAGATCGGTGTCAGGAATGTGGGGTATCGACGAACTCTCAGATCGCGTATAAGCGTCGACGAGGTAGCCGCGTCGACCGAGTTGCCGCGCGAGCTCGCGGACGTATACGTTCATGCCGCCGGTTTGCTTGCCGCCTGGGGCCGCTAGCGGGCACGTGTGATACGACAGGAGACAGATGCGCCGGGCTCGTGACAGGAACTCTTCGCACCGGTGATTCTCAGCCCAATCGCTCAAGGGAGGAGCTTCGATGAGGGTAGTGTTCAACACGTCAGCTCCGGGTCGGGGTGTGGAGATAGGTTGTCGGCGGCGAACAACCGAAAATGATAGCCGAAGGGCTACCGGTGCCTTCACTGAGCTTGGGATAAGCAAGCGTTGGTGCGGCCGGACGGCCTCACCTATCATTTTCGGGGCCAAACCACTACCGAGTTACAGGGGCTACCATGGCGATCCTCAGGATCGTGACGGTTCAACAAGAAGGCCATATCTTGCGCAGCCCAGCCGCGGAAGCCGCCCGCGCTGATGGCAAGGCGCGGAGGCTTCTCGAAGACATGATCGACACGATGCGCGACGCGCCCGGTGTGGGTCTCGCCGCGCCGCAGGTTGGAGTGGATCTTCGCGCGATCGTCGTCGAAGTCCCTATCGACGACGACGATCCGGATGCCGGGACGCGCGTTCATGCCTTGCTCAATCCACGAGTCGTTCTGCGTTCGCAAAGGGAAATCGAGGGCCAGGAGGCATGCCTCTCCATCCCGGGTCTCTACGGCGATGTCCCACGGCATGAAGCCCTCACCGTCCATGCGCTCGATCGTGATGGACTGACCGTCGAGATTGAGTGCTTTGGCTACGAGGCGAGGGTTTTCCAGCACGAGATCGACCACTTAGATGGAGTCCTGTTCATCGATCGTGTAACCGGCTTCGACAAGATCTATACGTTGTCCGAAGACGAAGACGGCGATTTTATCAAAGTGCCATACGATCCGACGATGGCTCTGCCCTTTCGTTGACCGCGCCGCGCGCAGCACTTAGAATCGGCCTGTTACGCCCCCATCGTCTAGGGGACTAGGACGCCACCCTTTCAAGGTGGAAACCGGGGTTCGAATCCCCGTGGGGGCACACCGTTCGATCGGCCAAGCTGTCCTTTCGCGCGCATGATCCGATGAACGGCACTCGCCGACGACAGGGAGAGCCAGCACTTAGATGCAGACACCCCGGCATGAACTCCCGCTAGACCTTGCCGGGCAGGACGGTCGTCCGCACCGGCTTAGCCTTGAGAACGTCGTCGAAGTTGCGCGCGGACTAAGAACTGTCAAACCGCTCGACATCGGTGGATCGAGCGCGATGGACCGTGATATCGCGGCGTCGGCGGCATGGATTGCAGAGCGTGTCGCCGGCCTAGGGAGTCCCGATTCCCGTCCGCTCTATGGCATCAACACCGGTTTCGGAAGCCTGGCTGGACGCTCTACTCTCCGTTCCGTCTATCAGACTCGCGTCCTGCAGCGCAACCTCCTGGTCAGCCACAGCGCCGGAGCAGGGCAGCCGCTCGACGAAGAGATCGTCCGTACCGCCGCCCTCGTTCGTATCGTTCAGTTATGTCAAGGGGCTTCCGGGATTCGTGCGACCGTTCTCAATCGTCTCGTCGCCTTGTTGAACGGCCGGGTCTATCCGCAAATTCCCTCGATCGGATCGCTCGGAGCGAGCGGCGATCTTGCGCCGCTAGCCTATCTCGCCCTCGCGATTAGCGAACCGCCCGAAGCCGGTCCCGACGACGAACCTCTGCCCGTTGATCCATGGCCCGGTGAAGCGTGGCTGCCCATTTCCCCTGAATCGGTCGCCACCGCTCCTCCCGAAGACCTTCGCCAATCCCGCGGGCGCGACGGCGCATTGCAGCACTGGCTCGCAGTGGATGGAAGACGGGCGATGGAGGACAAAGGCGGGCGGATCGTCCTCGAAGCCAAAGAAGGGCTCGCCCTCACTAACGGTGCCACGGTATCCGCGGCCATTGGCGCGCTGGCGGTCTGTGATTCCATGAACGTTCTGGCGCACGCCGAGGTCGCCGCCGCGATGAGCTTGGAAGGAGCGCGAGGCTTCCGGGATCCGCTGCTGCCCGAGGTACAGGCCGCACGCGGCATGCAAGGCCAGATGGAAGCTGCCCGGCGCATGCTGGCCTATGTCCACGACTCGACTCTCCTCGACCCGGCCGATCGAGACGTCGATCCCGATCGCACTCCTCCACAGGACCCCTATTCCCTCCGCTGTGCTCCCCAAGTGCTGGGCGCAGCGCGCGATGCGCTCGAATGGATCACGGGAATCATCGAGACCGAGATCAACGCCGCTGTGGACAATCCGCTCGTCTTCCTCGATCTGCCCCGAGAAATCAAGCTTGTCAGCGGCGGCAACTTTCACGGCGCTCCGATCGGTTACGGTATGGATCTGCTCAAAATAGTGATGGCCGATTGTGCGAGCATGTGCGAACGGCGCGTGTTTCTTCTCACTAACTACCGCTTCGACGACCCGATGCGCAGGGATGTTTCGCTGCCGCGTTTCCTCGTAAGGCACGACGCGGAGACCGAAGGTTTGAACAGCGGCCTCATGATCCCGCAGTACACCGCGGCGGCCTTGACGTCCGATGCGAAAGGCAGCGCACATCCCGACAGCGTTGATTCGATTCCGTCCTCGGCCAATCTCGAAGACCACGTGAGCATGAGCATGAACGCAGCGCTCCGAGCCAGGCGGATCGTGGAGCACGCGGAGTGGGTGGTCGCCATCGAGCTGCTGACCGCTGCCCAAGCCATCTCGCTGCGTGAAGGCGAGGGCAGGCCAGGGATCGGCACGCGGGCAGCGTTCCATCGGATAAGGCAATCGGTCCAACCGCTCGACTTCGATCGAGCACTTCACTTGGATCTCGTGGCCATTCACAAGCTTCTGCGCTCGGGCGAGATCCTGAGTGCGGTCGGCGCGGCTGTAGGCGTCGAACCGCGAGTCCAATAGAAGGTACAATCGGGTCCGACGCAGCTGCTGAACTGAACGAACTGGACTTCGAGGCGAGCCGCGAACTTCGCTCGCCGCGCATCCACCGATGGAGAGCGGCATGACTACCGTAACCACCCCGCGCTTGCCGCGCGGAATGCGCGACATCCTGCCCGACGGCGCTCGGCGTCGGGCCTATGTGATCGACATTTTGAAAACGACTTTCGAACGCTTCGGCTTCGAGCCGATCGAAACGCCTGCGCTCGAACTCTTGGAGACGTTGACCGACAAGTACGGTCCTGAAGCCGATCGCTTGATCTTTCGCGCCGGTCTGGGAGCCGAGGCTGATCTTGGTCTGCGCTACGACCTCACCGTACCGCTCGCCCGCGCTTGCGCCATGCACTCGGATCTCCCACTCCCGTTTCGTCGATATCAAATCGCGCCGCTGTGGCGCGGAGAGCGGCCACAGCGGGGGCGCTATCGCGAGTTCATGCAGGCGGACATCGATATCGTCGGCACTTCGAGCCTGCAGGCCGACGCCGAGATCATCCTCCTGATCGTCGACGTTCTGGGTCAGCTAGGGTTCAAGGACAACCTCACTAAGATCAACAATCGAAAGGTGCTCACAGGGATCGGCCGCTACGCCGGAGTCGCCGATCCGCTCTTGCCCGGACTATTTCGAGCCATCGATAAGCTCGACAAGATCGGTCCGGAAGGTGTGCGGCTGGAGTTGCGCGGTGTCGGTTTGCCCGGCGACTTGCTGAATCGTCAGCGCCAAGCGATCGATCGCTGGCTCGGATCGAAGGCTGATCTGGCGAGACTCGGCGCCGATCTTGAAGGCGCACTCGACGCTTCGACTCCTCCAGGAATCCTCGAGCGCGCTGTTCCGGCGTTCCTTGAAGCGCTAGGTGCTGAGCAACAGGATTTGAAGCTGAGCGCCGAAGTTGGTCGGCGGGTGATGGAGGTCAGTCTCGACGCGCTCAGGCGTGAGGTCCCGGAGACCTCGCTGATCGCAGACGACGTGACCGATCGCATCCTTGCTGTAATCGGCGTTGGGCGGGGAGACGGTGCCGGCGCCGGCGCGTCATCGGGCGAAGTGGAGGACTCATTGGCCGCCGGAGGCGGAGCGGCTTCCGTCGAGCTTCTGGACGGACTTGAGAATTTCCTCGAGGACGATAGCTCTCGCGAGGGGATCTCGGAGCTGCGCGCGGTCCTCGATGCACTCGCCGCGAGCGAGCTCTCTTCGGACCGGTACGTGGTCGATCTCGCGTTGGTCAGGGGACTCGATTATTACACCGGAACAATCTTCGAGACCGTCGTCACGGATCCGCCGATTGGTTCGATCACGGGCGGTGGCCGCTACGACCGACTCTTAGCTATGTTCGGCCGGGATTTGCCCGCCGTCGGCACCAGCCTAGGCGTGGACCGGCTTGTCGATGCCATGGAGGCACAAGACCTCTTCCCACCGGAAATCGATACTCCAACAGTCGAGGTGTTGGTCGCGCGCTTCGCTTCTGAAACCGCGAACGCAGGTTTCGCTCTAGCGGCCGATCTGCGGCGCAAGGGATTGGCCGTCGAGCTCTACTTGGATGACGACGGCATTGGCGATCAGATCCGCTATGCCTTGAAACGGCAAATGCGTGTGGTTTTGATCCTCGGCCCCGACGAGCTGCGCGCAGGCACGGTGTCGGTTCGCGACTTGCAGGCGGCGACCCAATCGGCTGTCCCAATCGACGACGTCGCTATGGAACTCCGTCGTTTGTTGAATCTCTCTGAGCATGGATGACACGCGATCTGAGAGCGGCGCCGGACGCCAAGGATTGCGCTTGGCCGACCGCTCTCGGCTCGCTAGACTGATCGAGGCCGAGTTTCGCTGAGGTGGATCAATGATGAACACAAGCCGAACGCGTACGCATGGCGGCGCTAATCGACGATCCACCAACGCGATGATCGTCGTGATGGCGCTCGCGGCATTGCTGGTCGCGCTCGTGCTGCCGACGATCTACCGTAATCGGTGGGCCGGACACATCTTCCCAGGGGTTCACGTCGCCGGAATTACGATCGGGGGAATGTCGCCGGCGGAAGCCGCTGCCGCCGTCGCCGCCGGGGGTCTTGATCCGGCGGCGCCCATGACCGTTGACATCGCCGGCGAGCGCGCGGTACTGCCGCCAGGTGTGATATGGCTTGACTCAGAAGGCACCATCGCGGATGCGAGTGCGGTGGGCCGTACCGGCAATCGCATACGCCGGCTAAGTGAAATGCTCTCCGCACGCTTTACGCGTCCCTCCGTCGCACCTCGTATCGTACGCGACGAAGTGGCAATTCGATCGGCCGTCGCGCTGGTCGCGGCGGACTTCGACCGTCCAGCCAGCGATGCTTTGCTCACCTTCGACGGGCCGACGGTTCATCTGACGCAGCCGCAGGTCGGACGAAAGCTCGACCAGGAAGCAGCGGTAAGCGCACTAATCGGCACTGCGGATGCCGCTGGATGGCCGATACGCGACATCGCTCTTCCGGCCGTCGCCCAAGAACCTGTTGTCACGGATGCGCAAGCCGCGTTCGAGAAGGCGAGTTGGCTCTTGGAAGGTCCGATCGTGCTGAAAGCCTTCAATCAAGAGTGGTCGACTTCACCCGAACAGATCGCTCCTTTGCTGAGCAGCGCCGTGATCGATCAGAGGATCGCCGTCACCGTGGACTCGGAAAGGCTGGCGGCGCTCCTTCAACCTGTGACGGAATCCATTTCACGTACGGCGAGCAACGCTCGTTTCAACTTCGACGAAGCTTCCGGAGCCTTGACCGTTGTTGAACCGGGAGTGACCGGGCGGGCGGTGAACGTGGAGCGCACGGCGGAGCGATTACTCCAGCTCCCCGAACCTGGTCCGCGCAATCTACAGATCGCTATCGACTTTGTCGCGCCTGGCATGCCGGACGATGTCACGGCGGATACTCTCGGTATCCGAGAACTAGTGCACGAAGAGGTGAGCTTCTTTCGAGGCTCATCCCCTGACCGGGTCCATAACGTCGCGCTTGCGGCTTCGAAGTTCGACGGGGCTCTGATACCTCCGGACGCTGTGTTCTCCTTCAATGATCAGATCGGTGATATCTCCGTGGAGACCGGCTACAAGGAGACTTTGATTATCCTCGACGGCGCTACCGCGGACGGAGTCGGCGGCGGCGTGTGTCAGGTCTCGACAACCCTTTTTCGAGCGGCATTCTGGAGCGGTCTGCCGATCGTGAGCCGGACGGCCCATGGCTATCGGGTCGGCTACTACGAACAGGGTCAACCGATGGGCCTCGACGCGACTGTCTATCGCCCGGTGCTCGATTTGAAGATCAAGAACGACTCGTTAGCATGGATCTTGGTCGAGACCGAGACCGACAAGCCGAACATGAGCGTGACTTTCCGATTCTACGGGACGAATTCGGGCCGGAACGTCGAATTGGTTGGCCCGATAGTGAGCGCAGAGACTGCGGCACCGCCTGCAAGAGTCGAAATCGATCCGAGCCTCCCGCCGGGCGCGTCGAACACGATCGAGCTTTCCCGCAGCGGCGCTTCGGTGATGGTGAAGCGTCTGATCAGCGGCGGAGACATCGGCGATGAGCCGATCGAGGAAGCGTTCTACAGCGTGTACCGCCCGACCGGTGCGCTGACGGCGGTCGGACCAGCGCCGGACCCGGCGCCCGGGCTGCCTGCCGACCCTGGTAGCGATGTCGCGCTCGCGCCTGTCGTCGGTTCGACGCCGCCGTTGCCCTAGTACACCATCACCATGAAAAGCATGGGTAGCGAGGGCGAGCGGTCAAAGTCTAGCGCTCGAGATCGCACGGCGCGTAGAATGCGGTTCGTTCGACCTGTTCCTCAATACGGACAAACGAATCCCAGCGAGCGCAGCGCAATGAGTGATTCCGCAAGGCCTGACCCGCTCTGGTCTTCGGAAGGTGCAAGCTTTCGGGAGCGATTCTCGGCGCTCGGGCTCGAGGTGCTCGTCGGCTCGAACGAAAATTCGATGATCGAACTCGCTCGCCGTAGTTTCGGTTACTTCGAACCCGCTCTTGAAACGGCCCCCTCAATGACAATTGATGTCGTCATGGCTTACGAACCGCGTACTCTGGAGACTCCGCGCACGACTTCGATCCGACATCGAGAGCGAGCCGGCCTTTTCACGGCGACCGACGGCGCCAGCATGCTGGCCGCCGATCTGCAGAACGGTCGGGCAGCGCTTTTCGTCGACTCGTGCAGCGATCCGGAGATCGTGCGGCGGGACCTGTTGGAGGCGATCGTGTGGCGCTTCGCGACATGGCAGGGCATGATCGCGATTCACGCGGCAACGGTAGTCGTCGGAAATCGCTCGCTGGTCCTCCGTGGTCCGGGCGGTGCGGGTAAATCGACGCTTGCCTATGCGGCGGTTCGGGCTGGGCACGTTCTGGTGGCCGAGGAGGTAACTTGGTATGACCCCGGGCAATTTGAATCACACCAATCGAGCCGGTCTGGCGACGCCAGTTGTTTCGATCAGGCTGGCCGGGCGCAGCTCCGCGGCGCCCCTTGGCGCATTAGCCTCGAAGAGTCGGCCCATGATCTCTTTCCTGGACTTACCGTGACTCAGGCATCACGCTCCGCGTCGGCGAAGCTCAAGCTCACAATAAATCTCGGCGACGAACTCGGAGATTGGCGAACGGCCGAACGCGCGCCGCTCGGACCCATCGTTTTTCTCGAGCCACAAGGCAAGGCCGGCCGTACCGAAGCGAGCACATGGCGACGCCTCGAACCGGCCGAGGCCGAATCACGGTTCCTGACGGGCGCTATCGTCGGCGAATATGCGCAGCCGCACGACGCCTATCGTACGGTCGCCGGTCTATTGATCTCCCAAGGAGCATTTGCGCTGCAAGCGGGACGGCCGGCAGATGCCGTTCGTGCGCTCGAAGAGATTGTGATCGCGTCGACCGGCCCGTCAAGCTCCACTTCGTTCATGCGATGAGCCGCCCTATCCGCGTCGCGCTTGTGGCGCCTTACTACGATCCGAGCGCGGGGTCCGACGCCGAAGCGTCGCTCATTCGATTCAACACATTGCCGTCGATCGCCGAGTCATTGACCCAGCGAGGAATTGAAGCCGGCTCATTCCAGCTCTTCCCACGCGCAGCGCAGTTCGAAAACCAAGGCACCCGTCACACGTTCGTCCCGTCAAGCGCGGTGCTACGGTTAGGCTCGCGTTTGGGCCATCGCATCGCACCCCGGTACGCGGCGCCATATTACGAACCCGCGCTAGGCTTGATGCGCGAAATCGACGCATGGCAGCCCGACGTGCTGCACGTTCACGGCCTCACCCTCGACTTGAACCTGGGCTTGTCCGCTCGCTTGGCCCGACGCCGCGGCGCGCCGCTAGTCGCGCACTTCCACGGTGGCGAGCCGACTGATGGCCTCGACCCCCTGACATGGGCTCTCCGAAGGCACAACCTAGATGTCGCGCGTCGCGTGTTCTTCACTCACCGCGCACAGGCCGATCCGTGGCTGCGGGCTGGACTCATTCGCGAGCCGAATCGAGTCGTCGAGTTGGTCGAGACTTCGACGGCGATCCGCCCGCTCCCCCGCGCGGCAGCACGTGCCGTGAGCGGCGTCGATGGGCAACCGGCGTGCCTGATGATCGGCCGACTGACCGCGATCAAGGATCCTCTGACCAGCCTTGCCGGATTCGCGATTGTCGCGGAGAGCCGGCCGCTGGCGCGATTACACGTCTTCAGCACGGACGAAACGCTCCGCCCGGCATGCGAAGCGATAGTCGCTGCAACTCCTTCGCTCCAAGGACGGGTCGCCTTTCATGGCACTGCGCAGCCTGAGAGAATGGCGTCGATTTACTCGAGCGCAGACGTGCTCATCCAATCGAGTAGGCGCGAGTGGAGCGGGCTTTCGGTGCTGGAAGCCATGGCCTGTGGCGTAGTGCCGGTGCTCAGCGACATTCCGGCGTTCCGATCTCTGACCGGGGACGGGCACTTCGGTCGCCTTTTCCCGGTCGGGGATGCGGCAGCGTTAGCGCGGCACGTGCTTGACTTGAGACCGGAGGCGCGTCGGATCGAAGGCAGCGCTGCTCGTGCCTACTTCGATGCCGCGCTGAGCTTTCGCGCCATGGCGTCCCGTCTGGACTGGATTTATCGCGAAATCCTGGCGCAGGATTCGAGCCTGTCCAAATGAGCGGGCATCAGGCGCTAGTCCCCCCGAGACGGGCCGCAACCAATTCGGCAAGAGCGATGATCGGCTCATCGTGCAACGGATCGCCGTCGCGCCGCCCCAGAGATTGGTCTTCGCGATCGTCTCGGCCTCGAAGCGGTTGCGCGACCACGGCGCGAATGTCGTTCGCCGGATCGCGACTCGCGTAAGCACTGGGGTCTGAGTCCGCCGCGAGCAGCGGTCCGCGCTGCACACGCGCCCACTCGGCGCCTGGCGCGACCTGCCTGCCCGGAGGCCCCGACAGCACAATGGCTTCCGACGGGCCCAGCCGTGAGATTCGGATCGCTGCGGCCGCGGACTGGACGCGCCGCCACGCGCCGTCAGATTGCCGCCATACCCCAGACATTTCCCCTGGGATCGGCGACTGCTCGTCACGGACGTTGTGAATCACGACCTGCGCGCCATCGAGCGGGCCAAGGTGTTCGTCCAGCGAAACATGGTCGGCCTCAGGCTCGACGAAGGCCGCGATGTGCCGCATCAGCAGCGGCACGCGGCCGGCAAGGATCTCGAGCTGCGTGAAGGCGGCGATAGAAGCGATCAGCCTGGCGTTGACTTCTATCACGTACGGCAAGCCCGAGCTCGGTTTGACGAAATCGACCCCAAAGACGCCGCGGAAGCCATCCAATGCAAGCGCTTCGCCGATGGTTCTCGCGGCGCCGATCATCTCTTCCCGAGCAGAGTCACCGGCGTATGTCTTCGACCAGATCTGCCCACACGAACCCAGCCGATACGGAGTGAAGGCTCCGATTCCGGTGAGCTGTTCAAAGGGTCTGCCTATCGCAATGCCTTTGGCCGTAACACATGCATTGAGCGTCATCGGTCTGCCTTCGACATACCCCGCGACTCGGGCGATCGGCGATCGAATCTCTTCTCGAGCATGCCCGAAGCTTGCTTCGTCGTGGACGTGAAACGTTCGGGCGCCGGCATAGCCGTGCGGTGCTTGGATTACGAGATACGGTCCGAGTGTCTCGACAAGTGATCGATACGAAGCCTGCGTTAGGTCGACCTTGGCCGTTGGTGGAAGGTTGAGCCCCAGCCGCTTTCCGATCTCGACAAACGCCGCCTTGTTCTCCCAACGGCGCGCGACGGCCGAAGATGCGGCGATTAATTCAAGACCGGCGTGCGCCGCCGCGGTTTCGAGAGCGTGCGAACTCTTGAAAACAAGTAGCTTGCCGATCGATCGTTTTTCGAAGAGGGCCAGCGTCCGAGGATGCTGAAGCACCGTGAGCGCCGAACGGCCCTCCATCGCCGGGCCGTCGACCGCTAGGCATTCAACCCCGCTCGACCGGAGCCCATCGAGCCCCGGCGAGTCATCTGCGACTGCGACAACCAGACCGGGTACCAGGGCGTCGAGTCCGATCGCATAGTTCGGGTCCGGTCCGACGAAGGCTAGGTCACGGAGTAGGCGCGCCGCCCATTCGAGTGATTGCTCCACGTTGTGGAACGTGGTCACGGACGCCATCCCAGAGCGACTTGCACCTGCTCGACGGATTCGGCATGGAAAAGTCTGGGCGGCGGCCCAGGCCCGGATTCGAAGCCTGCCGGACGGTCGGAAGCGTCGACCAAGTCAAGGGACAGGGCATCCGTCGTTTCTGTCGTCGTTCGCCGCGCACCGGTCAGAATGACAACCGCGCGCCGCACTCTGCCGGCTTCGGCGGCGCGTTGGGCGGCGGCGAGCGAAGCCGCACTCTCGATAGCGACGTTGATTCCTTGCAAGTCCAATAAGCGCGACGCAGCGTGGGCCTCGGAATCGGTCACGATCCAGCCGGATCCGCTGCTGCGCGAAATCAGGCGAACCGCCTCTCCTAGACGCCGTGTCTTTCGCGCCCCATGAGCGCCAACCTCTCCGCTTTGGTCGACAACCATGCGTCGATCGAAATGCGCCGCGATGGGATGCGCGCTGGAGCCTTGCACGACATGTAGGCTGAACGGCCAGTGATTGGCGGACTCCTGCTCAACGGCACGACCGATCGCGACCAGCGAAGTCCCGCTGGATGCAAAGGTGAAGACCGAGTCAGCCTCACTCGCCTGTTCGCGAAGCTCCCAGCCAAGGCTCATGAAACCGATAACGGCGAGCGGATCGGTCGATGGCCTGAGGTTCGCGAGCGAGTGGGCTCCGGCGAACTCGGCGCAAAGCGAAATCGCTCGTTCTGAAACGATCACATATGCGCCTTGTTCGAGAATTTTTTGCAGTCGCGCCGGTGGCATGCCCGGCGCAACGAACACGGCCAAGTTGAGCGGCGTGCCGGCGGCATAAGTTGCCGCTGAGATCGCGGCGTTGCCGGACGATGAGATCGTGAGCCAACCGGGAGTCCGATCACCTGCTTTGGCCTCAGCCATCAAGGCCGAGATCTGGAAAGCCGCGCCGCGATCCTTGTGCGAGCCCGTCGGATTGAGATCCTCTCGCTTGAGCCAAAGGCGCTCGAGTCCGAGTGTTCGGGCCAGCTCCACATGCTCCTGGCAAGGCGTACCGCCCTCACCGAGCGTTATGCGATGGGACGTGGGCACGTCGACTTCGAAGCGCGACGCGAAGCGCCAGATTCCTTCGGCGCCCGCGATCGGGCCGCGGGACGCCAACGGCATTACTTCTCTTCTTCCTCGAAAACCTCGAGACGCGGTGGATCGACCGCGGTCAATTCGAGTTCCACACCGCAATGCTCGCAGTAGAGAATCTCACCGACCACTATGTCTTGCTCCAACTCGACGTCCTTACCGCAGGCGGGACAGATGGCGGCTGAACTTATGCTCGGACTATCCGTTTCGAGGTCCATTCCCAGAAGTTTCATCGTTGCCGTCTCCATTCATCGCTTGATCTGACTTCGGAGTTTGAAGCTCAGGGCTGACCCGCTCGCGATTGATTTCCCGTAGCAGCGCTCGGAAGCCGACTTCACTTCCTGCCGCTCCGTAATTGAGGCTGAAAAATCCGGGACATGCCGGTGAGAGCAGGACCCTCTCGCCGGGAAGGGCGCCTTGTGTGACGCGTTTCACGGCGACGGCGAAGTCGTCGAATCGACCGATTCTCACTTCTTCGCGCCTGTCCGATGCATGAACCGCGCGCTCGATCGCATCCGAACCCGGTCCGGGCAAGAGGATGAGCCATCTTACATAGCGCGCAATCGCATCGCCAAGGGAAGTCATGTCAAGCCCTTTCTCTTCGCCGCCGCAGATGAGAACGATACGGCGATCGGATCGGAGTTCGGACCCGAGTTCGGGGCGGAGATCAGAGCTGAGATCAGATCGGAGTTCCGATTGGATTTCGGACCCAAGTTCTGGCCCGTGTTCGGATCGAAGTTCGGACCGACTTCCTGCAATCCGCCCATTGGGAACGCCATCGTGAACCTCTTTCGGTCGCGGCGCGAGCGCCGTCAGCGCGGAGATCGTCGCCTGCGGGCTTGTCGCATTGAGATCGTCATAGTATTCCACGCCGTCGATGGACCAGACCAATTGCGTCCGATGTCGAAGTCCGCGGAACGATGGCACGGCTTTTTCGATTTCCGCCGGGTCGACGCCGGCCTCCCAGACGGCGAGCGCAGCCGCGAGCAGGTTTTCGATATTGTGTTCGCCGGGGACGGGCATGGCGTCGACGGATCCGGCGTCGAGAGCATCGCTGTCGACCGCACCGCTGTCGAGCGCAGCGCCGTCAGGCGCCTCGCCGTCGCGAATTCCGCTGTCGACCGCACCGCTGTCGACCGCAGCGCCGTAAGGCGCTTCGCCGTCAAGTTCACCACTGTCGAGGGCCTTGACGCGAGCATCGGAATTGGAAGTTTCGTGCGACGGCCGCAGCCGAATCCGTCCATCTTCGACCCAAGCACCCGCCTGCAGCCTTTGCGTTCGTGAGAACCACATCACGCGCCCGCCGGCGCCTTTGGCGAGCCGTTGAGAAGCCGGATCGTCCGCGTTCAAGATGCAGATTTGATCTGCACTCTGAAGCTCAATCAGGCGCCGCTTCGTAGCCAGATACTGGTCGAAGGAGCCGCCGTGTTCGCTCAGGTGATTCGGCAGGACGTTCGTAATCACCGCAATGTCCGGCTTCGGATTCAGGTCGATAAGGTGACGATTGCTCACTTCGAGGACCAAGAAGTCGTCGGGCTGCATCTCTTCAAGGCGGTCGAGAACCTGGACGCTCCGCCGCTCGTTACCCGCGTACCAAACACGCTTTCCACCTTCGCGAAGGATGTGCTCCGCGAGCCGGCTGGTGGTCGACTTGCCGTTGCTGCCGGTCACCGCGAGCGTCCGAGCGCGAGCAAGGCCGAAGTACAGATGCATCAAGCCGTAGAACGGAGTCCCGCTTTCGCGCGCCCGGTCCAGCATAGGGTGATTCGCCGGATACAAATACCAGCCCTGCGACGCGAAGATTGCATCGGCCTCGTCGATCCCATGCAGATAATCGGCGCCGGTGTGGAGCACGATCGGCAGGCCTTCGATCTCGCGCCAGACGGCCTCGCGGTCCGCTTTAGGAAATCCAACGTGGACCTGCATGAAGCTCCGCTTGAGCTCCACACCCGCTTGAATGTCGTGGGCATGAAGGTCGGATACACCACGTGCCGCGAGAAAGCGCACGATGGCAGCGCCTTCCGTGCCGGCCAGACCTACGACGTGTACTTGCGCATCCCGGAGACGGTCGACCGCCGCCTCTTCGAGCGGTAGGCTCAAGAGCGATCGGTCCTTGCCGATTCCGGCTTTGGCGTTGTGGCATCTGTCGGGGGCTCGAAGCCGGGTGGGAAGCGTCGCGCCGCTCGGAAGACGTAGCGGTCTAAGAATTCGACAAGCGGCTCATCGACCACGTGTCCGTGGTCGAGTCCAGCATGGCCGACGGAGATGGCGCCCTCAGCGCTCCGTGTGACGACGAAAGCGACGTGCGACACGCCCCGTTCCGCGTGAGTGGCGTAGATCAAGTCGCCGGGCACGAGCTCGAAGCGGCCGACACGCCGGCCGAATCGTACTTGGTCCTTGGAGTGACGCGGCAGGCCCATTCCGAGGACTTCGGCGAACACTCGCTGCGTTAGGGCGGAGCAATCGACACCGCTCTGTCGTCGGCCGCCGAGCCGATACGGCGCGTTGATCCAAGGAGCGAGCGCCGCGCCCCACGCCGCAGCCGGCGCTTCGTCCGCCCAGCCGCTCCAGCCGGATCGCCAGTCCGCGACTGATGGTGGTCGGTGCGCATCGGGAGCTGGTTCGACGGAGCCTTCGGTGACCCAGCCGACCGTGCGATCGGCGAGCTCTATCGCGAGCCAACCGTCGACGGCCTCGAGCGCGCGAATCGGCGGTTCCGTCCTGTTCCACTGCGTTGTCAAAGCCGCGCCGTCACTCGGCGAGGCCAAGACGTCGAGCCAACTTTCGATCGGGCGAAGCCATGCCGAGGCCACACTTTCTTCCGTTAGAACCGTGACGTCGAACAACACTTGCTCCGCTTCAAGGCCAGCGGCCGCGAGAGAGGCGCGCACCGCGCGTTGGAGCGCCGCAGCCTGCGATGGTACGAGGACGCGACCGGAGATACGAACCTTGGCGCGTGCCGGGCTTTCGACCGTCAGATCAGCGATCGCCTTGCCGTGTTGAGCGCGCCAGGTCTCTACCACTCCGTCCACGGCGCGCTGGACGACCCAGGCCGTACGCTCGCGCTTCCCGGGCGCGTGCTCGACCCACTCGTCCGAGTCGTCGGGATCGTCGGGATCGTCGGGACCGTCGAGTCGGCCTTCCAACTTGGGATCAATACCTAGGGATTCTGCGGGCAAGCTGGCGGCCTCGTGACTAAGAGCGAAATGTCGGATGAGGGTCACTAGAGTCGGGATTGGCGAAATGCGACGTTTGGAAAGACCTCAAAGGCGCCGGCTGGAGCTCCGCCGGCAAACGGTGATAGATTGCCGAATAAGGCTACTCCAAATTCAAGGACTACATCAACAAAGGGGCACCGTACCTGTTCGCGCTATCACAGGCAAGTCCGCCGCACCAGGGATTGAGCCAGTACTCGTGTCCCGTACCGCTTGCTTCGCCTCCGAATTGGCGGACACCGAGCGAAGTCAACTAGCTAGGACACCGTCACCATGAATCCCATAGGCTCGACCGGCGATGCATCCGCCCCGGCGCCCCGCTGCTCCTCGGGAATAGCGCAAGGCTATGTGGAGTTGACCCGGTTTCGTGGAAGCCGTCGTGCCGCCGAATCAAGTCCCGGTGGCGATAGGCCCTTGCGCCCCCACCGTAGCCGCCAATGATCGCCGGATCGGCGATACCGAGCTGTTCGCTCACGTACCGCAGGGCAGTCGCCGATACGCTGGAAAGGTCCGTGACGAAGCGGCCGATTCAGCGGGCACTGCCCAGCTGCAGCGCGAGCACAAACCGGTTGGCTGACGTCAGCTGGCGATTGACCAAGTCCAGGTCAGCTTCCGCGAGGTGGAAGAAGGTGACCACCTGCGACGCTTCGAGTGCGTCGGGAAAGCGGCCGTAGTCAGCCATTGACTGCGGTGGTACCTGAGAGGCGGCCATGTCTCGCTCCGCTGGCCCCGATGGCGGAGGAACGGCGGTGCCGGGGCCGGCGACCCGGGACTATACTCCCAAGAGGAGGCTCGTGTGTCATGTACGGTTACCGAACAGACCCTGGATATTTCCGTTCAGTTGCGCCGGAGACCCCGGTTACCGCGTGAGTCCTACATCGACCTGG